>CP073749.1:2551517-3189396 GCA_024398055.1 bacterium SCSIO 12741 | reverse complement strand
CTTTTTGTTGAATGAACCAATCGTTAGTATGGATGTGTTCAATGAATCTATCCAGTCGTAATTGAATGAGACAAAGGGACGGTCTATTCCGGGCTGAAGTTTCGCTACCGAATCCAGATAAGGTTTAGGCATGGCAGGTAATTTCAGAGTCATCTTTTCCCCCTGAGAATTCTGACATAGGATATCAAATACCTCTGGCTGCCCAATAAAATTGGAATAAGCATGGGGAAAATAATCTTGAATGATCTGCCACTTCAACGATTGGTTCTTACCATCCGACGTGATGGACTCCTTCATTTGATTCGCCAATTCGGAAAAGGATTGACCATTAATCTCCAATACCTCAAATCCGGGCTGAATCAAAGTGTCAGCAGAAAGGTTGGATCGAACATACAACCTCTCGTTGCTCACTACAAACTTGAGCGGGATAAACTTCAATTGTTCTTTTCGGAAGGCCTTGTAAGCCTTGCTGTGCCCAACTCCTGAATGCGAGTTTCCCATCAAAGCGAAGACCGGCGCCACTGCGTTGAAAAATTCGAGGTAACTGGCTGAATCCTGGAGGTCTTTTCGAGCCTTTAAAAAGAGGGAATCTATTTGAGCCGGTGTACAAAATCGATACATTCCTGTCTGAGCCTCATCCAATGATCGGCGTAATATGGCCAAATCTTCCAAATAAGCCTTTGACGCTTGCTTCTGATTGGGCGTTTCCCAAATCATTTCCGCATCCAATTGAGCAGATAACCAGTTCCTATATAGTGAATCAGGCATCTGAATAACCTGTTCGTAGGGATCCAAATTCGGACTATTCGATTGACAACCGAAAAGACCAAGTCCAATTAGAACAGCTACAAAGGATCTAAGCATAACGTTTCTTGAAACCGATCGAGCATTGGGCACGGCACATCCATTCCAATCAAACCTACACCCAGCCCACATAAAGGATCAGAAATCCAAGGTAATTTGGACAGGGCCTTCGGGTGGAATTCCTTGATCGTCATCATCACCTTTCGATTCCGGTGCAGACTCAGGCTCCTTGGCTTCCACCACCGGTGGCTCTTCCTCTTTCGGTGTAGGCTTCGGTGTTGCCTTCACCTTAGGGGCTTCTTTTTTTGGAGCTTCGGGCTTCGGAACTGCCTTCTTAGGTACTTCCTTCTTGGGCGCCACTTTTTTGGGTTCTGCCGCCTTAGGCTCTTCTTTCGGAGGTGCTACTTTCGGCGCTTCTGCCTTTGGCGCTGCAGGTTTAGGTACTGCCTTTGGAGTCTCCTTCACCACCTTAGGTTTAGCAGGAGCTTTAGGTTTAACCGGAGTTACTTCCGCCACTGAGTTTTTTAAAGAAGGGGCTTTTTCCTCTTCTGATTCAGGTTTAGCCGCATTGTCTTGCACTTCCGGATTCTCTGGATTATCAGGTACCTCTTCATCAGCTGGCTGCTCTCCCAGGTCTTCTTCCATTTCTATTGGATCTAAACCTACAATCGCCTTTACCTTTTGGGTAGTCAAACGGTTACCTTGAGCTTTCTGGCCTTTAACGCTGATAAACTCATGCAACACCACTTCTTCGTCTTCTTTGGTACTGCTTCGTTTGTCAAACTCTACCTTGACCTTAGCTCCCAGTTTAGAAGAGAAATACTCCATTCGAGAGTCCTCATGTTCAGAAATCAACAAGGTCTTTTTGTCCGTATCCTCCAGGTTAAATCGCTTGACATAATACTGTTCCTTTTCACCATCGTAATAGATGAGTGAGTAAACCCGATTGGGCTCATACTTCTCGATGAGCATCATGTCATCATCAAAGTGGGTGGACAAAGACTGCGGAGATAACTTATAATGCCCCGAATCCATAACAGACAGAATCTTGTCTTCCGGCTTAAATTCGCCCAAGAGCTTTCCTCTACCGTCAGAATTCAAGCGAGAAACGGTATCGTCCCACCAAATTTTGCGGGCACTTAGGGTTGAAATCCCAGCTTCCTTAAGCTCAATTTTGTGCACGAGGTGCTTGGTCAGAATATTTCCTTTAGCTCCCCTACCCTTGATAGCCAGTTCTGCAAAATCAAAATCGAAGCGCAATTTTTTAACATTGGGACGAGGCTTCAGCAATACCTTAATCGATTCTGCCTCTCCATTCGGATTGGCCGTCAGGTAAAGAATTTTGGACGCTTTATCACCGCCCGCCAAATCGTATTCTTTATCCCGGGTAATGGAGGTAACATTGAAGCGCTTCACGTAAGAATACTTCGATTTACCATCAAAATAGATCAAGTTATACGTGGTACGCTGATCCCCTTTTTTCCAAACCTGAATATGTAGAATGTCCTTTCCAAAGAAGGCCTTGTCTGCAATTCGGGAAACCATCATTTTGCCATCTTTTCGAATAACGATGATGTCGTCAATGTCCGAACAATCGCATACGTATTCAGATTCGGTCCGTTTTAAAGCAGTTCCGGCAAATCCTTCTTTTAGGTTCACGTAAAGCTTCACGTTGGCTACGGCTACCTTGGCACGCTCAATGGTTTCGAAACTCTTAATCTCGGTTTTTCTTTCGCGGCCTTCGCTGTGTTTTCTTTTGAGCTCTTTGAAGTAGTTAATCGCAAACTCCACCAAGTGATCCAGGTGATGTTGAACTTCTTTTAGCTGCTCTTCCAGGTTGAGGATAATCTCATCGGCCTTATCGCTATCGTGTTTAGTGATACGACGCATCCGGATTTCCAACAACCTCTTCACATCCTCATCGGTTACTTCCCGCTTAAGGTGCTTTATATGCGGTTTCAATTCTTTGTGGGTTACCACAATGGCCTCATCATAAGTCAGTCCGTCGAATTTGATGTAGATCTTTTGCTCGATGAAAATACGCTCAAGGCTGGCAAAGTGCCATTGTTCCTGAAGTTCGCCTTTCCGAATTTCAAGTTCTAATTGTAATAGATCCTTGGTGTATTCCGTATTGACTTTTAGAATCTCGGTAACCGAAACAAATCGTGGTTTATCATTCTCAATGATAACAGCATTGGGCGAAATGGAACTTTCACAATCCGTAAAAGCGTATAACGCATCAATTGTTTTATCAGGAGAAACACCTGGAGCCAGGTGAATCAAAATCTCCACAAATTCAGCCGTGTTATCCTCAATCTTCTTGATTTTGATCTTGCCTTTATCATTGGCCTTCAAAATCGAATCGATCAGTGAGGTGGTCGTGGTGGCGTAGGGCAATTCATTGATCACCAAGGTCTTTTTATCCAAGGCGTTGATCCGGGCACGAACCCGTACTTTCCCACCTCGTTCACCTTGGTTGTAATTGGCAAAATCGGCCATACCTCCACTAGGGAAGTCAGGATAGATTTTAGGGCTCTTTCCTTGCAGCACCTTGATGGATGCGTCGATCAGTTCAATGAAGTTATGTGGAAGAATTTTACACGAAAGACCTACAGCAATACCTTCTACCCCCTGAGCCAGAAGCAATGGAAACTTAACAGGCAGCGTAACTGGTTCTTTGTTTCTACCATCATAAGAAAGCTGCCATTCGGTGGTTTTTGGATTAAAAACTACATCGTTGGCAAATTTGGACAGTCGGGCTTCAATGTATCGAGGAGCAGCTGCCCGGTCTCCAGTAAGTATGTTTCCCCAGTTACCCTGGGTATCGATAAGCAAATCCTTTTGGCCAAGCGATACCAATGCATCTGCAATGGAAGCATCTCCGTGCGGGTGATATTTCATGGTATTCCCCACCACGTTGGCCACCTTGTTGAAACGGCCATCATCCAACTCCTTCAATGAGTGTAAGAGTCGCCGTTGTACGGGCTTAAGACCGTCATTTACGTGAGGCACGGCACGTTCCAGAATTACATAGGATGCATAATCCAGAAACCAATCCTCATACATTCCTGATACATGAATCACGTTGCCTTCCTCGAGGCTCATGTCACCAGAAGATTCGAATTCTTCGTCTCTTTCTTCGCCGTTTTCGTCCACTATATCTGCCATAGTTCTATTATCTACCCGGTCAGTTTTTTTCTCTTAAATAAAATCGAATGGGAAGGTTGAATTGTACCTTTACTGCCTTTCCCCTTTGTCTACCTGGAGTCCAGGCAGGCATATTGTTAACCACTCTTAGAGCTTCCTTATCCAATGCTTTGCTCACCCCTTTCAGGATTCGGGCATCCACCACCATTCCATCCTGGTCCACTACAAAGGTGACATAAACGGTTCCCTGATCGCCATTTTTGCGGGCCTTTTCAGGGTAGCGGGTATTGCTGCCCAACCACTCAAACATAGCTTGATTTCCCCCAGGAAAATAAGGCATCTCTTCCACAATCGTATACAACTTGGGTTGAGATTTCCCATTCTTCAAATCGGGATAGAGTTTGAATGTACCGTAGGTATCATGGCTTATGGAATACATGACTTGCAATTCGGAAACTACCCGAGCGGAGCGGATGTAAAACTTAACCTTCACCACTGACGGCGCGTTCATTCCAAAACTAAAGCCCGGCTCCCATTCAGTTTCGAGCAAAGCGTTCTTAATCGCTTGATCGGTTTTTACATCACTGCTATCCAGAATCACAACGCTATCTACCTTTCCTTGAGGTGAAATATGAATGGAATAACCAGAATAATCATCCACGGCAGTAAATCCTTCTTCTGTGTTTTGGGATACCCATTCCCACAATTCGTCCGCCGATTTCAATTTTGGCTTTTCGAGTAATTCCTTATTCAGCGATTGCCCAGTTTCGTCCCAGAGGCTGTAATCCTTTTGCTCGCCTTTCTTGTATTGCACCTCAGCTGCCTTTTGGCCATTCGGGTGGTACCAAATCTGCAATCCATCTGCTGCACCCTTTTTGTAATTCAAGGTAAATGCAGTTTGCCCATCCGAATAGTTTTGAGTCCAGATTCCGGTCCGGTCACCTTCATCATAGGCTCCCGATAACTTCACTTTCCCATTTTCAAAGTGCAGCACCCACTCACCATTTCGGTTGGACTCTTCAAACTGAGCAAGAAGGCGTTTGGTCCCATCTTCAAAATAACCGGTAAAAGGTCCATGATAGGCATCTTTTTCGCAACTGTATTCTGATTTAAGAGCACCACTTTCGTAGTAGGTTTTCCAATCTCCGATAAGCTCACCCTTTTCAAAAGCCCCGAGGATTCGATCTGGCCATTGTCATAAAAGTAGGTCCAAATACCCTGGGACTTGCCCTCTAAAAACTCACCCTTACTTTCTACCGCTCCAGAATCGTTGTAGTATTCCCAAACGCCAGTCTTGTTACCTTCCAAAAATTCTCCTTTGGCATATTCACCACCGTGATCGTAGTAATAAATCCACTCTCCAATTCGGTTGTCTTCTTCATATACCCCTATCTCATCAATCTGTCCGTTTTTGAAGTAGAAAACTACCTCACCAAATAAGTGCGTAGGCTCAATGGTTTTGGATCGTCCCTCCATTTGAAGTTCTCCGGAACGGTAGTAATCTTTTATCAGGTAATTCCCTTCTTCTCCTTCCCAAAGGCGATAGTACATCGCATCCTTAGATGTAGGAAGACGGTCCCAATTTCGGTCGAACCAAATTTTACGCTGTGCCAGGGTTGGTGCACACAGAGAAACGAATAGAATAAAAGCAATGAGTGGTCGGATCATTCTTCAGCAACAAATTTTAATTGGGTTTGTAAACCATTTAAGTAGAGGTAATTGCCATCCTCAGCAAACTCATAGGAGGTTATTTTATGGAGGTAGGCGACTAATTTATTCTGCCAGATATTTCGCTGTTCTTCTTCACAATACATTTCCGTGAAGAAACAATTGGTGTTGAATTGAATACTACCCGATTTGGCTGTGTAGCCACAACCACCCGAATTGCAAGGTGATTTGATACCAACGTTGCCTTGGCCTTCAGGAGGAAAATTCAATTTCACTTTCCATTCGGAGTAAGGAATATCCATCAACTCTCCTGCATCCATAACGGCCACAAGTTGCCAGCTCCCATTCGGAAGTGCTATTTCCTTGGGTGTTGAAGTCTCCTTTTCCTGAGAAGTAGCCGTCTGATTAGATTCTGGAGCCACTTCGGTGTTTTTGCAACTCCCCAAAACCAAGGCGAGCATCAACACTATTAGCCCCCATTTACTTTTCATCCACCAGGTCCTTTTCTACTTTGAGGTTTTCGATGATAAATTTCTGACGGTCGGGCGTATTCTTGCCCATGTAGAAAGTTAACAAGGGGTGGATACCGGTATCGTTACCAATGATCACAGGATCCAGTCTTACATCAGATCCAATAAACCCTTTGAACTCGTCTGGCGAAATCTCTCCCAAACCTTTAAATCGGGTAATCTCGGGTTTTCCTTTTAACTCGGCAATGGCCAATTCTTTTTCCTCGTCGGAATAGCAATAGATTGTCTTCTGCTTGTTTCTAACCCGAAACAGAGGTGTTTCCAAAACATACAAGTGCCCGGCCTTTACCAGATCTGGGAAAAACTGGAGGAAGAAAGTGATCATCAACAGGCGAATATGCATACCATCTACATCCGCATCCGTTGCGATAACTACGTTGTTGTAGCGAAGTCCTTCTAAGCCCTCTTCAATGTTGAGAGCGGCCTGCAAAAGATTAAACTCTTCGTTTTGGTAAACAATCTTTTTGGTGAGGCCAAAAGAATTAAGAGGCTTACCCTTGAGGCTAAATACGGCCTGTGTTTTTACATTTCTCGCTTTGGTAATGGATCCGGATGCCGAATCTCCCTCCGTAATGAACAAGGTAGTTTCGAGCTTGAGAGGATCATCTTTTTTATCGTTCAGGTGAACCTTGCAATCCCGAAGCTTCTTGTTGTGCAGAGAAACCTCTTTGGCGCGCTTTCGGGCCAATTTGCGAATTCCCGCCATGTCCTTACGCTCACGCTCACTTTGCAGGATTTTGCGTTGCAGGGGCTCAACCACAGCTGGGTTCTTGTGGAAGAAATTATCCAGTTCCCTGGACATGAAATCAGAAACAAAAGCCCGCATAGACTTTCCACCTGGCTCAATTTCGGTACTTCCTAATTTCGTTTTCGTTTGCGATTCAAATACAGGCTCAATTACTTTTACACTCACGGCCACAACCAGCCCCGAGCGAATGTCCACCGCTTCGTAATTCTTGCCAAAGAATTCGCGAACCACTTTGGCGTAGGCTTCACGGAAAGCCCCCTGGTGGGTACCTCCCTGGGTAGTGTACTGCCCGTTTACGAAGGTGTAGTATTCTTCACCATAAGAATTGGTGTGAGTAATAGCTACTTCAATATCCTCGCCTACCAGGTGAATAACAGGATACAGTGGATCTGCAGAAAGCTTTGTATTCAATAAATCGAGAAGCCCGTTTTCGGAGAAAAACTCCTCTCCATTCATGTGCAGCTTCAGGCCTCTGTTGAGGTAGGCATAGTTCCAGAGCAGGTTACGAACGTACTCCAGTCTGAATTTGTAGTTTTTGAAAATGGAATTGTCGGGAATGAAGGTCATTCGAGTACCTCTGCGCAGGGAAGAGTCTTGGATATTATGGTCCTCTGTCAACTCACCTCGGTTAAATTCAGCACTCTTGATTTTTCCCTCCCGAATGGATTCCACCTTGAAATAGTCTGATAGGGCATTTACGGCTTTGGTACCGACCCCATTCAAACCCACCGACTTTTTAAAGGCCTTGGAGTCGTATTTACCCCCGGTATTGATCTTCGACACACAATCGATCACCTTACCCAGCGGAATACCACGACCATAATCCCGCACCTTTACGGTATTGTCTTTAATGGCAACATCAATATTTTTTCCATTGCCCATGACAAACTCGTCAATCGAGTTGTCCAACACCTCCTTGATCAGAATATAAACCCCATCATCAGCAGCGGAACCATCACCGGTTTTCCCGATGTACATTCCAGGTCGCATTCGAATGTGTTCTTTCCAATCAAGGGATCGTATGTTGTCTTCGTTGTATTGAACTTCCTGAGCCATAAAAGAAAATAATCCAGGTACGAAAAGCACCCGTCGTTGAAACTCTAAATTTAGAAGAAACAGCACTGCCTATAAGGGATTAAGGCATTTTGTTTTCCACAGTGTTATACACCGATTGGAGTGAATTATGAACGTTCAATTTTCAATTCTCAATTTTTAGGAATTCCATTCCTCACCTACGGAAATCGAGGTTCAAAATCACCTTGAATAAGATTCGAATAGCCACCTAAACTCTAAGGTAAAGAGTAATGACTGAAAATTGAAGATTGATGACTGCAGATTAAAGATTAATGACCGCAGATTGAAGATTGAAAATCTCCTACACGTTGAAACGGAAATGCATCACGTCGCCATCTTCCACAACGTATTCCTTTCCTTCCACATTTAGCTTTCCGGCATCTCTACAACCCGATTCAGAACCGAATTCAACGAAATCGTTGTATTTGATCACTTCGGCACGGATAAATCCTTTTTCGAAATCGGTATGGATTACTGCGGCAGCTTGAGGAGCTTTTGTGCCTCTATTGATAGTCCAGGCACGAACTTCTTTGACACCAGCGGTAAAGTAGGTTTCCAAGTCGAGTAACTGGTAAGCCGATTTAATCAGCTTATTTACACCTGGCTCTTCCAAGCCCAATTCTTCCAGAAACATCTGCTTTTCGTCGTAAGTGTCCAATTCAGAAATATCGGACTCAATGGCTGCGCAGAGATAAAGGACCTGGCAATTCTCATCCTTCACCATTTCTTCTACACGTTGGGTATATTCATTCCCATTGGCCGCAGAACTTTCGTCCACATTGCATACGTACAATACGGGCTTATCGGTAAGCAATTGCATATCGCCGGCCAGTTCTTTCTGCTTATCTTCCAAAGGCACACTTCGAGCCGACTTTCCGGATTCCAAATGAGACTTATACACCTCGATAACTTCCACTACTTTCTTGGCATCCTTGTCACCGGTACGAGCCATTTTACGGGCTTTATCCAAGGCTTTGTCTACCGTCTCGAGATCTTTAAGTTGCAATTCCAGATCGATTACTTCTTTGTCGCGAATAGGATCTACGGAACCATCAACGTGAACGATGTTATCATCTTCAAAACAACGCAACACATGGATGATGGCGTTACATTCCCGAATATTTCCCAGGAATTGATTTCCCAATCCTTCTCCCTTGCTGGCTCCTTTAACCAATCCGGCAATGTCAACGATTTCTACGGTAGTAGGAACAATTTTCTCAGGATTAACCAGCTCAGAAAGCTTAGTCAACCGCTCATCAGGAACGGTGATGACACCTACATTTGGCTCAATGGTACAGAAAGGGAAATTGGCCGATTGTGCTTTCGCACTGGACAAACAATTAAACAAAGTTGATTTTCCAACATTTGGAAGTCCTACAATACCACATTTCAAAGCCATACGATCGTCATTTTTATTGGGCTGCAAATTTAAGTAGGCTATCTGAATAAACTGGTGTAAATCTTAAATGTTAAGGGACAATTTCAAATCTTAAATTATCGTCCTTCAAAATTCACCCAATAGCTAAGGGAATCAAAATTCAAAATTCTCAATGGCCCGCATTTTGTTAGGGGGATTCCGTCATTTTATAACCCATGAAAAAAAACTAAATTAGCACCCCCCAATAAACACACGCAAAAACAATAATTGATGAAAAAACTAATTGCACTTTTTACCTTAACCCTTATCGTAGGTGCGGTAAGCGCTCAGAAAATCGCCGTTAAAGAAGGCTCGATGAAAGACATCAAATCCATTAAATCCTGGAATGTAGTATTCAACTACGATGGATGGGTAACCGACAAACACGGAAGTGAAGCGGAATGGATTGAAGAAAAGAAAAAAGAGAAAAACGACAAGGAAGCTGGTACAGGTGATGCTTGGTACCTGGAATGGAATGAAAGCAAAGAGAGCTTGTTTCCACAGAGCTATTGTACCGGGATGAACAAGTCCCTTCAGAAAAAATTTGGTGTAACCTGTGAGCCTGGTACGGGTGACGGAACCATCGAAGTACTAACAACTTGGTCTTACATGGGATGGCGTATGCCAACTGGTGGTGTTAAGCCTGCCAAGATTACGACTACCATCACCTTTAAAGATGCGGATGGCAAAGTACTGTTGGTATTGGAAGTGGACAAAGCTCAAGGGGCTGTTCAAGGTGGCGGAAGCGCATACAGTAGCGCTGGTTACAAAGCAAGCGATCGTTTGTCAGCTTCTTACCGTCAAACTGGATTGGCTGTTGGAAAAATGGTAGCCAAAGGTGCTTACAAATAAGCCTTAGCAATCATAACATGAATTTTGAAAGCAGGCTTCGGCCTGCTTTTTTTAACCCCTATTGAACCATGAAAACAATTCTCACTCTCCTACTTTCTTTAACCATCCTCGGATCGCAGGCTCAAGACGTTGAAGTTTTGTCTGGATCTATTGAAGACATGATGTCCATAAAGTTCTGGGAACTCAATGTGGATTATGCTGATCTTCAGATAACGGAGCGCAAAGTTTCCTTAGGATCGGAATCGGATTACAAGTACAAAATCGAGGAAGAAATAGCCAAAGAATCGGAGCAAAAAGCAGAATCCTGGGAAAAGCAATACGAAGCCAAAAAGGCTAAAACCTACCCTACGAAGTTTAGCGTATCCTTTAATAAGATCCTTCTCGGTAGCCGTCAAATTATGATTGCGACTGAAAGTTATATGGATCAAGTGGAAGGTGAAGTAAGGGTTATTCCTGAGAAACTGGAATTGGGTTGGAAAAAAGGACGCCGCATGGGTGAAGCACTGCTAACCGCCCGAGTGGAGTTCTACAATGAAGCCGGAGACCTGCTTTTCAGCATGCGTTTAACGAACTGTCCTGGAGTTCCTTCGGGATCGGGTTGGATTGATGCTTCGGATTGGTATGCGACCTATCAACGGGTTAATGAATCTTTTGCCAAATGTGGAAAGGAAGCTGCCATCTACATCGATGACAATTTCCCTAAGAAAAAGAAGAAATAACTTCAATAACCCGGTCTTGGATGTTTGCACGTGGATGACTTAGATTGTCCCGCATTCGCGAATGGCCAGAAAACCACCTAACTCATTTCTGCGAAGACCAATTTTCAGGTAGGATTGGTCTTCGTTGTTTTTACCCTCTATAAATGTGGCTCAAAAAAAACCGAGAATTGAGCATTGCATTCCCTCATTTCCAATTTCCCACTTACTCGACCAGAACTACCAAACTAAAAGTTAAAAATACCGCATTCTTGATGGGTATTTTTTCGGTTCCAGGTTACTATCATATTTGACCTATCAGATTATGACGACTGCTACGGAAAATAGCTAAACGTAAATCTTATACTATGAGAAGGAGCCCCAAAGAAGAACAGTACCCGATTTTTATTTTCTTGCTCATTCACCCACCCAGCGAGAACATGAACAAGCATTCCCGTAGACTTCTACCCATCCACTGAATCGTCCATTGATAGCTCATTAGGGCCCAGAACAACTTCTATTGATCTGACACCGGATCTAAAATGGAGATTGTTTCAAATCCCCTACATCCATGAAGCTGTCCACTCCAAAGTTTGCCGGGAATCGATGAAACCCTGACTGAAAGGGAATGATCGACAATCAAAACAGGCGATCATCCTATTCAACGAATAAACACCTTAATGCATTAGCGCAATCTTTTAACCTCAGCAGGCTCTATTTCAGCTTGCTACAAAACTCAAACTATGAAAAGTACCATCAGCATTCTATTATTTTTCCTTCTATTCTCAACAGCCTCTTTTGGCCAAAAAGGATTTGAAGTTGTCCAGGAACATCAAGCCGAAATTGTTTGCGACACCGTGATTATATGTTACGATTGTTGTTTCGAATTTGAAGTTGTTCCTAAATTTTTCCCGGTATGCTTTGATAGCTGCAACGGAAACCTGGATAATGTCTTTGAAATCCTGCACAAACCCTGTAAATCCCAATTGGATCGATCACCGGTCTTCTCTACGGCATTTACCAACATCACCGTAAACTCGGGAGGTACATTGGGCAACTGTCACACTTGCTCTTCTCCGGTTTCTACAGGTACTGGTCCAGTTCCGACTTTTAATATGGCGGTATGCAGTCCGGGATGGCAATCGGCCAACTTTGACATCACGCTATATGATAGTGATGGCAACAAGATCGGCGTATGTGTGAATAAGCGGGTTCAATTCTATGTTCCAGCTTGTCCCGATGATCCATTCCGTGGAATTTCAGTTCACCCTAACCCTACCTTTGATCACATCAGTTGGGAGCAAAGTGAAAACATTAGCAAAGTCGAAATACTAAATAGTGGTGGTCATGTAGTGGTTTCAGATAGTCACCCCTCTGGAAACCTGCAAACCGGAGACCTTGAAAATGGCACCTACTACGTTCGTTTCACCTATACGGACGGAACCTTTAGCTTTACCAAAATCGTTAAATAACACCCTTTAATTAGTTGCTAAGGCATTATGGATCAGGTTGCAGGAGAGCATTTACTCCCAGGTAAAAAGTCTCCTGTAACCTGTTTTTCATTTACCCCCATTCATCAACCCGCTCATAGGCCTTCGAAAAGTCCGAATACTTCCAATGAAACCGCAAGTCCATTGATTATCTGTCAGGTTCAGAAAACAGAGGCATTAAACTCAACCCCCATTCGCCAAAGGAGTTATTCCTCCTACAGCCTTACTCGAAAGTTTACTCTTCAAACAGTATCCATGATTAAGAATTTCCCACCAAAGGATGGATCCTTTCGGAAGACTTCATGGACTTCGAAAAATGGGTTAATTTCACGAACTAAGACCTTAACTACGAGCAGAATCTATGAGAGCCTTATTGGTTGATGACGAAACGCTTTGCAGAAACGATCTATCTTCTTTATTAAAACACAATTGCCCGGAAATTACTGAAATTCAAGTGGCTGAATCAGTGGATCGAGCGGTAGAAATTTGGGATGACTATTGCCCTGAGGTGCTTTTTCTGGACATCCAGATGCCTCAAAAAAATGGTTTCGAGTTACTGGATGCCATTAACCTGAAGGACTTGTTTGTCATATTCGTCACGGCCCATGAAGAATATGCCCTTAGAGCCATTAAAGCCGGCCCTACAGGATATCTAATGAAACCCGTGGATCACGACGAACTGAAGGAAACCGTGAGCCATACCAAAGAACTCTATGATCAGAGAAAACACATTCGATTCGAATACCAGCACGCATTGGAACATTTGATAGAATCCGTTGCTCAAAAAAAGGCTCCTGAAAAAATTTGCCTGCCTCATCTCAACAAATTGAGCATGATTGAAATCCGGCAAATTGTATTGCTTTCAGCAACGAGCAACTACACTACCTTTCATCTGGAAGATGGAACGAGTATCGTATTGGCCAAAACCATTCGATCTTTTGAGTCTGTATTGGGTGACGATTTTATTCGCATTCATCGTTCCTATTGCGTTAACCTCCAGCATATCAAGGAGTTTTCGCACGCCGGAAATGAGCTTAAAATGAGCAATGGAAAGCGTTTGCCAGTTTCTCGGAGAAGGGTCAGCTTTTTGATTCAGAAAATGAAAGGCTACAGCTATTAAACCTCTGAAAATAGGGCTGGTGTTGTTTGCGGTATTGGGATTTCTATCGGGAAATGCTCAACGCCTTATCTCGACGTTGTACTCGACCAACTCAGAACTATCTTCTTCAGAAACCCATTATGTGGTAACCGGAGCCGATGGCTATGTCTGGATCGCATCCGAATACGGATTATCCCGGTACGACGGAAAAGAGTTTAAAACCTATACCATCCAAAACGGCCTCCCGGGAAAATCAAATACCTTGTTGGAATTGAGAAAGGGGCCCAACGATCGAATTTGGATTACCTCCTTGGAAAACGACATCAGCTATATTGAAAACCAGCAAATACATCCCTTCCTTTATTCAAAAGACACCAGCTATAATCCAGGAAGAGGCGAATTCTTTTGCTGCGATACTGAAAATAGAAAATGGATTTTTGACTGGTACTTAAATGCGCTGTATCGAGAAAAAGAGGGCGGAAACTTTGTACGGGTATTCGATCCCTGTAAAAACAGATTGAATGAGGACAGACCGCAACAATTCACACTGATTCGAATTCAGGCATCAGGCACCCTACCCTACCAGAGCCAAAATTTAGACTCCGACGTCGCTCAACCCTCCGTTTCCTGCACGGGTCCTTATATTCAACTCACTTTTCCCGCAAATGAGGAATTGCGTTCCTATACTTTTCATTATTCAGCGCAAAGGGAGGAATATGTAGGCATTGATCAGCACGGGAATTACGTCCGTTTTAATAAAGATTCCATCCTAAGTTACGGTCAGCAGATAATCGACGAAAACGATGCGGTGTCGTTTGTATACGAAGACCGCGAACAGAACTTCTGGTTAGGCGGTTCAAATGGTGTTTATCTGTTTCGCCATGGAAACTTTGCTGAACCTTACGAGCACCTAATGAAGGGCCATTTCCTTACTTCCATGAGTCAAGATTTGGAAGGGAATTACTGGTTTAGTGACTTTCACAAAGGAATTCATAAAACAGCTTCCATCCATTTTAGGCTTCTGGATTACTCAACATCCCTCAACAAAAAGGTATCGGCTTTAAGAAAGCATCAGAACCATCTTTGGTTTTCAACCGACCAGGGAGAGATATGGAAAGTTGATACTCATCATCAAGCCGAACGGGTTTACCCCAAACATTCAGAACCCATCGACTTCTTCCCCTTTGAAGTCTTGGAAAATGAACGGCTACTACTACCCACCCAAAATTCAGAGATTCAAGAATTCCGTTCAACTAGTACCATTGCCAAAGATCCCATTATCTATTCCCGCAGCCACGGAAGTGACATCTATGTTGGTTTTAGACTGGGCTTCTTAAAGCTTCGGTCCGATCCCAAAACGGGTGCTATAACTACCCTTATGGATTCCAAAAATGACTTATTCAATTTTCAGTGGAGAACCAATGCCATTAATGAAGATGGCGATGAGGTATGGGTAGGTAGTACGCATGGACTTTATCTATGGAAAAATGACTCGCTCATCCCTATGGAGCAACATTCCTCTCTGCTGGGCAGCAGAATCATGGCCTTGGAGAAATTGACACCGGAATATCTGGTCATTGGAACCAAGGGCAGCGGCCTTTTATTGCTTAACAAACGCTCGAAAAAAGTCAACTCCATAACGGAGAAAGAAGGATTGCTGAGCAACTATATCAAAACGCTCTTCATTCAGGATCACACCTTGTTTATAGGGACCAATCGAGGGCTGAGCAAACTCACGCTAACCGATCAACTTGAGATCGAAAACCTACAAAACCTCAATATTCATAACGGACTTGCCTCCAACGAAATATGGGACATAATAGAATTCAATGGCAAGATATGGTTGGCCACCACTCATGGCTTGGTGTACTTTGACGACGCTCTGGTTAAACCCAATAATAGCCCTCCACCAATTTACCTAAGTGAGGTTAGAGTGGCTGATTCATTAATCCAAAAATCGGATGGTCCGCCGCAACTTCAAAAGGGCGACAGGAACCTGCTCATCCAGTATCATGGGGTAGGATTTAGAGCCGGAAACAACATTCGATATCGCTACCTTATTCGTCATGAGGATGAAGATTCTGACACGGTTTACACCTCTTCTGAAGAAGCTCGATTTATCAACCTTTCTCCTGGTAACTATACGTTCCGTGTTTGGGCCCAAAACGAAGATGGTTATTGGAGTGAACATCCGGCTGAGTTCTCGTTCAACATTCCGGAAACCTTCCTCGAAACAATTTGGTTTCAACTGATGTTGCTGCTGCTTTCCTTTTTCGCTTTGGTACTTACCTTCTTTCTATACCTGCAGAGAAGAAAACGCATTTTCTCCCAAAAACTGCAAACCGAAGAGCTCAAACAACAGGCCTTGGCAGCGCTGATGAATCCCCATTTTATCTACAACTCTCTGGCAGCTATTCGGCATTTCATCCACAACCACGACATTCAGCAATCGAGTCGCTACCTTGGCCTTTTTTCGCGACTGATTCGGCTTAATTTGCTTTCAGTAAAGAACGGCTTCATCGAATTGGAAGACGAAATAGAACGCTTGAAACTTTATCTTGAAATTGAGCAAATGAGATTTGATAATAAACTGGAGTTTCAAGTGAACATTGATCCGGATCTTGACATTTTCGACATCACGATTCCCGCCATGATTATCCAACCCTATGTTGAAAATGCCATATGGCACGGCATCCTTCCTACCGGAAAACCGGGTAAAGTAACCCTATCCATTGCCATCATACCCGAGCAAATATTGGAAATTCGAATTCATGACAATGGGGTAGGAATTTCCGACGAGCCGAAGCCTAAAAAAACACACCACACTTCTGTTGGTATGTCGATTACCAAAAAGCGCCTGGAACTCCTTTCGAAAAAAACCGGAAAGTCTTATCGCGTTTCGGTGGGAAAAGGTGAACAAAATAGAGGAACCGAAGTTTTGATTCAGCTAGCTATAAGTTGAGCCGTGTTCCATTTAAAACTCAATTTCAAAAACAACCTCGTAATCAAACCAATAGCCCCATAAAACCAACCAAGCTCCCCCGTTTTCAACTTTTCAAGTTGTAGCGATAAAACACTTGATTTTCAGCTTATCAAAAAGGTTAATTTCAGCAAAGCGCCTTTGTTATTAACAAATGGTCTGAGGAACGAGGTAAATACCCTAATTTCGCGGCCAAACATCCCTCAAATGGCAGACTTCGATAACATCAAAAAACTCGCATCTCAAACCCGTCGAGACATTGTGCGAATGGTTCATGCTCAAAGCTCCGGTCACCCGGGTGGTTCTCTGGGTTGCGCCGATTTTTTTGCTACCCTCTACAGCGCTATATTGAAGCACGATCCCAAAGAGTGGGATATGGATGGTGAAGGGCAGGATTTGTTTTTCTTGTCGAATGGACACATTTCTCCGGTTTGGTACAGCACCTTGGCCCGAAGCGGTTATTTTCCAGTTGAGGAGCTTTCTTCATTCAGAAAGATTGATTCTCGCCTACAAGGTCACCCGACTACGCACGAAGGTCTTCCCGGAATTCGGATTGCCTCTGGTTCTTTAGGGCAAGGATTGTCTGCTGCTATTGGAGCCACCTTGGCGAAAAAGCTGAATGGTGATGATCGTTGCACCTATGTATTGATGGGTGATGGTGAATTGCAAGAAGGCCAAGTTTGGGAAGCCGCCATGTATGCCGGTGGAAAAAGCGTTGGCAACCTGGTTGCCGTGGTAGACTGGAACGGTCGTCAAATTGATGGAGATGTAGAAGATGTACTGCCTCTTGGTGACCTGGAAGGGAAATGGAAATCCTTTGGCTGGCACACCCTTCAAATGGATGGACACAATGTAGAAGAAATTTACAATACCTTGGTTCAGGCTCGTGAAATTTCAGCGGAAGGAAAACCCGTTGTTATTTTAATGAAAACCGAGATGGGACAAGGGGTTGACTACATGATGGGCACCCACAAATGGCACGGAGTTGCACCCAACGATGAACAATTGGCACGTGCCTTGGAACAGTTGGAGGAAACTCTTGGTGACTATTGATTAACTACGTGCGAATAGCAAAGACATATTTTTTACTGATAATAGGACTCTTTATCCTGAGTTCTTCTCATGCCCAATCGGGTGATGAGCCACTTACGCGGCTGCTGTTTATTTACGATGCGTCCAATTCCATGAACGGATCCTGGAACAACGGTCAAAAACACAATGTGGCTCAGCGCTTATTGGCTCAGGCTGTTGACAGTCTAAAAAAGACGCCTAACCTGCAAATGGCTTTGCGGGTGTATGGACACCAGAAGTATTACCGCAACGGACAAGATTGTAACGACACCAAGCTGGAGGTTCCTTTTTCGGCCAATAGCGGTGAGAATATCAAAAAGCGACTTTCAGAAATACGGCCTAAGGGAACTACTCCCATTGCCATGACCCTCGAAAAGGCTGCCGGAGACTTTCCTCCTTGTGCCAGTTGCAGAAACATCATTATCCTTATTACCGATGGTATAGAAGAATGTGGTGGTGATCCCTGTACGATTTCCATGAAATTGCAGCGCCAGGGCATCATTCTAAAACCTTTTGTGATTGGTATTGGTATGGACATGGGATTTACCAAGTCCTTTGAGTGTATGGGAACCTTCTACAACGCGACCGATGAGGCTTCCTTCCAAAATGTATTGGGTGTGGTTATTTCTCAAGCCTTAAATAAAACCACGGCCCAGGTAAACCTGATTGATGCAGGAGGGCACGCTTCAGAAACTGAAGTTGGTGTTACGCTATACGATCATTTTACCGGGAACATCCTTTACAATTTCGTTCATACGATGAACGCTAAAGGTGTACCGGACACATTGGATATTGAGCCTTCTTTTACCTATGATTTGGTGGCCCATACGATTCCTCCAGCTCGAGCGGATAGCTTAATTATGTTGCCAGGTAAGCATAATATTTTGGCCGTTGACGCGCCACAAGGTTTCCTGGAAATTAAAGCCAAAGGATTCTCTAACAAGACACCGATTCAAGCCATTGTCAGAAAGCATGGAGAAAACAAAACCTTGCACGTTCAGAACTTGAACACCAAGGTGAAATACCTAACCGGGTTCTATGATATTGAACTCTTAACCACTCCCAGAATTTACCTCAACGACATTGCCATAAGCCAGAGCCACACCACCACTCTTGACATACCTAATCCAGGACTATTTTCCCTTACCCTAAATTCCAGAATTTACGGGGCCATTTACCAAGACAAAGACGGCGAAATGGTTTGGGTAAAAAACCTCGATTCCGATCAAACCCGACAAAGTTTTTACCTCCAACCCGGTGATTACGTCGTGCTATACCGACCATCAGAAGCCAGAAGTACCTGGTTTACTAAAGAGAAAAAATTTACTATCAAAATCGGAAGTTCTACATCCCTTAATCTTTGACCATGATCAAATACGTTAATACTGGAAACAAAGACACCCGATCCGGATTCGGAGCCGGACTTTCTGCCCTGGGCAAATCCAATCCTAATGTGGTAGCCTTGTGTGCTGACCTTACCGGATCTCTAAAAATGGACGCCTTTGCTGCAGATCACCCCGATCGTTTTTACGAAGTGGGTATTGCTGAGGCCAACATGATGGGGATCGCTGCGGGCCTTACCGTAGGTGGCAAAATTCCATTTACCGGAACCTTTGCTAACTTCTCTACCGGACGGGTTTATGATCAGATTCGTCAAAGTATTGCTTACTCCGGAAAGAATGTAAAAATCTGCGCTTCACACGCCGGACTTACTTTGGGAGAAGATGGGGCTACCCACCAAATTTTGGAAGACATTGGTTTGATGCGTATGCTTCCGGGCATGACGGTAATCAATCCATGTGACTTTAACCAAACGAAGGCTGCCACTGAAGCTATTGCTGAAATGGAAGGCCCGGTATACTTGCGATTTGGTCGCCCAAAGGTGCCAAACTTTACTCCGGAAGATCAAAAATTTGAAATTGGAAAAGCGGTGATGCTTAATCCGGGTAGAGATGTTACCATCATCGCTACTGGCCATTTGGTATGGAAAGCATTGGAAGCTGGTGAGTACTTAGCTCAGAATGGTGTAGATGCTGAAATCATCAACATTCACACGATTAAACCATTGGACGAGGCTGCCATTTTGGAATCGGTTAGAAAAACCCGCTGTGTAGTGACTGCCGAAGAGCATCAACTAAATGGTGGATTGGGAGATGCTGTTGCTCAGCTTCTATCTCGTAAAAATCCTGTTCCATTAGAAATGGTTGGTGTGAACGATAGCTTTGGAGAAAGCGGAAAACCAGAAGAATTGATGGTGAAGTACGGATGTGATACCAAAGACGTAATTCAAGCCGCACAAAACGTATTGGAGCGCAAATAGATCGCTTCACATAACCCAAATAAAAAAGCCCTGGATGCAAATGCAAACAGGGCTTTTTTTATGCTGTAAACTTTGGAATCTTATTCCGCCGTAGTCGTTTCGGTGTTACCTTCCATTTCAGTTTCTTCAGAACCCATTTCGGTTTCTTCGCCTTCCGAAGATTCGGTTTCTGATTTGCTTGGTGTGTAGTCAGAAAGCAATACGCCATTAGCCATAAACAAGTAGCTTACTTCTGGCTCAGTAATAGCGGCAATTTCTTCTTCGCTTTTTCCTGCATCCTCAGCGTAGTGACGCAATTCCTCAACAGGAACTGTCTTTTTGTATGCGCGACCTTGCATCAAGGCAGTGCTTCCTTCGCTATCCAATGGAACGAAAAATCCGTAATCCTTGAACTTAACGAAGATCTCTTGGTCATCACCCAGATCTACTTTCATCCAGCAGCCTTTCTTTTGGCAGCAAGAGTTGATCTTTCCTGAAATCAAAACGTCTTCCACGGTATCCATTTCAGCCAATTGGCTCATTAGATCACCACCAGCAGTCACTTGATCGATTACAATCTCTTCTCCAAAGGAAGCTGGAGTAGGCTCAGCAGTGGCCGTTTCAGTTTGTGTTTCAGGGGTAGTTGTAGCTTCTTGTTCGGCTTGTTGGTTTCCGCTGCAGTTCCAGAACAGCACTACCAAAAGCAATAAACCGGTAATTCTCATTGTTTTCATTTTTAGGATTACAAAGGTAATTTTTCTAAGGAGTTCCTACAGTGACTTGTCTCACGCTAAAAAGCAAGGATCACAAACTCCGTTCTTCTGTTCTTAGAGCGTCCTTGCTCGGTTTGATTCGAAGCCACGGGTTTGGTATCTCCAAAGCCCTTAAAAGTGAGGCGTTGGGGAGTTACTCCTTTTTCCTCCAGGTATTCTTTTACCGAAAAGGCACGGTCTGCGGATAGAGCGAGATTATCGGAGGATGCACCCACGTTGTCAGTGTGACCATGGATGGCAATTTTTACCTGCTTGTTTTCTATGAGGTATTCCGCAAAATCATCCAAAATGACCATGGATCGTTCTGAAATATCGGAGGAGTTGGTTTCGTAATGAAGGTCTTTTAGAGGATAGGTTCCTCCTTTCTTGTTCTTGTCAACCGGTACATCCATTTTTTGAACCACAGGTTCCCCTGGTTCTTTAACGAGCTCCTCTTCCTGCTCTTCCGGAGTTTCAATAATTCTGGAGTTGTAGGCTACATTTTCTCCTTCCACCTTCATGATCACCTTGTCGCCTGGCTTCACCGTCATTACAGCTGCAAAGGACCCATCATTAGAATCCAATTCGAATTCGTTGACATCACGGCTGGTCATGTTCTTTAACTGGATCTTCGTAGGGTGAGAATCCGATGACTTTTGATCCACCTTT
Source organism: bacterium SCSIO 12741 (assembly GCA_024398055.1). Classification (NCBI taxonomy): domain Bacteria; species bacterium SCSIO 12741. The sequence goes on along the minus strand of CP073749.1, from coordinate 3,168,101 downwards.
CCCTTTACCAAAACCACCTGATCGGGCTGGGCTTCTTTATACAGCTCAAAGGAGAGTACATTCAGACGAGTTCGTTTGTTTTCTAAATGATCGGAGGCGAAGTATACCTTCTTACCATCCGTGCTTACCACCAAGCCGTGTTCATCCTCATCGGTGTTGATCGGATGTCCCAGATTTTTGGGCTGTTCCCATTTACCATCGTCGCCTTGACGGACGTAATAGATATCGTATCCACCAAATCCGAGGTGTCCTTGAGAAGAGAAATAAAGTGTTTTAGAATCCGTGTGAATGAAGGGCGATTTGTCGTTTCCTTCTGTATTAATAGGAGCACCAAGGTTCGTGGCCATACCCCAAGTTCCGTCCGCCTTACGTTCCGATTGATAGATGTCAATCTGCTGGCTTCCTTCCCGCCAGGAGGCAAAATACAGGTGTCGGCCATCGGCACTAATCGAAGGTTGCGATTCCCAGCCGTCAGGTGTATTGATATTGGGGCCCATGTTTTCGGGTTCCGTCCAATACCACTCCTCTTTATGCGTCTCCGGGTTCATACCCAACACGTAGTTCGACTGGTAGATGTCGCAGTTTTTCACCATTTTCTGCTGAGTCTTGCTAAAGTAAGGCGTACAGATGGTGATGTAGATATGACGGTTGTTCAAGGAGATACTTACTCCACCGTAATTGATGTTTTCATCGGTATTAAAGGGCGCCGGCATCGGTTCTCCCTTGTTGTATTTCCCATCGCTCACATATTCTGAACGGGTAAAACGTTCGATTTGCTTAATGGATTCGCTCTGGTAAATCTGATTCTTATCCTTGGTGTGATCCTCCCATCTACGCGTAAAGAATAACCACTCGTTGTCGGGTGACAACAGCGGTAAATACTCGTCCGCCTCATTGGTAGAAATATCTCGTACTACCTTCGGGTCAAAGGGAACGGGATTGGCGTATGCTTCTTTGTAAAAACGAGCCGTCTTCAGATCTTCCTGACAGAGTTCAACCAGTTCTTCATGATCCCTGGAATAAGCCTTATCGTCTTCAGAAGAAAAATTGACAAAACCTTCGTAATAGGTTACCGCTTTGTCGTACTTCTTATTGGAGTAGTAGATCTGCCCCAATTCGTAGTAGATTTTGGCTTTGTATTCCGGGCAAAGCTCCACCACCTTTTCGTAGTAGGGTGCCACTGCCATATAGCCTCCACCCCGTTGCTTGGCACGGCCCATGGCCAACTTACCCATAAGCATATTCGCAGCAGCGTAATCTTCGTCAATTTCCAGGGCTTCCCTGAGGTAAGCCATTCTTTTTTGTTCGGGGAGTTTTCGGTCCTTGGCCTTATCAAAAAGTTTCTTGGCCTTATCACTCACATCCTGGTCACAGTCTTCTTGAGCAGATAGGGATAGCGTACAAATTACTAATCCAATCCAACACAAATACTTGATATTCCTCTTAGCCATAATCCTCTTCCAACCTCAAAAAGTCGGGCAAATTAGATCAAAACGATTACCTGAAGAAAATTATTTCCCAAATAATTTCTTGAGTTCCTTACCTGCTTTTTTCTTCGCCTCTTCTTCGGCTTGTTTCTTCAATTTGTCTGCTTCTTCCTGAGCCTTTTTCTCAGCTTCCTTTTTCAGTTTATCGGCTTCTTCCTGAGCCTTTTTCTCAGCCTCTTCTTTGAGCTTATCCGCTTCCTCACGAGCTCGCTTTTCGGCTTCTTTCTTGGCTTCCTCTTTCAGCTTATTCAGCTCTTCTTTGGCCTGTTGTTTCAGCTGATCTGATACCTTATCGCTTCCGGCTCCTTCCATATCACCAAACTTGGGCAACACTTTAGGTTTGTCTACCGTACCGGTGATGGCCAAATCTACCTTGATGGTCTCACCCATACTCAAATTCGATCCCGTTCCTTGATTGATGGATGCCAAGGCACTGTTTAAAGCTCCGGCTCCAGCTCCCAAAGAAGAAGTAGGGATTTCGGTTTTCACGACATAATCCAAGGTCTGATCAAACCCATTGGATCCGCTCACATTGGCTTGCAGGTCACCCAATTTCACATCGAAGGGCTCTACAAAGACACGACCATCGCGAAACTCGTAGCTGATGTTTACGTCTTCCAAGACCAAGTCCTTTAGGTCCTCATTCTTCAACAAATCTGCCGCCTTGGTCAATACATCCGAATCTTTGATACGAACACCATGGGTTTGCAAATCTCCCCCACCGGTTATCGTTTCATCGATAGGCTCCATTTTCTGATCCAATGCACATACCAATTTCATCTTAGTACTAATCGCTCCAGTCGCATTCTCAGCAATTGGCGCCATCTTCTCCACCGTATTGAAGGTGTTGAACGTTTGGGGCAAATCAAAACGACGTATGCCCAGGAAGAAATCAACGGTAGGACGCGTAGGATTCGTGGTCTCGTAATACCCATTCATGGTCAACTCGCCACCCAACATTTTCATATCCAGGTTATCCATCGATAGCTTTTGATCGCGTAGGGTAATTTTTCCGTTCATGTCCTCCATCACAAGGTTGTCATAAAGTACTTTCTTAAAGTTTGACACCAACTCAAAATCAAGGTTGGCCGGAATTTCTTCTACCTGATTAGAAGTATCAGCAGCCATACTCTCCGCTACATCGTCATTCTCAGCAGAACCATCCTCTCCCGCAGGCTCTCGGGACTCACCATCGCCTTGGTTCTCATCCTCCGGTCCAGACAATTCATCCAAATCCAAAAGATTCGAATTAACCGTAAGTCCACCACTCAAAAGCGACTCGTTGAAGTAATAAGGCAAGTAATTACCTACCCAACCGCTGGCCAGGATATCACTCTTACCCAATTGGCAATCGAAGGTTTCCAGAGTCAACTTTTGGGGAGTGAACTCCAAATCCGTGTGATTGATTTTTACGGGATAACCAAGGGTAGGGTCGTTGTATACAATCCCTTCCATGATCAAAGCACCTTTGGCATCAAAGTTTTCGTAATCCTCAGCCTCGAGCGTAGACATCTTTCCAGCGAAATGGATGTCGGCGTCTATCTTTCCTTCGTACGACATTCCTGAATCAGCAGGCATCACATCCTTCAAAGTAGCCAAATCCACATGAGCCATCAAGTTTCCCTTGACATCGGCATCGCTTATCGGGGTAACCACCCGAGCATTCAAATCGATCGGGTTTCCACCTAAGTCCACATAAAACTGGCGTAGGTCAATTTCCAAATCATCCATTACACCGGTTGGATTAGCGGCATGAAGATCTATAGCAATGTTTTCGGCGGATTTGGGAAGATCAGGATACTTAAAACGGCCATCCGTCACCTTAAGGTCAACCAAGAAGGCAGGAAGTTGCTCGCCTTTCATGGCTCCTTTTGCATAACCACCCAAGGCCAGGTTACCCGAAGTTTCCACCTGCTCAAAATCGGTTAGGTATACTGCTGGGACCAAGGAAAGAAGACTTCTAAAGCTTGTTTTTTCCGTGTTAAAGGTCAGGTCCATTTCCACCGTTTCAGAATCAGGTAGTGCTACGTACCCATCAAAGTGGAGCATCAAGTCGTTGATTCCAAAGTGGTTTTCCTGAAACGTGTATTTGTTATTGGCTTGGTCGATTTCAGAATCGAATTTGATATCCAGATTCGCCTTCTTTAAGTAGCGCACTCCACCAGCCTTAGCCGTAAGTTCCTTAATGGTAGTTGTGGTTGCCAAAGAAATCAAGTCTCCATTGATGGCAGCACTTCCCTCATGGGTCAAGTTTACTATTTCCGCGTAAACATCGCCAGGTTTATCATCGTAAATCACATTTATATTGCGCAAATAGTAACTCTGAACAGAAAGAGCAAAAGGCTCTCCCCCTTCCGATGATTCCTCTTCTTCCACTTCTTCTTCCTCCTGTGCTTCGGTAGGAGCAGACGAAGGCTTGGCAATATCATAGTTGGCCAGAGTATCTTCATTCACCTTCACATGGAAGTAAGCATCCGAAATACCGAAAGACTTCACTTCTATCTGATCTCCGCTGATCACCTTCATAAAATCCAGGCGAGTTTCAATTTGTCCGATTTCCACCAAAGTGATTCCATCAAACTCACCTTTGCCGGACACTTTAATGCCGTTTAGCTCCAACTTAAAATCCGGAAACGTACTGATCAAGGAAAGGTCCAGATCCGCCAATTCCACCTTGGCGTCTACATTTTCATCAATTTGTTCTTGGATAATCTCCGCAATCTTCCCTTTGAAGATAAAAGGCAAGAGGATCAATAAGAGGAGTAAAATGAATAGGGTAGCTCCGGTAATTTTGAGCAGCTTTTTCATGAATAAGCGGGTATTTCAATTTTGACTAATAACTACAAAAACTGAACCGATAAAATTAGGCTTTACAGCAGAAGTAAACGAATGTTTTTTAGAAACATTACGTCGCTTTTGGAAGATCTTTAAAATCATCCATTTTCTCTACGAATTTGAGGGCAATTGGTTTGGGTTTTCAAATCGGAATCCCAATTTACACCTTCACCATCCTTCCTAAATACATTAACCCATCAACTTCCATACAGATCAGTCGATAACTGATTTCCTCTCCGTCACAATCAAATACAACTAAAGCCATGTAACCAGTGAGGTTGGGTTGGGAGATGTCCCTTTTGAAGTCGTGTTTTTTAATGACCACAGACTCGTATTTATTCATGGCTCTGATAAAAGCATAAACGGTCTGATTCCAATTATTTAATCGCATCTCAATAAGGGGAAGATCTTGAGATAAGGACTCTCTTTCTTTTTCCGGTATTGTGGAAAGAAAAATTTCAGCATTAATTAGAATGTCTTTCAACTTCTCTTCGACCTTTATTCCCAAGGTCAATGTACTCAGGAAATTATCTATAATGGCCTTATCATTTTTTAAAGTCGGTTCACCTATATAAGATATCCTATTTAGGACTTTACAAAGGAAATTTAGCGGCTCATGATTTTGGGTAGGCCCGAATGTCTGAAATGTATAATACTGGTTTTCGTAGAATCCAATGGCCGCAGACAGAGCCAATGTATCCCTCTTTTCATTTTCAAAAATCCAGTTAACCAAATAAAACTGGTTACCTCCTGCTCCAAGAACACTGTCCTGTCGACTTATCTCCCTAAGCCCGTTAATTGGTTTATTGGAAAATTGATTTTCCAATATTTCTTTAGCGCTTCTATTTTCATAATTGTAATCCAAGGTGATGGACAATCGGCGTGTCGATTTCCCTTGATCAGAAGTTTCGTACTGCATAATTTGCAACTCAAACTCATCACTTGAGTTCACTCCCATCATAGTGTCGATACAAATGGAAAGGTTCCAATCACTTTTTTTTATCACATGAAAACAATCGTTGTTTACCTGACCTGCACAATCAAAGAATAACAGCGCAAATAGGAACAGAAAAAGTCCTTTCATTGTTTTATTTAGGGTATTTAGACTGATCGATTTTCACCGAATGTTTGACCTTTAGTAACCAAATAAGATGGCCATGCCCCATCGTCAATTGGGTCGGAAGTAGTTGATCTAATCCTCCACCGGATTCAATTCACCTTCGCCTTTGGCGATAACCGTACACACAGTAGCATCTCCGGTTACATTAACCACCGTGCGGCACATATCCAGAATACGGTCTACGGGAAGGATGATGGCAATCCAGGCGGGATTCAAGCCAACGGATGATAATACCACCATCAGCATGATGACACCGGCACTGGGAACGGCAGCGGAACCAATGGAAGCCAAGGTGGCGGTAAGAATGATAGTTAATTGTTGTACGAAATCAAGCTCTACCATGTGAATTTGGGCCAGGAACAATACGGCTATGGTCTGGTACAAACTGGTGCCATCCATGTTAACGGTAGCCCCAATCGGAAGAACAAAGCTGGATACGTTTTTAGATACTCCTACCCTTTCTTCTACACATTCCATGGTAACGGGTAAGGTTGCGGCACTGGAACTGGTGGAAAAGGCCAGGAATTGCGCCGGGCTAATTTTTCGAAGAAATTCGGTGTACTTGGCGATTCCAAGTAGCTTGATGATTACCGGATAAAAGCCAAATATCATAAGAACCAAGGCTACAAATACGGTTAAGGAATAACTTCCTAAACTGATAAAGAGCTCGGCAACCTCAGCTGGTGTCTCAGCCATTTTGGTGATCACACCAGCCATAAGGGCAAACACAAAAAAGGGAGCAGCCTGCATAACGAGATCAACCATTTTAAGGAAGACCTGATTTAATCCTTCAAAAAAGTTGATGACGGGCTTGGCCGTGTTTTCCGGAATCATCACCAAACAGATTCCAAAAAAGATCGCAAAAAAGATCACCTGGAGCATCAGGCGATTGTCGGAAATGGAGATGACGATATTGGATGGCACCATGTCTACCAAAAAACGAAGTGGTCCTTCGTCCTTACGGCTTTTCAGGCTTTCCATCTTGCCTTCCACCTTTTTATCCATATCCGTTGCCATGGAGGCCCGATCAGCATCGCTAAGAAGGTGGCTATATTGGGGATCGTTCAAGTAACTTTTACCGTCGAGAATGGCGACGTTATTTTCAGTGGCCCATTGCTCATAGCTAATTCGGTTTTTGACGCGTTGTTCCTCATCCATGAACTTACCCGGCTGCACAATATTCCCGAACAACAAACCAACGACCACGGCGGTAACCGTTGTGATTAAGTAAATTCCCAATGTTCGACCACCAATGCGTCCCAAACGCCCAACATCCTTCAATCCTGACACCCCGCTAATGATGGAAAACAGCACCAGAGGAACGGCGATGAACTTGAGCATTCGAATGAAGATATCACCAAATGGACTAATCCAATCCCGAGTAAGCCAGTTCAAACCCAAGGAGCTTGATATAAAGGACCAAATAATACCGACAACTAAGCCGATGATAATCTTAACGTATAGTGGTAAATTCTTCATGCTTCAAGTTTATTGGTTCGGGCCATTAAGCTAAAATCGGCCAGTACGAGCGCTGCCATGGCTTCTACAATGGGAACGGCTCTCGGAACTACACAAGGGTCATGGCGTCCTTGAATTTCCAAGGTTTTGCTTTCTCCCTGAGCGTTGACGGTTTGTTGTTGTTTTTTGATGGAGGCCGTAGGTTTAAAGGCTACTCGAGCCAATAGGTCCATTCCATTGGACAAGCCACCTTGAACTCCGCCAGAATGATTGGTCTTGGTACTCACCTGACCATCTTCCATTACGAAAGCATCGTTGTGCTCGGACCCTTTAATGGATGCTGCGGAAAAACCACTACCAAATTCAACACCTTTAGTGGCATTGATTGAGAATAAGGCCTGTCCCAATACAGCGTGTAGCTTTTCAAAAACGGGCTCTCCCCATCCGGTAGGGAGTCCTTCCACGACCAATGAGATGATTCCTCCAAGAGAATCTCCCGCATCACGAGCTGCTTCAATTTCAGCTTCCATTAAGGCCGAAGACTTGGCATCTGGGCAACGAGAGAGGAAATGATCAACTTCTTCCAGGTTTAATTCGGAATGGTTTTTAGACAGGCTCACGCTTCCAATTTGAGAAACATAGGCCCGAATCCGAACTCCATGATGCTGTAGCAATTGACGAGCAATGGCTCCACCTACCACCCAATTGGCAGTCTCACGGGCCGAAGACCTTCCTCCACCGCGGTGATCGCGAATACCAAATTTTTGATCGTAGGTATAATCAGCATGCGATGGGCGGTAAACCTTTTCCAGATCACTGTAATCTTTGGAGCGCTTGTCTTCATTGCGAAGTATGAAGCCAATAGGTGTACCCAGGGTTGTTCCATCCATGATTCCGGACAGAAATTCTACTTGATCCGATTCCTTTCTGGGAGTGGTTAATGCCGATTGTCCAGGCTTTCGTCGATCGAGCTCTTTTTGAATGGCATCCATATCCAAAACCAATCCGGAAGGGCAACCGTCAATTACTCCTCCAATGGCTTTTCCGTGCGATTCTCCAAACGTGCTCAACCGGAATAACTTACCTAAACTATTACCAGCCATGCGGACAAAAGTAATTTTCTTGACCATTGAATCACCCAACTTTTTAGAAACGCTCAACGTTTATATAGCAAACAACCAAGATTTGAGAGAAGATAAAGGAAGTAGTTGGAGCCGGAAAATCGTTAAGACGGTGTTGTATTATGACGCTTTGAACCTCATGGTTCCTTTGCGCATGCTGGCCTTGGAGTGGTCCGATCACAAGTCGATGGATCCGGAACTGTTGCAAGCCTTGAAGCAGCTGACCAAAGAAAAGATCTTGTTTCATGAAAACGATCAGTACGGTTTATACGGCCGTCAAGAGGAATTACTGCCCGCACCCGAAGATTCTTACCCTCGATTTTTGAACTTTCATCGGATAGTTTGGAAGTTCGTCGCAGGTTTCGGATTTACGGATGCCATCTATTACCTCCCTTCCTGGTTTAAAGGAGCCGGTGAAGAAGATGCGGTAATCATCCAATTCTCGGAAGGTACTCACCCTAAAAAAGCGCGTCGCATTTGTCGCTACCTACACTCCATAACCGGAGTAAATTACCTTGGGTATTACCGCAACGAGCCATTCCGTGAAAATGCGCTGAGCGCTTTTGTATTGAATGCCTTGATTCCTGTGTTTAGCCCCGAAAAATTGCAGCTTTTGCGTCAAAACAATTTCTGGCACCGGGAATACCAGACCCAAATTCCTGGGGACGATAAACTGTTGATCAAACCTTGGCTCGGCGATCGGAGCAAAACCGATGACAACCTCTTCAAAGGACGATTCATGTCCGATCATTCATTCCTGACTTTTGTGGAAAGTCTGCATCACCGTCTTCGCTTCGAAGAAATGTTCGAAAAGCGAATGGACTACTATAACCAGTGGTTAAAACGACGAATTGATGACGCTCAGCAGAAGAATCGGATTGTTTAATCCAGTAAGCTTTATTTCCATTCGATTTTTCTGAATTGATTTAATAGCTGAATCCTTTATGGATTTAAAAAATCAATAGGGTTTAGATAAAACATCTTTTTCCAGCCCTGTCTATCACCATCCCATCTCCATATATAAGGCACTGGTGTCACAATGGAGTAATGCAAATGAGCAGGCTTACCTTTTGCATTGCCACTTGAGCCCACCGATCCAATGGTTTCCCCATTTTTTACTAAACCCCATTTCCGGGTTTGGATGTCCTTTAAATGCGCATAGTAATGGAGCCTCCATTTAGGGCCGAGAATTAAAACCACATTACCTCCCATTTTTATCTTTCCGGTGTACAATACAATTCCACTGGTTGAAGAATTCAACACCGTTCCCTCGGAAGCAAAAATGTCCACTCCTTTATGGGTTACAGATTTCCCCCAAGGGTAATACCAAAAAGAATCTTTGTGGTAGTCTGATTTGGTAGCGCCTTCAACAGGCATCGATAAATTTTGCGGAATCAAATATCCGATCAACAAAACAGCGAGGAATACTAAACCCGCTTTGTATCTTTTTTTCATTGGCCTTACAGTTAGTTAGCGGCTTCTTTGAATAAATGACGAATTGTCAAATTCAAATTAAACCATCCACTAAATTAATCAGAAGGAAAACAATATTTTTGGGCACACTTCGTATTGAGGTCAACTATGCGCATTCTGTTTGTATTTCTGATGTTTTTTGCCACCACGGCACACGCCCAAATAGGCGGAAATTCAGCGGCGGCCTTTCTTTCCATTCCTGTTGCTGCACGTCCTGCTGCGATGGGTGGTTCGGCCATTGGCTTTAAAGACACCGACGTCAACCTGGTTTATGATAATCCGGCTAATCTGGATACGCTTTTAGACAATCAGCTGGCTCTTAATTACATCAACTTTATTGGAGATATCAATGCCGGAAACGTTTACTATGCCCGTCGCATGGGCAATGGTGCCTTAGGGGTTGGCCTCCAGTTTATGAGTTACGGAAAATTTGATCACACGGAAGCCAATGGTCAGGTTGTGGGTCAGTTCACCGCAGGAGATTATGCCCTTAATGTGGGCTGGGGTCGTTCTTTTGACTCCATTTGGTCGGTTGGAGCCAACGTAAAAATGATCTACTCCACCTACGCCGACTACCGTCAATTTGGAGTGGGTGTGGATGTGGGTGGTAGCTATTGGAGCCGCGACCGAAACTTTAGCGCCGGAATCGTCATGAAGGATTTGGGAACGATGTTGACCAAAAACGATGCTGGAAATCGCGAAAATCTTCCCTGGAACGTTTCCATTGGAATTAGCGAGAAAATCCCGAAGGCTCCCCTCCGTTTTTTCTTTCAATACCACCACTTAGAAAAATGGGATTTAGGTTCTAATGATCCGGACTACCGGGGGAAAGAAAAAATAGATCCGAAAACGGGTGAAACCAGCAAACGTAAATTTTCGACGGACAACTTCTTTAGACACGTGGTTTTTGGAGGCGAAATCATTCCCCACAAAAACATGTACGTCACCATCGCTTACAATTTCCGCCGCCATAGAGAGCTGTCACCAACTGCCCGAAGCGGATTAAGCGGAATGTCTTTTGGTGCCGGTATTAAGATTAAGCGGTTGCGCTTTCAATACACCCTGGCCTCCTATCATTTGGGAGGAAATTCACACCACATTGGTGTCTCTACCAGTCTCAATGAGTACCTTCGCAAACTATAATGGATGCGAAAATTAATATTGCCGTTGACGGATTCTCTTCCTGCGGTAAAAGTACCCTGGCCAAAGCCTTGGCCAAAGAGTTAAACTACGCTTTTATTGATACCGGAGCTATGTATCGTGCGGTTACGTTGTATGCCTACCGCCAAGGTTGGTTTGATAACGATACCCTAAATCGCGATGCTCTGGTAGCTGCGTTGGACGAAATTCAGATTCGATTTGCTTTTAATCCAGAGCGTGGTGCTTCGGATGTGCTGCTGAATGGCGAAGACGTAGAGCAAGAGATTCGGACCATGGAAGTATCCAAACGAGTGAGTCCGGTAGCCACGGTAAAAGAAGTTCGCCAAAAGCTGGTAGCGCTGCAACAGGAAATGGGTCGAGAAAAAGGCGTGGTAATGGATGGCCGTGATATTGGGACGGTCGTTTTTCCGGATGCTGAATTGAAGATTTTCATGACGGCAAACAAAGAGGTTCGCGTACAAAGAAGATTCCAGGAATTAACCCGTAAAGGCCTCTCTCCTACTCGCGAAGAAGTAAGAGAAAACCTGGAGGAACGTGACCGAATCGATACAACCAGAAAGGAAGATCCTTTACGCCAGGCTGAAGATGCTTTGGTATTGGACAATTCAGCGCTTACTCCAGACGAACAATTGAAGCTTGCCCTCAATTGGGCCCATGAAAGAATGGGAGTAGCTGAGCCCGAATAGGATCAGGCTCTCAATTTTTTGAAGGTGTAATTGGAAAATTCTTATTCGCTGAATAGCGAATCCACAAACTCGGTGCGATTGAAAACCTGGAGATCATCCATTTTCTCTCCAATCCCGATGTATTTCACCGGAATCTTAAACTGATCGCTAATTCCGATTACTACACCACCCTTTGCCGTTCCGTCTAACTTGGTCAAAGCAAGAGCACTCACTTCAGTGGCTTTGGTAAATTGCTTGGCCTGTTCAATGGCATTTTGCCCGGTAGAAGCATCCAAAACCAAAAGGATTTCGTGAGGCGCATCCGGCACCACTTTAGTCATAACCTTTTTAATCTTGGTAAGCTCGTTCATAAGATTCACCTTGTTGTGCAATCTTCCGGCAGTATCTACGATCACCACGTCAGCGTCACTGGATACCGCACTCTGTAAGGTATCGAAGGCCACCGAAGCGGGATCTGATCCCATTCCCTGGCTTACTACAGGAACATCTACCCGGTCACCCCAGATTTTGATTTGATCCACAGCTGCGGCCCGGAAAGTATCCGAGGCACCTAAAACTACTTTCTTACCTGACTTCTTAAACTGATAGGCCAGTTTTCCGATAGTTGTGGTTTTACCTACCCCATTTACACCAACCACCATAATGACATAGGGTGATTTGTTTTCAGGAATGGTAAACTCCGTAGCGTCAGCGTTGTTGCTGTCTTCAAGGAGGCCAGCGATCTCTTCTTTAAGAATGCGGTTGAGTTCGTTTGCATTGAGGTATTTATCCCGAGCAACCCGCTCTTCAATCCGCTCAATGATCCGAATGGTGGTATTAACTCCTACATCAGAGGTAACGAGAATCTCTTCCAGATTATCAAGTACCTCATCGTCCACCTTGGATTTACCAACAACAGCACGAGAAATCTTGGAGAAAACACTTTGTCTCGATTTCTCCAATCCCTTGTCGAGATCTTCCTTTTTCTTCTTCGAAAACAGTCCAAAAATTCCCATAGGCCGAAATTTGTGAAAGAGGCGCTAAATTAATTCAATCTTTTAATCTGGAATGGGTTAAAAAAGCACAATGCTCAAAGTTGGTACTGTAACCCATAAAAAAACCCATATGCCGACGAATCATGCATATGGGTTTAACGTATCGTTAGAAAGAGTTCCTTACTTCTTCAGGAAATCTTGTACTTTATCTTTAGGTACGATTTCTTCTTTAAATGCGTAGGCACCGGTTTTATCCGATTTAACCATTTTAATCACTTTGGTAAAATCCTTAGCACCTTTCTTTTGCAGACCTGCAACCGTTTTCTTTGCCATGACTTATCGTATTACTTAATTTCTTTGTGTACGGTGTATTTTTTCAAAATCGGGTTGTACTTTTTCAATTCAATCCGATCTGGAGTATTCTTGCGGTTCTTGGTTGTAATGTAACGAGACGTTCCTGGCATACCGCTGTTCTTGTGCTCAGTACACTCCATAATTACCTGAACTCTATTTCCTTTCTTTGCCATCTTATTTCCTTTTCGTTTCTTCTAAAAAACGGTTTGCAAAAGTAGAAAAAAATATCAATCTACTCCCTACAAATTATCAATTTTCCAAAAGTATCTTTTCAATCTCGAGCATTTTGTCTTCCGTAAAGTGCCCTGACTCGCTCAATACAACCTTTCCATTAGGATCGATAAGGAATATGTAGGGTTTGGACGGATCCTTCAAATGCAGTGCTTTTTCGTAGGGCTCCAAGTCTCCTTTGTAGAACAATACGTAAGGAAAGATCTCTTCATCACTTTCTGCTTCCATTCTCTTCATCACATTGTCCATCGCCCCTTTTTTGGTTCCGGTGAACATGGGAATGAAATAGACATTGATATCATACAAACCATCCATCATTCCAGATTTCAGGATAAACTTGTTGTAACAAGGGTTCACCCAGGTTTCAAAAGCCTCTTCTGCCTTTCGACTCCAGGACATTCCTACGAGCGCATATTTCCCTTGAAGGGCTTTAGGCAACTCAATTACCTTTCCTTTAACGGTTTGTCCTGTTAATTCAGGGAATTGACTTCCTTCCTGTGCTCCTGCAAAGAGGGTACACATCAATAATCCGAATATTCCAATGGTTTTTCTCATCCTGTCTATTTACCCTATTGAAACGAGCAAAGTGCTCTTGAATTATAGCTCAGCTTCAGCCATTTTTTTTTCAGTGCGCCCTGGATAAACTTGAAGAGCTGCGGCCAAAGTTTCAACTGCATTCACCAAGTGATCTTTTTCCAAAACGTAGGCCAATCGAACTTGCTGGCGTCCAGGTTCCGGATCCGAGTAAAAACCGGTGGCTGGAGCCATCATTACCGTTTGCCCGTTGTGATCGAAGCTCTCCAAAATCCACTGACAAAAACGATCTACATCATCCACTGGCAATTCAGCAATGGCGTAGAAGGCGCCTTTGGGCATTGGACAGCGAACTCCTGGAATTTCATTCAAAGCGTTTACCATCACATTACGACGCTCCACGTATTCGCTAATCACATCGTCAAAATAGGACTGAGGAGTATTCAATGCTTCTTCACTGGCCACCTGTCCGTAGGTTGGAGGACTTAGCCGAGCCTGAGCAAACTTCATCACGGTATCCAATACCTCTTGATTGCGGGTAACCAAAGCTCCCACTCGAGCTCCACACATGCTGTAGCGCTTAGAAACAGAGTCTACCATTATCGCGTTCTGCTCTAACCCTTCCAAATTCATGATGGAATGGTGCTCGGCACCATCATAGCAGAATTCACGGTATACCTCATCGGCAAACAAGAACAAGTCATGCTCAAGAACAATTTTTCTCAAATGCTCCAACTCTTCTTTCGAGTATAGATAACCCGTTGGGTTTCCAGGGTTACAAATCAAAATACCCTTGGTGCGTGGAGTAATTTTCTTTTCGAATTCGCTGATCGGAGGAAGAGCAAATCCACTTTCTATATCCGCCGTAATAGGAACAACCTTTACCCCTGCACCGGTGGAAAAACCGTTGTAGTTGGCGTAGAAAGGTTCTGGAATAATGACCTCATCACCTGGGTCAAAACAACTCATAAAACCAAATAGAAGGGCTTCAGAGCCCCCTGTTGTTACGATAACCTGGTTGTGATCGATGCCGATACCCAAGTTGTTGTAATAGTTTGCCAATCCTTTACGGTAGGATTCAAACCCAGCTGAGTGGGAATACTCCACTACCTTCAATTCGGTTTCCCGCATTTTTTTCCTGACATTTTCAGGAGTTTCAATATCGGGCTGACCGATGTTCAGGTGATAAACTGTTTTTCCAGCTGACTTCGCTGCTTCGGCGAAGGGAACCAACTTCCTGATCGGTGAAGCCGGCATGTTCTGACCTTTATTCGAAATATGTGGCATCGAGCAAAAAAATTTTGGGCGTCAAAGGTAGCGATAAATGTCGTTTTTCCTTTACTCCAATATCCTATTCACTCTCAGGGAATTCGGCAGTAGCAGAAAAGGTAAAAATCTCGTTTTGGGCAACTCCTTCAAACTCAAAATCAACCTTCAGTTTACCAGTCACTTGGTAGGTATTACCTTCGGTTCTATTGATTTTTAAACCCAGCACATCACAGGGGTTATGTCTCCAGCCAAGGTAAATTGAGCACTCTATTTCCGGATGAGATTGCTGGCTAAGCTCACAACCATCCAGATCTCGGGGATTGGATAGTTGAAGGTTTAATTGATCTATATGCAGTTCGGTTTCCTCGGGTTGTTCCACATAGTCGATTCCTGAGTCAAAGGCCTCGATCGGAAAAGTGAGGTGATGGTACAAGGTTTTGGGTAGATTAATACTTTCATTTTCAAACCAGTTCATTTGCACCGTCCCCTTCCCTATCCGGGCTTTCTTTTGTAGGCCTACTTTAGGCAGTTCTTCCTCGGAATTTCCGAATAGCTTTTTGAAAAAAGAAAACTTCATGGGTGCGCTTCTTAGTACATGGTGTTGGGGTTTGCCGACTTTTCTGGAATTTGCTGAATTGCATCCCAGTGCTCACAAATCTTGCCCTGATCATCGAATCGGAAAAAATCCATCGTCACATATTGGTCATTACCTGGCCAGGTTTGATGGGTATGTAACGCTACCAAATCCCCTTCAGCAATGCACCGAACAAATTCAATGGACTTTTCCGGGTACTCTCGCTGCATCCGATCAAAGTAGTCGATAAAACCCTGCAACCCATCTGCTACGTCCGGGTTGTGCTGAATATACTGATCACCTACATAGAGCTCAACGGCCCTGGCCGGGTTTCCTTCATAGGCCATTTGATAAAAGGCAATGGCATTCTTTTTATTCTTTGATAAATCCATCATCATTTCAGTTTCTTAGTGGCATTGCAAGCAGAATTCTACCCGCTCGTTTTGCTCATCGTAAAAGGCATAGATCAAACCTACATCACCCCACATGAAACCGGCATTGTCATCTGAGTCTATTTGAAAAAGTAATTTCATCGGCTTACCCTCAGAATCTTTGGGCGTGCTTTCTCCTTGCACCCAATTGGGGTAACCGCCTAATTGACTTTGGTAGTCCGTATCGCCTATTAACTTTTCTACGGTATCCTGATAAGCTTGCCAAGGTTCATCATCGTTAATCTGGCAAGAAAGATCCGAAGCCTTTGGCCCAAACACATCAATGCCCTCCCAATCGGGTAAAGTTTGAACTGTTTCAAACTTGAGGGCACAATAATGAGGGGCTTCTTTTCCAGCTGGAACGGCCTGTTCGATTTCCTTTTCCGGATTGATCTCCCTATAGATCCTAACCAACCACCCGTCATTATCTGTATCCCAAGGAAATTCCTCCCAATCGTAAAAAAACTGAATCAACTTAACGCTCTTCGGAAGTTCCAATCCATCCTCATTCCAAATCTGAAATATGAATTGAAGGGGTTCTCCTTTTTTAGTTTCAGGCCATTCCCGACCTTGTTCAAAATAGGGATGTCCACCAACATGAGACAGGTGTCTGGAGTCTTGGGGAGGTCGAGAGGGTTTCTGAATATCGATACGAGTGGTGCGACGAATGAGCGGTTTTATCCATTCTTCCAATTGCGCCAATTGCGCCTGTTTTTCCTCGTTAGTCGAAGCTCCGGAAGGCTTCGGGCGCTGGGTCGATTTGAATAGTCTTTTCCAAATGCTCATATTGGTTTTTCGAAGTTAGAATTTTAATGCCATGGTCCTTCATTTTACTTCTAAATAATCAGGGATAAAAAAGTGATTTTATTTCAGAACGATCATTCCAATATTTTTCTACATTTGTTCCGGAACGATCATTCCAAAATAAATTAAAACGAAAAAACATGAGAAACTTAAATGGAAAAATCGCTGTTGTAACCGGAGGAAACAGCGGTATTGGTTATGCCTCCGCTCAGGAGTTAAAAGAAAATGGAGCAACCGTTATCATCACCGGACGCTCTCCGGAAAAAGTAGCCACTGCAGCTAACGATTTAGGTGTTGAAGGCCTGGTGGCCGATGTAAGTGATTTGAAAGCCATCGATCAACTGGTGGAGCAAGTTCAAAACAAGCACGGAAAAATTGACATCCTTTTTGTGAATGCAGGGGTTTTCATTCCCACACCGGTAGGAGCTATTTCTGAAGACATATACGACCACCAAATGAGCATTAACCTGAAGGGTGCCATCTTTACAACGGAAAAGTTTCTGCCCATTATCAATGATGGAGGTGCCATCATCAACCTTTCTTCGGTTAATGCTTATACTGGGATGCCTAACACAGCCGTTTACGCAGCTACCAAAGCCGCTCTAAATTCTTATACGCGCACCGCTGCCACCGAATTAGCTCCACGTCACATCCGGATCAATTCGGTTAACCCGGGTCCGGTTACCACTCCCATTTTTGGTAAAACGGGCATGGCGGAAGACCAGCTCAACGGATTTGCTGAAGCCATTCAAAATCGAGTTCCGCTCAAGCGTTTTGGACAACCTACCGACATTGCTAAACTGGTGGCTTTTCTGGCCTCAGAAGATGCGTCTTTCATCACGGGTAGTGAGTACAATATTGATGGTGGAATTAACGTCAATCCATTGTTGGCTTAAACTTCGCCCTTGTAGCGCGGTATAGTATGAATATATTTGGGGGTTGGTTTCGGTCAACCCTCATTTTTATTGCATGCCAAGAGTAAAGACATTTAACGAAGAAGATGTTCTGGAAAGAGCCATGATTCTTTTTTGGGAAAAGGGCTATTACGCCACGTCCATGCAAGAACTGGTGCTACGCACGGGAATTAACCGGGCGAGTCTCTACGACACTTTTGGCGGCAAGGAAGAACTGTTTAATCGGGTTTTTAATCGCTACCGTGAATCCAGTCGAGTCCGGGTCATCGAACACCTCAAGCGTTTTCCGACGGTGAAAGAAGGATTCCTTCAATTGTTCGAAAATGCGGTAGATGAAACTTTGGCCGATGAAAAGAAGAAGGGCTGTTTTGCAGTCAACACGGCTTCAGGACTATTACCTGGAGATGAAAAAATGCGAGACGTTTTAAAGGAAAACAAACTTCAGTTTGAAGAAGTCTTTTACAACCATTTGAAAACCGGTGTTGACAGTGGAGAAATAGCCCCTGAAAAAGATCTCCATGAAATGGCCTCGCTCATCTTCATATTATACAGCGGCATTCGGGTTACCGCCAAAATGAATCCGGATAAAGAATCCATGATGGCAGCCATTCGCAAGGGACTGGAATTTCTAGATTAAGCCCCCCTTTCAATTTAAGTTTCAACCCCGCCTTGTTAAAGCATAATTCAACCTTTTCCATTCCCCAATCACCGTACATTTTATTGTTTACAATCTAAATCGGGCAGTTCGCAAAGAATCTCAAGCTTCTCGGAAAAATCCAAAGTGGGATAAATTTTAAAAACTGATTTTTAAGCTATTATCAACTAATAATAGCATTTATGATCAATTTAAAAACTTTTTTGACGGGAGTTCTTGGGCTGTTAGCCACTAGTGGATTTGCCCAATGGAATATTAATGGTAACACTGTTAGCCCAGGTGATTACATCGGAACCAACAACAACGAACCTTTTCTTTTTTATACCTGGGATCCAGGTGCAGGCTCTGCGGTAGAAAGAGCACGAATAGACAACAACGGTAAACTCGGGGTGGCAACTACATCCCCGCGATCGCAAGTAGAATCTGTTTCGGGTGAATTTATCGGTGTTACCGGTGAAATGAATGGCGGAAAAATCGAGTCAACCGATTATCCGGATAACGAGAGAATTACCTCTTCCGGCTTCGGTGATCCCGCTGCTGGAATGATCGGAGTTTATGGTAGAGGAATTGAAAATCACATGGACGCCGAAGGAACTCCCATTGGGGTTTACGGATTTTCCAGAACCAATACAGGAGAGCGACCATCAACCATTGGAGTGGTGGGCTATTCGCGCGGTGGAAGTGTTTTCAGCATTGGCGTTAAGGGGTTGACTTTTCCCGGAGCCGATTACAACACCAACCGAATGGGTGTTTTGGGCCAATCGATTACCAACAGCGGATTCGGAATTCAGATTGGAGTTCGCGGAGATGCTTCAGGAGCAGCTCAAAACATTGGCGTGCATGGTGAATCCAGCACCGGACCAAACGATTGGGCGGGCCACTTCATTGGCCGGGTTTTAGGAACAGGTGGTTTCCATACCGTATCCGATGCTCGTTTAAAAAACAACTATTCGGAGCTTACTAACATGTCGGAATTATTGATGGCTCTCACCCCTATGCAATACGACTACCGCACGGATGAGTATCCTAACCTTCATTTAAAAGAAGGCCGCCAATATGGTTTCATCGCTCAAGACCTGCAAGAAGTATTTCCTGAAATGGTGACTACCACAAAGATTTTGACAAGTGACAACCATTCAGATAAAGTAACCCCATCCGAAGAGGAATTTCTTACCGTTGACTATTTGAGTATGGTACCTGTATTGGTAAAAGCCTTTCAAGAACAACAAAAGGAAATTGAAGAACTGAAAACAGAAATAGCTCAAAAAACAAGCGAGATCGAAGCGTTGCAAGATGCCTCCAAGAGCACCGATGAATCACAACTTCTTCAAATATCTTCACCAAATACGCAATCAGAAGTTCTGGTTTATCCTAATCCAGCAAATGACTATTTGGTGATTGAATGGGAAGAAAATGAAGTTTCCAAGGTGGTTCTTCATACACTTTCTGGAAAAATTTTGATGACCGAAACCGTTTCCGGATTGCAGCATGAGTTAAACACCTCTTCCCTATCCAACGGTGTTTATGCCATTTCTTTGTTTGCTAAGGACCAATCTGCCGGCACTCAAATGATTATGATTCAGCACTAAGGTTGAATAGAACTCTATCAAAAAAAGGCTCCTCATAGATGTGTGGAGCCTTTTTTATTCGGTCAAAAGGTCTGTTTTCCAAACCTCACTTCGTACTTTCAAACTGAAATATTAAAGCACAAAAAAACCGCCCCAAAACCTAAAAGGTTTGCGAAGGGCGGTTTCGTTCTAATTAAAATTATTGCTCCTTAGTTCGTAGGAGCCATGCTGCCGCTATTATTGACGGGGCCGCATTTTGTGGCTTAGGAGAAATATTTCCCTTAATCCGAATTACGATACTACCGTTATTGATGTTGGTAGCGTTACAAGTAATGGTCACAGACTTGTTAATTGGACCAATACGGTTTGAGTCATATTTTACACGGATAGTAGAAGACTTTCCAGGAGCGATTGGCTCACGTGGCCAGCTTGGTACAGTACATCCACAAGATCCTCTTGAGTTAGAGATAATCAAAGGTTCGTTACCTGTGTTGGTGAATACAAATTCGTAAACTGCAGGGTCACCTTGAACGAGCTCACCAAAATCGTGCACTTCTTTTTCAAATTCTACTTTGGGTCCGCTCTCGAGGTTGAGTTGCGCCTGTGCTCCGAAGAAGGTAGCCAACATAAGCGCTAAGGTCATTGTAATACTTTTCATTGTTCGTCTTTTTAGATTCGCTAACAAATGTAGGAATACCTCTCGGTTGTTAAGCAGCTTTAACAAATCATTAACGGCGCTTCCTAAAAAGGACCAAATCCCCTGTGCGTAAGGCGAGAACGAGGACGGAAGTCAGAACGAAGACGGGGACGAGGACGAAGAAATCGGACTCGAGTATACCTCGTTCTCGAATCTCGTCCTCGAACCTGACCTCTAGGTTTTAACCAGTAAATAAATAAGCTACTTTTGCACCCTTTAATTCAAGAACCGAAACAGTTAAAAAACCATGAATATACCGAGTGTTTACGACCCGAAGCAGGTGGAGGAAAAATGGTACGAACATTGGGAAAAGGAAGGATTCTTTCATTCCGAACCCGATCAACGTGAAGCTTATAGCATCGTCATACCCCCTCCAAACGTCACCGGTGTATTGCACATGGGACACATGCTGAACAACACGATTCAGGATGTTTTGATTCGTCGCGCACGTATGCAAGGCAAAAATGCCTGCTGGGTGCCTGGAACTGACCATGCTTCTATTGCTACCGAAAACAAGGTAATCGGCATGTTGGCTGAACAAGGTATTCGCAAAGAGGATATTGGTCGTGAAAAATTCCTGGAGCACGCCTGGGAATGGAAGGAAAAATACGGGGGTATCATCCTGAAGCAGTTGCGCAAATTAGGTGCTTCCTGCGATTGGGAACGTACCCGCTTTACCATGGAAGAGGACTTGAGCCAGGCGGTTCAGGAAACCTTTGTGGAGCTTTACAACAAAGGATTGATTTACCGCGGAGCCCGTATGGTAAACTGGGATCCGGAGCGATTGACGGCGGTAAGCGATGAAGAGGTAATCTACGAAGAGGTGGAGTCTAAACTCTACCACGTTCGCTATCCTATTCAAGGAACGGATGAATTTGTAACGATTGCAACGACTCGTCCAGAGACCATTTTGGCGGATACGGCCATCTGCGTTAACCCGGAAGATGAGCGCTACCAGCACCTAATTGGTAAAACGGCTGTGGTACCGATGGTGAATCGTGAGATTCCAATCATTGCCGACGAGTACGTAACCATGGAGTTTGGAACAGGTTGCTTGAAGGTAACTCCTGCCCATGATGAAAATGACTACAACCTCGGAATTAAGCACAATCTCGAGGTAATCGATATTATTGATGATCACGGAAAGCTGAATGAAAAAGCAGGTTTCTTCATTGGAGAAGATCGCTTTGACGCCCGTGACCTGATGGCCAAGGAACTGGATAAACTGGGCTTGCTTGCCAAAGTGGAAGGCTACCAAAACAAGGTGGGTCTTTCTGAGCGTTCGAAAGCGGTTATTGAGCCTAAGCTCTCTACCCAGTGGTTCTGTAAAATGAAAGACCTGGCTGGTCCTGCATTGGAATCGGTACTTAGCGGAGATATCCAATTCCACCCTAAGAAGTTTGAAAACGTTTACCGCCACTGGTTGGAAAATGTTCAGGACTGGTGTATTTCCCGTCAACTTTGGTGGGGACAACAAATCCCGGCTTATTACGCACCTGATGGAAGTTACGCCGTAGCCTTGACGGCTGAAGAAGCACTGACTAAACTTCAGGAGAAAAATCCTGAGTTAACCCTTGATCAAATCCGTCAGGATGATGATGTGGTGGATACCTGGTTCTCATCCTGGTTGTGGCCGATCAGTGTATTCGATGGATTTAAAGATCCAAACAACGCCGATTACAACTACTACTACCCTACTTCTACTCTGGTTACGGGTCACGATATCATCTTTTTCTGGGTGGCTCGTATGATCATGGCCGGAATCGAATTCAAAGGCAAAATTCCATTCAAGGATGTGTACTTCACCGGAATGGTTCGCGATAAGCAACGCCGCAAAATGTCCAAATCTTTGGGTAATTCACCTGATGCTCTTGAACTGATTGAGAAATACGGTGCCGATGGAGTTCGCGTTGGTCTATTGATGTCTTCTCCAGCTGGAGGAGATCTTCTGTTTGACAACTCTTTGTGTGAGCAAGGAAGCAAGTTCGCCAATAAAATCTGGAACGCCCTCCGCCTGATTCGCGGATGGGAAGTAACGGACGAAAGAGAACAAAGCGTAGCCGTTAAGCAGGCTAACGAATGGTTTGATAGCCGCTTCAACGAAGTATTGAACGAAGTAAATCAGCAGTTTGACCAGTTCCGTTTGTCTGAAGCATTAACGGCCATCTACCGTTTGATTTGGACCGATTTCTGTTCCTGGTACCTGGAGTGTATCAAACCAGGCTATCAGCAGCCCATTGATCGCGCATCCTACAACCAGGCTATCGAACAACTGGAGAAATGTATGCGTTTGCTCCACCCGTTTATGCCTTTCTTAACGGAAGAAGTATGGCATCAAATCACTGATCGTGAGAACCAGGATTGTGTGGTTATCAATGCCTGGCCAGAAGCAGGACCGGTAAATGAAGAGCTCAACAAGCACTTCGCTGCCATGACGGATGTAACCTCTGAAATCCGGACTTTCCGCAAAAAACAAAACCTGGCATCGCACAAACCACTTTCCTTGTTTGTTAAGGCAGACAAATTGCCTGAAGTGAACGAATTGCTGGCTAAGCTCAATAACCTCGAAACGATGGAAGCCCAATCAGAATCTCCTGAAAAGGCCTTCACCTTTGTATCCGGTGCCTTGGAATACGCCATCCCGATGGAAGGAGCCGTAGACCTGGAAGCTGAATTAGCCAAAATTGAAAGCGAACTCGGCTATGCCCGTGGATTCTTGAAATCGGTGGAGAAGAAATTGAGCAACGAACGCTTTGTTCAAAACGCTCCCGAGCAAGTAGTGGCCAGCGAACGCAAAAAGC
Organism: bacterium SCSIO 12741; assembly: GCA_024398055.1. NCBI lineage: Bacteria > bacterium SCSIO 12741. Next base: position 3,144,954 of record CP073749.1, on the reverse strand, counting down.
AGGCCGATGCTCAAGCAAAAATTGAAGCATTGGAAGCCCAGATGGCTTCCCTAAAGAAATAAACTTAACCTCCCATGCAAAAGGAAGACATTCTCAACCGGGCTCAGAAATGGCTGGCACCGGAATTTGACGAAAATACACGTACCGAAGTTCAACAACTGATCGATCAAGACCCAAGTGGATTGGCCGAAGCCTTTCACCAGGATCTGGAATTTGGAACAGGTGGACTTCGTGGCATTATGGGTGTTGGCACCAATCGGATCAATCAATACACGATTGGAATGGCTACCCAAGGCCTGGCTAACTATCTACTCGAAGTATTTGGTGGCCGTGACTCGATCAAAGTGGCTATTGCCCACGATTCGAGAAACCGAAGCGAAGAATTTGCGCGGACCGCTGCCGAGATTATGGCCGCCAACGGCATTCATGCTTACCTCTACGATTCATTGCGCCCTACTCCTCAGTTATCATTTACCATTCGTGAATACGAATGTGTATCTGGAATTGTAATCACAGCGTCTCACAATCCGAAAGAATACAACGGCTACAAAGTATACTTTGATGACGGTGGTCAATTAGTACCTCCTCATGATAAAAAGGTGATTGAAGAGGTTCGGAAGATTGATTCTCCGGAACAAGTGAAGACTGATTTTGACGATTCTAAAATCGAATACCTGGGCGAAGAAGCCGATCAGCGCTACCACAATCAAATCATCAAACGGGCCATTAATCAAGAAGACTCTGATCTGAAAATCGTCTATACTCCAATCCACGGAACAGGAATTAAAGGAGTACCTGAAATTTTGGATCAATTGGGCTACCAGCATGTGTTCGTACCTGCTGAACAAGCCGTACCAGACGGGAACTTCCCTACGGTTCAATCTCCGAATCCGGAAGAACCTGCTGCCTTGGCCCTGGCCCTCGAATTGGCCGAAAAACAAGGAGCTGACTTGGTTCTTGGAACGGATCCTGATAGCGACCGGGTAGGTATTGCAGTTAGAAACGACAAAGGAGAGTTTATCCTGCTCAACGGTAACCAGACTGCAGCTCTGTTAACCGAGTACATGATCAGTTTGTACAAAGGTCTGGAAGAAGAACAATTGCCGCTCTACATTGCCAAAACCATTGTGACTTCTGAATTACTTCGCTCTATCGCCGATGCTCACGAGGTAAATTGCTACGACACGCTAACTGGATTTAAGTGGATCGCTGAAATGATTCGCCAGAAAGAAGGCAAAGAATTCTTCGTATTTGGTGGAGAGGAAAGCTACGGTTACCTCATGGGTGACTTTGTTCGCGATAAGGATGCTGTAGTTTCTGTAGTCATGATTTGCGAGATGGCTGCTCAAGCCCGCAAAAAAGGAAGTTCCCTCTACCAGGAATTGATTCGTATCTACCAGGATTACGACTTCTACAAAGAGCGCCTGCTTTCCATTACGCGAAAAGGTATTTCGGGAGCTGAAGAAATTCGCCAGATGATGAGCAACTTTCGGGACAACACTCCATCTGATTTGGGTGGACTAAAAGTAGCCGAAGTTCGGGATTACCAATCCTCTACGGCTCGTAAAGTTGACTCCGGTGAGGAGAATAGCATTGATTTACCCGCTTCCAACGTAATGCAATTTGTATTGGAAGATGGTAGTTTGGTTACGGCCCGTCCATCCGGTACTGAGCCCAAAATCAAATTTTACATCAGCGTAAAAGGCTCCCTGAGCAAAAACGATAACTTTGAGGAAGTGAACGGTAAACTGGAGGAAAAACTGGACTCCATACTGAGCGATCTGAAAAGCCGATGAAAAAAGTGAAACGCATTCTCCTCTTGGTACTTCTGGTAGTACTGAGCATTTCGATCTACGTCGTTTTCTTTTATAACTACAGTGAGGGTTACCGCGTGGGAACCGTCATTAAAATGAGTAAAAGAGGAATGATTTTTAAGACCATCGAAGGGCAATTGCACACCGGAGGAATCACCTCTGGACAAGAAGGTGACCCAGCGAGTTCCATTTGGGATTTTTCAGTTCATAAATCCGATACAGCGGTCATTGGAAAAATTGAGAGCGCTGTGGATAATGGTAAGCCAGTGAAACTCTACTACCGAGAAAAACTGTATCAATGGGCATTTTTTGGCGACACCAAATACTTCATCGAAAAAGTGGAACCCATCGAGGCTTCGCACTAATTCTATTCCTCCTACTGAGTTTTAGCGCCTGGTCGCAATCTCCGAGTGAGGTGACCCGCTTCAACCAGCAACGCATTCTGATCAATCAGGGTGGTATGGGTGTTTTGGGCGGATGGTCTCTGGCCAATTTTGCCATTGGCGGTTATGGAATGGCAACTACCACAGGAAAGGAACAATACTTTCACGGAATGAATGTGTTTTGGAATGTGGTCAATGCAACGATTTCATTCCCAGCTTTAATTCGGCACACCCGAATGGATTTGAACCAGGAAAACTGGGCCGAGGCTCAAGCGGCTAACCGAAAAAATGAGCGGGTCTTTTTAATCAATGGTGGCCTCGATATCCTTTACATGGGAAGCGGTGCCTTGATGGTTGGATTAGCGGATCAGACCCAAAACCAGGACCTGTTTCAGGGTTTTGGAGAATCCTTTATTCTACAGGGCGCCTTCCTATTCGTATTTGATTTGGGGATGTGGGCCATCCTGCGTGGGCACCGCAAGGGACACGAGAACAAATGGAGTCAACGCCTGGGGTTATTTCCGGGTGGCATAAGGTATCGTATAGGTTAGACAGGTTTCCTGGTACTTCAATTGTCCATTCTAACTTGGAATGGAATGAACCCGACCCAAAATCCAAGCCTGTTTGCTTGCCGGAATTTTGAGTGTACTCATTAATGTCGTTGGGGCTTTTGATTTGGCCTACATTTGGGAAAACCTTCGTGGATTGCAAGTTGGCTATGAAATCTTGGAAGACTTCATTTTGTGAATTAAGTTTAAGAAATATTGGACTTCTCCCAATTGTTTTTTGCTGGCTTCTATTTCCCTTCACTGCACACCCTCAAGGCGAACAAAACCTTTCACCAAAAGCCAAGAAATACCTACAGGAATTCTTCGAAATAGCCGAACAAAACTCCCTGCTACGCGATTCGGTCAACTGGCCTGAATTCAGAGAGTTTGTGTATTCCAAGGCAGTTAATGCGCAGAGTCTAAAAGACTGTTACAAACCCATTGAATGGGGACTGGCCTATATTCAGGATGGACATAGTTTTTTTCTGGGCGCCGAAAGGAGTAAAGAGGTCTTGGGCCTAAGCACCGATTCCTTGAAAGAAACCACCGGCCCGATTCGTATTCCCGGCCCTTCTCCAACCGGTGAAGTGAAGGACGAAATTGGGATCATCAAAATTCCCTGGTTTATCAGCGGAGATCGCCGCATCTGCCAGCATTTTGCCGATACGCTTCAAGAAGTAGTAAAAAGCCTCGATAGCCACAGCTTGAAGGGATGGATCATTGATTTAAGAGAAAACGGTGGTGGGTATAATTGGCCAATGCATGCTGGAATAAGCGCTCTATACGAAGAAGACACGGTGGGTTATTACCTGTATCCCGATGGGCATTCCACTCCCTGGATTCTAAAAAACGGAGTTTACGATCAAGGTGATCCCGAAGATGGTGGAGTGAGTCATCCCTATCGCTTGAAAAACCAATACCTGCCAATCGCCATTTTGCTCAGCGCTGAAACAGCCAGCTCTGGAGAAACGCTGGTGGTTTCTTTTCTCGGATCCCATCGGGTGAAAACTTTTGGAGAAGCTACCAAAGGCGCCACCACAGGAAACGATGTCTTTATCCTGTCGGATGGCTCTCACCTTTTTCTCTCTACCTGTCGATTTGCGGATCGAAATGGCCGAGCTTACTTCGGACCTATTCAGCCCGACATCCCAACAGATGACTCTGCCGAATTTGATTCAATCAATAGCTTGGAGCGAGCCGTTGAATGGGTTCAAAGCCTTAATTAACAGGCTGGTGTAGTTCTTGCATATCGCATTCAAAAAAACAATCATGAAACGTGATCTACGCACCCTGGGTCATCCTCTTTTCCTAATCAGCTTGTCTCTTTTGATCTTAAATGATTGGGTTTTAAAAACAGCCTGGTCTCATCCCATCACCGGGAAACTCTCCGATTTTGCCGGACTCTTTGCCTTTCCCTTTTTCTTCAGTGCACTGTTTCCCGCCTACCGCAAAGGAGTTCACCTTGCAAGCGTACTTCTTTTTGTGTGGTGGAAATCGCCGTTGGCGGATTCATTTATTGCCACCTTTCAGGCCTGGAGCATTCCAATGCACCGAACACCGGATTATACCGATTTGATAGCTCTTCTAAGTGTGGGTTTTTCTTATTATTTGTTTCGATCGGAATGGCGAGTCGTTCTTCCCAAACTGGCCTTAGGTATTCTTTTAGCCGTCAGTAGTTTTTCTTTTTTGGCCACTTCGGTTGCGCCCCATTACAGGTACATGGCAATGGTTCCGATGTTGCAGATTTACCATTTCAACTTTTCGAAACGGGAGTTGATCTATCGGTTAAATATGGTTCAATTGAAACGGGTACAACGCCTGGAATATGGCCACCTCGATTTTAACCAAGAAAAAAATGGATTCTATTACCCGGATACTTCTCAAACTATGGTCGTTCTGATTGATTACGAATCTGTAAAAGATCAAGACTCGGTGAAGTATGAATCAGCTGCTTCCAAGTTTCTTATTGTGGGCGATAGCCTTCATTCTCAAATTGTGTTACAAGAGATTAAACTGGATGTTGTCCCTCTCCATCAAGGCAAAGCCGAAGAATGGTCGGTAACCCAATTTGAAAAACAGATCATTCGAAAAATCGAGAAGTACTAAGACCTTCTTATTCAATCTTTAAAAAAAACTTGCCTTCGTAAAGTTGTATATACAACTCTTGATTATATTTGAACCATGGAAAAGCAAGAAGACTACCCCTTGTTGGCTGATTTGGATCCAACGATTTGTCTTTCCAACAAAATGAGGAAGTGCAACAGAATCGTGGCCAACTTGTTTCGAAAGCATCTTCAGCCCTTTGGTTTAAGCAATAGCCAACTCACCCTTCTCTTTGTCATTCACAAAGCCCCAGAAGTCAACCAGAAGAAGCTGGCGGACGTGTTGATCATGGAAAAGTCGACCGTGAATCGCAACCTGCAGCGATTGCTCGACCATAATTGGGTGGCCAAGCAGAGCGATCAAACCTTTGAACTCACCGAAACCGGAAAGGCCCTGGTGGAAGAGATCATTCCACACTGGCAGGCAGCCATGACAGAAATACGAGCCATATTGCAAGAAGATGGAGAAAGTGCGCTGGATTTGGTTCTAAAAAAGTTGACCCCCTAGAAAACACAACTTCATGATACTTTCATTTATCTCTCGACACGACTTCCTCGAACTCGCCTTTTACGGATTGTTTGTATTCCTGCTCTGGCTTATTGTTAAAAACGCGTTGCTCGCCTTCGACAATGTAGGATATGACGGAATCGAAAAAAGAAAACGCATTCTGCGATTCCTCGGAGTCCTTGCTATGTGGCTTATTTACATTGGATTACTTAGCGCCTCAGGATTCCTAAACAACCTCGAATTACCTCCCCGTTTCCCCTTGCTCATAATACTGCCCTTGTTTATCGCCTCGGGAGTTTTTCTTTGGAAGTACAAAAGGCATCCTGCCCTTCATGCTTTGCCCATTCATCATGCGGTAGGCTACCAGTCCTTCCGAATATTCATTGAGGTGGTTTTCTATGGCATGTTTCTGGAAGGCGTCCTCCCCATAGTAGTAACCTTTGAAGGATACAATATGGACATCCTGATCGGTATAAGTGCTCCAATCGTGGCCCTTTTGGTCCACAAAAAATGGATTTCCCGCCCTCTATTAATTCTATGGAACATCGCTGGGATTGCCGTGGTTTTAAATGCAGCATTCACCTTTGTCACTTCGTTTTACTTCCCATCTGTTTGGGGCGAAGAACAATCCATGATTTCCAGCGAATTTGCGACCTTTCCGTATCTATTGCTTCCTGGATTCTTTATGCCTTCTGCCATATTCGTACACCTGTTTTCACTGGTTCAATTGACGTCATCACCTCGAAATTAGACGGTATCAAAACCTTAACTTTGGGCTATGCTACAAGCCCAATTTGAAGAACTAATCAGTCCCTACACTCAGTCTCAATCGCTGAAGGATCAGCTTTGGATGGAAATAGATGCTGCCTGCGGATCCTCCAAAAGGCACTACCATAACCTAAGTCATTTGGAGCAACTTATGAGTCAGTTACAGCCCATTCGCGAACAGATTCACGACTGGCCCACCCTGCTCTTCACCTTGTTTTACCATGACTTGGTTTATCGAACACACCGGAAAGACAACGAAGAGCAAAGCGCCTTGATGGCCGAAAAAAGAATGCATTCCCTGGGCGTTTCGTTTGAGAGTATTGAAAAATGTAAGCATCAAATTCGATGCACACAATCTCACGAGCCCAGTGATTCGGACACCAACTTCTTCACCGATGCAGACTTAAGTATTTTGGGTAGTTCCCTGGAACGATATGAACTCTATACCCAACAGATTCGAAAAGAGTATCAGCTCTACCCTGATTTGCTCTACAAGCCCGGACGTAAAAAGGTGTTGGCGCATTTTTTGGAAATGGACAGAATCTACAAAACAGACTATTTTTACCAAAAATTCGAGGATCGGTGCCGTCAAAATTTAAAATGGGAGTTGGATTCGCTAAGCTGATAAGCCGTAAAGCGCTTTTAGGAATTACCGGTGTGTGCCTATTGTTGGCATCTGCCCTATTTCAACCCGTTAAGGCTCAAGAACAAAACGCTCCATTCCAGCAGGATTTTTGGGAAAAGTACGTACGTCCCTTTGTGGATGGCGATCGGCAAGAACTGGACACCCTGATCCATTTTCCCCTGGAAGGAGATTGGGGCTATATCATGAAATTGGAGAAGGATCCACCCGAGTGGAATAAGGAAGATTTTTACTCAAATTACTCCTTGCTTTTCAACGAGCGGATCAAAGAAATAATACTCAAAAAGGGCTACGACGAAGTGCATATCCACGATTGGAAAAACGGCCCTCAAGAAGTGGTTTATTCCATTGGCTGGCACGACTATGGCTTCGAATCGCAAATACTACTCCGCTATCGAAAAGTGGATCACAAATGGCTATTGACCCAGATTCAGGGAGCGGGCTAACGGACAACAGGCATTGAACGAAATACCAGGCTTGTTGTACGGATAAGAAACTCAACACATTTCCGATATGATAAGACTTTCGATTATTCTCGCCCTGTTCTCTCCCCTACTATTGACCGGACAAAAAACCGCCCCGGAGAACTATCCCGAATACCAACTGGTAGCAGAAAAATTCTACAGCAAATATTCCATCAAGGAGTACCCGGAACATTCTGCAGCTCGATTTGAAAAAAGACCAACGGGCTGGCAAGTAGCCATTCTGGATCACTCCAATCAATCTCAGGTGGTGGATGAATTCCTTTTTTGGAGTCGAAAATCAGGCAAGTTTCAAAAACTTAAACTGCCCAAAGTGGAAGATGAATCTGAGAACGAAAAAGCCCTACAGCAATCCTTAGCCTCCTGGGGGAATCGTTACTACTCCATCTGCCCATTTTACGGCTACCCGGGCTGGGACATGGATATGATACTGCATTACGGAAACCTCACTACCATTCAAGACACCACCCGTTATGCCTTGGGAAGAGCCTATTCTTCCTATGCCAGCAACTTACTCAACAGCAACACGGGAATGGCCATTCCAGAAAAGCAGTTTAAACTAAAGGATGGCCCCAACAGCCTCTCTCCTGAGCAACTGGCAGAATACCGCAAATACCAACACAAAGCGGTGGAGCATTTTGAAATATTGGCCCAAAAGAATCCAGATTTTAAAACCATTGTTGGCCCTATTGGAGTGAAGGCTTCTAATGAACGGTTAACGGCCTACCTCGATTTAAGTATCTATCAAAATGAAGAAGAGGCTAAGAAGGAAATTAAATCAGGACTGTATTCAGACTTCTACATTTCCATGGCCAAAAACTACCTCAACTCCTGTGCGCCCAACGCCATCCTTCTCACCAACGGAGACAACGACACCTACCCTCTACTCTACGTTCAAGCTCAGTATGGTATTCGTACCGATGTAATGGTGGCCAACTTGAGTCTTTTGAACACCAACCGCTATATAGAGCATTTGCGACGAGGAGTGATGGATGCCCCCGGTCTTGCTCTTAATCTGAAGAAAGAAGAATTGGAAGGGACTAAGCGTCAGGTCGTGATGTTAAAGAGCGAATCCGACGAACCTATGAGCGCTGACGAAGCCCTGGCCTTTATTCGCGACGATAGTCATACCATAGGAGAAGGAAGTTTTAAATACGCCTACCTTCCTACAAAGCAGCTTTATCTGAATACCCCAGAAGGCAAAATAAACTGGGAAGTGGACCAGCGCTATTTCTTGAGAAACCATTTGATACTCTTAGATCTATTGGCTCAAGGCAATCAGAACCGTCCTATCTACTTTGGAGTGACGAATAATTCGAAAAGCTTCTTCGGCCTCGACGACTACTTGAAAATGGAAGGCATGGCCTACCGTCTGAGTCATTCTAAAGCAGACATCGACGATAAACAAACCGGTGCGGTTGATCTGGATGTGATGTACAACAACGTCACCGAAAAATTTGATTGGAACTGGGAAACCGATTTTGGAATTAACGAAAAAATGATGGGTATGAATTACCGCTATCACTTCATCCGGCTTTCTAGCGAACTAATCGCTGCAGAGCAAGATGATAAAGCTTTGGAGATATTGGATCTATCTCTGGCCGTATTGCCTGATGCGTCTATGCCATACGATGTTTATCAAATCCCTTTAATCGCCAACTACTATCGAATTGGTGAATTTGACAAAGGAAATAAAGTGGCGCTCAAGCTCATCGACAACCTGAACAACTCGATTGACAACTTTGACGATATACCGAACAAAAGGCCAGAAAACTATTCCCAAATTTCAAAAGATCAGTTGCGGGAATTGGCCGAAAAATACGATCAGCAGGAAGTGCTGTCCGCTCTTTAGTAGCAACCATTCATCGTAAAGAATTCCCATCTCAAGGTTTAAATATCTTGGATGGGAATTTTCATTTTCACCCAGTTCATGGAATTGTTTACTTTTCAATTTCAAAGTACACTACCATGAAGATTAACCAATTAGTTTCCACCAGCCTTTTTCTTGGAATCATGCTCGTATTCGTTTCTTGTCAATCCGATGAGGACACATCGAATCAGCGCAAAATGGATTATACGGACTATACCCGGCATCAATTCAAAAAAATGGGCCTGGAGATTAAACTCCCGAAGACTTACACGTCCTTCGAATACGGAGATGAAATGCTCGATTCGCTCAACCAGGCCAATGCCCAGGAAGGGAAAAGAGATCCAATGCGAGCCTATTTACTTGCGAGCATCTATGCTCAAAAAGAAAACAAATTGGAAATGTTCGTCAATCACGAAAGTGAGAACCAACTGGCCATTACCGAATTGCCTTATACACCAATCGAACCCAAATTAGGCGGACAACTGGTGGGTTATTACAAATCCAATTTAGAGGCCATCAACCGCCAATCCGGTCAGCAATTTGAACTGGTGGAAAAGAACATGATCGTCGGAGGCAAAATAAACTACATGCGATTTGTAGTCACCGGCAACGACTTCTCGATACAAACTTACCTGATCACCCGGGGTATGAAAACCTGGAGAATGGAACACCTGGGTACAGACGATTTGGATTACGAAGCCGTATTGAGTAGCATTCGAATCGTAAAATCTCCTTAAATGCCAGGCACCACTCCTCTCTACCGCAAATTGGGCATTAAACCCAATATGGTTCTGCAACTGCTTAATGCCCCGAAGGAGTACTGGCTCTTTTTTGAGGATGTACCCGAAGGAATTGCTCAGGAAGATGAGGATGCCCCAGGCCTATTTGAAATGGTTCACTTGTTCTGCCAAACTGAAGCTGAATTGCTCCAATGGGGAAAAGTTGGTATGGATAGAATCACCAAGCATGGAATGCTTTGGGTAAGTTGGCCCAAGAAAACATCAACCCTGTTTCAAGGCCTCAATCCAAATCAGGTTAGGGGACATTTAAGGGGCCTAGGGTTAATCGATGTTAAAGTTTGCGCTTTAACCGAAGATTGGACGGCTGTAAAGTTCATGTACCGCAAAGAAAACCGATAAGGAATACTACCTTTGAAGCAGTCAGGACAGCAACATTTTATGAAGTACCCTTTTATTGCGCTCGTTGCGAGCCTTTTGTTATTTGCATCCTGTTCCAACTCCGAACCTGAGGCATCCGCACCGGTTCTGCCAGAACCTTTACCCAATTCTTTCCAAAGCGATTATCTCATCATTGAGCCTTTATCGGAAAACTGCTGGTTGCATACCTCGTACATCGACCTGGAGAATATAGGTCCCTTTCCTTGTAATGGCCTGATCTACATCCATGAGGAAGAAGCCCTTGTTTTTGATACGCCTTTGGATGATTCAGCTGCCGTTCAACTAATTAGGTGGGTTGAGACTGCCCGGAAGGCTCAAATTAAACACGTAGTCGCTACGCATCACCATGAAGACTGTTTGGGAAGTTTAGACGTTTTCCATCAAGCAGGCATTCCGTCATACGGACATGTAAAATGCCTGGCACTGGCCGAAAAGGATAGCGCTACTCCACCTCAACTCGGAATCGGGAAACAACACTTTTTAGTCATAGGAGGAGATTCCGTTGAAATTCGCTTTCCTGGTGAAGGACATTCCATAGACAATTTGGTGGGCTGGGTTCCCTCTCAGAAAGTTCTATTTGGCGGCTGTTTGGTAAAATCGGATGAAGCTTCAAAAGGCTATCTCGGCGATGCCAATCTCGATACTTGGTCAAACACCATTAAATGGGTGAAAAAGGAATTTCCGGAAGCCGAAATCGTGGTTCCTGGCCACGGCGAACCAGGCGGGCCAAAGCTACTGGACTATACCGCAAGCCTCTTTCAACAGGATACCTTGTCCTTAGACGACCGATGGGGCCCCGAGGCCACAAGTGACAGAACCGTTATGGATTTTGGAACATTTACGGTGAAACTCGAAGGAAAATTCGAAAAAGCGCCTTACACATTTAAAGACACGGTTGAGCTGTGGGAAGATGTGGGCTGGTACATTACCTCCCGCCGCCTGTGGGCTGAATCGAACGATCCGAATGACCGATTTGAATTTAGAGCACTGGTTCGTCATTCTCTTATTGAGCAGTATCAATACATTCCTGGAGACTACCCATCAACTAAGGAATACTATGCCTGGGAGAAAAACCGGGTAAAATGGGAAGGGTTCTCTGACTATGCTTTTATGAAAGATAGCTTACCAGGCGTGTGGGTTATTCCTTACATCAATTGCATTCCGTACAAGGGCAGAGATCACGGCCCCTTTAGCCTTGCACTCAAGGAACAGAAAAACCTGAGAGACACCTTTGTTCACTATAGCGACGAAGGAGGAATGAATACCTCAACCTTTGTCTACAAGGAGAAACCCTGTTACTACCAGATTCCCTACTCGATTCTTAAGGTAACCCGAATCCAAGGCGACATCCGAGAGCATAAGTACATCCGGGTTGTGCACAGTTACGGATGCTAAACATCTGATAAGCAGCTAAAAAATTCTAACTTTCTCCTGCGATGATTCTCAAAAAGCGATTCATTCAGGTTGTTGTGCTGGCTCTGACTTCAGGGGCTATCCTCACCTTTACAGGAGATTTTTCATGGCACCACTGGCCCATTCTGATCTTGCTGTTGATCGTGGGCATTCCCTATTACTTTGACCTTGGCAAAGGATTGATCATTGCTCCCATTACCGCCAGCATTACGCTACTTGCCATAATATTCAAGTTTATGCATTGGCCAGGTGCAGGACCCGCTGGAATTGTGGCTACGTTTTTATTCGGCTTTGTCTATTCCCCCCTTTTCTACCTAAAAGCACAGCGATCTGCTCCATTGTGGCTTCGGTTACTGGGTTTGTTGTGCCTACCCATTCTTTCCGCCGGATGGATATTCAAAGTTCAACATTGGGTTGGAGCTTCTATTCTACTTGTGGCAGCATTGTGTACAGGTGCTCTTTTTCTCATAATTCTGTTCATAGCCGGGTACCACAAGCAGCTCAAATTTACCCGGAATGACATCATGGTTCACCTGATTTTTTTCTCGCTGGCATCCATTGTACTTATCAATACCAATGTTTGGATCAAGGTGGCTCCAAACTATTTTAAGCTTTACGATCACAGTCTTCAGGAATTGCACGAATCCAGGGAGGAAGCTGAACTGCTTAGTCGAATTTACAAGGAACCACTTCAAAACAGTCACTACTATTCCAGGTATGTTGACATCACTGAAGTCATTCAAAATTTGAAAAAAGAATACACTCGAGCCCTTTCCTCTGAGCTTGGTGTTAAGCCCATTCAGTTAGACAGCATGTTGCGCAACGATTGGATGTATTCGCCGAATACCTACAAAACTATTTCCCACGGCTTCTATTACAGTTCCTTTGATCCATCAGAAATGGAATGGCACCAACCCGATTTCAGCCTACAATTGTCTAATTGGGTTGAAAATGAATCGAAGTCTTCCTGGAATGATTTTGCCAGCCAAAGTCAGGTCCTTAATCCCAACAATCGGGTCACCTTTCCTAAAGTAGATGCGGAGAAAGAATGGGAAGATGCCTGGTTCGCTCATGCTAGTCCCTTTGAAACCTACGCGTTTTTGAATACGCTGGAATCCTTTCACCACGAATGGTTTATGCTAAGATTGCTTCGGGAACAAATCAATCATGATGAGAAAATGGGTATTCAGGAATTAATAAAAAGGGAGAAGGATTTGAAGGCATCCCTAATTCATGCCGGGCGTTCCTACTACTTTTACAACGATCCCTTTATGGCCGTCCTCGTAGTCCTTCTATTGCTTTTTGTAATCTACCTATCGGCTGCTCCTAAAATTGTTTCAGATCGCTGGTTTCATGCCATCACCTTTATGCTCTTTGTCCTCATATTTGAGTACATCCTGTTTCTCACCATGCCTTATTGGGAAAGTAAGTTTGGCAATCAAATATTAATCTTATTCGCCCTCAACGCCATCATGGCTTTGCTCCTTGTTCCGGTCCACAATTACTTCGAAGATGTTCTTAGAAAGCGAGTTACCCGTGAAAAAGATGATTTTGCTCAAGTTTCGCCCAATAACTCGTCTTCGGATGATGGAAATAGCGAGGAGAAAACCTAATTTTATTCCCAGCACCGTCCGCCTAACGGCATGAACTACAAAGCCATCAATCTATGGGAGAGCATCTTCAGAGGAATCTAAACAGCAAAGAACAACGAGGTCGATTCATCAAACATTTGCTCTACGATATTGAGGCCCTGGAACACATGCTTAATGAGGGACTCATTGAAAACGACAAAATCAGAATTGGTGCTGAACAGGAATTTTGCCTTGTCACCCGCAACTGGAGGCCTTCCAAAGCCGCTGACAAGGTTTTACAATCGTTAAATGATCCCCACTTCACAACAGAGCTTGCCCGGTATAACCTGGAAATCAATCTGGACCCCATTGAACTCAAAGGCGATAGTTTTAGAAAGGTAGAGAATCAATTAAATTCCCTTCTTCACCAAGCCCGAAAAGTGGCTAAGAAGCACAATACAAGGGTAGTATTGACAGGCATTCTACCTACGATCAGCAAGAATGAATTGGCCTTGGATTACATGACACCGCTTCTTCGCTACCAGGCGATCAATGAGCGGATGAAGGAACTACGGGGCAAAGATTTTGAATTACACCTTCGGGGAGTGGATGAATTGACCATCAAACACGACTCCGTACTTTTCGAGGCTTGTAATACGAGTTTTCAGATGCACCTTCAGGTCACTCCAGAAGACTTTATTTCCAGCTACAACTGGGCTCAGGCCATTTCTGGACCTGTTTTGGGAATTTCCACCAATTCCCCCTACTTCTGGGTCGGGAACTCTGGAGCGAAACCCGCATTGCTCTTTTCCAACAAAGTATTGATACCCGGAGTTCTTCTTATGCGCTTAAAGACCAGCAAGCCCGGGTAACCTTTGGGCAGAACTGGGCCCAGGGAAGCATTGCTGAAATCTTTAAAAACGACATTTCACAATACCCCGTCATACTAGCCAAAGACATCGAAGTGGATTCCATGGAAGTCATTCGCAATGGTGAAGTACCCAAACTACCCGCCTTATCGCTGTATAACGGAACCGTGTACCATTGGAACCGTGCTTGCTATGGAGTGGGTGGAGGAAAACCTCACTTAAGAATTGAGAATCGTTACATTCCTTCAGGCCCAACAACGCTTGATGAGATGGCCAATTTTGCCTTTTGGGTTGGATTGATGAAAGGCCGCCCGGCTGAAATGGACGACCTAACCACTCAAATGGACTTTCGAGAGGCCAAATCCAATTTTATCAAAGCCGCACGAACCGGAAAGAACTCTGTACTCCACTGGATGGGGAAACCCATATCCGTAAGAGACCTTGTTATGCGAGAACTGCTGCCCATTGCCCATGCCGGATTGGGTAAAATGGAAATTGATCGCGAAGACCGAGAGCGATTGCTTCGAATTATAGAAAGCAGGGCTCAACATCAAACAGGTAGTCAATGGATAGTGAAGAGCTACGCGGGACTTTGTAAGAAAATGAAACAGGATGATGCACTACTCACCCTGACCCGCAACCTGTATGAAAATGAGAATAGCGGTAAGCCCATTCACGAGTGGGAACCCCTGGAAGAATCTCCTCAGATCAATCCTGCGGCTCGCCGGGTTGGACACATCATGTCTACCCAACTATTTACGGTTAATCAGGGCGATCATGCAGAATTAGCGACGAGCATCATGAAATGGAAGGATATTCATCACGTGCCAGTTGAAGATAACTCCCGAAATTTGTGTGGTCTACTCACGTGGACGCACATGAAAAAATTTCAGGCCCAAGATTCGGAAACCCCTACTATTGTAGCCGATATTATGGCCAAGAAATTGATCACCGTTCAACCTGAAACGGAAATTAAAAAGGCAATTCGACTCATGAAAAAACACGAGATCGGTTGCTTGCCAGTAGTTCATGAAGAACACCTGGTTGGAATCATCACGATTGAGGATGTAATTCCATTTGACCATGAATAAAGTGATAGAGGAACCCATTCAGGAATTGACAACACAGCAAGATCGCATCATAGGCCACATACAGGGAAAGAAACCTGGCCCTACCCTACTTTTTTTTGGTGGAATTCACGGCAATGAGCCCAGTGGAGTACTCGCCCTTCAAACGGTGCTCAAAGAGCTCCAAAACTCTTCCATCGAATTTGCAGGAAACAGTTATGCCATAGCTGGAAATCTCTGGGCCCTTCAACAAAATGTTCGATACGACAAAGAAGATCTAAACCGCTTGTGGACGGCAGAAAACATTGCTCACATTGAGCGGGGCGACTGGCCTATGATCAACAATGATCGAAAGGAATTGGTCGATATTTACCGTTTGATTCAATCGATTTTAGAGCAAGAAGAAGGGCCGTTCTACTTCATCGACCTACATACTACATCAAGTGAAACGATCCCCTTCATTACCATTAACGATAGTTTACTCAACCGAAAATTTACCGGAGAGTTTCCCGTACCTGTAATATTGGGAATTGAAGAATACCTGGATGGTCCCCTGTTAAGTTATATCAATGAACTGGGCTATGTAGCCTTTGCCTTTGAAGCTGGGAAACACGAGGACCCGGTATCCGTTGAGCGTCATAAAGCTTTTGTTTACCTCTCGATGGTAAGAGCTGGATTTCTGGAAGAAAAAGATATCGATTTTCGTCACTACTTCGAGCTATTGGCCGGTGTATCGGTTGGATCCCGAAATATGTATGAAATCTTCTTTCGGTATTGGATTCAAGATGACGAGCAGTTTACCATGCAACCTGGATTTGTAAATTTTCAGCGGATCTCTAAAGGCACCCTATTAGCCCAAAGCAATGGTCAACCGATTCATGCCAGTTATTCAGCCCGGGTATTTATGCCCTTGTACCAAAGCCAAGGTCGCGACGGATTTTTTGCCATACGTCCCATACCTGCTTTGTTTTTAAAGGCCTCGATCTACCTGCGTAAATTTAAGTTTGATCAATTCTTGACATGGCTGCCGGGTATTCGGTGGTCCAATGACAAGAAGGACACCCTCATCGTGAATAAACGTATCACCCGATTTCTGGCTCGTGAAATCTTTCACTTATTGGGCTATCGAAGCAGACGAAGAGATCGGGATCATTGGATTATGAGTGCTCGGGAAGCCGCCTCCAGAGATGATGAATACCGAGGTTCCAGATGGATGAAATAGTTTCCTACTTTCGAAGGCCAGAACAAACTACTTACATCCTATAGTCCAAACATGATAATCAACTCTATTCATTGGAACCTTGACCCTGAATTGATCAACCTTTTCGGGATTTCCATCCGTTATTATGGATTGTTTTTTGCCAGTGGAATCATTCTCTGTCTTTATCTATTGGGCAAGCTATTCAAGGCCGAGGGTATTCCCGCCGGGAATTTGGATAAACTGGCCATCTATGGCATTTTAGGAGTTATCCTAGGAGCACGACTGGGGCATTGTTTGTTCTACGAAGCATCCTATTATTTATCCCATCCAATTGAAATGCTCCTTCCTATTCGATTCACTCCGGATGGAGCCATCCAATTTACCGGCTATCGCGGACTGGCCAGTCACGGTGGTGTATTAGGTGTATTAATTGCTCTTTACATCTATTCCCGAAAGACCAAACATGCCATGATCGACGCCCTCGATCTGATTGCGGTGACGGCAGGATTCACCCTGGGCTTTATTCGCCTTGGAAACTTTATGAATTCTGAAATTATAGGTATGCCTACTAACCTGCCTTGGGGTGTTGTTTTTGAGCGAATAGACGAAATACCCAGACACCCAGCCCAGTTATACGAGGCCTTTTCTTACCTGCTCATCGGTACTTTAATGCTGATGCTGTACACTAAAAAACGGGATAAACTTAAAAATGGCTTTCTATTTGGACTAACCACCGTCCTGTTTTTCACCGCCCGATTCCTGATCGAATTCGTAAAAGAAAATCAAGTTGGATTCGAGCAAAACCTCACCTTCAATATGGGTCAATTGCTTAGCCTCCCCTACATCGCAATAGGCGTTGGATTTATGATCTACGGGTTATGGAAAACCAACAAGAGCCAATCCTCTTCAGAAAAAACGATTTAAGGCTTTTGCCCTAATTCAAATGCGAAGTGAGTTATTCGAAAAACTGCTGATAAGTACCTAAATGGTGGACCAACTTTTTTCCTGCCTCCTCGCGTTCTTCCACCTCTTCTGATTGCATCCGTTTCAGCAAATCCTTCATAGGGATTAAGTAGTTGTGCAACTGATTGTGGGCTTCACCCGTCATGGTGCAATTCTTAAAAATACCGGTAAATTCTTCCTCAAGCGAAGCGTTCAATTCCGAGCAGGCTTCTGTATTCTCCCAATCTGCGAAATCGGCGATAAGGGCATTCATGTTGGCAATTCCAGAAGTCGTTTCAGCATTTGCCGACCAGCGAGCTCCATCGTTTAGTTGTACTCCAGATTCTGCTGAGTGCTCATGGGAAGATTCATGATGCTCGTGGCCATGAGCTGCTTCTTTATTGGCATCATGAGAATGACCATGATCGTTGTGTCCGTCACCACAAGAGCTAAGAAAAAAAACGGCTACCAAAACACTTGCCGAAAGAGATAAGGGCTTAAACATATTTGTCGATTTAGAAGGCAAAGCTAAACTCTGTAGCTGAATGAACCTTCTATTCGCTGGGAGTTATTTTAAGGAATGAAAAAGCGTTCCCTTAAAACCTACCTGTACGCAGTAACCTTATCCATTTTTACGCTGGTGAATGTCGTGGCCTTCAACCAGGCTTGGCACTTTACCCACTTCCAACCCAAGGCCACGAAAAAAACGAAAAAGCCGGAAGAACTATCCACCGTTCAAAAAGTAGCCGTGCTCCTCACTGGAATAGAAAACCCGAAGCCTACGAATGATCGTTTTCCAGATCTTCCGTATGAAACAATCACTTATTCCTCCCACGAGCATCAGTTATCCGCTTGGATTATTCCTCACGAAGAATCTTCACCGGTTGTCGTTCTCTTTCATGGATACACAGGCAAAAAATCAGACCTACTGGACGAAGCTCTGGAGTTCTACAAATTGGGCTATACCACTGTGTTGGTCGACTTTTTTGGTTCGGGTAATTCGGATGGCGAGCGATGCACACTAGGTTATCTGGAGGCTGAGGATGTCAAGAACACGTGCATCACTTTGGATTCCCTGGGTTTTCCCGCTCCCATTCTATACGGTCAATCCATGGGCGCTGTCGCCATTATGAGGGCCGTTGCCGAATGCGAAGTAAAGCCTCAAGCTCTCATTCTGGAAAGTCCCTATCACACCCTTCGCAACACGGTAAAAAGCCGATTTGAAATTATGGGGGCTCCCACATTCGTATTACCCGAGTTATTGGTCTTCTGGGGTGGAGTTCAAAATAGGTTTAATGGATTTAAGTTGAACACGGAGGAATATGCCATATCCATATCCTGCCCCACCTTGATCCTTCAAGGTACCAAAGATCACCGCGCAGGAATAAAAACGGGCCATATCATTCAGCAGAATATTCAAGGCCATTCCCGGCTGGTGGAATTGGAAGCGGCCCATCAATCGCTGCTCAACCTACAGGGTAACCGCTGGAGAAATGAAGTTGATCTCTTTTTGAACCCCCTATTCAAAACTGATAAAACTCAAGCCCAAAGCTCACATCCGTCTTAGTTTTTGCCTCTTGACCCTTGTAATTTTGCTTCGCAAAATGCCTCTGAAGGGAACACGGCAGGCAAACCAAAAGCTCTAAGGAGCAAACTAAATGGTACGCTCCCTTCAAATCATTTAAAAGAGTAGTTGATGATGTACGCTTATTGGAAGAAACTGTCTCAGGAAACATTGAGAAACAGAGTGTTTGAAGGATTAAAGCAAAACGTAAATTACAGCGAGGAAAACATTTTGGGAATCCCCGCTTCCTTTTTGGATAGTAAGGTCTTCTCCCAAGATGAATTCTTTTTGAAGGACGCCCCTTTTATCTCCACCCTGGTTCAAAATCCCAACCACATCGGCTGCCACACTCTGGAGGCCTCCGAAAACTACTTTAGCGGTACTCAGGCCATCGAACAAGAACTGATTGAATTATGTGCAATCGATATTCTTCAGGCCGAGCCCAACTCAGTAGACGGTTATGTAGCATCAGGAGGAACAGAAGCCAACATTCAGGCTCTTTGGATTTACCGCAACTACTTTTTAAGAGAATCCAAGGCCGACCCCAAGGAAATTGCCATTCTGTGCAGTACCGATAGTCACTATTCGATGAACAAAGGGGGCAACTTGCTTTCACTGGATTTAATTCAGGTACAACCCGATGATGAAACTCGTCTCATTACCCGTGAAGGATTAAGAGCTGCTTTGAAGAGTGCCCAAGCTCAAGGGAAATCAAAGTTTATCGTAGTTTGCAATATGATGACTACCATGTTTGGATCCGTTGACCCAGTGGACCTTTATGTGGAAGAGTTAGAAGCCATTGGAGCAGAATTCAAAATACATGTTGACGGAGCTTTCGGCGGGTTTTACTATCCTTTTTCCCACGAAAGCTCTTCGTTAACCTTTGCGCATCCCCACATCACCTCCTTTACCCTCGATGCCCACAAAATGGCTCAGGCACCTTATGGCACAGGGATATTCCTCGTTCGGAAAAACCATATGAATTATGCCAACACCCAAGCCAGTTATGTGCATGGGGATGATTGCACCCTCATCGGAAGTAGATCCGGTGCCAATGCCATTGCAGTATGGATGATTTTGATGAAAAATGGGCCCTTTGGCTGGAAGGAAAAAATATTCCTCCTTCAAAAAAGAACAGAGTGGATGTCCAAGCAACTGGATGAACTCCAGGTTTCGTACTACCGTAACCCCTACTCCAATATCATCACCATACGTCAGGAATATGTGCCTGCTGATATTGCTCACAAATTTGGGTTAGTACCTGATAATCATGCCGACCCAAAATGGTTTAAGATTGTGATTATGGAACATGTCACCATTGAAAAACTCATTCCATTGGTAGAAGATTTGAAGACCATATTACCCGTCCCTTCTTAATTCATACCCCTTAGTGCCAACAACTTAAGGTCCATCAAACCGAATCATGGTCAATCAGGCACAAAAGTTGCTTGATGGAAAGCAATTCTTGGTCACACCCAAAGCAATTGACCCATGGTTCGAGTTTCATTCAGCGCCCTTTTTGTAGGAATTGCCCTTCTATTTGGAGGCTGCGACAGACCCCAACTGAATGGGCATTACCATCTGATTTGGAACAAGAACAGTGAGGTTTTCCAAACCTGGAATATTCAGCATAACCGGGTTGTATTTAACCAGGACTTTTGCGACCCTGAAACCGAGGGTTGTTCGGCCTCGCATATCCAGTTTGATGGGGATAGTATTCTGGTGAATCCTTGGGTGGACATGGCCTACAATTGGCGGTACGAACGTCAACAAGACGGTTCTCTTTGGATGATCCATAAGGACGACACCTTCTATCTGCATCCCCACGGCAACTGCCAATCTGTAGAAACCTATTTCCAAGAAAGAACGGCTCCTTATCTGGATTCCTTTCAACTACCGGATACAACAGCCATGGGTGCTGCAGCCTTACCCGGTACTTTTGAAACAGAAGTTATTGTAGGAATAAAAGAAAACCATCCGGTTATCCTTTATAACGGGCACCCTGTGCAAACCGATGAAAGAGGCTTAATTCGCCTGCCCAAAGTCAATGAGGCCCCCATTTGGCTCCATGTCGATCAGCGCCTCCCTATCCATCAAGTCATTCCAATTCTGAGGGAAATGTACTTCCAGAATTTCGCCATTCAAATAAGCTCCAGTCGAGTGATTGATAACAACGAGCAAATTCAGCTCTTCCCGAGACATCTTCGTGGATTTACGCAAGGTGCAGATGGTATCCATCACATGATGATATGTGACTACTGCGACTCAACTTCTTCCTTGCTTCCGGATACGTCGCTAATCCTTTCCTGGATTCGCCCCAATTACTACAGTATCCAGGGAAGAGAACTCAACTTAGGAAAGGTTAGAAACCAAATAATCGATTTCTTAAGCGCTTCAGAACCGGAGAAAACCTGCGGAATTCAAGTTGAGTTTCCAGGTGAACTTTCCTGGAATCAATACCTAAAGTGGGTAGATGAATGGTTCTGGATTCAACAGGAAATTCAGGATATCGCTCACTACCGGGGAGAAGACCTTCCGCCTAAAGAACGCCTCAAGCATCAACGAGAACTTCGACCTCCGGGATCGGCAGGGGAGCGTCTTGCAGTAATCGTGGAGGAAATCATTTTGCCTCCCACTCAACAACAGTCTAAAACACCCTAAATCATGAAATACAGATTAATCGTACTCCTGGCATTGTTACCTTATCTCGGATTAGCTGATTGCACCGGAGACGGATTCTGGGTATATCCAGCCGATGGAATTCTGCGTGAAGATGGTTGGATAATGATCGAAGGATATGCTGAGTCGCGAAGAATGATCGACTCCATAAACGCCAGTTATCAACTCACTTTAGAAAGCGAAGGGCACCAGGTGAAGATGCAAGTCATGGCCCATTACAGGGGTCAATATTCTCTGGATCAGGTTTTGGTAAAACCCATGGAGAAATTGAAAGTGAATGAGACCTATACCTTGCATATTGCCACGAGTAAGGGTGAAAAGATTCGCAACCTATCCCATTTTAATCCGAGAACCGATGAATACGAGCCCTTGCAATGGACGGTAGAAAAATCTCCGGTAAATCGAATGCCATCGTGGCCGCAGAAACCCAAATGGGCGAAGCATGAAGTGAACTGGTATGGCTGCGGTCCTGCTGTATACACCGTTTTTGATTTAGGCTACTTAAATAAAGGGACCTGGGTGAAGGTGGAATTGGTAGAACTGGAAACCCAAACCAAGAGCGAATTCTACCTACGTGTAAATCCACGCGATGGCCTCCTATATATAGGTCACGGAATGTGTTCCGGAGCCTTTAACTTTAAACAAAAGCATGGCTATAAGGTCCGTTTTGGACTTTTGAGCTACTCGGGAGTTGCCCACGACAAACGATCGAGGTGGATTACTTTCAGCAGTCCCTTTGACCAGGTGGGTTCGGAGTTTTAGTGAGAACTTCGGTGGTTCGGGTCAAGCAGATTCATTACCGTTTTCACCGGATTGAAAGTGCTTTCTGGCACCTCAACAAATCGCGTCAACCAGCCATCCATAGAACCATTCCATAGGCCCGGTAATTCCATGGCACGAATGGGTTCGCCCGCATGTGATTTTTCGGCGATAAATCCGGTTTCGTCATTTCTAAAGGCAAACAAGTCAAAAGGGTTGCCGTCAACATCCCGAATCCAGCATACCAAGTCAACCGGGTTAAAATGCGTAGAACTTTCCAGAATGCTTTTTTGAGCCGGATTCGATAAATCAATTTGAGATTTTTCTACAATTTGGAGATTAGCAACTCCGTCTTTGTTTTTCACCCAAAATGGGCCTCCGCCTGGAGCACCGGTATTCACCACCATTCCACCAATTCGGATTGGACGATTCAAAAATTGAATAGCCTCTTCTACCGACTTTACCTCATGCCCAAACTCCGTTCGGATATACTCCGCCGCCGTTTCGAGAGTTCCCTCCTGCTTCAAGGCCTTGAGTTGTTCGTGGATTTGAGTTTTCCATTCGATAAGTAAACCGGCCAAGGCTTCTTTATACGTCAGAATTTGACAAGCCTCCGGATCTGCAGCCACATTATCGATGTTTTTGATGAACACCAATTCTGCTTCCAGATTATTCAGGTTTTGTAAAAGCGCTCCGTGTCCGGCCGGACGATACAATTCGTTTCCACTGGCTAAAATAACCGGTGTATTATCAGGATTTACCGCCAGCAAGTCCGTTGACTTGTCCTGGGTAGAAAATTCGAGTTGAAATTGATGCGTATCTCCCAACCGATTGGAAATAACTTGAGTGATCTCCTGAATGGATTGTTGATGTTCTGGAGAAATAGTAAAGTGAAGACGTACCGAAGGATTCGAGCCAGCATATTCAATTCCTTCCTTGAAATGTTCTTCCAACGCCGTTACCGCCTGATTCTCGTTTCGGTGAAAGGTGATCAAGGCCTTAGGCAAAGATCCATAGTTCAAGCCCTCCTTGTCTAAAACCAACTCCAATACTGCCAATTCTGCCGCTCCATCCTTAGCTATTGGCCAATCGAGCCCCTGTTCCTGCAGGAGTGACTGCAATTCCGGGTAAAAGGGAAACTCAACCAATTTATCCAAGAAGACTCGGGCATCGTTTTGTGCATCCAACGATTGTCCCGGGTGATCCTGAAGAAATTGCATGCCTTCAAAAAGAGCTTTAAACATACGGGAGGCCGCCCCAGATGCCGGAGTAAACTTGATCCAGTCCAAGGCTGAACGTTCGGCCGCAAATACTTGCGCCAACCGTGCTCTTTCCTGCTCATCCAATTGTTCAATTCCATCACCAGGAATAGCCGCTCTATCCAATTGGATGGCGGGAATTCCATTCCTATACCATTTCAGTTGTTCTTCTCGATTCATTCGGTTTGATACACGCAGTTGGGTCATCATTTTTTCAGGTGGCCAAAAATAAGGATTCAAGCATGCGTTTGATTTTTTTCGGGTTAAAGTGCTATTATATTATTTGAATATTGGGGTTATCGACTCATTATTATACATTAGCCGCGTTTTATTTCAATTGCCAAATGGCCATTAAGGCCGGATTCCGAAAGAACCTATGAAAAAATCATTCCTGTTTTTAGGTGGATTGTTTGCCCTTTTTTCTTGCACCAGTCCAACGGATAATTCAGATCAGACAGATGTTTCCGATAACACAACAGATAGTACTATGATTCGCTTCGATGATGTTCACTCCTTCTCCAAACCGGAAGAAGCCAAAATTACCCACCTTCAATGGACGGCAGAGGTGAATTTCGACCAAGAAATTATTTCAGGGGTAGCCCAATACAAAGTTGACCTGGCTCCAAATGCCTCAGAGATCATTTTGGATACCAAAAATGATATGAAGGTTTTGAAAACCTGGCTAAATGAAAACGAAGAAGTTGAGTTTACTCTCAAGGAAGCTCAACCCTTTTTAGGTAGAGCCTTGCACATTCCGGTAAAAGCTGGAACTCAAACGGTAAGCATCCAATACGAAACATCGCCAGACGCTGAGGCTTTGCAATGGCTAAACGCTCAACAAACGGCCGATAAAAAAGCGCCCTTCCTGTTCACGCAGTCTCAAGCCATTTTGGCCCGTTCCTGGATTCCAATTCAGGATGGCCCTGGTATTCGTTTTACTTATTCAGCTGATGTAACTGTTCCGAACAATCTATTGGCTTTGATGAGTGCTGAGAATCCACGCGAAAAGAGTGCGAATGGTAAGTACCATTTTGAAATGAAACAACCTGTTCCGGCTTATTTGATGGCCTTGACCGTTGGTGATTTCGAATACCGTCAAATCGGACCTCACACAGGGATCTATGCCGAGAACTCTATTCTGGAAAAAGCCGCTTGGGAGTTTGCCGAAATGGAAGACATGCTCGTAGCTGCTGAAGAGCTTTATGGAAAATACCAGTGGGAGATCTACGATATGATTGTATTGCCTCCATCGTTTCCTTTTGGAGGTATGGAAAACCCACGGTTGACTTTTGCGACCCCAACCATTTTAGCAGGTGACCGTTCTTTGACCGCCTTGGTCGCTCACGAACTGGCTCATAGCTGGAGTGGAAACCTGGTAACCAATGCCACCTGGGATGACTTCTGGCTTAACGAAGGATTTACGGTTTACTTCGAGCGTCGAATTATGGAAGCGCTTTACGGCGAAGCTTACGCCGAAATGCTGGCCGAACTGGGTTACCAGGACCTACAACACACGGTTGAAACCTTTATCAAGGAAGAAAATAAACCTGAAGACACACACCTTAAATTGAATCTAAAAGGTCGTAATCCGGATGATGGAATGTCAGACATTGCCTACGAAAAGGGCTACTTTCTCCTTCGATTGATTGAAAAAAGTGTAGGTCGCGAAAAATGGGACACTTTCCTGAAGAACTATTTCCAGGAAAACGCTTTCCAGGTAATGACAACGGAAGTCTTTTTGGATCATTTGAAAAAGAACCTTTTAGGTGAAGAGTTTTACGAAGAACTTAAAATTGATGCTTGGGTTTATGCCCCCGGAATTCCGGCTAACTGCCCAGCTCCGGAAAGCGATAAGTTTGAAAAGGTAGAAGCCCAAATTGCCGCTTGGCAAAATGGAAGTAAGGCCGCTGAATTGGATACCGCCAATTGGTCTTCCCATGAGTGGTTGCATTTTATCCGCAACCTGCCTACTGGACTAAGCTATTTCCAAATGAAAGAGTTGGATGAAGCCTTTGGATTTACCCAAAGCGGCAACTCCGAAGTTTTGGCAGCCTGGTTTCAGCACACTATTCGCAACGATTACAAAGATGCAGACGATCGCATGAAGGCCTTTTTGATTGAAGTAGGAAGACGTAAGTTCCTCACTCCCACCTATAAGGCCTTGGTAGAAAGTAACAAACTGGAACAAGCCAGATCCATCTATCAGGAGGCCCGTCCTAATTATCATTCCGTGAGCACAGCGACCATGGATGCATTGTTGATGGATAAAGCCGAATAAGAGGGAAAAATCCCTCTTCATGGATTAATTTTGCCTTTTTAATTTTCGCTGATGTCAAAAGTGCATACCGCCCCTTCGTTTGACGATACTGCCGTAGCCTTCAAACATAAATCCAATGGTGAATTACGCCTTACCTGGTTGGTTTTCTATTTAATGAAAAGACCTTCCTGGGTAAAGCTTTCCACCGGAATGACGCTATTTGCTCTCCGTCTTAGACTGCCCATTGAAGGCATGATTAAGGCCACCATTTTTAAGCAGTTTTGTGGTGGAGAAAGTATCGCCGATGCTTCTGACACTTACAACATGCTGAAGGCAAACGGCATTGAAGCCATTCTGGATTACTCCGTTGAAGGTCAGGAAAACGAGGAAACGTTTGATCACGTTCGGGATGAGTTGTTGCGTCTGATTGACAACGCCAAGAAAAACTCCAAGGTGCCTACTACCTGTATGAAGGTAACCGGGGTTGCCCGATTTGCACTGCTCGAAAAAGTATCCGCGGATCAAGAGTTATCCGATTCTGAAAAGCAAGAATACAACCGTGTAGTTTCACGCCTCGATCAGCTGTGCAAGAAGGCCCACAATTTGGGAGTGAAACTGTACATTGATGCTGAGGAGAGCTGGATTCAAATCGCCATCGACCGCCTGGCGGAAGTGATGATGCAGAAATACAACGGTGAGCAGGCCATTGTTTACACCACACTTCAACTGTATCGCCACGACAAGGTGGCTTATCTGAATGAACTGATTGAGAAGGCGAAAAATCAATCCTTTAAGCTCGGAGTTAAACTTGTTAGGGGCGCTTATTTGGAGAAAGAAAACTTGCGTGCAGCCAAGATGGGTTATGCCACGCCGATCCAACCCAACAAGGAATCAACCGACCGGGATTACAACGAAGCTCTAAAGCGGGTTGTCGAAAATATTAACACCGTAGAAGTTTGCGCTGGAACGCATAACGAGCGAAGCGCTGCCTATTTGTGCGAATTGATGGCCGAAAAAGGACTGCCCAATAATCATCCATCCATCTTCTTTTCGCAGCTCTTTGGAATGTCTGACAACATCAGCTTTATATTGGCCAATTCTGGCTACAATGTCTCTAAGTACCTGCCTTATGGCCCCGTTCGGTATACCATGCCCTACCTGATCCGTCGTGCCGAAGAAAACACCTCGGTTTCAGGACAAATGGGAAAGGAATTGCAACTGGTGCTCAACGAGATGGATCGAAGAAAAAGATCCTAAACGGCAAACCGTCTGATTTCATTTACGTTAAAGTACTGTGTCCCCAACATTCGAGGGATGGATATTGTATTATATTTACGATAAGACAATTTTTGAAAATGAGATTTTACAAACACCTGGCCTCATTAAGTATATCACTGGCTATCACTACATTAAGCTACGCTCAATACTGCACCCCAACAGGAAACTGTACCCGAAACGACTTCATCAACGAATTCAGCATGCATACCATTTCGAACCTGAATACTCAGGGATCGAATTGTGGAACCTTCCAAAATCCAGGAACGGCATACTCGAATACCGGATTAAGTGCTTCTGTGGAACAAGGTAAATCCTATTTCATGAGCGTTCGCGGAAATTCTGGATTTGCTCAACCTCAGGGATTCGGTATCTGGATCGACTTTAACCAAGACATGGATTTTGACGATGCAGGAGAGTTTGTATCCTCTTCTCCTTTTCCAACGAATCAAGATTTTACAGACAGCATCAAAATTCCACTTACAGCCAAAATAGGAACGACTCGAATGCGGGTTAGATCGCTACGAGCCAATATTGTGAGTTCGACTCAATCGTGCTCTACTTTCAACACCGGAGAAACCGAAGACTATACGCTCGTCATTACGGCAGCTCCTATTCCACCCGTTACCGATTTTGAAGCCAAATCCACTTTTTCATGCAATGGTACCGTTGAGTTTTTTGATTTGACACCCAATCAGGTTACCTCCAGACTGTGGGAATTTGGCGATGGAACAACCGACACAACAAAAAATCCAGTGCACAATTACTCCAGTGGAGGAACGTACACGGTTAAACTAACTTGTATCAACAGCTTTGGTTCTAAAACAGAAACTAAAATCAACTACATTACAGTAAGTGCTACTTCTGGTCCGATTAATCCGAATTGTACACCAAAAACGATTTCGTCAGCTGCTGGCTTTGGAATTCGCTCGGTGCAGTTTGGTTCAATCTCTCAATCCAGTCAAGATGCAACGGTTGGCTACGAAGACTTTTCCTGTGTTCAAACGAACGTAACGCAGGGAAGCACCTACACCATGACACTTAGCGCAAACGGTGCTCCGGCTAATCAAAACTACAGAGCCTGGATCGACTTTAATGGTGATGGCGTATTTACTTCTCAAGAAAGTGTTCTTTCCGTTGACAATGCGACCAGTGCCAGTGCCCCAGTGACTATTCCTCCAGGAAGCGTACTCAACAAACCGCTTCGCATGCGGGTGGCCGCTGTCTATTATTTGACAGCACCTTCAGGAGCTAGTTATACTTCCTGCTCCGACTTGACCAATGGACAAATGGAAGACTACAGTGTTTTGGTTGCTCCTAATACCTTACCAGCTGTAGCTGATTTCAAGACTGATCAAACGAAGAGTTGTGATGGTGAAGTTCAGTTTGACGACCTATCTCAAAATGTTCCCACCTCCTGGAACTGGGATTTCGGAGATGGAAATTCAAGTACTCAGCAGGATCCAAAACACACCTACTCTGCCAGCGGAACTTACACCGTTAAACTTTCAGTAAGTAATCAATTTGGAACCGATTCCATCACCAAAACCGGATACATTACAGTAGATCTTTCTTCCAATGTAAAAGCCGCTTGTGTTCCTAAGTCCCTTTCTCATCGTGACGATTATGGAATTCACTACGTGTTGTTCAACTCGATCAACAACATTACCCAGGATGGCCGCGAAGGATACCAAGACTACTCTTGTAATTTCCAGGATACGGTAGAGCCCGGAATAAGCTATAACATCGAAGTAAAAACGGGTGGATTAAACAAGGAAGATGTAACCGTTTGGATTGATTTCAATAATGACGGAGCATTCAACGAAACCTCTGAAAAAGTATTTACCTCAGTAAATGATACCATTCACAAAGGAACCATTTCCATTGTTTCGGCTGCCACGACCAACACTCCTCTTCGAATGCGAATCACTTCTGATGTAGTAGGAACTCAATTGAAATCCTGTGACGATGCGACTTATGGTCAATCTGAAGACTACGCGGTTTACGTAAAGCAATCGGGATCAGGTCCACAAGCACCTACTGCCAGTTTCTCAGCGGACAGCACCAAGGTATGTAAGGGTAAAGTGAAATTTACAGATGGTTCTTCCAACTCGCCTACCTCTTGGTTGTGGGAATTTGGTGATGGAAGTACCAGCGTATTGAAAGACCCTACCCACCAGTACACCGCTCCGGGTATCTACACGGTGAAATTGACTTCATCCAACACCCATGGAAGCGATACTGAAACCAAAACAGCCTTTATCGACTTTGATGAAGTGTACTGTGGTGGTAACCCAGATGGTATTGAAGAACTTAGTGAAAATCCTTTCCATATTTATCCGAATCCGACCCAAGGTCAACTGAACCTGTCTATTGATAAATCGGATGTTCAAAAGTTCAGTATCCGCATCCTATCGGTACAAGGACAAATTATATATTTGGGAAGCATGGAGCTGGAATCCGGTTCTATCCAAACCCTTGATCTAAGCGGAGAGCAACGAGGGTTGTACTTTGTTGAAATTCAAGCAGGAGAAGAGGTTTACCTGCACAAAATTATGCTGAATTAAAAGGCTTCGATTGTTGAAAAAGAGACTTTTCATACTGGGCCTATTTATAGCCCTTTTGTTCGGAGCTAATCGCTCCCAAGCTACCCACATTTATGGGGGTGATATTTCATATGCTTACTTAGGTGACACCTTAGGAAATCAGCACGCATACGGCATTTTGATGACCTTGTATCTGGACTGTAACAGTCCAAACTGGTTGCGGCCCGGTGGTGGTGGATTTCCAAGTGCTACGGTAACCATGAATGTATTTGAAGGTGCGGTAAACGTAACCTCTCTTCCCTTATCCTCTCAAGTCGGGGCTTTTACCCTGTTTTTGAATGATTCGGTGGAAGTAAAGAGTAACCTGCCCAATGGTTGCCAGAACACCAACAATGTTTGTGTGTACAAGGTTACCTATACCGGTGTGGTGGTGGTGCCAACCTCATTTGTAGGTTATCACTTCATTTACGATCGATGCTGCCGAACTACCTTGACCAATATTAACGTACAAGGCCAGAGTACAGGAACGCTCCTTCACGCCTGGACGGCCTCAACAAGTATCAAAAACACCTCACCCAAATTCCGGGATTTAGATTTTCCCTTTTTGTGTCAAGGCGATACCAACACGGTATTGAACCTGGCTCAGGATATTGATGGACACCAATTGAACTACTCTTTCTACGAGCCATTTGATGGTGAGTCAGGAGGTCCAAACCCGCCCGGACCTTACACGGGTGCCTATGCAGCCTGGCCTCCGGCACCGGTTAATTACCAAACCGGATTTAGCTTGAATCAGCCCTTTGGAAATGGTGGCTTCGCCTCGGTAAACGGACTTACTGGGTTTACAACGCTCTACTCCCCCATTACAGGAACCTTTGTTGTGGGCGTGGAGGTCAAAGAAATTGATCAGAATGGATTTACCGTTGGTGTCATTCACCGGGAATATCAGTTCCCCGTATTGGCCTGTAACGATACCAATACTACGGCACCCGTTCTTCAAACGGCACAAACCGATTATGTTATTGATGCCGGAGACTCCCTATGTTTTGACATTGTTTACCACGATGCGAATGGAACATTGGGATGGATTTACTCGGTAGATGGAGCCGTATTTAACCCTCAGTTTACCAATCCTGCAGCAACGCTTTCTACCCCAACGATTACTGGAGATAGTTCTCGTCAATCTTTCTGCTGGAATACTTCATGTGCTCAAGGGAGATCAACGAAATACTACTTCTCAGTAACTGCGGCTGATTCGGCTTGTTTGCCTGGAGTGACCAACTCCATCTTTTCCATCGAAGTAAAACCCTTTGACGGCCCCAACAGATTACGGGAACCTCCAGCCTTTGTGCCGGAACTGCCAGTGTAACCTACACCACCGATTCCATTGCTGGCGCAACCTATACCTGGAATGTTACGGGTGGAACTGTTGTAGGTGGTGGCACCGGAAATACGGTTACCGTAGACTGGGGTAATGGCCCCGGTGGGAACGTGCAGGTATTTGCTACGAATAAGTTTGGATGTGTAAGCCCCCCTGTCGATTTACCGGTATTTGTCTCCACTTTTGATGTGAGACCCGGTGCGGATCGAAGCATTTGTTTGGGCGACACCACCACATTGGGTTCAACTGGTGCGCTTCCTACGGCTCCTGCTGGATTTGGTATAAAATGGTCACCCAGTTCGAGTTTGAGCGCTGATACGGTTCAAAATCCACGAGCATTCCCGACCAAAACAACGACCTACATCATTACGGTAACTGATACTACTGGCCTATGTAAAGTAGTTGATTCTGTAACCGTTACCGTTCAACAGAATCAAAACGTAACGGTGAGCAACGACACGACGATTTGTGAAGGTAATCAGGTTCAACTGAATGCTTCCGGTGGGGTGCAATACCTCTGGTCACCGGCTGGATCGGTGAGTAATCCGAACATTGCTAACCCGATGACCAACATTACTTCGACTACGAAATTCTTTGTAACGGTTACGGATACCGCTGGAGGAACTTGTCCTTCTGTAGATTCCGTATTGGTAACCGTACATTCTCAAAATACCATAGATGCGGGGCTGGATTCCAGCATTTGCCAAGGCGATACGCTGATTATTGGCGGCAGTCCAACTGGACCCGTAGGTTCGACGTTTAGCTGGTCACCGGCCACTAACCTGAACTCTACCACCATCGCCAATCCTAAGGTAACGGGTGCTACAACAGGTGCTGTTCGGTATAAGGTTCAAGTAACTACTTCGGCCAATTGTACGTTTACCGACTCGGTGTTGATAACCGTAGATACGGTGCCCGTGGTCAATCTAACGTCTTCGAGAAATCCAATTTGTTTGGGAGATACGGCTACGCTCACGGCAACAGGTGCGGCTACCTATAGCTGGGTGCCCAATTCTTTACCCAATGGACCGACTCATCGGGTGAGCCCATCAGACACCATGATGTACATCGTATTTGGAACGGATGGAAACTTCTGTATGGCTTCGGATACTTTGACTTTGAATGTCAATCCTCGTCCGGAGATCAACATTCCTTTTGATTCGGTTTTCTTGTGCCTCGGTGATACTTTGACCATGACCGCCACTAAGGGAGCTGCCTCATATACCTGGACTCCAAACAGCACTATCCTTCCAAACAACACCGTGGATTCTGTCCGTGTTTTCCCAAGTTCAAACACCACCTACCGAGTGGCTATTGTGAACTTGAACGGCTGTGATAACATCGATTCAATTTTTGTAGAAGTAGACGATACCGTACCTACCGAGGCCGGTCCTAATCTGGATATCTGTTTTCCAGACACCGTTGCCTTGGGCGGAAATCCTACCTCTCCTCTATTCAACACTACATTTAGCTGGACTCCGATTGCTGATCTGGATAATGCCAATTCTGCCAATCCAAGAACATTTACTTCAACGGACCGCCAGTATATGGTAACAGCTACCAACGGATCTTGTATTGGTCGTGACTCTGTTATGGTTACGGTAAAACCTAAACCCACTATTACTTTCACGCAACCGCGTTACGAGATTTGTGCCGGCGATAGTATCCAGATAGATACGACAAGTACTACAGGTGGAATTACTTCTTATAGCTGGTCGCCAGCCACGAACATTTCCAGTCCTTTTATTGCTAATCCTTTCGTATTCCCAAGTACTTCTACTGTTTATACAGTTACGATTACGGGAGGAAATAACTGTCAGGATACTGCTCAGGTTGAAATTGATGTGACCACTCGATTGAATGTAGATGCTGGAGTGGATACCTCAGCTTGTAAGGGTGATTTGATTCAATTACAGGCTACAGGTGCGGTAAACTATACATGGACTCCATCCGCTGGATTGAATGACCATCAAATTGCAAATCCCGTAGCTACGATCGATTCCACCATCAAATATGTGGTAATGGGTACAGACAATAAGGGCTGTCAGGGTAGCGATTCTTTGATCATTACGATGAACTCTTCTCC
The DNA here is from genome assembly GCA_024398055.1 of bacterium SCSIO 12741. Lineage (NCBI taxonomy): Bacteria > bacterium SCSIO 12741. The sequence continues at coordinate 3,111,789 of CP073749.1, read as the reverse complement.
AACTGCAGATGCTGGGGGACCATTCATTATTTGTACCGATACGGTGACTTCGATTCAGTTGGGCGGAAATCCATCAGGTCCTGCCACAGGAAGATATTCCTGGTCTTCTCCAGAGGTATTGAACAATCCGAGCTCACCAAATCCGATTACGACCTTTACTCAAAATCGCACTTACTACATGTTAGTTGTGGATACGGTGAGCAACTGTTCTGCCTCTGACTCAACCGAAGTCGTGATCTATGGATTCTCAGTAACGGCTGAAGACATTGAATGTAACGGAGATTCGTCACAACTTAAAGTGACCAAACAACGTGGTACTGCTCCATATACTTACCTCTGGACTCCAAGTACCAATTTGAGCAACGATACTATTGCTAATCCCGTTGCACGCCCCTCCTCTACCACCTCTTACCAAGTTGTGGTAACGGACCAAAACGGATGTAAGGATTCGACAAGCGCTACTGTGTTCATCAATAACGCGGTTATCGCCGATTTTGATGTCGTTGTTCATGCAAATTGCGATCAGGCCTTGGCGGTTACTAATAACCGCTCCAGCAATGCCGATAACTACCTTTGGTATGTCGATGGAAGCAGATTTAGCACCGACTATGATGTTCAGGTACCGATGAGCTTTAATGGTGTGCATACCATTACTCTCGTGGCCAGTAATAATGGAAGCTGCCGCGATTCATCGAGTCAAACCCAGAATGTGCTGGCCTTTGACGACTATTTCAATGGTAACATCCCTAACGTATTTACTCCGGACGGAGATGGAATCAACGATGTGTTCGACATTCAATTGGGTCAACGCCTGGAGCAATGTTCTAACATATCTATCTATAACCGATGGGGTGAATTGCTATTCGAATCGGTTGAGAACCACCATACTTGGGACGGTAGAACCTTTACCGGAGAAGAGTGTGTTTCGGGTACCTACTTTTATGTTTTGGAGATTAACGGCACCAAATACCAGGGAAGTCTGACTTTGCTGCGTTAGAATCAAGGAAGCCTTCTTCCTTTCATAACTTATTATAAATCAACCATCCAGCATTTACAAAGTCCCTCCAAAGGCTTTACAATATTTTTGTTAGATTTGTTGTAGTGGGCTCAAATCCCTCAGCAAAATACGGGAAAGGAAGATGGAAGAGAAAGATAGTTTTGACGGATCCAGACAGGAGGAAATTTACGAAAAGGTAGTACGTGCAGGAAAGCGAACCTATTTTTTTGATGTGCGGGCAACCCGCAAAAAAGATTACTACCTGACGATTACAGAGAGTAAAAGAAAGTACGATCAAGACGGTTCGCACTTCTACCAAAAACACAAGATATTTCTTTACAAAGAGGATTTTGAAAAATTCGCTGAAGCCTTAGGTGAGGCGGTCAAAAAGATCATCAAACTCAATCAGGAGTCGAGCCACCAAATTGAGGATAACGTAACCAGTCAGTTTACGGATATCAATTTTGAGGATTTAGATTCGGCTGAAGCAACTGAACCCGCTGCCGCCGAAAACGATTAAGAAGCCTGATAGTCATTAGGCCATCGATTGCCTACGACAAATCCCCTGCTTACTTCTTGCCACTTACCAGATGAGTAATTCATTTCTGCTATCATAAATGAGAGCGATGATGAAGCGTATTCGTCCAGGTAGTTTTGCTTTAACTCTACCCCATCCCAAATATCTTCGTCAGTCGCTTCTTGCGGGGAAAACCAGTCTTTCTTTTGAATCGGTAACCAATACCTGTTTCTACCACCATGATCGAAACGGTCCATATAACTCCACCACCCTTTTTGATGATAAGGATTGATTTCCGGGAACTGGGGAGTGGACTTCCAATTATAATGGAGGGGATAGAACAGCATCCCTTTAAGCAGCATTTTAGGGCTAACCTCGTGCAAGCCGATCTGATGCAAGGCCCTTAAACCTTCCGGCGTTTCTCCCAACTTCAATTGCCGCCCACGCATTTTGACCAGCTTTTCCTCCAAGGTGTCTTTTGGAAAAGTGCCTTTCCACCCGTTCAGGCCTTCATCAGGTTGAAAAAGCAGGTAGAACTTAACAGCCACTTCCCAATGTTCATCTCTTCCACTAAGTTGATTGTAAACAATGAAATCAAACTCTCCAAGGGTGGTTTTACCCGATTTCACCTGGAGTCCGGATGCTTTTAATTGAACCATGGGATCATGTTTCAACCAGATGGCCATTAACCGTTCAAAATAGAAGCCTAATCGCGGAGGAGCATTCTGCTCCAGGCTGGCTAAGTCCTTCTCCAATTCCTGAGGATTACTGCTCCAGATGGCCTCCATTCGCTTGGCGGAATCCTGTAGAAATTTATCCTCCAAGATCAACGAATCACCCTGCAAGAGAGAACTGGATTCAAGCATCCAAAAGAAATCACGGGCCACCTTAGACGGCAATAAAGTATGAAACATGGACTAAAAAAATACGACAAAAAAAACCGGAAGTGGTGTGCTTCCGGTTTTCCTTTTTATTCTTTTTTTTCTCTATTAGTATTCATTTACGTCAATTCCATAATCCATAGGAGCCACATTAAAAAAGCCGATGGCATTGTTGCTCATGTTGGTTGGAATATTGGCAGGAGGACCATCAAAAAGGCCTCCTCTATTCGTTTGCTGAGACATGGCCGAAAGGAATTCGTAGTACTCTTTAGAGATGCTGTACATCTCCATTTTCACCAATGAACCAGTGGGTATCTCAGCGGTATCGATAAATCCGAAGATCTCCCATCCTTCAGCTGGACTGCGCCCATCTACAAAGTCATCCGCCGCATACGACCAATCGTTAAAACGAGGAGTCATATCTCTCCAGGCCGTATCAGGCTTCTTTACATAGTACTTCCAAAGGTAGTGGTCACCCAATCCCGGGTTTTCCTGGGCGAACAATACCACAGAATATTCAGGAATATCCTCGCCAGTTTCGAAATCAGGATTCTCTACCAATCTCAGCACCACGCTATCCACTTTTACCTTAATCGGTGCAGAATCGGTTCCTTCGTATACTTCGCCGTCTTTTTCAATACGCAAGGTGTACGTCTTGCTCGGCTCAATGCCCATCTCTGGAGTGTAATAAAGACCATCCCCTTCCTGGATAACAGGCCAGGTAGTTGTTCCATCCGTAATAGTTACTGTAGCACCATCCACCATTGTTGCCGATTGAGTTTCGTAATAACTCGTAGTCATCGTCAATTTGACCGGATGCTTCATCACCGAATCCGTCAATGTAGCTTCCACCACAATTCTGGATTTCTCGGAATTCAATTCAAAATCGATGTTCTCCTGACATCCGGTTAGTACCAGTGTCAATACGGCTAAAAATCCAATTAATCTTTTCATTTTCATTAGAATTTGAAGTTCCAGGTAATAGATGGAATAATGGAGAATAAATAAGTCTTACGGGCCACTGGCTCTTTTGTATCAGGATCTTCAACAAAGCTCACCGTAAAGGCATTCTTACGTGCGTAAACGTTGTAGATGGAGAAGTTCAGGCTGTTTTGCCAGCGTTTCTTCTCATCCTTAGTTAACTTCCAGTTCATCCCAACATCCATACGGTGATAGTCAGGCATGGTGGCATCGTTTCGGTTCGAGTAAACTGGAGCAATTTCTCCAGCGTATCCAAATTTTCCGGTAGGAGCCGTAACCGGTGTTCCGGTATTGTATACCCATGTTGCGGAGAAATCAATTCTCTTGTTTAGCGCGTAGTTCATCACAATGGAGGCACTGTGTGGACGGTGATAACTGGCTACATAAGTTTCCCCGTTGTTGATTCCTGGAGTTTCTCTTACCGCTCTGGATAAGGTGTAGGAAATCCATCCGGTCAGTTTTCCTTTTTGCTTTTTCACAAAAACTTCCAAACCGTAAGAACGCCCCTTACCTTGTCTGATCTCTCCTTCGATGTATCGATTCAGGAGAATCTCTGCATTATCCACAAAGTCTACCTGGTTGTCCATCCACTTGTAGTAAACTTCAACCGAGGTTTCAAACATGTTTTTATTCAGGTTTCGGAAATACCCTAAGGCCACCTGATCAGCAATCCCTTGCTTTAGGTTCGGGCTACTGGGCATCCAGATATCCAATGGAGCTCCACCAGCCGTATTGGTTGCTAAGTGCAGGTATTGGTTCATACGGTTATAAGAAGCCTTAACCGAACTCACATCATCCAACGAATACTTCACTGCCAAACGTGGCTCTAAACCCGTGTAGGTGTTGTAGATTTTTCCACTGCCATAAGCATTGTAACCTGTTCGGTTCAAATCTTGGTCAAACGTGTACACCGTATCCTTACCCACGTTACTAAAGGTTGAGAACCTCAAGCCATAAAGTACCGATACACGGCTTCCGATTCGTTGCTCATTACTTACATACACTCCATTCTCCCAAGCATAGCGGTCAAAGAACTTGATCTCATTGAAGGAGTCATTATCCTTACCGGGAACAATTTCGGCTGGCTTGAAATGGTGGTAAGTACTGATGAATCCAAAACGAACCGTGTTCTTGGAGTTTAAGTACCAGGTGTAATCATTCTTTAAACTGTAGTCAATAATTTTTGAAGTCCAATCAAAGGCACCAGTACCGGAAGGAACTCCCAGGCTGTAGTCAAAGTTGGAGTAAATCATCGTCAAGTTAGAGAATACCTTTTTGGAGAAGATGTGGTTCCAACGAGCCGTAACGGTTCGGTTACCCCATCCCATTTTGAAAAGATCCGCAGCTCCCAGAACGTCGCGACCCATGTAGGCTGAAACGAATACCCGGTTGTTGTCGTTGATCCTCCAGTTTACCTTACCATTCAAATCGTAGAAATACAATTGACTTTGGCTTCGGATATCACTACTTGGATAAAGTACTTTTAAGAAAAGGTCACCATAGGTCCGTCTACCAGACACAATGAAGGAAACTTTATCCTTTACGATTGGGCCTTCAACGGTAAGGCGGCTTGAGATCAACCCAATTCCACCACTTACGGATAAACGCTTGGAGTTCCCATCCTTCATGCGCACATCCAGTACCGATGACAAACGACCTCCGTAGCGAGCAGGAATCCCTCCTTTAAAGAGCTCTGCATTTTTGATCGCATCCTGATTAAATACTGAAAAGAAACCAAACAGGTGAGCCGCATTGTACACCGGAGCCTCATCCAAAAGGATCAGGTTTTGGTCCAGTCCACCACCGCGTACGAAGAATCCTACGGATCCTTCACCACCGGATTGAACCCGGGAAGCAGCTGTATCGCACGGATAACATCCACTTCACCCATCAGGGCTGGAATCTTTTTAATCGTCTCCATTTTCATGTTGACGGTACTCATTTGAATCCTTTCTACGTTTTTGTTTTCGGCTTCACCGATAACTTCAACTTCCTTTAAGCTTTCCGCATTAGGAGCTAATTCAACGTTTAAGGTCATGTCCTCCTTCAATTCCACCGTTTGGGAGTTGGTCACAAATCCCAAAAATGAATATTCAAGTGTGTAAGTTCCGGGGGAAGAGATACCGAGTAAAATCCGTAAATATTGGCTGCAGTTCCCGTTCCCTTTTCTTTGACAAAAACAGTGGCTCCAATTAATTCCTCTCCAGTTTCGCCGGATCGGATGTAACCACTTAACGTGACTTTTTGTGCGAGGGTAGTTAGTGAGATGAGCATTAGCCCAAGCAGGCTAAGCACTTTGAAAAATTTCATTTCTGATCTATAAATTTTGGCCAAAAGTAATGGCAAATTAGTTGCCGATTAGGCCTTTAACATAAAAATCCATTGATGTTGTTCGCCGGTCATTTAACCGGATAAACGGCAGAAAATTGCCAGGTGGGATAGAAAAATTTTCGGGTGTCATTTTTTCTGGTTTTTGGAATTGTTTAACCAAAAGACAACCGAGAAGCACCATCCCCCTATTGGGGGATCATTTTTTTATAAATTCTTTTCGAATCCACCCGTCTTGAGATTCAATAATAAGAAAGTAACTGCCAGTTGGCAAGGCGGTTACATCCCATTCTATTCGGGTAGAAGTTTTTTTAGAATTCAACTGAAATTGCTTACCAGAAGCATCCAAAATCTGAACATTTTTAATCTCTTTTTCCGATTCCAACACCAAAGTCTCAGTGGTCGGATTGGGGTATAAAATCAGTCCATTTTCAGCCTCTTCAATTCCATAAACGGTAGAAGGCTTGTCCTTAATTTCTACATCTTCAAACGCGGATGCAGATACACAACCGGTTCTGGCCTCAAGATCGATGCGGTGGTTTCCAGAAGTGGTGTATATGTGAACCGGATTAACATCCTGGCTGGTGGTTCCATCATTAAAATCCCAGAATAACGAATCGTATCGACTTCCTGCTGAAAAGCACTTCACGGTATCGCCGCTTACCTGTACGGTGAAAGTTGCTTCTGCTGTATCGTGAATGATATTCCAGGTCGGAATGCTGTCGAATACGGTAAGAAAAGCGGCTTTTTGAAGACTATCCGCATCGTGTACTTGCATACCTGCAGGATAACTCGCTCCAATGGGACTTTTGTTGAACAGTACCGCATAAAAGGTACAAGCCGCCAAATAGCTTCCTTCTAAATTTGGGTGACTTTCATCCTGGGTATAGAGTTCCAAGGCGGGCCAGTTGTCTCGTGCATATTTCCACGCCATGCCCACAGGAGCAACCCAAGCATCGTTGTCCAAGGCCATTTTCACATAGTTTTTACGAAGCTCCATTTGCATCCCATCATAGGTACAAAGTGGAGGATAGAATTGGCAGTTTTGAGCATCCCCATTCTTACGTCCCCAGGTCATAAAGAATACGGTCTTTGCGCAAGGACCGGAATTGTGGATCGAATCAGCCAGTTGTTTAGCGTAGGGAAATACCTCCGATTGTACCTGAGAGGCGGGAAAAGAAGGCTCTTGACTCTGCGCCTGAACGATAACATAGTCCCAAGGTCGGGCCGAAATCTTACCCAGGCCAGTAGCATCACCAGCATGTTGCCTTAAGCGATACCCTCCGGGTGTATGAGAATCGTGAATAAAGGTGTCGCCCTTCGACTGGGCGATATCTTCAATAAGTTGAGGTAAGTTATTTCCGAAGGTATAGCTGTTCCCTAAGAACAATGCTTCCTTTTTATCCTGAGCAAAGCCACTAAACGCAACTAGGCATAGGAATACTAAACCAAAATGTTTCATCTTAAAATCGTGCAAATCCAATGCGAAGGTAATCAGGACGTTTGAGCTGGTACCCGTCGATTTGCGAATGGGTTAACAGAATTTACCAAAAGTGGAATGGGCGGCACAGGGCTGGGCACAAAGCTTGCTATATTTGCTGATTACATTCCTGATAGATTATGAAATTGATTTTCCGTTTCAGCGTCTTTTCGCTGTTCCTCCTTCTTTCTCATGCTTCTTTTGCCCAAGATCGGGCTTCGGAGGCTTTGGGAAAATTTAATACCATGCTTTCCATCATTTCTCAAACCTATGTGGATTCTGTCGACGAAATGGAATTGGTGGATGATGCCATTAAAAAGATGTTGGAGGATTTGGATCCTCATTCGATGTATATCTCGAAGGAGGACAAACAAAAAATGAATGAACCTTTAAGAGGGAATTTTGAAGGTGTAGGTATTCAATTCAACATTATCCGCGACACAATTTTGGTAGTGGCTCCCATCGTTGGAGGCCCCTCTGAAAAACTGGGTATCCTGGCAGGAGATAAAATCATCACCATTGAAGGTGATACGGTAGCCGGCGTTGGGTTTAAAAACTCTGATGTGGTAAAAAGCCTACGCGGTAAAAAAGGAACGATGGTTAATGTAGGAATCTATCGTCATGGAGAAGATGACCTGCTTGAATTTCGCATCAAGCGAGACAAAATTCCGATTTACAGTGTGGACGAAGGTTACATGGTCAACAAAACGACCGGTTATGTCCGCGTTACCCGATTTGCAAGAAACAGTACGGAAGAACTGATTGCTCAAATCAAAAAACTCGAACAAGAAGGAATGAAAAACCTGGTGGTTGATCTTCGTGGCAACCGTGGTGGTTACCTAAGTACAGCTCAAAGCATGGCTGATCAGTTTATTGATGGTCGAAAGCTTTTGGTGTATACCCAGGGGCGAGCATTTCCAAGAAGTGACTTGAACGCTACACCAGGTGGACAATTCAAAACGGGGAAATTAGTCGTTTTGGTAGACGAAGGTTCTGCCTCAGCAAGTGAGATCGTTTCCGGTGCCATTCAGGATTGGGATAGAGGGCTTATCGTTGGTCGCAGAACTTTTGGAAAAGGATTGGTTCAAAAACCCTTCCCCTACCCGATGGTTCTGAAGTGAGAATGACCATTCAGCGCTACTACACTCCTTCGGGACGTTGTATTCAAAGACCGTATGATGAAGGTGTAAAGGAATACCACAAAGACCTTAGCAAACGATTGTCTGGCGGCGAGCTGATGTCAGCGGACAGCATTGATTTTCCTGATTCCCTGAAATTTGAAACCCGCATTAACAAACGTACCGTATACGGTGGCGGTGGAATTATGCCCGACATTTTTGTTCCCGCTGATACGACAGGACGTTCTGACTACTACTTCAAGCTGTTGCGCAAAGGTGTTTTCAACCAATTCTCCCTCACCTACCTGGATCAAAACAGAGATCAGCTGGCTGCTGCTTATCCAGACAAATACGGATTTGTAAATGATTTTCAGGTGGATTCGAACCTCATCAAACAATTGGTGGCCTACGGAGAAAAACAAGGTGTGGAATACGTTGAAGAAGACTACAACACCTCTGAAAAGCAAATTAAAAACCTGCTTAAGGCCTACCTCGGTAGAGGTTTGTTCAACAGCGGTGTTTACATTCAGGTATTGAACCAAAATGACCCTACACTTAACCAGGCTATTGAGGCCATTGAAGGCAAAACCTTCAACAAATTGAAACTGGAATACAAGTAACCTTTTTATACATTTACATTCGAAATAACAGAACAGACATCATGAAAGAAACACTGGAATACATCAAGATCGGCCTGCTCGCGGTGATTGCTGTGGGCGTTGTATATTCTTCTTTTATCAAAAGCCCTTCCAAGGGTAAAAGAAAATTAAGACCGGCAGCCGCAGCCGTCAAAAATGACAATTTTACTCCTCCATCGCCAGCTAATGACCTAAGCGTAAAGGTGGATCCTAATCAAGAAAGCGGAAGTTCCAGTACATTCAACAGTACCTCGGTTTCCTGGGATGGTGACATGCACGATTTTGGAACGGTTAAGCAGCACACAGAAAACGTTCATATTTTCAATTTTACCAACACGGGTTCTACTCCATTGGTGATTGAAGATGCCAAAGGTTCTTGTGGTTGTACTGTTCCAGAATACCCAAGAGAACCGATTGCTCCAGGTGCTACAGGTGAGATTTTGGTTAAATACTCTCCTGGAAACCAGATTGGGCAGCAAACGAAGACAGTTGTAATTACGGCCAATACCGAGCCTAAAGTGACCAATTTGTACATCAATGCGGTTGTAGAAGAAGCTCCAGACCCTGCGCTGTAAGATTAACATACACTCATTTATTCCCCGCTCCAACTGGATGACTTCAGGTTGGGCGGGGATTTTTTTTGCTCTGCTGTTTAACTCAGCGGTTGCACAACAACTGTTACCTCCTGACTCCGTTTTTGAACCCGGCGAACGAATCGATTATCGAATTGCTTATCACTGGGGATTTGTATGGGTTGACGCTGGAGAAGTGAGTTTTACGGTAGATTCCATTCAATACAACCAACAGCCTGCCTACCTACTTACCGGAAAAGGGAAAACCCTGGCCAAGTGGGATTGGTTCTACAAAGTTCGCGACTTGTACCAATCGACCACAACCATGGGAGACACCATGGCTCCGCTTGAATTTATCCGAAAAGTGGAAGAAGGAAAAACCTTTATCGACTACGAATACCATTTTAATCACGAAGAGCAACTGGCCTACAGTAAAAGGACTTTTAAGGATGGTAGCCTTAAAAGGGATACCCTCAAATGCACACTGGACGTATCTGATGTGCTCTCCATGATATATGTGGCCAGACGAATCGATTTCTCCCAGTTTAAGGACGGAGACAAAATTCCAATCCGGGTACTGTTAGACAATGAGGTCAACGACTCCTACATCCGTTTTTTAGGAGAAGAGGAAATTGAAGTAGACGAAATGGGCCTGATCCGTTGTTTTAAGTTTCGTCCCTTGCTCATTGAGGGCACCATATTTAAAGGAGGGGAAGATATGTTGGTCTATGTCTCAGCAGACCAAAACCGAGTACCGGTTATGATTGAGACACCCATTCTGGTGGGCTCTATAAAGGCCATTGTGGCTAAAACGGAAGGAACCCGAAGTCCTTTAAAATTCACTCCTGAAGATTAGGACTCCACCTTGATTATTGAGGCGGTATAAGCATACCGAATCAATTCAGCCGGAGTTTTGAATTGGAGCTTATTCATGATGTTTTTCCGGTGGGTATTAACGGTGTGAACGCTTAGGTTCAATTGTTCCGCTATTTGAACGGTTTTCAATCCATCACAAATCAATTGGATTATCTCCAATTCCCGTTTAGTGAGCGAAGTGGGATCACAAGACTCTGAAGCGGGAGAGCGGTCTACGATCTCGTTCAACACCTTGTTGCAAAAGAACTTTTCTCCATCCAGCGTAGATAGAATCGCTTGTTCAATTTCGTCAGCGCTGCACCCCTTGGTCAAAAAGGATTGAACTCCATTCTCGATAACCGAAAGAATGTATTCTTTTTTCGGACGATCGGAGATGGCCAAAAGATGCGCTTCAGGAGCAAGGTTCCTGATTTTCCGGTACTGGGCAGGCTTGGTCAACTCCAGTGATTCAGGATCAAAAACCAGAACATCGGGGGCTCCCTTTTGGAGAGTAACAGTCAGATTATCCAAAGAGTCGACGGTTTCGATATGACTCTCCGGAAAATACCGTTCAATTAATACTTCGATTCCCTCACGTGATACTGGGTGCGCGTCCGCAATAAGTAAATTCAAATTCTTCCTCAAAATCTCAACAAATATAGAAGGACATTTCCACTCTTCATTTCTCAAACTATTAAGAAGTCTAAATACCCAGTTGTCCGTATCTTGGTTCTCTATAGAATCGAACGTTCATGGAAAAATCCTATTACCACAATCCAGAAACAGTTGAGGAGTACATTCGTTTAACGGAGAATATAAATGGGGGTGAGCTTATTGCGAAATTGGGCACCTTCCTTCCTGAAAAATCAGCCGTCTTGGAATTGGGATCAGGCCCAGGCAACGACTGGGCGATTTTGAGCGAACATTTCAACGTGACGGGATCAGATCAATCGGTGGAATTTATCAAACATCTTCATGCCCGGTATCCGGAGAGCTCTTTTTTGAACCTCGACGCTCGAACGCTCGACACCAATCTACCTTTTGACGCCATTTACTCCAATAAGGTACTGCATCATTTAACCGATGCCGAGTTAAATCAATCCCTAAGCCGACAGTGGGAAATTCTGGAGGACCAGGGAATCATTTGCCACAGTTTTTGGAATGGTGAAGGAGAAGATGACTTCAAGGGACTCTATGTGAATTATCACCATGAAGTTGGGCTTAAGGAAAAGTTGGAACCCCAATTCGAAATCATTCACCTTGAACTTTACGCTGAATTTGAGGATAACGATTCCCTGTTTTTGATCGCTCGTAAAAGGGCTTGATTTAACCATCCGAGTTATTTTTGAAAAAATCCTTGTAACATGCCAGCAAACAAGTATGCCTTGCTCCGCTACCGTATCCTAGATAAGCGCATCAGAAATAAGTACAAACCCTACCCTACCAAGGAAGATCTACGTCAGGCTTGTGAAGATCACTTATACAATAGTTTTGGAGAGCGCGTCTCAGAATCAACCATTGAGAAGGACCTATTTGCCATGCGCAACGAAGAAGGTTTAGGTTACCTGGCACCCATTAAATACTCTCGAGAATACGGAGGATATTACTACACCGATCCGGACTACTCTATTGACGATTTGCCACTCAATGAGGAGGATATGGAAGCTTTGAAATTTGCGGCCACCACCCTGTCTCAGTTTAAAGAGATTCGCATGTTTGACCGATTTGGCTCAGCGATTGACAAACTCATGGGTCGATTGTCGATGGCCGTTGAAAGTGAACAAGAATCGGTGGATCAATTTGTACAATTTGAAAATACACCCACGGCCCGGGGAACAGAATACTTGTCCAGTTTATTGGAAGCCGCGCATCAGCAGGCTGCGGTTAGAATGAAATACCAAAGCTTTACGCATCAGCAAGAAAGTTCTCGGATATTCCATCCATACCTGCTTAAAGAGTTTCGCCATCGCTGGTATGTAGTGGGCTTTGATGCCGATGGTGAAAAGATAAAAACCTTTGGCCTGGACCGGATAACAGGTATAGAACCTATGGGATCCAAGTTTGAGGTACGTGAGGCTTTTGAACGTGACAATTTCTTTAAGCATACCCTGGGCATTACCACAGGAACCGAATCACCTGAGCGTGTTCGCTTGTCCTTTACTCCTTCTCAGGCTCATTACCTGAAAACTCAGCCCCTCCATGAATCTCAGCAGATTTTAGTGGATAATGACAAGGAAATGCAGATTGAACTGCAGGTAGTGGTATCCCACGAACTGATTATGCAACTGCTATCCTTTGGAAAACAGGTACAAGTAATGGAACCCAGCTCACTGGTCCAGAAAATTCAAAAAATACTACAGGAAACCTTAAACCAGTACTCGGCTTAAGCTACAACACGAGAAGCGCCAAAAGCAGGAACTTTTCCTTCGCGAATCAAACGAGCCACTTTTCTCTTATGCTCTTCAAACTCACCAAAGCAAAGTGCATCCAAAGCTTCTTCACGAGTCAATTCGTTGTTACCAAGAGCGGTACGAATTTCACCCAAGCAACGGTCAACGTACATTTCAAAGCGCTCAGGAGCCCAGATGTAATCGAACTTATGCCAATCAGCAACTGTTCTATCAATCTGAAATTCTTCGGGCATGTCACCAACAATTCGTTTCTTAACAGTAAGCCCCTCAAACTTTTTAGGGATCAAACGATTGTCAAACAGGAAAGGCTTACTTACCGAAATAGCATTTTGCCTACGAGCATGATCCACAACGACCATACCTTCGATAATCAATCCCTTTTTCGTCAGATGCTTGTACTTTCCCTGAAACCTGTCCAGAATTTGTAACATGGCCATAATTTTAATGCAACATTTTAAACCTTACCGCGAAGCGAAGACTACAAATTTATTAACATTGCCCTAGCAGCCAAATAGAAAAAGGTCTTTATTGTTAAAATTCTGTTATAAATAGATGTCAATTCTCAAGCAAGATGCGTTCGGAACCCCACTGATGGTCAAGCGATTACTGATCATTATTTTTGGCATGATTGCCTTTCCGAGACTCTTTATTTTTAATCGTTCTGTGGTGAAGGGAATGGAGAATTTGCGCAATCTCCCCGATCACAACGTGCTTTTCGTCTGCAACCATCAAACTTATTTTATGGATGTGGTTTTGATGTATGCGGTGTTTAGCGCGAACAAAAATCGGACGAAAAATCTCAATCTTTTCTACTACGCTCTCAATCCGATTCTCAATTTCTATTATGTGGCCGCCCTGGAAACCATGCGATCAGGAATATTGCCCAAATTGATGTCGTATACCGGAGCTGTTACCATTAAAAGAACCTGGAGGGAAGCGGGCAAATCCATTAAGCGTAAAGTAGACCCCAAAGACCTGGAGAGCATTTTTAAGGCCCTCGACTCTGGGTGGGTAACCACCTTTCCCCAGGGAACTACTAAACCTTATTCTCCGGGAAGACGCGGTACCGCCTTTTTGATCAAGCATCAAAAACCGATCGTAGTACCTCTGGAAATCAATGGATTCCGTAGAGCCTTCAACAAAAGTGGATTGTTCATGAAAAAGCGCCGAACAGAGCTTACCATGGTAATCAAAGAGCCCTTGGAACTGACCTATGAAGAGTCTTCAGAAGAGATCATGGAGAAGATCATGAACCAAATCGGTCAATCTGAAGAATTCTACCCCGGAGGCGTAGAAGTGGAACCCAAAAAAAATTAGCTCTGACGCCGATTTTTTCGAATAATTTAAGCCCATCGTATTAGGATAAAGCTGAAATTTGCAATAACAAGCTTAGTAGAAAATGAGTATTCCCGGAGAACGGATTCCGAACACGAGAGAGAAAGCCTTAAAAATCAACCTCAGAAGAGACATTTTTGGTTCATTTGGTGAAATTGGTGCAGGTCAGGAAGTGGCTAACCATTTTTACCGGGCTGGTGGAGCAAGTGGAACGATCGCTTTTAGTCTTTCTGCTTACGATATGAAAATATCGGATTTCATCTATGGTGAATCGGAGCGCTATGTGTGCGAACCACGTTTGGTTCAAATGCTCAACTTCGAATACAAGCTTACTACCCGAAAACTGGAACACCGTGCGGATCAAACCCGCTTCTTTACGTTTTCGAATACAGTAGAGGTTTTAAACTTTAAGAAAACGAACCAAGGCCATGGCTGGATTGGAATCCGTTTTCAGTTGAATCCACGCACCGCACCTAACGAATGTGTGATTCACGTTAACCTCCACGACAACGATCAAAAACTGCAACAAAATGCTTTGGGTATTTTAGGAGTAAACTTGATTTATGCCTGTTACTTCTACAACCATGACCCTAAGCTTATGCTTAAATCCTTGATGGATAATCTCTCTCGAAATCGAGTTGAGATTAATACCTTCCGCCTTACAGGTCCAGACTTCGGCCACATCGATAATCGATTGATGGCACTGAGACTGGTAAAATTTGGGATGACTGAAGTAGCCATTTTCGGACCTTCCGGAGATGTGATGCAACCTTCTGAAGCTTTCTACAAGAAAAATGTAATGATGCTTCGAGGGCGGTTTAGACCTGTTACCCATGTCAACATCGATATGCTCAACACGGGGCTTTCTATGTTTAAGAAAGAGGAAGATGTGGACGAGGATAAACTGCGAGTGGTCTTTGAATTGACCCTCAAAGATTTAAGTGCCGATGGTACGATCCGAGACAAGGACTTCCTTGATCGGGTGGACATTCTCTCCAGACTGGGACATACCGTAATGATTTCCAACTACGTGAAGTACTACAAAGTGGTTCAGTACATGTCTCGTTTTACAGCGGGTCGAAAAATTGGAATGATCCTGGGTATCTCCAACTTGCAAACCATTTTTGATGAGAAGTACTACGAGAATCTACCGGGTGGTATTTTCGAAGCCTTCGGAACCGGATTTGGTACCAATGTGAAGATGTACGTCTACCCTGCCCGATTGGCCAATAGTGAGGAATTGACGACTTCCGTGAACATGGATTTGATCCCCAGACTTCAAGGACTATTAAATTACCTACGAGACAACAACAAATTGTCGGACATTGAAAACGTCAATACCGACATTCTTCATATTGTTTCTGACCGGGTACTTGAGATGATCCGAAATGGTGAATCCGGATGGGAAGAACTCGTCCCTGAAAAGGTGGCAGATTCCATCAAGACCCAAGAACTTTTTGACTACAAGCCGAGCTTGGTGCAATAGGGTTTTACGAAACCAACAATTGCCTTTGCATATCTCCCCAACCGCCTGTTTCTTTGGGGAGTAAATATGGGTATATTAGCTCAGTTACATTATGCGCTATATTCTTACCTCCATATTAGCGATTGCAGCCCTGTTGCTTTGGTGGCAGCAGACCGAACTCATGCTCCAGGCCGATCCTGTGCCAGAAGCCCGAGAAGGAACCGTTGTTGTTTCGCACGAAAAGAGCTCCTTTAACCGAATCATGCGTGAGCAATGGATTGAATCCATGCATCGCGCTGAACCAGGAACAGATTGGAGAAATCAAGACCTCACTTTTCGCATTCGTCAATCGTTTAACACGGCTTCAAGATCTGCATCTTCTTTAGATACGGTACACGACGGAGAATGGTTTGAGCGAGGTAGCAACAATCAATCCGGGCGGATGGTGTATGCCCTATTCAGTCCAGATAGCCAACTTATCACGGCTGCTTCGGCGGGTGGAATCATTTGGGAAGCCGACATTGACTTACTCAACTGGCAACCTTTAAATGATCAATTTCGGATCAACAACATTGTGTCCATGGCCCATGTGCAGGTAAATGGTCAACCGCGTTTGGTAGCCGCATCCGGAGACCGGGCCGTATACTACTCCGACGATCACGGAAAAACCTGGAGCCAGTCCAGAGGATTGGAAAATCTATCCAATTGGGGGTCGGTTCATCAAATGACGGCCTGCTACAACAAGTCTCTTTTTATGGTTTGTAACGAATGGGACTATACCAATTGGGTAAGCATCAATAGCCTTTACTACTCCCCAGATGGCGGAGAAAACTTCCAGTTGGTTTCGAGTTATGATCCCAACCGATATGGCCCGATCAACTATTTTGACTTACATACCATTGCCCAATCCGATACCTTTTCCCTGTTTTTGTTTCGGGATTCCATTTCGGTTTTGGATGGAAAAACCGGAGCTATTCGTCCACACGACAGAGTGCCTATTCGGGCCTTTGGTCAAGGCATGCTCACCGGAACCCGGAACAACGATTCCCTAAAGCTCTTTGCCTTTATTGGAGGATACTTCTACTCTTCCAATGGTAGCGGTAAACAATGGGCTTTCAGAGGAAATACAACCCAAACTCCATTTCGGGTAAACAGTTTTAGCTCCAGCCAGGTGGACACAAGTGCGTTGTTTTTCGGTGCTGTAGAATGTTTCCGCTCTACCAACGGTGGTCTGGATTTACAGAAAATCAACTCCTGGCAGAACTACTACGATCATGTAGAAGATTCTCTTCACGCGGATATTCCTTTTATTGGAAGGTTTGAAGATGATCAGGGCAACGAATTTCATCTGATTGGAACGGATGGTGGGTTGTACATTTCTCGAGATCAATTGCAATCGGTAAAGAACCTGAGCTTGCAATACCTCAATGTTTCCCAATATTATTCAACCTATTCTACCCAAAACGGAGAACCCTGGATTTATGCAGGATCTCAAGATCAAGGATTTCAGCGCAGCAAACAAAAGGAACAGTCTATTCTCAATTATGATCAGGTAATAAGTGGAGACTATGGGCACCTCGGAAGTAATGACGGAGGAAAGTCTATCTGGATTGTTTATCCCGGCTTTGTAGGATTCTACAAAGATGCGCGCCAAGACAACCATTTGGCCGCCAGTTGGAGCTTCAATCAGCAAATGGAAAGTTCGTTGTGGCTTCCACCCTTGGTTGCTGATCCTGACGTAGCCAATAAGGCTTACCTCATTGGAGTTCATGACAAAAATGACCCGGATAAGAAGTCAAACATCATTGAAATGACTTTTAGTGGAAGCTCCATTACAACCACAACCCGAACGTATAATTTCAATCTTTCTCCGCAAAAGGATGAATACCTCACGGCTCTTGCTATTTCACCTATAGAAAGCAAAAATTGGTATGCGCTAACGAATAAGGGCAACTTCTTTTTCTCTATTGATGGAGGTAAACAATGGAGTCGATCGGCCTTCTTTACAGGACCAGACCCCCATTACTTCTATGGAGCGTCTATTTACGCTTCCCGATATAAGGATCAAGAAGTATGGGTGGCAGGAAGTGGTTATTCCAACCCTCCTGTTTATCGGTCTTTAAATGGTGGCCGTGATTTTACTCCGGTAATTGATAGCCTTCCTCGTACCTTGGTTTATGACATTACAGGAGGTGGCCAGGACAGCGTCATGTATGCGGCAACGGAAGTGGGTCCCTATGTGTGGCACTCCAGAACGAATCGCTGGTATGAAATGAGTAAGAACCAAGCTCCCGATCAGGTGTATTGGTCGGTTGAATTTGTGGAAAGTGAAAAATTGGCCCGCTTTGGAACTTATGGTCGTGGAATTTGGGATTTCCAAATTGATACTCCGGTGATTAACTTTATCCCTACTCCAATTGCCGTTTCCAAAACCTGGAAATTATACCCCAATCCGGCTGATCAATACATCCACATCACCACGGAAAATCCGGAAGATGGTTTGACCATTTCCCTTTTCGATCAACAAGGAAAAAGAGTGCTTGAACAAACACTCCCCTCTGGTCAAGAGAAAATGGTAGATGTAAGTGGCGTGTCACCAGGAAACTACTTGTTGCATTCGCCCGGATATGCCACTCAAAAGGTTTTAATTCAACGGTAAGGAATTCTCTTTCTGTAGAAAATCAGTGCTCGTATAAGGGCTTAGTTGGTCTGCTTCAAACTGGTTATGAATCCACTATTCACACGAACCGAGTCGTTGGTGGTAATGCTGTAACCTGTGAAATAGAAATTACCGGAAACCTGGTATTTATCATTCACCAATTCCACATCGGTTAACTCCAGCCGACCAAACGTAACCGCGTATGGGTTCTCCTGAAAATCGAGGTATTCAATGTGGTTGTTATCCAAAGGGTCGTAGGCCTTGGGAGAAGTTGCCAGATCATAGAATCGGGTTCGTGCACCGTTGTTGCCGAAAATGGTAATTCTAAGCGTGTTTCCATTGACACGAGTACCTGATACCACCTCCAAGTTCACTTCAGCAATATCATAGGGCACCTGATTCACGTTCATCGCCACAGCCTGGTCGTTGACCTGATCGTCCTTCTTACAGGCCGAACATCCCAGCAAAAGAATTAATCCAGAAAGGGCGAAAAACTTCATTTATGACAATTGAACTTTGCACTCCTTTAACGCATCTACGCACAATTGGTTCTCTTCTGGCAATCCAATCGTGATTCGAAGGCAATGAGGTAGACCAAAAGCGGGCAATGGACGAACAAATACTCCCTTCTTCAACAATTCATGAAAGTAAGCCTGGACCTGATCTGCTGAATCCATTTCAAGCATCACAAAATTTCCATAACTCGGCACATGACGAAATCCCATTTCATCCAATGAAGCGCAAAACTTCTCCATTTCCTGGGTATTGTTGTCTATGGTTTTTGCGAGAAAAGCTTCATCCTGAATAGCTCCATTACCGGCAGCCTGGGCCAAATTGGAAGGAGCAAAAGTCAGCTTCACTTTAGCCAAAGCTTCAATCAAAGCTGGCTTAGCCAAGGCATAACCAATTCGGATCGCTGCAATTCCATACGCTTTGGAAAAGGTTCTCAAGGTGATTAAGTTATCGTAATCCCAACCAGAAGTATCCGGATACTTGGGGCTTATGTCTCGGGCAAATTCAAAATAAGCCTCATCTACCACCACAATGATGTGGGAAGGAATCTTATCCAAAAAGCTGCGTAGCTCATCTTCTTCAATGATTGCACCAGTTGGGTTATTTGGGTTAGCGAGGTAAATCGCCTTGGTTTTAGGTGTAATGGCCTGGTAAAGCGCATCGGGATCAAAACGGTAATCGCTAGTAAGTGGTACCGTATGTACGGGCACCTTATTGGCCTTGGCCCAAATGTACACAGCCACAAAGGTTCCGGTACAGGTCAACAATTCTTCTCCAGGTTTGAAAAAGGCATTGAAGAGGTTATTAAAAATCTCCTCAGATCCATTTCCTACAACCACCTCATCAACCTGACGCTGGTTTAGTTCAGCAATACGCTTCCTAAGCTCCAAACTTACCGGATCAGGGTATACATGCGAGTTTCCAAGAACTTTTGACACTTCCTCCAAGGCCATGGGTGAAGGGCCAAAATTGTTTTCATTGTTCCATAAAACCGCGGTTTTATCCAATCCCAAATCGGCGATAATTTCTTGAATGGGTTTTCCGGGTTTGTAACTCTTTAGTTCGGTAATGTTCTCAGGAATTTCGATCATTTTGAATGCCGTATTTTGGGTACCAAAGATAGTTCAGAAAGCCCAATTCTACGGGCACTGCACCCAATTAGCCAGTGATATGAAGCTCAAGAAGATAAATTTTGATTCCTTTGTTCTATGAACGACCCCTTCGAAAAAATCCGCAACAACAAGAAATCCTTACTCGCCCTCTTTATCAGGCTCGCCAAAGCTGACCAAAATGTGGACGATACAGAGCATTTTTTCATCGAGAATATGCGGCAGCGTTTAGGTATCGATGAAGCGGAAATGAAAGAGATTTGGTCCAGTTCTGAAGATTTTGAATTTGACCCGCCCCAACTTGAAAAGCACCGAATGACCATCCTATATCAAATCCTTTACCTGACCAAGATCGATGGAGTAGTGACTAAAGAGGAAGAGGAATTTGTCCGCCAAATTGGCTTTAAATTGGGCATTCATCCGAATCTCACCGAGGAATTGATCGGAGTCATTAAAAAGTACCTGGATCAAGACTTGCCTACCGAAGAGTTATTAGGAAGGGTGAAGAAGTACATGAATTAGTATTTTCATGCCCAAAATTTCATAATCCCTTTTCGGAATGAATGCAGTTTGGCGTAATCCCCTTTATTCCTTTTTTATTGTAGTGATCACCTGCTGGTTGGTATATGCCAACTCATTGGGCAACCAATTTGCGCTGGATGATCTTTCGGCAATAACAGGCAATTCACTCGTTCAAAAAGGAGTAGGCGGAATTGGCGAGATTTGGTCCCATGCCTACCTCTATGGTTTTAGCGGTGCGGATGATGAGTCCTACCGTCCCCTGCCCCTAACCCTTCATGCGCTGGTTTATGGATTAACCAACAACTCCCCTTTTGCCCATCATTTTCTTCAGGTATTGTTATACAGCCTGTTTTGTGGAATAGGCTATCTCCTGCTCCGCAAATGGATGCCTGACAAACCCGTTTTGGTATTGCTCTTAGCCTTGGTCTTTGCTGTCCATCCCTTGCATACGGAAGTGGTGGCTAACATCAAAAGTTTGGACGAACTGCTCTCATTTGGCTTGGGAATTTCGGCCCTCTTTCTGTTTTCCAAGTACCTTGAAAATTCAAACCTTTCAACGCTAATCGCATCGCTTGGCGTATACCTTTTGGCCCTGCTCAGTAAGGAGAATGCAGTCACTTTTGTCCTACTATTTCCACTTGCCGCCTGGTTCTTTGGATCAGGAAATGTACGGAAATCCCTCCCAAAAGCTTTGCTTTTTGTGGCCCCCGTTCTCGTTTATTTCTTGTTGCGTTCCTCCGTGCTATCCACTCAAACCTTTGATGGGGATTCAGAAAAACTATCGGCGATTAACAATGCCTTATTGCTAACTAACGGATTTGGAGAATACCTGGCAACGGCCTTCGCGATTTTGCTCTACTACTTGAAGTTGCTCATATTCCCTTCTCCATTGACCTACGATTACTCGCTCAGCTTTTTTGAAATCATCGATCTAAGTTCACCCCAATTCTGGATTTCGGCTTTGCTTTATATCTCCATTCTTGCCTTAGCCATTTGGGGGTTATTAAAAAAGCAAGTTCAGGCCTTGGGCTGGTTGTGGTTTCTGATCACCTTGAGCATCTACTCCAACCTGGTTGTGTCCATCGCTTCTTCTGCCGGCGAACGGTTTCTACTTACTCCTTCCTTTGGTTTTATTTTAGGCCTTGTTTGCTTAATCCATATCCAGCTTTTGAAGGAAAAAAAGCCGGCCGTCATCTATGGAATTTTGGGCTTGGTTATCCTTATTTTTTCGGTTCTCACTATTCAGCGAAATCCAGTTTGGGAAAACAACGACACCTTGCTCTTGACGGATGTGAAAACATCCCAAAACTCCTTCCGGGCAAATTGGTTTGCCGGTCAGCAACTGAAGCGTCAAGCCCTTGCTTCTACCCAGCAGGATGAGCGTTCAAGACTTTTGCAGTCCTCTTTGAACTACCTGACCAAAAGTTACTCCATTTACTCCGAGTACATCGACATCTACCAGGAAATGGCCGATGTACTAAAAAATCAAGGTAAATGGGACAAAATGTTGAAGGTAAGCAAGGAAGGTTCCCAGAAGTTTCCTGAGGATGAGCAAATCAGTTTACAGCTTGGCGAGGCTTATTTGAATTTGGGACAGTTTGCCCAGGCTCGCACCCCTTTTGCCCAGTTACATCATTCCAGCGATACCAATTTTCAATACCTCAGTCTGTTCAACACCGGAGCGACATTCCTGAACGAACGTCGCTTTGACTCTTCACGGGTTTACTTTGACCGGGCTCGAAGCATTCGTCCAGAATTCGAAGAGGTGAATTACTACCTGGCCATGTCTCAATTCCAATTGGAGGAATACGATAACGCCATTCGGGGATTCCTAAAAGTTACTCCTGAGAATCCGGCTTTTGCTCATTCTCAATCCTCCATCGGAACCATTTACTTAATTCAGGGCCAATTTGAAAATGCCCTTACGCACCTGAAAACAGCTCTTGTTTATGTGCCCGGAGATGCCAACATTTTGAACAACATGGCGGCTGCATATCACCAATTGGGAAATGACGAAAAAGCTCAGGAATGCATAGAATTAATCGGTCAGAACAGCTCGCCTCAATAAAGGCGTTTTAACCGATTCCCAGGCCCTATTTCAAGACGTCCGTCACCGTGAAGCCATTGGACTGTCTCTATCAGCTGGTTCTCTTCAATAAGCGAGAAATCCTTGATCAAATCGGATAATGCTACAGGTCCTATCTCCAGTTTTTGCATAATCAGCTGCATGAGTTCCTCCCTGGAATACGAGGTATGATTGGATTGTCTTTGCTGACATCGATTACACTGTCCGCATTCAGGGGCATCATCCTCTCCAAAATACTGCAGTAGAATTTGAGACGTACATTGCTCGGATCGCACATACTCCAGCATCGCCTCCATTTTTTGCCCTCCGGTCTTTTTCCGATCCTCGTAGTTGATCTTGGAGAGAAACACATTTTCATCCTGAAGTCTTTCCTTGAGAAAGGTAATTCTCGGAGTTTCCGAGGATGGTTGATAATCGATCACTCTTTGCCGATGCAGGTGCTGCAGTTTTTTCCTCAATTCACCCGTGGTTATATTGAGACGTTGGGCCAACAACTTCTCCCTGACCGGAGTAGGATGATCAAACATTCCCGAATAAGACCGGAGTAAAGTCAAGAGAATTTGACTTCTGGCCGGCTGAGAAACTTCCAGGTTATACAATTCCGATTTAGACAACAGCACCTGAATCTTAGACGGCTGATAAACCGCATCCGACAGGTGAATATAGCCCTCTCGTTCGAGAAGCTTTAGAGCGTGAAAAGTTTCCGTTGGATTGAACCGATACCGGTTGGAAAAATCAATCAAATCAAAGGGAAATATCCGGCCTTCTCCCGACCCAATGGCCAGTTGAAGGTAATTCCCCAAACCGGTGTATACCCGCTTTATGAACGGTTTTTCCGGAAAAGAGGTCAACCAATTTTCCCGAAGTTTCTCAATATCTCCTTCATCAAACAGGAGCACCGCCCAGGATTTTTTCCCATCTCTTCCAGCCCTACCCGCCTCTTGGAAATAGGCTTCTGGCGATTCCGGCAAGTCCAGATGGACCACCCAGCGAACGTCAGGTTTATCGATTCCCATTCCAAAGGCATTGGTCGCCACTATGATCTGGGTTTCTCCTTTTATCCAAGAATGCTGTCGGGCATCTCTTTCGGTGATTCCCATACCCGCATGATAGGCCTCAGCAGAGTAGCCCAATTGCTTCAATTGCCGAGCCAAATCCATGGTTCGCCTGCGGTTTCGAACATAAACGATTCCCGAACCACCCACCTTGTCGATCAGTCGACGTAGTTTTCCAAACTTATCTGGTTCGCGGTATACCAAATACACCAAATTGGATCGCTCAAAACTTTTCTGAAAGACACAAGGCTTGGCAAATTGTAGTTTTTCCTGAATGTCGACCACCACTTCGGGTGTAGCCGTGGCTGTCAAGGCAATCATTCGTACCCCAGGTGCCCATTCGCGCAGTTGGGCAATTTCAAGGTAATCGGGTCTAAAATCATAACCCCATTGCGAAATACAGTGCGCTTCGTCCACCGCAATCAGAGATAAATTCATCTGCTGTACCCGGCTGCGAAACAACTCCGATCTCAACCTCTCGGGCGATACGTAAAGAAACTTGATCGATCCATAAATACAGTTGTCAAGGGCTACATCAATCTCACGTCTACTCATCCCCGAAGTCAGGGCCTGGGCCTTAATTCCTTTTTCCTGAAGGTTTTGTACTTGATCCTTCATGAGGGCGATGAGCGGAGAAATGACCAGACATAGCCCCTCACTCATTAAAGCAGGTACTTGAAAACAAATCGATTTTCCTCCACCGGTGGGCAACAAAGCCAAAGTATCCGTACCCACTAAAACAGACTCAATGATGTCTTGTTGAAGCGGACGAAAAGCGTCATAACCCCAGTATTTCTTAAGGATTTCCGTATGTTTTGTCGTGGCCATGGGTCGGGGTAAAATTACAGTATTGTTCTGAACAGCGATTGGCACAAGAACTATTCAAACCGTTCTCTATTTTTGGCCCATGATTTCCTCAAACCGGATCACCATAGGCTTGTTTTGGTTGGTCGTTTTTCCAACGGCGGCTGTACTCCGGTTTTTCAGGGCTTCGGAAATCTCCTTTACCTTGGATGAATTAAGCGTCCTGCACCGCACCGGCTATGGGAGTTTTGAAGAATTGATCCGCGAAGGAATTTGGAATGACGTGCATCCCGCAGGTATCCAGATCATGATGCACTACTACACTCAGTTGGTGGGCTATGAAACGGCCTTGGTCAAGTTGCCTTTTCTACTCATGGGATTGGGATCCGTGGTCATTACCTTCTACCTGGGCAAACGTTGGTTTAGCCCTACCACTGGATTATTGAGTTCTGCTCTTCTGGCATCGGTACAGTTTTCGGTGATGTATAGCCAAATCATTCGGCCGTATGCTAGCGGGATGTTTTTCGCTCTTGCCGCGGCTTGGTTCTTTACGCGATACGTGTTTGATGAAAAACGAAGTATTGGCGTTCAGGTAGGATGGTTGATTTCTACATCTCTGGCCATGTACAACCATTATTTCAGCTTTATGATGGCTGGCATTATTTGGGCTTCAGCCCTCCTGTTTTTACGAAAAAGCGAATGGAAGCAGTACATCCTGTTATCCCTGGCTTTAGGTGCTTTGTACTTGCCCCATCTTCCACTCTTTGTTAAGCAATTGGCCTATGGATCACCGGGTGGATGGTTGCCGCCACCCGAAGATGATTTCCTGTGGCAATGGCTGAATTTTCTGTTTCATTTTTCTGATGTATTTACGGTTTGCATACTTGCCGTTATCGGGATTGGAATACTTACTTCGGGCAAAAATCTATTCCAGTTCTGGGGTCGAAGGTTGTTGAGTCTAAGTTGGTTTGCACTACCTTTTCTCATTGGCTATTTGTATTCCATTTGGAGAACCCCAATGCTACAGTATTCGGGACTACTTTTCGGTTTTCCCTTTCTGCTGCTCGCTGCCTTTTCACTGATACGTACCGAAAAAACCTCTTACCAGATCGCCTTTTTGTTATTGGTCTTAATCCCCTCGGTTTATTCCTTGATATACGGGCGTGAGTACTACGAACGCTTTTATGAAGACGGCTATGAGAAACCCGTTATCGCTTGGGAAAAAGCCAAACTCCAACTTAAGGATTCTAATGTACCCCTGCTCTACCGAGGTTCTACCTCGATGACCCACTTTTTTGACCTGCAATGGCCCAATAAGGAAAGAGCGCCATATCGCTTAATCGAATGGACCGACAGTGCTTCACTGTACCAGGCAGAAAACTTTGTCCAGGAAACGGGATCCGATCGTATAGCAGTATCGGCGGCCTGGCAACCGGGTCGCGATTGGATTGGTAGACTACGCAAAGAATATCCATATCTGCTTGAACGTGGCAATTACTACCTGCTGGATTACTTCCTATTAAGCAAGGATTTTAGAGATACGCTGAACTACAAAAACATTCAGGACACCGCATTTTATGAATCCGTGTTTTACCCTTCGGGACAGGGTTCCTGGAACATTCACGATGGCTGTCGTTTACAAGAAGATTCAAACTTTGTTCCTTCTGTAAAAATTGATTCAGCCTGTGAGTTTGCCCTTGAATACCGGATTCCGTTTAACGACCTCATCCAACATCCTCAGCAAGTAGCCGATTTCTATTTGCAATCCTCCTCTCAAAGACAAAATCAATTCCTGGTTCTTGCCATCGTAAAAGGAGATTCCACTCTTCATTATGAAACCCGAAATCTTGCTCAGTACCTCGGTTACCACAACTCATGGACAGTGCTAAGCTTTGAACCTGGCCCTGCCCTTTACAACAAGAGTCAAGGTGGAGAATTGGTCGTTTACTTCTGGAACAAAGCCAAAACTTCTGTTGAATTAGATGCCTTCGAAATTTTGGTTAGAAAGGAGAATCCTTACTGCTTTTGGTTGAAGCATGAGTTTTAAGGAAATGGTTTAAAACCCACAAATCAATTCAAACTCTGCCGGTATTCCTTAGGGCTCATTGTCGTTTTCTTCTTGAACATTTTACTGAAATACTGGGGATATTCGAAGCCGAGGTAATAAGAGATTTCACTGGTATTATCATTCGAATTGAGCAACCTCGTTTTGGCTTTTTCAATAATGAAATGATATATATGATCCTGCGTCCCCCTGCCCGTTTCTTTTCGCAATAGATCACTCAGATAGCGTGGAGACATACCCATTTCTTCTGCACAATACTGAACCGAAGGCACTCCCATTTCCAATTGCTTTTCTTCGACATAGTAGGATTTTAAGAGCTGTTCAAAATCGCTGGCAACGCCTTGATTGAAATTGGTTCGGGTATAAAACTGTCGGTCGTAAAACCGGACGCAGTAATTCAGCAGCAATTCGAGGTTCGAAATAATGAGCGTTTGGCTGTGCGCATCAATGTTGTTATCGTACTCTCGTTCTATTTTTTGGCTTATTTCTGAAACCGTTTTCCTTTCCTCAGCGGATAAATGGAGAGCCTCATTGGAGGCATAAGAAAAGAAGGAATAGTCATCTATTCGTTTGCCCAAATCAGCCACCCGTATCAAATCCGGATGAAAGACCAAGGTCCAACAGTCATCATCGTTTGGCTTGTAGTTTCTATTAAACTCCAGTACTTGATTGGGTGCCGTAAAAATCATAGAACATTCCTGAAAATCATAGGAGTTTCTGCCGTACTTAGAAATGGTAAAAGGGCAATTTCCCTTGAGGCTAATCTGATAGAGCTCAAAGGAGTACCTAAAATTCTCGACTGCATTATCGTAGTGTTCTTTTCCGAAAGTAAAAACAGAAATCAAGGGGTGTTTGGGTTTGTCCAGGCCCAGCAGATCGTGTAGCTGCGTAATACTTTGGATTCGAAGAATATCGTCCATAAAGGGATGCTAAGATTTGGAAAACCGAAGTTCCGCTTCTTTTTTCAATTGACGGTTAAATGCTTGGTATCCCTTCACATAGATTTTAGAAAGATATCCTCCCAATAGCCAAGTAGCTCCTTTGGTCAATTCATCCTTCTGAATGAATCGGGACGTTTTGTGATCAATGGCTTCAATGATAAAATGGTGATTATCACAGATTCCCATGGGGCCCTTTTCTGCCCAGAAAAAAGATTTTCCATCCTCCACCTGAATATGGTGATCAATCGTATTGAATTTTTCCTTGGCTGGATCCAATTGAAATTTCGCGGTAATCTTATTCCCGTCTTTTAAATCTCCTTCAATGGCGACCATAAAAGCAGCCCAATTCTTATAGGAGCTGGTATCGCTTAGTACTTCCCAAGCCTTTTCTGCCGGGGCCTTGATGATAATGTCGGTATAAATTTTTCGATGAGATAATTTGACCTTTTCTACGTTTACTGTCTCTTGCATAATGTTTGTTTGGGGTTATCCATTTAGCAGAACTAAAGTAGAATCAGCCCAACAGGAGATGCGTAGACAAAATGCCGAATTACGTATGTTTTTTGACGAACAAAAACGGAATGGGAATCATCGCAAGACTACCAAAGGGTCAAATAAGAAGAGCGTCAAAATTTAGAATTCAAAATTTTGGAATCCGAATTCTTCCAATGACCATGGGATTCTAAACCTGCTCCTTAGCTTTCAACTCTTCGTATTCATCGGCTGGAACCATACGAGATTTGATTTGGTCCGTGGCTGTGATACCATCGAGAATTTCCACCTTGATTCCATCGGAAAGACCCGTTTTGATAAAGCGTTTTTCAAACTCTTGAGGACCTATCTCAACTTCCACATAAGGTTTGTCTTCTTCAAACTTGAGTAGGCTTTCGTTGATACAAAGTACACTATCCACCCGGTCTAAAACAATATCCGCATTGGCACTGTAACCAGCTCTAACAAAATTGGAATCCTGAAGATTTACCTGGGCTTTGATATCAAATTGGATAGCGCCATTTTCTTCTTTTCCTTTCGGTGCTATATAGCTCAGGCGAGCATCAAACTGTTCTCCTTCGATCGCTCCGATTTTGAGAATAAGTGGCATTTCCAGGCGAAGTTTTCCCACTTCTGATTCATCCACTTTTCCTTCAAAAATCATATCACTCATGTCGGCAATAAAGGCAATGGTAGTCCCCTCATTAAAGTTGTTGGCTTCGATCACCGAGTTTCCCTCTTTCACTGGCACGTCCAACACCATTCCACCAGCCGTGGCCCGAATGAGCGTATTGGTGGTTGCACTCGACTTGCGGGTGGCACCTTCACGAATAATGTCCAGGTTATCCTTAGCAGCTTCCAACTCTTGTTTCGAATTTTTGAGGGCCAATTCAAACGGTTGCAAAGTAGCCGCTGAAATTACCTTTTGCTCGTACAACTTCTGGTTTCGGTCGTAGTCCAATTGGGCATTTTCCAACGAGATGTTGGCTCTTTCCAATCGGGCTTCTGCGGCATTCAAGCGTTCCAAATCTGGGATGATACGCACCTTGGCCAAAACCGTTCCCACCTCAACCAAATCGCCAGCTTCGATATAGAGTTCCTGAATAATTCCTGAAATATTGGGTTTAATCTCCACCTCTTTTCGCGGAACCACCGATCCGGTAGCCACAGTTTTTCGAATCACATTATCGGTAAATGGCTTTTCTGTTAGTGCCATTTTAGGCGACTCCTGAGACTTTTGGTACAGGTAATAAATCGTGTATCCAAAGGTTCCTACCAGGGCAATAACTAACAATAGGGTAAGGGCTCGTTTCATGATTATCCTTCACTTTTTAGGGCAATCACCGGGTTAATACGGGAAGCTACACTCGCAGGAATGAAGCCCGCCACAGCGCCGGCAAAAATAATGACAACGGTAGCGGTGATCGCTACTCCAAAATCAACTTCAGGGTTTCTAAACATCTCTCCACTCAATCCATAGGTTTCCATCGCACTGTTCAGCGATTCCATGGCAAAAACGCCAACCACCAATCCTACATATCCTGCAACGGAAGTGAGTATCAAGGTTTCTGCTACAATTTGACTAACGATGGATAAAGGCGGGGCTCCAATGGCTTTCCGAATTCCAATTTCCTTCGTTCTTTCTTTCACCACAATCAACATGATGTTGCTAATTCCAATCACACCAGCCAACAGGGTACCTATACCAACCAACCAAATCAAAAACCGAATTCCAATGAACAGGTTCTGCATTTTGAGGAATCCTTCTTCCATGTTGTAGTGACCAAAGGCACGTTTATCTTCCGGAGATACCAAATGTCTTTCGGCCAAAACCTTAAACACCTTGTCTTCTATGGAACTCACGTTTACCCCATCTACCGTATTGATGGATAGCCAACCAATATTATCTCCAATATTAAAGGCCTGCTGATAGGTAGATATAGGCGTGTATATGGTTTCCAAGTCTCCGTCATCGGCCTTGTTGTCGTTCATGTTTTGAAAAACGCCAATTACCCGAAACCAAACCCCACTGATCAAAATGTATTCACCAATAGCTTCTTCGTCTCGCTCAAAAAGAACGTCGCGTACCCGTTGACCAATGACCACGACCTTTCGCTTTTCATCCACATCCATGGGGTTGAGAAAGCGTCCTTCGGTAACCCTTCGGGGATTGATCAAAATGAGTTCAGGCACATCACCCATCACCTGAAAACTACCGGCAATATTGTTTCGGGAAACACTTACTGTTCCCCATAGCCATTATACTGACAGCGAGGCGCAATGATTTTGATCTCAGGAATTCTATCCTTTAATACCGGGATGTCGTCATTCTTTAAGTTGAAGGTCCGGTTCCGGGGCATGCCTTTGTAGGGAATCGAAGTGCGATTGGTCCAAACAAAAAGACTGTTCGTAGCAAAGGTTCCGAAATCATCCTGCACTCCATTTTCCAATCCTTTACCCGAGCCCAGCATAATGATCAGCATGAAAATCCCCCAGAACACCCCAAACGCAGTAAGGAGGGTCCGAATCGGATTGCGGCTTAACACCACCCATATTTCATACCATTTATCGCGATCAAACATACCTACCTACTCTTCTCTTAAAGCTACTACAGGTTCAATTCGTGCTGCACGCTGAGCGGGAATCAAGCCCGCCAACAATCCAGCTACAATTAATACTAAAGTGGCCATAATGGCTACTTGAAAATCGATTTCAGGTTGCTTAAAAACTTCCACACTATCCCCAATGGCTCCAGAAAGACTCTCCAGCGTAACCACGCCCAATAGGAGGCCCAAATATCCAGCAACCGAGGTGATGAAAATGGCCTCTGAAAGAATGAGCGAAATAATGGAAAACGGAGAAGCTCCAAGCGCCTTTCGTATTCCTATTTCCTTGGTTCGTTCTTTCACTACAATGGTCATAATATTCCCAATTCCCACAATGCCCGCGAAAATGGTGCCCATCCCCACAAACCAGATAAAAAGTTCGATGTTGTTAAACAGGTTCATCACCTTCTCGTAACTCTCCACATTGTTTCCTATCCGAACAGCTCTCAAATCCCGAGGATTGTAGTTGTATTTCTGAGCCATATAGGTATTGATGTCCCAAGCAATCTTGTAGCTTTCTATCACCGATGCATCTCCTACAGTGGTCATAATTCGATTAAGCCGATTAGGATCGTTTTGAATCAATTGCAGGGTGGAAACCGGAACGTAAATATTCCTCAATTCCCAATCAGATCCTTCATCGTGGTAGAGTCCTACAATTTTGTAATTACTCCCAGACAATTTAAAATATTCACCAACCGGCGACTTCCCATCAAACAATTCATCGCGAACCAGGGTGCTCACTACTGCAACCTTTCTCCGTTCGGTCAAATCATCCTGATTGAGAAATCGCCCTTCCAAAACGATCGTATTCTCGAGCAAGCGATGCTCAGGAGTCGTACCACGCATGTGATAGCTCCCGGACTCCTTTTGGTAGTTGGCTACCTGACTCCACATCACGTAGCGGTTGGTGACAAATTCAGTTCCTTCTATTCGATTTTTTACGTATTCGTAATCTTCGTTGTCAAATTGTAAGCGCCTTCCTACACGGTGGCCTTCATAGGGCATACTGGTTACTCCGGGTGTAATCCAGAGACTGTTTACCGCATCATCGTTAAACTGAGTCTTCACCCCGTTTTCCAGCCCCTTTCCAGCACCTAAGAGAATAACCAACATAAAAATTCCCCAAGCCACAGCAAATCCTGTGAGGAAGGTCCGCAATTTGTTTTTGCGGATGGCACTGAGAATTTCATGAAGATTATCGAGGCTAAACATGTTATTCCTGGTTGGCTATAATTCCGTCGGTCAATCGAATCAAACGATCGGTGCGATTGGCAATGTCATCTTCGTGCGTTACAATCAATACGGTAATGTTTTCCTTGTTTACTTCCTTAAACAGGTTCATCACGTCGTGCGAAGTTTGGGTATCCAAAGCTCCCGTAGGTTCATCCGCCAGAATAACCTTAGGCTTGGTAATCAGGGCCCGGGCAATGGCAACCCGCTGTTGCTGTCCACCGGATAATTCCGAAGGCAAGTGATCAGCTCGATCATACAAGCCCACCTTATCTAAGTATTCCAAAGCAAGCTTGTTGCGTTTCTTACGCGAAACGCCCTGATAATAAAGAGGAAGAGCCACATTTTCAACCGCATTCTTATAACTCAAGAGGTTAAACGATTGGAAAATAAACCCCAATAAATGGTTGCGAAATTTGGCGGCTTTTCGCTGAGAAAGAAATCGAATTCGTTCTCCATCCAAACGATATTCTCCGGAATCATATTTATCCAGAATTCCGAGAATATTCAATAAAGTCGATTTGCCTGAACCCGAGGACCCCATAACGGAAACCAGCTCTCCCGGACCAATATGAAGGTTGACGTTCTTAAGCACGTGCAACTCGTTCTTACCAATGCGGTAATACTTGTTCAGGTTTTCTAGTTCAATCATCCCTACAAGTATACGAGGCTTTTAGTCACCATTTCTCAAATTGTCATACATGTACTTTAGCAGGGATAAAGGGAAATAAGCGAGGATGAAAGGAGCTTTTGAATATCCAATCTTGAATTTCGAATTTTCAATCTTGAATCTTCAGGGATGATTGGATTGGTGACTAATGGGAATACTAAATAATATCACCTGATTTTATCGAAATTGAAAATTCAGCATTCAGCATTCAGAATTAACCAAGTCTTCAACCGGCACCGGGCCCGTAAGGTGGTTGAGCGAAGGGAACGGACCCGGTGCTTTTGAGGTAGGTGGTTGAAGATCGGCCGAGGCGCGGATATTTTGAATCTTGAATTTCGAATTCTGAACGCTGAATTTTGAAATGTTAGATAAGCACCCGAGTATCAAAATTCAAGATTGAAAATTCAACATTCAAAATTCCAAATAGCCCCGTGTGGTGAATGCTTCCGCAAGGGGTTGGATTCGGAAGCATTCACCTGGGGTTGGTCGGTTGGTCACTGGTTGATTATTGGCTGGTAGGTTGGTAGATCGGTCTTGTATCTTTTAAAAAATGAACGATTATTAGGCTGCGTTTTGAATACCCAAATCGCTTCCAGGGTAGAACCAATCCAATAGGTATTTTTCAGCCAATGGATGACCCAAAGAACGAGCGAGAATCAAATCATCTTCAGCACTGGCAACTTCAATATCGCATTCCACTTTGATCAGAGCTCTTCTGAAAATGGCTTCTATATTGAAGGGATCTTCGGCCAAAATTTGACGGTAGATCTTATAAGCCATTGGCAATTTATTCATGGCCAGGTAAATAGCTGCTTGCATCAATTTAAACTCTTGGTTAGCAGGGTTTAGCTTAAGCGCTTGGTCGATTTCTTTCAAGGCATCAACGAACTGCTGACGAGATTGAAAGATGACGGCACGGGCCGCAAAGGCACTGGCCAGGCGGCGGTTGAGCAGCAGAGCAAAGTTCAAATCGTCCAAGGCCTTCTCATCCTGATCGAGGAATGAGTAAACCTGAGCGCGGCCTTCATAGTAGGATGCTTCTTTGGGTGCTCTCATTAGGGCGTGGTTCCAGTTGGTTAGTGCGCTGCGCCATTGACCGGTAGCACTTTCGCATTCGGCAAGCTTGGCATAGCCTGAAGCAGAATCAGGATCCATCATCAAGTGCAATTGCAACTTATTAATGGCCAATTCATATTCTCGGTTGTGCATTAGATTAAGACCTTCCATCAACAACTCATTCGACCAATTTCGGATGTGGGCATTGTTGGCAAAACGGAGCAATTCAGATTTGCTTAAAATCAATTTTCCCTGGTCGTCCAAAAGAAGTTGGTAGAATTCCTTACAGCTGATCAGAACTTTGTTTTTCCAATCGGAACCGTTTTCATGACTGGCCCAAATATCGCGGGCAATTTTGATCATGTAGTTCCAGGCGTGAGGACTTAAGTTGTCTGGCTTTGGCCATTTTCCGGTGTCGTTTTGAGTTGTCATGTTCATTCTTTTTAAAAGATTACAGGACCAAAGTACCGGGGCAAACCGTAAACTATTTACGTTCTCAAAAAAGGTGAATTTTTTAACAGATTTTCAGGCGGTTGTGGTGAATTTGTTGGCTTGGTTCAACAAGAATAAACAAAAAAAATAACCCCGGAATTGAGGAGTCAATTCGGGGTCATCATCCCTCTTTATGAAGAGCGAATTATAATCCTTGATTAGGGCCACATAGAAAGGCAAGTTGGCGCATAATCCACCACAACCATAATAGCCACATCTCCTGCAGGTGCAACACTGGGAGACCATTCAAATCGGTATGCAACAGGATTCATCCAACCGCTCTGGCAAGGAATAACCACCTGGCTTTGGGCGTAACTCTCTACTCTACTAATGAAAGCCTGCTGTTCGGCCGGGGTTAGTTTTCCATCAGACAAGTAGGAATAGGTGGACGGTCCGGTTCCCCAAAATTCAAACGCCAAAGGGAAATAGGAGTACCCTGGAGAACCATTGATATCCAAATACACCGTTTGCGGCGAGCAGCAATTTCCTCCATTAACAGCAGCCGGATATTTGCATTCCATATAACTGTCTAATACTCCCGTTGGAGAAATCACAGTTCCAAAAAGCTCATCCGCCAGGGTGAAATAATTGGAAGAATAGTGAGTAACCAGTTCACATGAGAAACCGGATTTGAGCTGTTTCTGTTGTTCCTGATTCTCGGAAGATTCCTGGTTCTCTACAGATGCCTTTACCTCTTCGGCAATTTCATCCTGTTCGGTCTTCTGACAACCCACGGCCAGAAAAATCATAAGCACAGCAGCGCTTATTTGAATACATTTTCTTGTAATCATAATTAGTTTAATTAAAGTTGGCCTACTCTATTAAAGCTTTTCGGCAAACGCTTGGAGTAAAGCTATGAAATCATGCTGAGTTCTATGAAAGCTTTACATAACCAAGCGGTTTGGCTACAAAACCCAGGTATTCTAACCCATAACCGTTGAGGCGGTTGCATCCAACTCATCGGAATGAGTTCTTACCACTTTGTAAAATACAATGGGCATTCCTTATACTTGCATGCAATACAAGCGGTTTTGTATTGTTATAATCACCATAGCCCTAAACCTATTCCCCTCTAATTCAACTATGCGACTTTCTCAAATTCTAAGCTTTGTTCTGGTTGTTACATCAATCGGATTTAATTGTACACCATCCAACGCTCAAATCCCATCCGTAAAATTGAAACACTACAACCGCGATAATGGACTTACCGGTGATGTGACCTTTGATGTGGTTCCAGATGACCACGGGATGCTTTGGATAAATGTGGCCAACTATGTGGTTCGGTTCGATGGGGAAGATTTCATGTTTCCTCTTTTCGGGAATTTTGATCAAAGAGCCATTCCGAGATTGTACAAAGGGGAGTCGGGCAAAATCTGGGTTCAAAGTTTATCGGGAGACTTGGGTTGGTTTAGAACCCTTGGCAGGCCCCGATTAATGGCTTATGCCTATAATGATTCCATCAAGCACCTAACCGCCGAGAATCAGGTCCAATCGATGAAAATATTGAAGGATGAAACCTTGCTTATCGGAACAAAAACAAAAGGATTATTCGAGGTCTCACCCGAAGGTCGCGTAAAGGAAGTTATTGGGCTACAATCGGGGTATCACGGTTATGTTATTATGGAGCTTGAAAAAGATGCCCCCCTGGTTTTTAGCATCTTTGATTCAACTCGCCAGGGAACTCCCTTTCAGGTAAGCTACTTGAACAATACCGGTGACCTGCGCTTTCAATTTTCAATTCCGGATATCACTTTCGGCAACCGGTCCATCCTCCTAAAACGAAATGACTCTACCTTCCTTTTTTCAACGGGAGGTGAACAAAAAACGATAGCTGAATTCACTTCCTCTGGCTTACTCCAAACCTACCAAGCTCCAACTCAGGTAAATGGAATATTACAAGATGGTAAAGGAGGACTTTGGGTAGGAAGTATGGATAACGGCTTGACCCATTATCCTGGAGGAAAAATCGACGAATCTCTTGGATACCGGTATTTAAATGACATCAAAGCGGCTTATCCGGCCCATGAGGACCACGAGGGAGGAATTTGGGTTACCACGTACGGTCATGGACTGTATCATATTCCTCACCCCAGTTATGTCTCATTTGATTGGCGAAAGGAAGAGGTGAATACACGAGTCAATCTACCTCGGGTAACCAGCGATGGAAAACGTATCATTTTCATGGATTCGGAAAACCATCTGGGCGTTTTTGAGCCCCACTCATCGCCTCAGGTCAGGTACTTATATTTTGATGAGAGTCCCGTTTTTCCGCATACTATTGAGGACATTTATTACGACACACATTTCCAAAACTGCTGGGTAGGAACAAGCGATGGACTTTTCTTAATGGATCCGGACAAACAAGAATACTCACTACCCGTTAAAGGTCTACCAGCTAATTTGGAAACCCCGATTTTGATGAAACAGGGCTCCCAGGATAGCACCATTATATTAATCACTAAGCACCAGTATTTCGTCCTTATTAAGGATAGTGTAGTTTTTAAATCACGGCAATTCCCAACCGATATCACAGACGTTATTCACCTCTCCCCTGATCAGGCCTGGATAAGCGATAAAGAAGACACTTGGTTTTTCGATGGGCAAAACTTAAACTCTCTAAATGAGCAATTTCCTGACGAAGCTCCTTTAGAAAACGCCTCTTTAGAATACGAAAATGGTCGTCTCTGGATTGCTCCCGAGGGACTCAAATTAAGGATGGTGGAAAATGGCAAAATCAGTACTATTTGGGCAAAAGACGGTTATGCAGTGTCTTATGTTCGTTCCCTATTTAAAGACGACTTGGGTCAAATAAATGGAATCAGTATGGACGGCCATTATGTCATTCAAACCGATAAAAAGGGATCCACAAATTTTCCAGTCAAAATGTACATGCAAGATTTTGAAGTGGTTATGCCATTCCAATGGCGCGGAACAGAACTCGAAGAATATTATTACTCCGGCACGCCCACCGGGCTCACTCGTTTTGAAAAAATAAAATACGATCAAGATGAAAAACAACTGCCCAAGGTCCTCATTAACCGCATCAGGATCAATGAGCGGGATACAATCGTTAAGGGCAACTACGAATTGGAATACGATCAAAATTTTATCGGAATCGACTTTTCGGGACTCACCTTCCAACAATTGAACTATTCCCCTATGTACATAACCTATATGATGGAGGGGGTTGACAAGGATTGGAAGGACACGAAAAAAAGAACCTTAGAATATACAACCCTTCCTCCAGGAACGTATCAGTTCAAGATAAAAGCCAGATTGGGCAGTGCCCCCTATAGCGATCCGGAAATCATCCAATTCGTCATCTCACCTCCCTATTGGGAAACTTGGTGGTTTAGATCTATTTGGGTAATAGTCGGCCTATTGATCATCTACGTACTGTTTACCTATCGCTTGCGACAATTAAAGGAAAAGGAACGCCTAAAAACAGCTCGAGAGGTGGAAGTCACCCGGCTCGAATTAAGAGCATTGAAGGCGCAGTTGAATCCTCATTTTATTTTTAACAGCATCACTTCTGCACAATACTATTTATCCAAAAACCAGCCCAAGGAGGCCGAAAACTATTTGCTCCGATTCTCTCAGCTTATGCGAAAGGTGCTTAACCATTCTGAGGCGACGCAAGTTTCCTTAAAAGATGAGATTTCCCTCATGCAGGAGTACATATCCATTGAATCGGAAAGATTTTCGGGTGAACCTATTCAATTCGAAGTGAATTCAAATCGACTGGATCTATCGAGCTGTATGATACTTCCGGCCTTGTTTCAACCTTACATTGAAAATGCCATTTGGCACGGACTGCGTCTAAAACAGGGCGAGCGAAAAATCACGTTAGACCTGGAGACTCAAGACGAGCACCTCATCATTAAAATATCGGATAATGGTATAGGTCGTGAAATTGCCAAAAGTCGAAAAACATCATCCGGCGAAAGCAAATCTTTCGGAATGCTCATTGCTTCTCGGAGGGTTAAGCTGATGAATAATAACTTGAGTGAAGCCAACACCGTTCAAATCATCGATTTAAAAGATGTTCATGGAAATGCCATCGGAACGCAGGTTTGTCTGACCCTGCCCCTTCATTTCCAAACGGCTTGATTGCTTTAAATCTCCGGCAGAAAAGTGTCTTCGAAAAACAAACTCGAACCTATTACTCTACCACAAACTGAAGTGCTTTACTCCGCTGTCCATTAGAAAAGTGAACGTAATAAAGACCAGGAAGTAAATTCATATTCAAATCCCATTCCTGCATGCCAGGCTGAAGTTCCTGAGGTTTGCGGTAAATGGTTTTGCCCATTACATCAATCAATCTCCACTCTACTCGGGTTGCCTCCAACACGCTGGCCCGAATGGTAAACTGACCGTTGTTGGGATTAGGATAAAGTTCAAACTGAGATTGATACCAATTCTGATTCACTACTGTATTCAATGTATCTGTTGTGTCAGTAGCCGTGTCTTGAGGGAATACAAAAGCGGAGTCTAACAACTCTGCCGACCAAACTCCACGTCCAAAGGTGGTACAGTATATCCGTCTTTCTTTGGGTTGAATTTCCAGTTCACTCACAATTACATTGGGCAAGTTTTTGCTGTACAAATTCCAACCATTAATGCTGTCATTGGTGTAGTAGATTCCCACATCAGTTGCTACATAAAGTGCATTATCACGAGACTCTACGTCCTCAATTACACAGTTCACTGGAATGTTGGGCAAGTTTTGGGAAATATTGGTCCAATTCTTACCGCCATCCGAAGTTTCAAAAACCTTTACTCCTGGTGCAAATCCACCAACGCTTACCCACATTTTATCCGGATCGCGATCATCCATGAATAGGTAAGTGAGGTAAAGACTATCCGGTAATCCGGCCGTACGATTCTGCCAGTTGTTTCCTTCGTCTTCCGTTACCCATAATTCAGAGTTATTGAAGTTCTGGTAGTTGATTCTACGTGTGAGAGCCAGGTGCTCAGGATGCTTTCCTGAAATATGGAGAGCATTGATGTATTCTCCGCTACCCGGTGTATTGATTCGGCTACCGAAGTTGTTTTCAACTTTATAGAGGTTTACAAAACCAGAATAGAAAATGTCTGGATCATCTGGATGCTGAACAAAAGGAGTAGTCCAGGCACCGTTTTCCGAAATTCCATTTCCCCAGTAGTTCGAAGTTCGTCCACCGTTGCGGGTTCGGTAAAAGTTTCCGTACTGAGAAGAGGTGTAAACAATCTCAGGATCATCTGGATCGATTATGCACTCCATTCCGTCTCCACCAGAGATGTTGATCCAGGTTCCAGCTGAATCGCGGTAAAATGTTCCGTTATCTTGAGCACCTGTTACGATATAGCCAGGGTTATTTTTAGAAAGGCCAAGACGGTAAAATGAAGTAATCTGCATACCACTGGATACATCTTCCCATTGCGTTGGAAATTGGTATCCCGGCACCGTATCGGTCGCTCTCCAGGAACCAATCATAAGGGTATCGGTTCTAAAGATTCCTCCGTCATTACACAGGTAGTACTTCTCGTCCAAAGGATTGTATTTAAATTGGTGCTGGTCGGCGTGCGGGGTGAATCCATAGTAGCGTAACCAATAGGAGGCTCCATCCCAGGTAGCACCACCATCATCCGATCCCCAAACATTGATTCCACCGGTAAATACCTTATCCGGATCATTGGCATCAGTGATTAAAGCCAGGTCGTAGGTTCCTTGTCCTCCTGAAGAGGTTCCTTCACCCCAGTGCAAAAGATTTGGACCGGATGCAGCCATCATTTTGCGGTTCCAGGTTCTCCCTCCATCTCTACTTTCATAAAATCCATACAAGCCACGATCTACTCCACAGGCCAAGGCATAAACCCGGGTGGTATCTGCCCGAGCAAACAACACTTCCATTCGCTGAATAGAATCGGTAGGAGGAATTGGCGCTGAAGCCTGAGTCCAGGTATCCCCAAAATCATGTGAAAGCCAAATAGCAGCACGACCAATGCCGAGATTAAGTACATATCCGCTTGAAGCAATCAAAGTTTGCGGGCGATCGGGATTACTTTCCAAATCCCACATCATTTCGTTGTTAATAGCTGTCCAGTTAGCGCCTCCGTCATAGGACTTCCAGGTACCTGCTACACCTACTGCTACCAACTCCTGACTGTTTGCCGGATTAATCAATACCCTTCTAACCAGAGACTGATCCAAGTCTGTTAATTGGTAAGACAATCCCGTAGGATTCCAACTTTTACCTCCATCAGTCGATTTATAAACTCCTAATCCGTAGTGGGTATTTCGTTTTCTTCCATCCGTTTGAAGGGCTACACTCATGTATGCGTAATCTCCAATGGAAGCATACATGATCTCTGGATTGTTAGGATCAATGGCAATGTCGTTAATTCGAATTACCGGTAGACCATTGTTCATCGGCGTGTAGGATTTACCGGAATTGGTGGTTTTCCAGATTCCTCCTTGGGCCACTCCAACAAAATAGGTAAAGGTATCTGTCGGGTGAAAAGCGATACAATTTACCCTTGCCACACCATGGCTCGAAGCATTGTTGTAAGAAAAAACCAAAGTATCGGGTCCTTCAGGAATCCAGGTTGAATCAGAGGCACGAGATGCACTGCTGTGGTTTTGGATCCGGGCATTTTGAATAGCCGCATCCAAAAAATAGGAATTGGGTGCCAGGGCACCTTGACCGGTGGTTCGCGATTCATTAAAATGCAACCAACGTTCTAGCCATTTACTGCCTTTGGTGTTTTCTCCAGCTTTATCTTTCCAAGCTGCCCATTGTTCCTGGTATTGGGTAAAATCAGAGGCCTGAGAGCCCGATTTACCAATCATTTCCTGTGCATGTAGCGCGCCTGCTGCGATGAAACTCACAACCAGCAACCCAATATTCTTTATCATTTTGTTGTCTGTGTATAGAAGCGGTTAAATATACCCCGTTTTCTGATTCCTAATTTGATTCCCCTGGAATCGAACTGGCTAAATACTGT
Organism: bacterium SCSIO 12741; assembly: GCA_024398055.1. Classification (NCBI taxonomy): domain Bacteria; species bacterium SCSIO 12741. The sequence goes on along the minus strand of CP073749.1, from coordinate 3,070,921 downwards.
AATCGGCAGCCAGCATACATTTTACAACGGAATGGCACCAAGGGTTTGGAAAATGGAAAAGAAGCCCTTTAAAACTTCTTCACGACCGGTTAACAACTTTTTGGATGTCAAGGGCCTACCTAAAGGGAAATAACCCGTCTATATATACAGCGCCTTATGAATATGATACACGATAGAATTATAAATCATCCCTGGATTCGGTTTTTTACCGTTCGGTTCGAGCGTTTTGAAAACTGGTTCAATGCAAATTTTGGTTGGTTCTTTACCAATGGGAATAAGATCAATCGGTTTGATACAAGTTCTTCATATGGTCATTCCGAGGAAAATCCTTGGGATTAATCCGTTGAAATTTGCATTCCTGAATCCTGGTAAATGAACTTCCGGTTTTTCCGGTCGAAGTAGGCTCTTTTGTCTCCTTGTTCAAGTACCCAGGTTTCTTCGTTCCAGTCCGAAATGCGATCGAATAGTGTGGGCAAGATCGAATTGTTATTCCGGTCAATGACTCCCCATTTGCCGTCCAATTGTACCCAAAGAATTCCATGATCGAGTTCTTTGATCTTGTCGTATTGGATAGGTATTACGGGAGCTCCGTCGGGGTTAATCATCCCTTGCTTACCATCTTTTTGAACCCGGGCTAATCCGAATTCAAAAGGGCCGGCATACTCGTAGATGTATTTGATTACCAATTTTACATCACGATTTGCATATCCCCATTTGCCGTACCGTTTAACCGCCGTCAATTCATTTTGAAGTCCGGAATAGCGACCAACATCCTCGAAAATTGCTGGGTACACTTTCTCACCCACCGTGTCGATTAGTCCATATTTCTTTTTGACCGAATAATACTTCGCAGCTCCATTTTCAAACTGAGCGTAATTATCTACACCAGGGCGGTCGTTATACTTGGCCGGAATAATGGGATGACCCAAGGAATCCAGGTAACCATATTTCCCTTCCTCAACAAATAATATGCGGCCCTCACTCTCTGCACCTAACCGCTCATACTTGGGAGCAATTAAGGTATCACCAGACCAGGAGAATAATCCAAACAAATTGTCTTTCTTGACCTTGATAACCGACTTTTCAACCTGAAGTTCGAGCCAGTCAAACTCAGCTGATATTATCCATTTCCCTTCCTGATCCACAACTCCATACAGTTCATTCAGTTGAACCATAGCTCGTTCATTTTCAAAATGGGTGACATATTTGAATTGATGTGGAATGGCTATACGTAAGGAATCATCGTAAAAACCATAAAGTCCTTCTTTCTGCACGTAAACCCGCTGATCGTAAAAGGTTCCAACGTCCTCATAGTTTAGGGGTAATACTTCATTTCCAAGGTGATCGGCCAAACCATAAGATCCATTTTTTTCAACCCAAACAAAACCTTCATGGTATTCTCCTGCATCATCATATTGGGTCGGAAGTACGGCCTGCCCCTTTTTATTGATGAAGCCCACCTTTTCTCCCATACCCACCTGGGCTGCTCCTTCGTAAAAAGCATCTACAAAATCGTATTGGTAGTCGATTACCAACTTGCCTTTGTCGTCCACGAAGCCCCATTTACCTAATTTTTCAACCGGGAAGAAAGGAGTGTTCGACAAATTGTAATCCATCAGGGCATCGTTGCGGTAGGGATAATCGGGATAGTCCAGGATGAATTCTGCAATTTCTTTGGGATCATTTCTTTTTACACTTAACCGATAAATCGCCATCCAGGCATGATTCACATTTCGATTTTCCGGGTAAGACAGGATAAAGTTGTGGTAGGCGTTTACGGTTTCATCCTCGGTCGTCAGGCGGTAAATCTGATCTTCGGCTTCACCCAAAAAAGGACTCATGCGGTAGTCCTGGATAAACTTCAGGTAAACTGCTAAACTTCCTTCTTCCGTATGATCCTCATAGAACAAACGGTCATAGCGGTTACGAGCTTCCACTACCTGGGTTGCATACGGATAGCGCATAAAAAAGGCTTGGTAGGCTTGCCAGTTGTCGGCCTCTTCCGCTTCATCAAAAGCCAACGAATCGCGCAGAGTTTCCACTTCCTTCATTCCGGAAAACCAGGGGTAATCTTGCATAAACTGATTCAAGCTATCCGATTGACCTGTTTCCTTCACCTTTAGGTAAAACCAGGAAATGATGCGCTGTTTCTGCTCAGCGATTTCAGCCGAATCGATGCCGTATTGAAAAAGAACCGTTTTTTCCTTTTCTTCCATCTTTTGAAACAACGTATCTGCGTTTAAGATGTACTTAAGGGCAGAATCAGGTTGGTAGAATGGATTATCGTCCCGAGAATAGATCTGACTTAATCCAAATGAGGCGCCAACAGGTTCTTTTTCGAGGGCAGATTCAAACTGACTCTTAGCCTCGAAATAATTGAAAACCCGGAGGGCCTCAAAGCCCTTATCAAGTTTACCTGCCCACATTAAAAGGGGCGCTAACAAAAAGAAACTACTAATCAGAATACGCATGGACGCCAAAAATAAACCAGTTGGTCTACGGAATGACAACAGACCTCTCCAGAAACCAACAATTTCTTCCGAATAACCCAAATCTCAGGCCAAATTTTACCTTCTTTTGCAAGGCATTTCCAATGGAACAAAATCAGTCTTTCTACACCCTTCAATTCTGGCTTCTTTGTGCAAGTTCTGTACTCTTCATGGCCAGTTTCAACATGATTGTACCCGAGCTCAACGCTTTCATTGAAACACTGGGCGGAGGAGGATATAAAGGAGCTATTATTTACCTATTTGCCTTTGCGGCTCTTTTGGCCCGGCCGTTTAGTGGTCAGTTGGCCGATCAAATGGGGCGAATTCCGGTTATGATTATTGGCCCCTTGGTGTGTGTCATTCTTGGAATTCTTTATCCCTGGGCAACCACGGTTTGGGGCTTTCTGATTCTTCGATTTTTTCACGGATTTTCAACCGGTTTTAAGCCAACGGGCACCTCAGCCTATTTAGGCGACATTGTTCCGGCCAACAAACGTGGCGAAGCCATGGGAATTTTGGGAGTTGCCGGTGGTATTGGAATGGCTGGAGGACCTCTCATTGGAGGTTGGCTTTCCAAAGCCGTTTCGCTGGATGCGGTTTTCTATGCTTCCTCTGGGGTCGCCATGCTATCCATTCTGGTATTAGCAGGAATGAAAGAGTCTCTACCTAAGACCAAAACGGCCATGGAAAGTTTGAGGGGCATACGCTTCGAAAACTTGATCGACCTTTCCGCATTGCGACCATCCATTATCATGTTCCTGCTCATTTTCGCCTTTGGTGTAGTACTTACCACCACTTCTGATTTCTGCGATCACTTAGGCATTGAAAACCGAGGCATGTACTTAGGCATCACTCTTTTTGCTTCTATCATAAGTCGACTATTCTCTGGTAAGTGGTCAGACCGTTGGGGGCGAAAAAAGGTGCTACTTATTGGAACTTCTATTCTAACCATTGGAATTATTGTCACCGGATTAAGTACCACGGTTAACCAGTTCTATATAGGTGCCTTCATTTATGGTGTTTCAGCAGGTATCAACTCACCTACGATTTTTGCCTGGACCATTGATTTGGCCAACGATCAAAACCGAGGTAAAGCCATGGCCACCATGTTCATTGCTTTGGAATCAGGAATTATCGCAGGCTCACAGCAGGGCTACTTCTGGTACAACAATCAACCCGATCGCCTACCCATTCCCTATTTCCTGGCTGCGGTGTTAACCATCATAGCCTTCGGACTGCTGGTTAAGTGGATTCGAAACCCGATTAAGAAGAGCTAAATCGCCTTTTACATGTTTCGGCGATACTGACCGCCTACTTCAAACAAAGAGCTTGTAATCTGTCCCAAAGAGCAATACTTGGCTGCATCCATCAGAACTTCAAAGATGTTCTCATTCTTAATGGCCGCTTGCTGAATTTGCCCCAGGTATTCTTTTCCTTCGGCTTCGTTTCGCTTGTGCAGACCTTCCAGCATCGTGATTTGGTATTCCTTCTCCTCAGTAGTCGCCCGAATAACTTCTTGCGGAACAACAGTAGGTGATCCTTTAGAGCTCAAGAAAGTGTTTACCCCAATAATTGGGAAATCTCCATTATGCTTCAAGGTTTCGTAGTACAAAGATTCTTCTTGAATTTTGGAACGCTGATACATAGTTTCCATTGCACCCAATACGCCACCTCTTTCTGTAATTCGGTCAAACTCGGTCAATACCGCTTCTTCCACCAAATCGGTCAACTCTTCGATAATGAAGGCTCCTTGAATCGGGTTTTCATTCTTAGCTAATCCGAGCTCTTTGTTGATAATCAACTGAATCGCCATGGCACGACGTACCGATTCTTCTGTCGGTGTAGTAATGGCTTCATCGTAGGCATTGGTGTGCAAGGAGTTACAGTTATCGTAAATCGCATATAATGCCTGAAGCGTAGTTCGGATATCGTTGAAGTCAATCTCTTGAGCGTGCAAAGATCTTCCTGAAGTTTGAATGTGGTACTTCAGCATTTGAGCTCTTGGTCCTGCTCCGTACTTCAATTTCATTGCCTTGGCCCAAATTCTTCGAGCTACACGACCGATCACCGCATATTCAGGGTCAATACCGTTACTAAAGAAGAAAGACAGGTTTGGACCAAACTTGTTGATGTCCATTCCGCGACTCAAGTAGTATTCAACGTAGGTAAATCCATTGGCCAGTGTAAGCGCCAACTGAGTAATTGGATTAGCCCCGGCTTCTGCGATGTGGTATCCTGAAATCGATACCGAGTAGAAGTTTCTTACGTTGTGATCAATGAAGTATTCCTGAACATCTCCCATCAATCGAAGGGCGAATTCAGTAGAGAAAATACAGGTATTTTGTGCTTGATCCTCCTTAAGAATATCAGCCTGAACCGTACCCCTTACTTTAGATAGGGTGTCTTTCTTGATCTCAGCATAAACATCTGCTGGCAACACTTTATCACCGGTGGTTCCTAAAAGCATGAGTCCCAATCCGTCGTTTCCTTCAGGAAGGTCGCCTTGGTATTTGGGCTGCTCAACACCTTTGTCAGCAAAAATCTTTTTCAGCTTGGTTTGTACTTCTTTTTCCAAACCATTGGCCTTGATGTATTTCTCACATTGTTGATCAATGGCTGCATTCATAAAGAAGCCGAGCAACATGGCTGCAGGACCATTAATGGTCATGGAAACCGAAGTTTTCGGATCTGCCAGATCAAAACCAGAGTAAAGCTTTTTAGCATCGTCGAGGCAGCAGATGGATACACCGGCATTACCAATCTTTCCGTAGATATCCGGACGATAATCCGGGTCATTTCCATATAGGGTTACCGAGTCAAATGCGGTAGACAAACGCTTGGCAGGCATAGCCAAACTCACGTAATGGAAACGCTTATTGGTACGTTCTGGACCACCTTCTCCCGCAAACATTCGGGTTGGATCCTCCCCTTCCCTCTTGAATGGGAATAGACCTGCCGTGTAAGGAAATTCCCCGGGAACATTTTCCTGAAGACTCCATTTCAACACATCCTGCCAACCTTTGTAGGAAGGAAGGGCAACCTTAGGAATTTGAGTATGCGAAAGGGATTCAGAGTGCGTCTGAATAGCAATTTCACGATCTCTCACCTTAAATTTAAATACAGGCTCCTTGTAGCGGGTTACTTTGTCGCCCCACTCTTCCAAAAGCTTCTTGTTTCTTGGATCCAGATCCAACAATACCTTTTCATAAGTTTCCTGAAGTCCTTTTACCAATCGATCCTTGTCCTCGATATCGGTGGCTCCCAAGGTCTTTATACTTTGATCAAGGGCATACAGTTTTCCAGCAATTTCGCTCTGAAGAGAAGCCCAATCGTCGTAGTTTCTATTGTTTTCCGAAATCTCAGATAGGTAGCGAGTTCGGTTCGGTGGAATGATGTAAATCTTTTCCGACATTTCCGAAGAGATCGCAAACTCACTTTTTAGATCAGCTCCGGTTTTCTCAGCCACCTTATCAATAATGGCTTTGTACAAGGTGTTCGTTCCCGGATCGTTGAACTGAGATGCAATCGATCCAAATACCGGCATATCATCAATAGACTGATCCCACAAATTGTGGTTACGCTGGTATTGCTTTTTCACATCGCGTAATGCATCCAAGGCGCCACGCTTGTCAAATTTGTTCAAAGCAATGATGTCAGCAAAATCGAGCATGTCGATTTTTTCCAGCTGAGTAGCTGCTCCATATTCAGGAGTCATTACATACAAGGAAACGTCAGAATGATCCAAAATCTCCGTATCGGACTGACCGATACCAGAGGTTTCCAAAATGATAAGGTCGTAGTTAGCCGCTTTCAAAATTTGTAGAGCTTCGCTTACGTGTTTAGAAAGAGCCAGGTTAGATTGGCGAGTAGCCAAAGAACGCATGTACACCCGATTGTTGCGGATGGAATTCATGCGAATCCGGTCTCCCAATAAAGCTCCTCCTGTTTTACGCTTAGAGGGATCCACGGAAACTACAGCAATGTTTTTGTCTTTAAAATCGAGTAAGAATCGGCGTACCAATTCATCCACCAAAGAGGATTTTCCAGAACCTCCCGTGCCCGTAATACCCAGAACTGGAATATTACGTTGGCCAGCCATTTGGTGAACTTTATCCAGCATGTCTTTCGACTTCTCCGGAAAGTTTTCGGCCGCACTAATCAATCTGGAAATCGATCCCACTTGCTGTTCTTCCAGCTTGTTTATTTCGCCATTCAAATGATCTCCAATAGGAAAATCACTTCTTTGAACCAAGTCATTGATCATTCCCTGAAGACCGAGTTCACGGCCATCATCAGGAGAATAGATACGGGTAATTCCATAATCCTGCAATTCTTTGATTTCTTCAGGAAGAATAACTCCTCCACCTCCACCAAAAATGCGGATGTGTTCGGCTCCCTTCTCTTTCAGCAGGTCGTACATGTACTTAAAATACTCCATATGTCCTCCCTGGTAAGAGGTCATGGCAATGGCGTTTGCATCTTCTTGGATGGCGCAATTAACCACTTCTTCCACACTTCTATCATGCCCCAGGTGAATCACTTCCACTCCAGTAGACTGGATGATTCTGCGCATAATATTGATCGCCGCGTCGTGACCATCAAACAGCGATGCTGCCGTTACTACGCGTACCTTATTCTTGGGGGTGTATTGTTTTACCTGCTCCATATTCTCGAAGATTTCAGAATGCAAAAGTACCTATTTCCGAAGCTCTTGTCAATCCCCCCATGGGCTCAATTTTTCACAAATCCCAAAACCTGTTTTATAAAACGGCACCCTTTATTAGTCGATCGGAGTCAGAATGGGCGGTCTGAGCCTTGGTTAGCGCTGAAGAAAGCCTTAATTTAGCGGGATATTATGCGAAGAAGTCTGTCTTTTCTGTTTCTAACTCTTGGGCTTGGTTTATCCACAAGCACCTTTGCACAGCTGCAAAACGGTGAGGTCCAAGCGGTTCAAGAGCAAGTTCAACAACCTGTTGTCATCCAGGCAGACCAAACTTTATCGTGCAACGGTAAAGCCATTCAACTCTCCGCTACCCATCTTTTGCCCAACGAAAAATTTCAATGGTCGCCCACTGAAGGTCTTTCTGATCCTTCCAGTCCAAACCCGACTGTTGTTCCAGCCCAAACGACGACTTACTACCTTTCCTACGTCAGAAATGGTCGCTCTATGACGAGCAGCATTACTTTGAAGCGGGAAGATGTTCAAGCTTCTTTTGTGGCAGACCCTTTGCGTGGAGCTGCTCCGTTAACGGTTCAATTTACCAATACGAGCAACAACGCTTTTGAATTCAATTGGGATTTTGGCATGCAGGAATCTGTGGAAGAAAGTCCAAGTATCTCCTTTCGTGAAGCAGGTGAATATCCTGTGCAACTAATCGTTGCTGGTGAATTGGGTTGCCGCGATACAGCTATCGGTGAGCCTATCACTACTTTTGAAGAAGCCAAGTTTTTTATTCCAACTACGTTTACACCGAACTACGACGGACTGAACGAAACCTTCGAAATTGTTTCTCAAAATGTGGCTGAGTTTGTTTGTATCATTTACAACAACCACGGAGAAAAGGTGATTGAGTTGCGTAATTCAGACGAATATTGGGATGGTGAGTACAACGGTTACCCTGCACCATCATCCTCTTACACCTACCACATTTTCTACACCGACCTGGCTGGAAACCAAAAGAAGTTGAAAGGCTCTGTTGACCTTCAGCGTTAATTCGAATTCAACGTATTTTCCCGGTAATCCTCAAGTTCCTCTGAACCTTTGGTTATGGTTTCTTCTATCTGTTGAACCGTTGTTTCAAGATCAGTCCATACCTCTGCATCCAGATTATCTTCACCCGGAAGGTTTTCCAGGTAATCCAACTTGCCATCAATAGCCGTAATCCCTACTATATTCAAAGGGGATTTCATTTTATGAGCCATCTTGCCTAAAAGGGAAATATCCTTCGCATGAAAGGCTGATTTAAACTCGCTTAGGTATACCGGCATATCATCGAAATAGGCTTCGATCATTTCCTGAATAAAGTCCAGATCTCCTCTCGAAATGGCTAACAGACCTTTAAGGTTTATCGTGGTGTAATCGGAATCGTTAGAGTTATCCGTGGTAGAAGTTTCAAACTCCGGTGTTTGGTTCGGATCAGATTTCAGGTTGAGCATAGTGGCGATTAGTTCTCCTTTTTTTAAGGGTTTGTTGATAACGGCATTCATGCCTACTTTTTGATAAGAATCGATTTCATCCTTGAGTACGTGGGCGGTTAACGCGATAATAGGCACCTGACTCATTACCCCAGGCATTTTTCGAATAAGCTTAGTGGCTTCTATACCATCCATTTCAGGCATTTGAATATCCATCAGGATGAAATCGTAATTGTGCTCCCGTACCTTTCCTATGGCCTGAATACCGTTGAGGGCCTCATCGGATTTCATGCCTAAATCATTGAGGAATTTCTGGGCCAACAGGCGATTGTTTCGGTTGTCTTCTACCAACAGTACCCGAAGTCCTTCCAGTTGTTTCGCTGCTTCATCGCCATCCTCATAAGGACCTACAATCTGTTCTGGATCACCGTGAAGCATGGGAATTTCCAAAATAAACTCAGAACCTTCCCACGGCTCACTTTTAACCGATATGGTTCCATTGAGTAGTCGGATCAATCGCCTAACGATGGACAATCCCAATCCGGCACCTTCGTAGCGTCGGGAAATGGAACTATCTGCCTGTTTGAACGATTCAAAGATTTCTTGAATGGCTTCCTTCGAAATTCCAATTCCGGTATCCTTTACAATAAAGCAGGCGACAAATCCTTCTGGGGTATTGCGCAACGCTTTCGCCGAAATCCGGATTTTACCCTCATCGGTAAACTTAATGGCATTGTCCAAAAGGTTAGACAGTACCTGAAAAACCCGGACATGATCGGTAAGCATCACTTCAGGGAAATCGGAATCAAGTACCAATTCCAAGGTCAAGCCCTTTTCTCTGGCTTTCCGCTCATGAAGCTTTTGCAGAGACGCAATAAAATCATTAGATCGAATGTGATGCCTATCCAAGGTTAAATCACTGGATTCCAAGCGGGCAACATTCAATATTTCATCCAGCACAATGTGGAGTTTCTCCGCAGATTCGTATATGGCTTGAGCAAATTCGGTAAACTCCGGATTGAGCTGCTGAGATCGCAACATCAATCGGGAGAATCCCAAGATGGAATTCATCGGTGTGCGAATTTCATGGCTCATGTTGGCCAGAAATTCCTGTTTTACCCGAGCACTTTCTTCGGCCTTGAGGAGGGCTTGCTCCAATTTACTTTTGGCTTCTTCCAGCTCGGTTACATCTTCCAGAGTTCCTAACAAGAACAATCGATTGTCCTTTTTCTCGAGGCTTAAATTGACCATCAAGTTCAGGATCTCACCATCGGGAAGTGTATAGTTAAGGTGAAAGTGTTGTTGCTCTGCATTATCAAGTGTTCGTTGCAAAGCTTCTGCCCAAACGCATTTTTCCCCATCTTCCAGTAGTTTGCTAAAATCATCCAGACTATTTAATTGCTTGGGCTCCAGCTCCAACAACTTAATCAAGGTGTCAGACCAGTAGGTTTTCTGGGATTTAACATCAAATTCAAACTCGCCCAATTTGGCCAATTGCTGGGCTCTTTTTAATCGTTGTTGGTGCAGGCTCAGATTATGTTCAGCTTCCTTAATTTGGGAAATATCCCGAAGCATTAGGATAAAATGAATAAGCTCCTTGTCATCGTTATAAGCTGGACTTATGTCCAGGGAATACCAACAAGGTTCTTCCTGGTTCGAATCGGGCTCCAACTCCAACTGAACCGCATTTCCGGATTCCTTTACGGTTTTTATTCCGCGATCTAATACTCCCCTATTGTGATCATTAAAAGCAACGATGTCAAAAATCGTTTTGCCGATTAGTTCCGTGTTTACGGGGTTGAATTTGCGATGAAATTGGCTGTTGTTCCAAAGGATGACCAATTCCGTATCCACCAGTAAAATACTCGATAAACTCTGGCTGGCAGACAGGGAGAGTTTTCTTAATTCTTCCAGGTATCCCTGCTTTTGACGGGATTCATGAAAACGCAGCAATACCAGGCGATTCTTCTGATCTGGGAAAAGGTATTGCGGACTTACGACAAAGGTACTGCTGATTGGTTCATTGATGGGGCGAACTTCAAAAGGTGTGTCAAAACGGATGAGCTGTTCCAAGGATTCTTCTGTCGGTGTGAGCACCGTGAACCAGGAATCCACTTTGAGCCCAGACCAATCTGAATGACTTCGACCGGTTAGTTGCACGAAAGCATTGTTCATGCCCAGCACCTGACCTTGTTCATTGCAAATGGCCGTAGGAACGAGGGCCGAAGAAATGACCTGCTCTATGAGCTCAATTTTTTCCTGAATATCCACCTTTTGCATCCAATTTCGACAAACGAATGTTCGCTACCATGCAAATTAGGGCAAATGAATATATTTTTGGCTAAATACGATAGCAAACTATGAACTGTGTAGTAGTAGACGACGAACACCTGTCCAGAAAGGTTTTGGAAAAGTGCATTAGCCAAACAGATTTTCTGAATTTGGTTGGGTATTACACCAATGCACTGGAGCTCAAAAAGGGCCTGGACGAGAAAAAGATTGACTTGATATTCCTGGATATTCAAATGCCAGAAATGACGGGTATTGAGTTCATTAGAACCATCAAAGACATTCCTCAGGTTATTTTAGTTACCTCCCGCACCAATTACGCCATTGAAGCTTTTGAAAATGATGTAACGGACTATTTGGTTAAACCGATTTCCTACGAGCGTTTTCTGAAAGCCGCTGAGAAAGCCCAAAAAATTCATGAAGCTTTTGGGAATAATGACGCTGAAGAAAACATCATTTACGTCAAAAGTGACTCGCGTTTGATCAAAGTGGACCTTTTATCGGTCACTTTTATCGAGGCTTTGGGCGATTATGTGAGAATTCACACCAAAAGCGGAAAATATACGGTGCTATCAACGATGAAGGCTATGGAAGCCAAATTGCCTTCGGATGACTTTATGAGAATTCATAAATCCTTTATCGTCCGTATTGACAAGATTTTGAAAATTGAGAAGAATACGGTTTACCTGGAAAAAGATCGAATTCCAGTAAGTCGTACTTACAAAGACTCCTTGAAGAGTAGACTAAATATTCTTTAAGAATGTTGTTTGAGGTAAACTTCGACCTCCACTAAGGAGCGTCGGAGTATTTCCTCCAGTCGATCCAGATTGGTTTTGATCAGGACAGCATCTTTAACCTCCACATTTTTTTGAGATTCTATCAGCCCAACGCACTTGTTGGCTTCGTCCATGTGAAAGAGTAAAATGGGAGAGGTCATTTTATGCAACATAAAAAAGAGGCGATCGTAGTCCTTTTTTTCAAGTGCTTCCGACAAGTGGTAGATGTACGACAATATTTCCTGCTGATAGATAACCAGCGTATCGTGAATGAGTTCCTGGTCACCGTGCAACCATTCATCCATTTTAGAAAAATCAATAATAGACTCTCTCATGTCCTCCTCTCCCTGGGGTCAAAAATAACGTACTGAGGAGAATTTCATCCTATTTCTAAAGTCCATTCATCGGGAAAAAATAACTTAGCACCAGTTTTTTAGGAAATTCAGCAGGAATTTCGAATAAAGGGATCGTCTACCATGGAATTACGCAAATGGCTCGTAGGATTGATTTTTCTCATTTTGGCAAGCTTGCCTGTGATAAGTATCGTAGTGTGGTATTTCAGTCCAGAGTACCCGATCAATATCCTGGTTATTGACAAAACTGTATTGACTGAAGAAGGAAATGAGCACCGGAGTTTCAACTGGATCCTAAAACACCACAAATTCGTTAAGCCCAGCAACGAGTTCTATGAAGTAAGCGACTACCTCGGTTTCTTTCCGCTTGACAGTGATCAGTACTACATCTCAGATCTTGAATTGATGGAACCCGAAACGCTGGATAGCCTGGCGGATACGCTCGACATGATGTATTATACGGACTCTTACGGGGTGTATTCAAATGAATGGTACCACTACCGGGAAGTATCGGATCATGTGAAATTGATTTACGGTAGAACTTCGGAACAGGATTATCAATTGCTCGAGCGAATGCACGAACGGCAGAAGCTCATCATGATGGAGTTCAATACCATCGCCTCGCCCACAAACTATAAAATCCGGAAAAAGATTGAAGATGAATTTGGTATTCTTTGGTCGGGATGGATTGGACGGTATTTCTTTTCATTGGATACGAATAAAAACAAGGAGCTACCCCGATGGATTATTCGACTCTATCTGGAACAAAATGAAGGTGATTGGCCCTACAAGGATGCTGGAATTGTCATGGTGCATGAATCGGATAAGATTGTTATTCTGGAAAAGGAAAACGATTTGATTCACGAGGTACCCATCATCAATACCGATGTGTATTACCGGGAGTTTTTTGACGTCCCCCAGTACATTCGTTACCCTTTCTGGTTCGATATTTCTTATCTGCAGTACGATGATCTGGTCGTCTCTACCTTCAAGATACACACCAACCATCGAGGGGACTCGATACTCAAAGCGAACAAAATTCCCAAGGAATTCCCGGCGGTGCTCGGTGACCATATTATTAACCGCTTCTATTATTTCGCCGGAGATTTTGCGGATAATCCCATCCCCTTCACCGCTGTGTATAGTCGAGGAATTGAAAACTTAGACTTCTTCCTCTATAACAACCGAGACCTAAGTGACCGCAAAAAATTCTTCTGGAGATACTACCGACCCATGGTTTCCAAAATCATGCATGACTACTACAAGATGCTCCACTTTGATGAGTATGAGGATGATTTTGAGGATGACCTTTAGAATCTTCAATATTCAATCTTGAATCTTGAATCTTGAGGAGCTAGTCAAATTAAGGGTTTGCAATCCAGAATTCAAGGTTTAATCCTGAATCTTGAGGTGCTCTCCAATTTAATAAATGTTCAAATCCGGAAATCAAGGTTTAATCTTGAATCTCGAGGCGCTCTCCAATTTAAGTGTTCACAATCCAGAATTCAAGATTCAAGATTGAAGATTGAAGATTGAAATTTGAACCCAGCCTATCCTCGAACTCCTCGTAACATCCACGCACCTTCGTTTTCCTCGGCTCGTAGCGTTTTCAGATTTTCAAGAGCTTCTTCTTCGTCGTAGTATTTAACGAAAGTTACCCGGTAAACTTCTCCGTTGGTGTATACCTGGGCTCCTTTGAATCCCTTGCGGCGAAGTTCATTTCTGCGTTTGAAGGCGTTTTTCTCTTCTTTATAGCTTCCTGCAACCAAATAGAATACCCGATTATCCGTTGGCTTCTTTTTAGCCCTGTATTTGGCTTGAATCGCTCGACGAGCTTCTCTGGAATTGGGAGCTGGTGGAGTTGCCGAAGCGGTATTATCTTCTTCCTTTTTAGCCGGAGTAGTTTCCTGCTTTTCAGGCTTTGTGGATGCCACCTGATCGGGTGGAGTTGAGCTTGATGAAGTTGTTTCCCGATTTGAGTTATCGGAATCTGCATCTTGTTCTCTTTGCGTTTGGGCCATAGACTTAGCCAGAGATCGTTGGATACTCTTGGCCAGAATCTCCTTTTCCTTCCGCATGATGGTTTCGGTAGCGGTTTCTTTTTTGACGAATACATTCCTCAACTTCGGATTCATCGCCAGTTCATCTTTGGTCAACAGTTTGTCTAAGTCAACAATGTAGTAAAGGAAAATGGCCATTAAAGCAATAGAAACTGCTGTCCAGGTAGCATAAGAGGCACGAACTGCCGCCTTCTTCGGACCTTCGGTAATAATGCTTTTTACTACCTGAATCCGTTTCGGCTTACCATCTCCATCAAAACCTTTCCTCGCCATTTCTCCCCAGGATGAGGTTCCCAATAAGAAATCGAGATTCCCCATTACAGCTGAATAAACGAGGTGCAAGTGATAGAACAAGGGCTCCAACATACCTACCTGAAGCAAGCGAAGGATATCCCGTTTTCGTTTGTAGTTGTGGTAGGTAATCTCTTCAATAAGCAGGGATAATACGGAAAAGGTAATCGTGAATCCGAAGATCAATAGGATCATTAAACCAAAGAAACTCCAGTTGACCAATCCGGCTACTGCAAGTAGGGCAAACAGCATAAGTCCCATGGCCTCTAAGAGCGGGGCTGCCCATTCAAAGAAAAGCCAGAAAGGGTAGCTCAGCATTCCAATCAACTTATACTTTGGATTGAAAAGCATGCCACGGTGCTGCCATAGGGTTTCTATGGTTCCACGGGTCCATCGGTTACGCTGACGCCCCAATTGACTCCAGGTTTCAGGACTTTCGGTCCAGCACAAAGGATCGGGAATCAAGGCTACGGTATACTGCCGTTTGGTATCGATCATGTGCCGTCTCATACGTACGATGAGCTCCATGTCCTCCCCTACGGTTTTGTTGTCATAGCCACCTACTTCAACAACGATATCTTTTTTAAAGACCCCCAGCGCTCCGGAAATCAAAATCAGTCCATCGAGGAGAGACCAAGCCATACGCCCTAAGAGGAAAGCTCGGATGTATTCCAGTGTTTGAGAACGGGCAACAAAGTTTTTCGGCACCTTCACCTCCACCAACTGGCCGTTTTCAATCACACAGCTATTGGCAATACGAATTACTCCACCCGTGGCAATTACTTCCTTCTTGTTCTCATCCATGAAGGGTTTCATGAGTTTCAAGAGGGCATCCTGTTCCAAAACACAATCCACGTCGATACAGGTCACATAATCGTAGGAAGCAATATTGATGGCCACATTTAAGGCGTCGGATTTACCTCCATTAACCTTGTCCACTACCACCAGCTGGTTAAAAACCTTGTTACGGGATTTGTAAACCGCCCGAACGTCCTTAGTCTTCAGTTTATCGTCAATCGCATAATCTACCGGAACGAGGTCGTATTCTTCAATACAAAGCTCCAGGGTATTGTCTTTACTCCCATCATTAACGATGATTACTTCATAGTTGGAATAATGAATAGATAATAGCGAACGGATATTGTCGATGATGGTAGCCGCCTCGTTGTAGGCTGGAGCAAGGATACTTACCGAGGGAGCAAAATCCGTATTCAGAATATCCTTGTAGTCTACAAAGCTGTTTTTGTGCAAGTATTTGCGAACGGAGATGAAAGAAATAATCGCCAACACCAAGTAGGTAACCATGATGGATACCGAATAGATGTAGAGGATGTTGTAAAACAACTCCACCACGATGTCCCAGAACGAGTTGTCCAGGTCAAATTCTTTCGTCAAGAGCGTGAGTAACAATCTTCCTCCTTTGTTCAGTTAATTCTTTCCGATCCAATTGTTGTAGGATGGATCTCCCTCCTAAGTTTCGCAGGGCCATTCCTGCTCGAAGACCAATTTCGAAATCATCTTGATCTTCAACTAATTCTCTAAAGAAGCTGCGATCTCCGGAGTCTCCCAACTCTGAGAGTGCATCGATGATCTGCAGTTTTATGCTTTTCGGGGAATCCGAATAAATTCTTCTCAAAAAAGGGCAAGCCGATTTGAATTGAAGGCGCACCAAGCTTTGGATATCTTGCTTTACCACTCTCGGATTTTTATGCACCAAAAGTTCAATCACCTGCTTTTCGGCATTGAACTGCTGAAACTGGGCAATCACTTTCAATCCGAAAATGACGACTGAATCATTGTCAGAACTCAACCAGTGCCTTACGTCCGGAATTTCTTCGGGTAGGTAACGCGCCAATTTTTCCAGCATGACCAGCTGCTGCCATTCAGACATCGGATACTTGAGCGATTCTACAAAATGCAAGGCATTCACCCCTTTTAGCGATACAGCCGCATATTGAGCTTCTGCCCGAAGGGTTTTGTTATCGTGGTCAACGTATTTCAGAATCAAGTCGTACTGACTGACTGCCTTAAACTCGGACAGCTCTCTAAAGGCTCCTGCTTTTTCCCACCATTTGCCATCCTTCACTCGTTCAACGGCATAAGGAATTAGACCTACGTCATGGTAGAAGGCTTCCAGTTTTTCAGAGGTTTCCCCAGCCACGTTTTTATGCAGAACATCCATCTCACCAATCAATGCCTTCTGCTGAACAGCATTCAATTTATCGGCGTGGTATTTTTTAATGAGACGTTTGTAATCATCGGTGCCGGGCTCATACTTGGCATCAAACAGAATATTGACGAGAAGGGCTTGAAATTTTTCGTGCCACAAGTCGCTTTCCCTTTCCTTCTTGTTTTTGATGGTTCGGCTCACCAAAATTCCCAATAGAAGAACGATGGAGGAAAAGAACAGAATCACAATGATTACCGTAACAAAACGGTGCGCAAAGTCCTGCTCCATCAGGTAGGTCCATATGTTGCTTAAAACATCCACCAGATTCCTATATTGCTACTGTATATGGTAAAGTTCGGAATTTCTTCGGGTTGATAGTGATCGTAGATAAACCAAGCCCGGCCGTAAAATTGTCTTCCTAATTTTTTCTGAAAAGTGAGCCCGATGTTATAGGACCTGGACTCTACAAATTGGGTAAATGCCGGATCCAAATAGGCATTATCCGGACTGGACCCTGTTCCTGCATTCAATTCCAGATAAGTCAGATTAGATTCCGGAAAGAAGTAACGTGCTTTAACGTTGTACGACTGAAAAACACCACTATCCTTTACGCTAATAAAAGGCCTGAAGGCAAAATAAAAGTTTCCAGGGTAGGCTCCAATACTTCCCGTGTATATGAGTACTTCCTCAGTCGGGTAATTCATGTAGCGCAGTCCAGCTGAAAGCTCTAAGGTCAATGGTAAACGAACATAGGGTTCTATCGCTGCCCTAAAATCTGGAAAAAGAACTCCATTGGACACCCCGGCATTGAGGTATAAATACATCCAATCCGTTAGAACTGGGTAAGCGTCAATTTCGAATTGATATCCGGTAGCTCCTGCCCGATCGGCCATAGTAAGACGTCCCAGAATAACATGGCGTTGAATGCGACGCAGGTATTCAATGGTCAAAGCATGACGATGAAACTCCGAATTATCGTAATAATCGAAAGAATAGTAAGCTCCTAAATTGTTGAGGAAAATATTTTCAGCCTTTTCGGTTAAAGCAGGAATATTAGGGTTGTTGGTATCCCTTACTGCCACCGAATCAATACTTTCAAAGGCCTTCTTTTTTTCGAAGCGTGAAATATGAAGTTGGGTTTTAAGCAAGTATAAATCCACCGATTCCGGGTGACTCTCCAAGAAAGACTCTACCAGTTTTAGGGCTTTTGAGTTTTCCTTGTTCCAATAATGAAGCTTGGCGTAAAGAACCTTGCTGCTCACTTCTAAGTTTTCAGCTTCTTCATCATCTTTGGCTAATACCTCTTTGGCGGGATTGTATTTCTTTTTGCCCGCATAGGCCAGGGCAATAATCCGCTCGACTTCCTCATCACCTGTAAAGTGATGCATCACATAATCAGATACATCTATTATGGTATCATAATTCTCAAGTGCCAACCAGGCATTCAAAGCAATGTTCCAGGCATCGTAGTCCAGGGAATCTTCTTCAATGATAGCAGTCGCTGTATCCACGGCCAATTGGAACGAATCCGTATACAAATAAGACTTGGCTAATTGAGTATGCAGGTTTTTGTCGCGAGGAAAGCGTTCCAGTCCCTTTTGAGCCACGGTTAAAGCCGAATCGGGTTGCTGATCCCACAACAACACATTGACCATCAAATGCCAGGCATCCAGTTTGTTGGAATCGGTTCGAATAACCGTATCCAATTCATCTGAAGCTTGCTTGTAAATTTCCTGACGAGCGTAAATATCAGATCGAAAAACCCGGTAATCCAAATCTTCGGGCTGCAGTTCGTGCATGCTATCACATTGCTGCAAGGCATAGTCGAGTGAATCTTCCCATATAAGAAGACGCAACCGATATTTAACGGCGGGAACGTAATCTGGATAGGTATGTATTTCGGCACCTACGGTGTCCAATGCCGCCAGGTACTCGTCGTTTTCGTAAGTGGCCATGGCGTAGTCGAGCCAAATGCCTTTGTCTTGCGGAAAGTGAACCAAACCATCCGTACTCACGTCCTGAGCTTTTCCCGGCTTTCCAGACCAACGAAGTACGGTGCTCCAAAGGCGGATCACGTCATAATTTTCGGGCTGTTCGTCATAAACCTTTCTACCCTCTTTTTGGGCTCGTTCCAGCTGACCATCCCAGGCCAATACTCGGGTAAGAAGAATACGGGTGTCGAAATGTTCAGGGTAAACGGTAAGGAGGCTGTCGCATTCCGTTATGGCGCTATCAAAATGATTCGCAAAAGCTGTCTCCCTTATTTCCTTGATCCATTGATCCGGATCCCGGCTTTCTTGAGCGTATCCGCCCATAGCGATAGCTGCGAATACCAGTATGGTTATTATTTTCCGCACCATATTAACTCGGTTCCCCTTCATAACCCAGTTGATTTCAGCTCTCCAAACTGAAATTTGTGGGCACAAAAGAAACCTTTTCCATTGAATACAAATATAAGATTAGCAAATTCCCAAGATTTATCGATGTACCGGAGAATAATTCGGTCTACAATAGGATGTTCAGAACTCGGGCTCATTTCCCCGTTGATCCCAAAATAGTATATTCGCGTTAGCGAAGAACAGGCCATTATCGGGGGTAAAAGGCGGTAACGCTTAGTATCGGAAAGCCCTGTTTTCTTTAGGAAAAAGCCTTCAATGAGTTCAAAAATACTGATCGTAGAGGATGAGCGAATGCTGTTAAAAACAGTGGAATTTCGCTTAAAAAAGGAGGGTTACGAAACCTATACCGCAGAGAATGGAAAAGCGGCCATGGACTTATTGGACGAGGTTCTTCCCGATTTGGTGGTGTCAGATATCATGATGCCTTACATCACAGGTCTGGAGTTGGTTAAGTACATCAAAGACATTAAGGAAAAGAGAATTCCGGTGATCATGCTTACTACGCTGCGTCAGGAAAAAAATGTACTCAAAGCCTTTGAATTAGGCGCCGATGAATTCATGACGAAGCCGTTTAGTCCTAACGAACTGGTGATTCGCATCAAACGCTTGTTAATTCAGTATGGCTACTACAAGCCTTGAGGAATTTTCAATGGTCAGCAACAATATTCAATTTTAAGGTTTGGGAATTAAGCTTATTTCGGATGGAGGGTCAACCAAGGCTGATTGGGTAGCTCTAAATGAACAGGGAGAAACGGTTACTTCTTTTGAAACACAAGGTTACAATCCCTTTTACATGGATTCCGATTCGATTGCTTCGAATTTTAAGGAGCAACCTGCACTTTCTTCCTTGGGCTCACAGATTAGTGAAATCTACTTCTATGGATCGGGCTGCTCGAACGATTTGAATAATTCCATCGTCACCCAAGGGTTTCAGCAGGTAATTCCGCAAGCCACCATTTATGTGGAGCACGATTTAAAAGGAGCCGCCTTCGCCACCTGGCAGGGTAAACCGGGCATCACCTGCATTTTGGGAACGGGATCTAATTCTTGTTTTTTCGATGGGCAGGAGGTTTCTGAGGAAATCCCCAGTTTGGGTATGATTCCTGGAGACGAAGCAGGTGGCGGCTACTATGGTAAGTTTTTGGTACGTGATTTCTTTTATCGCCAGATGCCTCCGGAAATCCATCAGGATTTCGAAGCTACTTACCAATTGGAAAAAGATGAAGTGCTCAATCGCCTGTATCAGCAACCTCGACCAAGCGCCTTTTTAGCCCAGTTTATGCCATTTATGGCCAATCATCGCAAGGATCCGTACATCCGAAAGCTGCTGCTTTTTGGGATGCAGGAATTCTTCAAGTACCACATAAGTTGCTATCCGGAATACAAGCAATATCCGGTTCATTTTATTGGATCGATAGCCTGGTACTTTTTAGATGAATTGAAAGAAGTGGCTGAGGAATTTGAGTCTGAAATCGGTAAGGTGATCAAACGGCCAATTGATGGACTCATTGACTACCATCGGCAGTATTCGCTTTAATTCCCTTCAGGAACAAAAATAAATTCCACCCGTCTATTCCGGGATCTTCCGTTATCGTCATCGTTCGATGCAATCGGCTCGGAAGCACCTTTTCCCTCCCATTGAACCCGTGAGATTTGAACCCCTCTGGAAATCAAAAATTCAGCTACTTTTTGAGCCCGCCGTTCTGATAAATCTTGGTTATAAGCGTCAGTACCTACCCGGTCGGTATGGCCTACTACCCGCAATTTAGAATCGGGTTGATCAAGCAAAACCTGAACAATTTGCTTGAGGTAATCCATCGATTGGTCGTCGCTAATTTGATCGGAATTGGTGCGAAAAAGAATGGGTAAACTAATCGAAACCTGATCCGAATCGGCTTGAATTTCTCCTGGCAATCCGCTGAATTTTTCAGCCAAATCCGCAGCGAGGCGATTTTCCAACTTTTGCTGACTTTCTTCACTGGGTTGACTTCTTAATGAATAGGCCTCCAACATGACTGCTGAATCGTAGCGACGATCTCCCACATCAGCAATAGCTATTTTTAGGTGGTAGGTCTCTCCGGGAACTACCCGCGTTTGTGCCTTGAGCAGCCGGGTAAAACCATCGTATTGAAAAGCATAAGCCAGCTCGCCCAAGGTTTTGTTGTTTTCCCATTTCCGGATGTTGTCTTCTTCCCATATCCCATTTTGAATAAAGAGTTCGGGGTGTTTTTCAGCATTGATGTTGTCCACCATTACGGGCTCATTATCGGGTTGCAATAGAGCCAGGTTTCGCTTGAATCCGGTTTCTCGATTGGTAATCCAAAAGGCAAAAATGTCGTTCACTCCTTTGTTGACGTATTCCGGATACTCTTCGGAGGCAAATACAAATCCAAAGGATAGACTATCGTATTGAGCGACCAAATCAAATTCCAATACAGCGGCATCAAAAACTTCTCCGGTTGCAATTTTCTGAAGGTCTCGGTCGGGAAAAGGATAGATTACCGAACTCATTTTTGGATTATCATTGGGTCCAGCAGCTCCCATCACATCTCCAGAAGAAATGATGATGCCTTCGGGCATGACCAAAGAGGTCCACTTATTTTTAAATGAGCCGAGACTTTGTTTGGCTCCTTTGAAATGAACTTTACTTACCTCTACTCCGCTTTCCTCTGCGAGCAAGACCTGCTTTACCCAATAGGCCGCGTTATGCGAAGTATCGATTTGAACCTGAGCCAAAACCTTGTTCGGCAATACGATCATTGCAGTTAAAACCAGAAAAAAAGAGTGCAGATGGTTCATGAAAGGGTAACTCTTGGGGGCTAAGATATTGTTTCGGAAACTTTCGACAAACACGGATATAAAATCCCATTCCCGTATTCTGAACTTAGGTTAGTGCGATTTTAATGGAATTGAAAAATGGTAAATAGGTCTGATTTTGTAGGTTTTCTGGGTTCCATGGAAATAGGTCTTTGAAACCTCTTTTTTTCTCTTCCCTCCTGAGTAAGACAAAACATGAATGTCTGTTTGCCAATCAAGTTTCCCTTGCACGTGCCAAGGCCCAACGGATAAACGTGGAACCTGATCCTCAAGTAACTGCCAGGCAAGATCTTTGCTTTTTTGGGTAACCGCTTTCTGTTTAACAGGACCTTCCAATTCTCCATCTATGACTTTAAAATGGCTTTGTGAAATTCGACAAGAATCTTTGTAGGTTATTGACTGAATCGTAATGTTATGCAAATACAAAGTGTCCCAGGTAAAGTCCAATTCGCCTTCAATTTGAAGGTTTACATCCTGATCTCCGATGATGATGGAAAAGGTATCTTCTACCATCGCTTTTTGAAGGTTAAGGGAATAAAGTAGCCTTCCCTGATCAGTTCGCTTCAATAAAAACTCCTGATTGTCCCACCCTCCGTGATACCTTAATTGGGGAATGGCTTGTTTTTTAGAATGGGGCATTTGAATGGAAACTTCAATGCACAAGGAATCCGATTGGGCAAGGCTCTGATTGGTCCACATAAAAGCGAGCCATACAAGAACCGCAAATCGAAGGAATGAAGATTTTAGAACCGCTTCCATCTTACCGTACCCTTACCCTCCGGTTCATTCTATAGCCGTGTATTTTCCGAGTATGAGATAGACCTTTCACGTCCTTTAAGATATTAACTAACCTACACTCAAGGGTTCTTCCTATTTAAAGGAAATTGGATCAATAAGAATGGGCTATTCTGAGGAAGTCAATAGTTGTTTTCAATCGGGCCTTCATCTTTCTTCGAAGTTCTGATCTTCAATAACTTTTCCTTCTTCATCAAACTTTTCCCATCGACCAACCTTCTCTCCAGATTTGTATTGCCCCTTTCTACGAAGACGACCATTGGAATAATATTCCACAAAAGGACCTTCCAATTTGCCCTGATCCATGAAATACTTTTGTTGGAGCTGTCCATTTTCATGGTAGAAATAAGCCGTGTCTACCATAACGCCTTGTTGCCAGGAGCTTATTTGCTGGTAATTTCCGTTTTGCCAATACCATTTACATACGCCATGGGGCTTTCCTCTGAGATAAATGACTTCCTGCTTTAGCGAATCGTTGGTATATTGAATCGTCTTGTAGAGCGTATCGCAGCGCTTATTGTAGGTTTCCTTTTCACCATTGGATTTATACTTCACCGAAAGCTGAATGGGACAAGGATCAGCCGAATTATCCTGAGCAGAGACCGACAATGTCATTACCCAAATCAAAATGAAAAGGATCCATGGAGCTGATTTCGGTTTCAATCTCATCACTTCAAAAAGACCTTTCCCGGATTTAAAATTCCCTTAGGATCAAACACCTGTTTGATTTGACGTTGAATTTGGAGCTCGGCGTCGCTAAAGACAATATCGAGATAGCCTTTCTGAACATAACCGATTCCATGCTCTCCAGAAATGGTACCACCTAAGGACTTGGTCAGGTGGAAAACTTCCCGAATTCCTTCGGTTAATTTGTTGTTCCAGTCATCTTCGCTCATATCTCCCTTAATGATGTTCACGTGCAGGTTTCCATCGCCCACGTGACCATAGCAAACGGATTTAAACCCATAGCGCTGACCAATTTCTTTTACTCCCCGAAGCAGCTTAGGCATTTCATAGCGTGGTACAACGGTATCTTCTTCTTTGTAAATGGAGTTCTTTTTGACGGCCTCTCCCACTCTTCTCCGCAATTTCCAAAGCGCTTCTTTTTGCGCCTGATCATCGGCAAACAAAACATCCTCGCAACCATGCTCTTCCATAATCGCTGTAATTTGTTCACACTCCTTGTAGAGCACATCCACATCGTTTCCATCTACTTCGATCAGCAAGTGAGCTCCGATGTTTTCGGCTACGGGAATATTAAAATCGTCTACATAGGGAATGGTCCAATCGAGTGCGTCACGTTCCATAAACTCCATTGCACAGGGAGTTAAACCTGACCGAAACACGGAAGAAACGGCTTCGCAGGCCTTCTCAGGGCTTTCAAAAGCCACCAATAAGGTAAGAATATGCTTGGGGTAAGGAATGAGTCTAAAAACGGCTTTGGTGATAATTCCAAGGGTACCTTCACTACCGACCATAAGTTGAGTAAGGTTGTAGCCGGTAGAATTTTTGAGCACATTGGCTCCGGTCCAGATGATATCGCCATTGGGCAATACCACTTCGAGATTAAGCACATAATCCTTGGTCACTCCATACTTTACGGCTTTCGGTCCACCTGAATTGTAGGCCAGATTTCCGCCTATGTAACAGGATCCCCAGCTTGAAGGATCGGGAGGATAGAACAAACCTTTCGAACGTGCTTCATCATGAAATACTTGAGTAATGACCCCAGGTTCCACGGTAGCCTGAAGGTTCTTCTCATCTATTTCAATGATTTGATTCAACCGCTCCATGCTGAGTCCGATTCCCCCATGAATACTCAAGGCACCGCCACTCAATCCTGTTCGCGCACCGATTGGGGTAACTGGAATAGCATGTTCATTGGCCAGTTTCATAATGGCCGAAATCTCCTCCGGATTAGCAGGCTTCACCAATACTTCGGGTGGATAAGAAAGATCCTCGGTTTCATCATGCCCATATTCTATACGGGTTTCCTCATCGATGAAGAGGTAGTTCTCCCCAACAATTTGCTTTAAGGATTCAACGATTTCTGCTGTCAAGGTATTCCAATTCATAGATCACCAAATTACCATATTAATCCGAGACGGTTTGGAACACTGGCCTCAGACTCGAGGGGAATTTCCCGCTCTAACTTTAAGTCAAAAAAAAGACCCGCCGAAGCAGGTCTCTGAACTCTGAATTTGCAAGGATTAACCTTGTCCAATCTTTTTATAAATGCGCTCAATCATTTCAACCACTTTCATCCCTTCAAGGGCATTGGTTGAAATCTCAGCCTTTCCGGTAAGCACATCTACCACGTTTTGAATCACGTAGTGGTGGTTAGCGGCACTTCCTTTATACGTTCCGTAATCGTTTGGTGGATTCGCTGGAGGAAGTTCCGGCATAACGTAATCTTCCACATGGCAGTACTCTACTTTATCCATGTATTGTCCGCTTACTTTAACGCTTCCTTTTTCTCCAATGATAATGATGCTGCTCTCCAAATTCTGCCCCCAAACGGAAGTAGAAAAGTTGAGTGATCCCATCCCTCCATTAACGAAGTCAAAGTTCACGATTCCGGTATCTTCAAATTCGGTAGAAGGGTGATTGTTGTTTATGCTGCGTCCAGAGATGTTTTCGATGTCTCCAAACAACCAATACATGATGTCGATGAAGTGGCTAAACTGGGTAAACAGTGTTCCCCCATCCATTTCTTTCGTCCCTTTCCATCCACCGGGTTTGTAGTAGCGATCATCTCGGTTCCAGTAGCAATTCAACTGAACCATAAAGATTTCGCCAAAACGATTTTCATCCATTAAGGACTTCAACCAGGCTGATGAAGGACTGTATCGATTCTGCTTAACGAGAAATACCTGTCTGGAAACCTGCAAGGCTTTGTAAATCACCTCTTCGGTTTTGTGCTTGGTCAATCCCATGGGCTTTTCAATAACCACGTGACAGCGGTTGCTCAAGGCCTCAATAGCTTGATCGGAATGCACGCCATTTGGGGTACATACATTTACTACATCGATCTCCATCCCAGAAGCATAAAGCTCATCGGAGGAGGCAAACACCTGACAACCGTGATCTTCCTGAGCCAATTTTCTGCGCTCCTCTACCGGATCTACTACTGCGGCTACCTGAGCCAATTCATTTCCGGCAACCATGGCAGCGTGGCGGCGACCAATGTGACCATATCCTACAACGGCGAACTTAAGTTTTCCCTTAGGCATATTTCTCTGCTTTAAAATAATTCCAATACCAATCTATGGCTTCCACCAACCCATCTTTAATGGAATGCTGGGGCGCATAGTTTAATTTTTGCTTCGCTTTTTCGATGGAAGCCAAGGAGTGACGCACATCACCCACCCTCTCCGGACCATAGTTTACTTCTACTCCTGCAATGTCGGAGTCGTAGTCACTCAAAAGGGATTTTAATACATCCATCAACTCATTTAAGGTGGTACTTTCTCCAAATGCTACGTTGTATACTTCGTTTACCGCATCTTGAGACGTGGTTCCTCCAGCTAAATGATTTGCTTGGATAACATTATCGATGTAAGTAAAGTCTCTGGACTGTTTTCCATCACCGTAAATCTCAGGTGACTGATGGTGAATCAAGGCACGAATAAAACGCGGAATGGCTGCTGCATAGGCTCCATTAGGATCCTGATGACGTCCAAATACATTGAAGTAGCGAAGTCCGATTGTTTCGATTCCATAGAGCTTGGAAAACACCTCTGCATACAGTTCATTCACATACTTGCTCACGGCATAAGGTGAAAGGGGCTTACCAATGCGATCTTCTACTTTAGGCAATCCTGGATGGTCACCATAAGTAGAGGAACTGGCTGCATAAACAAAACGATTGACCTTGGCCTTTACCGCTTCATTCATGATGTTTAGAAAGCCATCCACATTTACTGAATTAGTCAGCGTTGGATTGTTAATGGATCTGGGTACAGAGCCTAATGCGGCTTGATGAAGTACTACATCTACTCCAAATAACGCTTCAGCACAGGTTTCTTTATCGCGAATGTCGCCTTCGATAAACCGAAAGTTGGAATGCTGCATCAAAGGCACAATGTTTTCCTTCTTTCCGGTAAGCAGGTTATCCAGACAAATCACTTCATTGTCGTGAATCAGATCTGCACAAAGGTTAGAACCGATAAAACCAGCACCGCCGGTCACCAGAATGCGTTTATTCTCGAGTCTGTTCATCTATTTAGCGTAGGAAATAGCTCGGGTTTCCCGAATCAAGGTCACTTTTACCTGGCCTGGATAGGTCATCTCTTCCTGAATCTTTTGGGAGATCTGGAAGGACAACTCTGAAGCTGCTTTATCATCCACCTTGTCACAATCTACCATAACGCGGAGTTCACGTCCGGCCTGGATAGCGAAGGCTTTGGTTACCCCATCCTGGCTCATGGCCAAGTTCTCGAGGTCTTGCAAACGCTGAATATAGGATTCAACAATCTCTCGACGAGCACCAGGACGTGCACCAGAAATGGCATCACATACCTGAACCAATGGAGAAATCATTGAGGTCATTTCAATTTCATCGTGGTGAGCACCAATGGCGTTGCATACCTGAGGTTTTTCACCGTACTTCTCAGCCAACTTCATACCCAGAATGGCGTGTGGCATATCGGGCTCATCATCGGGCACTTTACCGATATCGTGCAACAATCCAGCTCTTTTGGCCAACTTGGAATTCAGTCCTAATTCGGAAGCCATGGTCGCACACAAATTGGCAACCTCACGGGAGTGTTGCAATAGGTTTTGACCGTAAGAAGAACGGTACTTCATCCGTCCTACCATACGAATCAATTCGGGGTGCAGTCCGTGGATTCCTAAATCAATACAGGTACGCTTACCAGTCTCAATAATTTCTTCTTCCAGTCGCTTACGGGTCTTCGAAACTACTTCTTCAATCCGAGCTGGGTGAATACGTCCATCGGTCACCAACTGGTGAAGAGCCAAACGGGCAATCTCACGACGAACTGGATCAAAGCAGCTTAGGATAATGGCTTCAGGCGTATCGTCCACCACAATTTCTACTCCCGTAGCAGCCTCAATGGCACGAATGTTACGACCTTCCCGACCAATAATCCGACCTTTTACGTCGTCACTTTCAATGTTGAATACGGAAACCGAATTCTCAATGGCGTGCTCGGTAGCAACCCTTTGAATGGTTTGAATGACAATACGTTTGGCTTCCTTATTGGCGTTGATTCGAGCTTCTTCCGTAATTTCCTGAATCACGGTCATCGCTTCGGTACGCGCCTCTTCTTTGAGGGCTTCAGTCAAATCTTTGCGGGCTTCTTCGGCCGTAAGACCGGAAACACCTTCCAATTTCTTGACGTGCTCTGAGTGGATTTTCTCCACTTCATTTTGGCGATTATTCACCAACCTAAGCTTCTCGTCAAGCTTCTTTTGCCGACGATTGTTTTCGTTTTCCTGCTGGCTGGCGTTTTTAATCTTTTGGTTAAGGGTATTTTCTTTTTGCTTGATTCGGTTTTCGGCTTGAGCCACCTTTCCGTTTCTCTCGTTGATCACTTTCTCGTGCTTTTCTTTCAACTGAAGAAACTTCTCCTTCGCCTGCAATATCTTATCCTTCTTGATCACTTCGGCTTCACTTTTGGCCTCATCCAAAAACTGCTGGGCTTGCTTCTCCACATTTTTGCGGAGTAAGAAGTATACGATCAAACTTCCGATCGCCAAACCAGCAACAACACCGAGTGAAATGCTCATCATATCCATTTCTGTTGTTTTTAGGTTAAAAAAAAGCCCGCACAATTCTGTAAACTCCGAAAAGTTAAAGAACGGATTGATCAATGCGAAGGGCAAGGTTCCAGCGTCTTTCGAACAAGTCGAAAAATCTCCACTTCCGATTGGAAGGGATCAACAGGCCTCCTTTTCCATGTTATCTAACCAACCCCAACGATTATAATGTTGAGTTTACAAAACGATGTGTGCGGGCATGCTTTTATACCAGTATTCCTACTGGCACATCATAATATTTTAAAGAACGTTATTCAGTTGCCAGGCAGGAATCGATCTTGTTTGCTATTTGATCCATTTCCTGCTCGACTACAGCTTGTATCGCAGAGTCTTTGTAGCCTTCTACATCCGAGGATTGAGTCGCAAATTCCAAAGCGGTCATTGCCAACAAATCCACATAATCGGATACTACATAATTGCCTTTCAGCTTGTTAATATTCTCATTGATTAGCTGTACAGCCAATTTTATCTTTTGCTCTTCCCCTTCCTCGACTTGCAGTGGATATTCCCGATTCGCTATTTTAACAGTAATGTTTTTTTCCGCCATTACTTCTTCAGAATTTCAATGCATTTATCCACTTCCTTAACCAACTCATCGATTCGATATCGAACTCGATCTTTGTGATTGGAGTCTACTCCGCTTGGCGCCATTTGCCCGCCACGTAGCTCTTCAATCTGTTGCTTAAGTAATTCGTTTTCTTTCCTGAGCAACTTATTTTCTGACAAACGGGTCTGGTAAGCCTCGATCAAAAGATCCACTTTTTGTTTCAAATTGCCGATGCCTGCCTCAGTTGCCATGCCCATTTTAAAATTTAACGCACAAATTTATTGGGGTCATGAGTATAATCCAAGTTTTTAAATCGTTTTTGTGCAAATTAGTTTTCCCGCCAGTCATGCGGCATTTCCGACCGGTATAGTTTTGGATCAGATTGCTGGATATGAAAGTTCTGATTATTACCTCTCTGATTGGTTTTACAACCTGTTTTTCCCTGTGGGGACAAAGCCCAAAATTTCAATCTCCTGTGGATGTTCCGATTTCCCTGGCGGGCAATTTTGGTGAGCTTAGAGGGGGACATTTTCATGCCGGACTCGATATTCGAACCCAAGGAAGAGAAGGTTTAGCGATAAAAGCGGCTGCACCGGGTTACATTTCTCGCATTGGAATTTCGCTTTATGGGTATGGAAAGGTGCTTTACCTAACCCATCCTAATGGCTACACTACCGTGTACGCTCACCTCCAAAAATTCAATCCTGAAATTGAGAAATACATCAAGGATATTCAATACCGAGACCGGAAATTCACCTTGGATATCCAAGTAGATTCTTCTTTGTTTACCTATCAGGCCGGGGATGTGATTGGCGTTTCGGGCAACAGGGGTGGGTCGGGTGGGCCTCATCTGCATTTTGAAATACGGAATACAGGTACTGAACGTCCGCTTAATCCTTACCTGTATGGATTTAAGGTGGCCGATCATAAATCACCTGTGATTAAGACCTTTTCGATTTACCCGCTTAATGATCAAAGTGAAGTCAATGGCCGAAACGAAGCGCTGCACCTTCCGGTTACGGGCGGTGGTGGCAAATACCGGTTGAAAGTTCCAACCTCCCTTAAGCTCCATGGTAAAATTGGCTTTGGCGTGGAAACGGAGGACTTTACGGATTCCAGTCCTTTTAGAAATGGCGTGTATAGCATCGAACTTCTCAAAAATGGGCACCGGGTCTACTTCCACCAAATGGATAGTTTCTCCTTCGATGAAACCCGATACATCCAAGCCCACATGGATTTTTACCAAGCCAAGAAATACAAAAAACGAATCCAGCGTTCCTACCTGCTCGATGGCAACGAACTATCCATTTACCAGGACTTGGTGAATCGTGGAAAGCTGTTTTTTATCACCGATACCAGCTATTCGATCACTTATAAGATTAAAGACTTCTTTGGCAATACTTCTCAAATTGAAGTGGATGTAAACAGCCTTGCCCAAAAACAAACTGCACCCCAAGTTCTTGAAGCCTCTACCCATCAATTGATTTTAGGCCAATCGGGAGATTATTCCGATGATCATGTGCATTTGCATTGGGACGAACATGCTGTGTATGAAAACACCCCGCTAAGAATCAGTGAGAAAAAAGCCATCGGTCGGTGTCAAACTCCTCGCTATGGAATCAACACGCTTTACGATCCGCTTCATGAATACGTGGAATTATCCATTCGAATTGACAGCATTCCTGAACGACTCCATTCAAAGCTCATTGTGGTTTCCCTGGACAAGAATTCAAAAATCCTAGCTGCTGAAGGGGGAGAAATCGAAGGAGACTTTATAAAAGTAAAAACACGCAGTTTCGGTCCCTATACCGTCATGGCTGATACTACAGCTCCGGTTGCTAACTTCACCGGCTTCAAATCTGGTAAGCGATTCCAATCTCCCGGTAAAATTCGATTCTCAGTCAAAGACGATATTTCAGGACTTCATCATTACGAAGCCTACATTGACGATCAATGGACTTTAGTGGAATATGAACGAAACAAAAAAAGTGGCTTCCTGGAAATAGATCGGGTACAAGCCACCGGCGGCCGTCACGATTTTACCATCGAACTAACCGACTGGCGAGGAAACCAAAAGGTTCTTAAAGGCCATTTCATTTATTGAATCTTGAATCTCCAATCCTGAATTTTCAAAAAACTCCGCTCCACCCTTTACCGAAAGCTTCAGGGAACTCGTCCTCGTACTCGCTTCTCCCATCTCGCCTCTCGCCTCCCAAATCTTCCAACGTTTTTTAAGAATCTGAGCACTAATTTTCTGGGTTTCCGTTTTTAGAGGCGTATTTTTGAGGCGTTGAAGAAGATTTTACTCATTGTTTTTGTTGGCCTTTTAGCCTTTTCAGGGAGCGCCCAGATTAAGGATAGCCTTATTCAATTTTCGGGAGTGTTTCTGGATGCTGATAGCCTAACACCCGTTCCCTTTGTGAATATTGCGGTGGTAAATCGCCATCGGGGTACTTCTACAGATTATCGGGGTACATTTTCTTTTGTGGCCAATCGTGGTGACACAGTTCGGTTTACTTGTATTGGTTACCGTCCCTTTCAATGTATCATTCCCGATACGCTCACTACCCAGCGCTATACCTTGGTTCAATTGTTTTCAAGGGATACCTTTAACCTACCCGAAGCGGTAATATTTCCCTGGCCGAGTAAAGAAGAATTCAGAGAAGCATTCTTGAACTTAAACATTCCGGATGATGATCTGGAACGAGCGCGAAAAAACCTCGAACGAGAAGAGCGAAGGGCTCAAATGGAAGGATACGACACTTGGGGAAGTATCAATTACAAGTTATCCAACCAAGCCTATACCGAAAGACTCTATTATGCCGGACAGTCTCCACCCATCTCGGTTTTCAATCCATTCGCCTGGGCGGAATTCTTTCAGGCTCTCAAAAACGGAGACCTCAAAGACCCCCGAAAAAAAGAGAAAGACGATTAGTTGAAGCGCACCTTATGGATACGCTCAACCGGTATACGGATACCATTCTTTAGCAAAATGCTGCGCTTGTCTCGACCCCAAATGGTGGTTTCCACCTCTTTCAGACCATCAAGATCTTCAAATACGATGAGTACTTTGAATTGAGCAAAGTTCCCGGCATCAATCGCTTGATCGATGATGACAGACCTCTTTGAACGCGCATCATCTTCCTGCAGAACATCACCTTTTGGAAACTGAAGAGAATTGATCTTTTCCTTCTCGATGTAGGCAATATGTGCAAAGGATGTTGCCATTTATAGCGTGTTAAAATTTTCGTCTTAACCAGCCTTTCTTAAAGGGTAGGCTCAAGAAAGGCCTTGAATACCCCGGCGCCCTCTTATCCACTGCTCCTCTCAAAGGTAAAAAATAAGGGCAATCATCTGACGTTCAACCCCTTCATTTTTTAGCCCTCCATTTCCCCTTCTAAATCGTTCTATCCTGCTGATCTTCCGAGCTCTCCTAATTTCATTTAAAATTCGACCTTTGCTCTGAATGAAGACTCCGGTTAAACAAATCGAACTACTCACTTTGGATCAAGGTGTCCAAGAATCGAAAAGAGACATTCTGGCAACGGAGGAACCGATGGAAATACGGGTTCGTTTTGGCCCTCGAACGGAACGTGAGGAACGTAACCTCTCGGTGACGATGAGAACGCCAGGAAATGACTTTGAACTTGCCTTGGGTTTTATGTATAACGAAGGCATCATCTCCAGTTATGATCAGGTAGCCCTCATTCGATATTGTGAAACCATTAAGGATGAAGCTGAAAAAGGCAATGTGGTCATTGTGGAATTGAGCGATTCGGTTGAGCTAGATTGGTCAAAACTGGAAAGGCACTTCTACACCACCTCAAGTTGCGGCGTTTGCGGAAAATCGAGCTTAGAAGCGGTTGAAGTCCAATGCCCTGCACCTTTAAATGCATCCCTTCGAATTCAAGCAGAAACCCTCATTCAATTGCCGGAAACACTGAGAGAACAACAACACTTGTTTGAATACACTGGAGGTATTCATGCCTCTGCCCTTTTTAGTCCATCGGGCGAACTGCGGATGCTTCGAGAAGACGTGGGCAGGCACAATGCCCTGGACAAAATAACCGGAGCGGGGCTCTTCGAGAGTCAACTTCCCTTGTCAGATTCAGTTCTTCTCGTAAGCGGTCGAGCAAGCTTTGAACTGGTGCAAAAGGCTATTGTCAGTGGTATTCCAGTGTTAGCTGCTGTGGGAGCTCCATCGAGTCTCGCCGTTGATCTGGCCGAAAAACAAGGACTAACTCTCGTGGGCTTTCTGCGAGGTGAACGATTTAATATTTACACGCACCCAGAACGTATAATTCTCCCCTCATGAAACTAAGAATTCAAGGTCAATCGGTACGACTCCGATTAAAAAAATCAGAAGTGGATCAATTCGCCAACACGGGGTCCTGCCAAGAAAAATTGAACTTTCCTGACAGCGGTGCACTCTCTTATTCCTTGATTCGGTTTGAAGGAGAAAATGTGTCAGCCGAATGGGAAAACCAAGAACTCAAGGTACTGGTACCAGGAGAAGTAGCGCAAAAATGGGCCTCAACGGAACGGGTAGGATTTCGGGGTAAATGTAAATTACCGGATGGAAGTTCTCTCGACATCTTGGTCGAAAAAGACTTCAAGTGTCTCACGGGTGAGGATAAGGGTGATGATTTTTATGATAACCCCTACCTCACGAAGAAGGCAGGGGAATAATCAAGAATTATTAGGCATGAGACCTTACCATGGTTTCCAATTCCATGGCTACTCCCATGTTGTATTCCATGGCCAGTTTTTCATGATTTACCAAATCCACAATGGTTCCGATAAAACACAATCCTCCGGTCAGCAAATAAAGGATTCCCATACCCACTTGTCCCATCAGAAATCGATGAATTCCGGCTACCCAGATCAATCCGATAAGAGCAGTGATTAGAATAATTTGAGGATCTTTCCTGCGAGTTCGGTAGGCCATGGCAAATGTGCGGGCCTGATTAGCAGTTAACTTGTCCAAGACACCTTGAACAAAAATCATTTCTTCGCCTTTTAATTCAGGCAGGAGATCCAAAACCTTATTCGGCTCTCCGGGTTCGTCAACTCTTTCCATAATTGTGAGAATGTTTTGATTGTTTTATTTCCTGGAATGCCAGGTGCACAGTACGGTAAACCAAAATTCCTAATGCCGGTGCTCCAAACCAATGAGCCGACCAACTGGATGCCCAGTCTCCGTGAAGCAGAAAAGAGATCGAGTGTCCCAATCCGCAACCTAAGCAAGGAAGATCGAGATGGTGGAAAAGGCAAAGGCTAAAATACCCTTCACCATGGCCATAGGGATTGTAGAAAAACAACGCCAAAAGTGCAGCCGGCCAAAGAATAAGTTCGAGGTGAAAGCTTTTTCGTAAAACCGATATGGAAGGCATGTTTTTCATGGTAACGTACTGAATCAAAGATAATTCAAGACTTCCCCATTCCCCACCTCATTAGGATTAGCGGTTAAATTGCCCCTTTTTTGCCAAAAGAACGATTGGTGTACGGTAAAAGGAACCTACAGAACCAACAAAGGTTTTCCCTTAAACAACTCTTCCAGCTCGGGTGGTCCGCCGAGATAGGTGTTTTTGAAGTCATCCATTTCATCTTTGGTTTCTTCCGAAAGCAATTCAGAAATCTCATCCATGGCTTCAAAACTGATCATGTAGGGAAACTCACGAACCAAAAGTTTGTTTCCCCTAAAATAACCACACAGGGTATACTCGCCCACTTCTTCCTTGGGGGTTCCTTTTATCAAGCAGGATCCGGCCTTTTCTTTCCAATCCCCATTCCCCTCCATTCTTTGCTGTAGCATCATGGGATTGGCCTGCATCCACATGTATCGCTTAATGGCCAGCCGGGATTCTTCAGACATTTTTTCTTGAAGCGTTTCAGCACAACTGGTACATAGGGCGTACTCATATACCACGTATTCCGTAGTTGAGTTTACCCTTTTCATCGCCTTTTCGATAAAGTAATCTTCATTGGAATGCAAAAGCTCTTTTTCACAGACCTGGCATTGATGAAAAGGTCCTTCCTCGGAATAGCTATGAAAATCCGCCGGGATATCGACCTCCTGAGGCTGGGGTAGTTTAAAGTCGTCGGATTCGTTTTCGGGAAAATTTTCGTCGTTCAAAATGAGTCGATAGCGGGGCCAGAGACCGTTTATAAATAGGGGCTCAAGTTAGTAAAAATGCCATTTGCCGAAGTAATAAGTCATATTTCGTACATTTACCCAAATGGAATCCTTGAGCCTGCTCTTGGATAACAATACTAACAACCTCTTCAAAAATGCTGTAACCCTAAATAGAAGATCAATTTTCGGTTTTTGGTTACAAAAAAGTGCTCCTTATGCGAATGAAAAAATTTCTACTACTTCCCTTCCTACTTCTCCCTTTAAGCTTGCTTTTTGCGCAAGGATCAGGAAAAAATCTAACATTTAACGGTAGCTCCAGTTACGTAAACTGTGGTACCATCAATCTGAATGGATCCGCCGTAACCCTCCAAGGGTGGGTTTATGTAAGTTCTTTTAAAACGGGTCACCCCTATATTTCCTCCTTGTGGGGAACTGAAACCAATGGAAACCAATGTATGCTCCGATTAGGAGATGGTGGATTGGCCGCGGAAAAAGTTCAATTCGTTCTCTACAACGGGTCCACTCACTACAAGCTGGATGGAAGCAAATCATTAACCGTTAATCAGTGGTACCATATTGCTGGAACCTACGATGGTACAACGATGAGAATCTACATCAATGGTAAACTGGACGCTAGCCGTACTCAAACCATGACGATTCGTTCTAACAGCACCTTTGAAATTGGGCGCGCCTATGCTCACTCCCGAATTTTGGATGGAAAAATTGATGAGGTAAGCGTTTTTAAAGCAGCCCTGTCTCAAAACACGATTCGCGATTGGATGTGTCAGTCCATCAATAGTAGCCACCCTAATTACAATCAGTTAGAGGATACTGGAAACTGGATGATGGAACGGGAACCTCTGCCACAGACAACTCAGGTAAAAACCATACGGGTTCTCTAATTAGTAGCCCCACCTGGACTACCTCATCAGCACCAATTGGTAATGCCAGTGCCCATGATTTTAGCTCACCTTATGCGGTCAAATTAACCCACCCTGATGGTGACTCCCTCATGGTGGATAGCGTTCAAGGAACGGTGGGCTCGGTTCACATTTATCGGGTAGACAGCCTTGTGCCTAATTCAACCAATGGAATTCCATCAACGATTACTTCCATAGATACCATTCGGTATTGGGGAGTTTTCTACGCTGAAGGTCCTTCTGCTACCAGCCGCGTTACTTATTATTACGATAAAAACAAAAGCTACCTCAATGCCACTGGATGTGTATTGGAATGGATGCAACGCGACGACAATGCTGACTTAACCTGGGCGTCTACAGGTGCCCCCGAACGGCTACTACCTTGATTAAATCAAAAGCCAAAAGATCGGAGTTTCTACTTGGATTTAGTGGTACCTCCTCTATTCACGCCAACAGCGGAGGAACCATTTGTATGGGAGACAGTATTCTACTTAAGCACCCTACTACCGGTCTATCGTATAGCTGGTTGCGAAATGGAGCCAATATCGCTGGAAGTAGTCACGAATTGCAGGCCAAAGTACCGGGTACTTATCAAGTCATTAGTACGATTAACAATTGCTCGGATACCAGTGCCCCTTTTGCCCTTACGGTTAACAACTTACCCAGTGTAAGCTTTTCTCCGCTGAACGCGGTTTGTGCCCACATTCTTTTTGATACGCTTAATGGAGGTATGCCAGCTGGAGGAACGTACAAGCATCAGTTTGTTTCAGGAAATCTATTTGTAGTTCAGAATGCAGGTCCTGGTGACCACCGCATTGTATACGAATACACAGATGGAAATGGATGTAAAGACACCTCTTCTCAGGTGTTGAAAGTTCACGCCTTGCCTACCATCAATTTGAGCCTGATCTCTCCCTTATGTGAGGATTCTGCAGGTTTTACTTTGTCTAACGGTAGTCCAATGGGCGGCAGCTACAGCGTAAATGGCTCAGCGTCCACCCAGTTTGACGCATCCGCATTGGGAGCGGGTACGCATACTGTAAAATATGAGTATACGGATAGCAACCAGTGTCCTAATTCGGATTCGATTGACGTGGTCGTTAATGCCCTTCCCATGGTTCGCTTAAACTTGATCAACGATAAGTACTGTGAATATGACGCAGCTAAATTGATGGATGGTCAGAATCCTCGTGGCGGTTCCTTTAGTGGAGCTGGAGTTGTGGGAAATACTTGGGAACCGCAAAATTCTGGACCTGGAAATCACGTGGTGACCTATTTCTATACCGACCCTAGCACAGGTTGTAGCAATCAGGCGGTGGATACGATGTACATCTACCCTCGTCCTACAAAACCTACAGCTTCTCAAGCGGCAGATTCCGTTGTTTCTACCCCAGGAAACGCCTATCAGTGGTATAACCTACAGCGGAAAATTAACGGAGCTACGGACAGGTCTTATCATCCAAAAATTGATGATCGCTATTTTGTAATTATTACCAGTGCTGAAGGATGTACCTCTCTACCGAGCGATACAGTTGATTTCAAAAAACCAAATAGCGTAACGGAATACGCGAATGCATCCGGAATGCGTGTCTACCCAAATCCAGCGGACCAACAAGTGTATCTCGATTTTGAAGGAAAGGTCCTTCCTCAGGGATTAGAGCTTCTCGATATGCAGGGCAAACGAATTTCTATTCAAACCGTTTCTTCAACCTCCACTTCTATTTCACTCGGTGATTTGGAGCCAGGAGTTTATCTGATTAGAGCTTGGTTTGAAGATCAAATGGTTCCGGTTCGCATCCAAAAGCGATAGGAGTTATATCAAAAAGAATTATCAAAAAAGCCCGCCTAATGGATAGGACGGGGCTTTTTCATTTCTAATTGTTAAAGGTTGGAATCTATTGAAGAATGAGCGAGTGAACTTCAGTAAGCGATTCTGACTCTACCCGAATGGTGTAAACACCTTTGGAGTGATCGGTCATATCGGGAAGATTCTCGCCCGGAGAGAGCATTCCTTGATGTACCATTCTTCCGGCAGGATCAAATACCATGAAACTGGCTTCCAAAATGGAATCATCTAATTGCAGCGTAATCGGACCTGAACTTGGATTGGGATATAACTTAAAGTGAGACTCCTGTTCCAAACTCTCTTCAACTTGGCTCAGCGTAGCTCCTGTTTTAAAGGCATTTCCATAAGCCGCATCATTTCTAAACAAATAATACCCACTGCTCGCACTGGTGTGATTCAGACCGGAAGAAGGAGGAAGAGTCATAATACCTTGCGTTACCTTTCCTGTGCTGTAGGCCTCGTTATCAGCACCCGCTACTCCGCCGGCCAGGTAATTGCCAGGGCCATAAGCTACCGTTCCCCAATCTACTCCACCGGAAGGATTAATATTGGCTACGAATACGTCTTCGGAAGTCCCGGTACCACCATTATTATTCGGCACATAGCCGGGGAAAAAGATTCCGTATCCACGGTAATTCCCGGTTAGGTAGACATTTCCGTATCCCGTAGGAGCAATGGCCAAACCTTTAGCCATTTGCAGGTAACCAGGATAGGCATTCTCATCCATTTTAGTTACCCAAAGGCAATTGCTGTTATCATCGAGCTTAGCCACATAAAAGTTGTTGATCAAGCTACTCTGGTTGATAGCACTTCCAAAGGCCCCAGAAAGCTGACCAAAGTAGCCACCGGTTACATATACATCTCCGTTGATAAAGGCTACCCCATTTCCTTCGCCACTCGAACCTGTAGTCGCTCCGGCTTTTTTGATCCATTGGGAGGTCCCGGAGGTGTTCATCTTGCAGAGAAAGGCATCACCATTCGCGGTGGTGGTAGAAGATTGGCCGGAAAGATTGAGTGTTCCAAAAAAGGTACCGGTAACATAGATTCCGCTGGCATTTTCAACCACATCGTTGGCTATATCTCCGACGGATCCACCGGTAGAAATTTTAGGCCATCCCGCCAAAGCAGAACCGGTGGTCGGTGAGCATTTCATAACGAACACCTGATCTTGAGAGGTTCCACTTCCCCCACAAACCAAAATATCGCCATTGGGTGAAACATTCACGGATTGAGGCCTTGGAGCAACCAAAGAGGAGTAAACGGTTTGCACAAAGTCAAAGCTGCCATCTGTACGATCCAGCTTGGCCACAAACATGGAACTGGATGGAACAGTAATCATGTTGACATCGGAAATGAAGTTTACATTTCCTGCGGTTCCATTGAATTGCCCGGTTATATAAAGATCATTTCCATCACGAGCAATGCTCACACCAGTAACTCCCGTGGCTGCCACCGAATTGGATACGGAAACCCATTCCGGCTGACCGCAGTAACCGTATTTCATCACATAAAGTCCCTGAGGTCCGCTACCGCTGCTAACCGTGAAACCATCGAGATTGGAGTTTTGTCCGAAGGTTCCCACCACGTACACATCTCCGTTTTCATCCGACACAATGTCGTTTCCCTGATCTCCACTAAAAGATAAAGAAGAAGCCGTAGGAAATCTTTGCGTATTGGAATTATCCACGGGAATGGCATCGGTATAAGTACAGCCGTTATCATCGGTTATGGTTAACGAATAGGTAGCTGCATGCAACTCGTCAATGAGTGCGGTCGTTTCTCCATTGGACCATTGATAAGAATAGGGGGCAGTTCCAGAATTGCCCGAGGCCAATACTGAACCGTCTCCAGAATGGGTACAAGACTCATCCACCACATTAATGGTGGCATCTACATCATAATCCGCTGGCAGGTAATGGGAAAAGGTAAAATCACAAGCATTGTCAACTGTGACGGTTACATCGTAGTTTCCAGAACATTTGCTGGAAATAACTAAAGAATTGTCCCCGGTGCTCCACTGATAACTTCGGTTGTATGGATAGCTTGCCGCTTGATGAGCAATAAAACCATTGCAGTTACCTTGGCTACACTCAGAAGGGTATACGAGCCAGTTGGTCCCATTCAAATCATAGGAGTCCATGGTGTGGCTGTAATCAAACTGACAGCCGGCCGCATTGGTAATGGTTAAGGCTAAGTTTGGATTACAAATGTTGGTGCGTGGATTGCTGGTACTGTTGTCCGACCATAGGTAAGTATATGGAGCATGGCCTCCATTGGGGTAGACCATTACCTCACCAGAACAACCGGTTGGACAAGCTGGATTTACCTCTTGAAAGTAAGGATTGGGATGATCCAAATTAACCCCGGAAACATTGGTGAAAAATGGAGTGGATCCGAAGGTATATATCGGACTGGCCCCACCAGCAATTATATCATAAGCCCACAGCGAACTGCTGGTAGCTGTTCCCGTAAAATTAGTTACATCCACATCTACGTGGTACTGACCTTCAGGAAGGTTACAGGGAATGGTAAAATCTATCTCCCCTGGTGAATTCCACCAAAAGGTGGTTCCACTACCCGGATAGTAAAGCGTAAAATCATAATCGAGATCACCTAATGGAATGGAATTTCCCTGATTATCCCTTAAGTAAACGTCAAATTTAAGGTTGGCCATTAAAGCTGGATCATACTCCCCACCCGAGGCGGTGACATCAATGGAAATCGTTTCCCCTGGTTCCACGTTGTCGTAAGGCGAAAACGTGTAGAAAATAACGACGTAAAAATTGGCTGAGGCTTGGCCTGCAAAAAGCAACAGAAAAGCTGAGAGCAGTAGTGCATTCCACTTTGGAACGCGTTTTCTTGAAGAGTTCATAGAATTAGTTTTGGTTAGGGTCCAATGCCAGGCACAGGGTGTTTTGGGGTTGACCAGGCAAGGTGCTTGAAATTGAACGGATAATTTAGTTTTTGGGTCAACCGAAAGTCAGGACAAGGATAGCCAAAAAGGATTCCAAAATTTTGGTTTGCCCATAAAATCTGGTGTTAGATTATCTATACCAAAATCCACAAAACACTGAAATACAAAAGATTAAACTGCAAGTTCAGCTACCACACTGAAACCTATTGAAAATGGAATGGAAGACTTAATCTAATCTACGAAGTACCAAACGCGGTAGATTTTCCCGTCTTTGTATTGGTAAATTCCCATGGAGGTTTGCGAACGGGTTCCCTTTGAAGTATTCCAGGAAACCTTCTCCTGAAAACTGATTCGATTTCCATCTACTACCCACTTTACAATTTCAGAGTCCACCAATTCAATGGAAGCGAAATAGCCGGTCATGGATTTTTTGAACTCCTTTTTCCCGGAAACCTCCAGCAAAATGGTATCCGCAGTTACATAAAACCACTTGAATTCATCGTGTACATTTTCGGTCATTCGATCCACATCTCCGGCTTTAAAAGCCTCCACCTGGTCCATGAGTTGCTGTACAAGCATTTGATCCTTAGAGGGCGGTATTTGAGCCCAGGAAAAAGAAACCAAAAGAGAAAACAACAAAGTGAATAGAAAAGCTCTCATAGCGTTAGGAGTTCAAAAGTGTTTGTATGTCATTCATTAAATCCTGAAGGTGGGCTTTCCAGGTATACCGATCTCTTGCCAATTGCCGGGAAACTTGGCTCATCTCATTCCATTTCTCCGTGTCTTCCAAGAGCAAGAGACACGCTTCGGCAAACTGAACTGGGTCGGCGGTAATCATGGCTTCCTTTTCGTGACGCACTTCAAGTCCTTCAGCTCCAACCGGGGTGCTAACCACAGGAATTCCACGGTACATAGCATCCAAAAACTTCACCTTCATTCCACTCCCAAATCTCAGTGGTAAAACAAACACCCTGGCCTTCGATAACCAAGGTTCCAGTTCTGGAACAAAACCTGTAAACACTACCTGATTACCATAAGGACTTGCCGCCTTCTTCAATCGACTATCGGCATCCTTACCGATAATGGTAAATGTGGTTTCTGGTTTCTTATCGAGAATTTTTGGGAAGATGTTCTTCAAAAAATGAATAACCCCATCGATGTTGGCTTCCCAGCTCAACGTTCCAATAAATGCAAGATTTAGCTCAGTTTGCTTAAAAATCAAATCAGGCTCCTGGAGTAGGGCGTCATTGCCCAAATGATAGGTTGTTGCAAATTTTTGAGCGGGAATACCCAGTTTTTGGAGTGCCTGCTGATCATTAGGTGCTGCCCATATTCGATCGGCTCGCCGGCAATACTGCTTTTCGGCATTCTTAATTCTTCGGCTCTCGAGGAACAATACATTCTTGCGGAGTAAGTTGTTTTCGACCGAAGCAAAACGATCCCACATTACATATTCCGCATTGTGTTCATGCAGAATGACACGCCCTTTGAAATTGGCCGGAACGTACTGAAACATCTCGTAATGATCAGCAATCAATAGATCGTAGCTTGCCGCCAATTGTTCAATTCCCGCTTTGGCTTGGGGAGAGTAATTGCGGTAAATATTCAACGTCCTACTCCTGAGGTAGGAGTTTACCACAGTTTTAAGATTCCTGGGATTGTCGCAAGGGTAGGATTGATAATCCCGAATTTCTACTTGCTTTCGAAACTCAGCCTCGTGCCGTTCATCCTTTCCCTTGAGCAGCGTAACCATACCGAGCTCATGGTGGGCCGCCAAGGCCTTCACCAGATTCCAACTTTTTAGCACTCCTCCACTCTCTGGTGGAAAAGGCAATTGTGTGGTCAGAAAAAGAACTTTTGCCATCTACCGATCAAGTTACAAAATCCCTCGGTAAAGGTATTTTACTTGCTCGGTTGAGCCCGCTGCATCGGGTTCATTTTTTTTCGGTTGCCGCTTTTGTAAAGCTCAAAACGAGTAGGTACGGGCTTAGGAGGCCAATAGTGGTTTCCGGTATCCACATCAGCCGTTTCCAGGAATGGATCCAACTCCATTTCGGCCACCTCTTTTTCAAAGAAGAATACCTTTTTCACTTTCTCGTTGTTCCGTCTCCAGATTTCGGCAGGAATTCGAACTACCTCAGAACTACCGTCGGTAAAGGTGAATCGCATAATGATAGGCATCACCAATCCACCTTGGTTGCTGTAGTGTACTTCGTAAAAGTTCATGCCTGAAGCTTTTTGAAGCAATTCTTTTTCACGATCGCTCAATCGTTCCAAGTAACGCTCGTAATCTTTCCGATCCATCTCGGTTACCTGGTAGCGGAAATCACTATCGTAGAAGTCTGCCAATTCAGGCTTTTGATCCAAAAGGCGAACCAAGGCTGTATCGTTACGGATATCTCCAATGAATTGGCGACGTTGCTCATCGGCCATTTTCTGGAAGTTCTTTTCAATCTCTGGGTCTTGGGTATTCAACTGATACCAATTCACACGATCGAGAGAAATATCAACGTTGTCTGTGGTGTAAAACCAGCCTCTCCAAAACCAATCAAGATCTACAGCCGAGGCATCTTCCATGGTGCGGAAAAAGTCAGCAGGAGTCGGATGTTTAAACATCCATCGCTGGCAGTATTCTTTGAAAGCATAGTCGAACAACTCTCTTCCCATAACGGTTTCACGCAAGATGTTGAGAGCCGTTGCTGGCTTGCCATAGGCATTGTTTCCAAATTGCCAAATGGACTCGGAATTGGTCATGATGGGAGAAATGTATTGTGGATCTCCTTTCATGTAATCTACAATCTTGTAGGCTGGTCCTCTTCTCGAAGGGTAATGATCGCTCCACTCACATTCGGTCAAGTACTGAACGAAGGTGTTTAAGCCCTCATCCATCCAGGTCCATTGACGCTCATCAGAATTTACAATCATCGGAAAGTAGTTGTGCCCCACTTCGTGAATGATTACTCCGATCATACCGTATTTAGTTTGCTCAGAATAGGTTCCGTCTTTTTCCGGACGACCTCCATTGAAACAAATCATTGGGTACTCCATTCCAATGTGATTGGCATGGATAGACTGAGCCACAGGATAAGGATAATCGAAGGTAAATTTGCTATAAGTTCTCAAGGTATGAGCTACCACCTCGGTGGAATACTGTTCCCACAGTGGATTTCCTTCTTTCGGGTAAAAAGACATGGCCATCACCGTGCGATCACCCATTTTTACACCCATTGCATCCCAAATAAACTTACGAGATGAAGCGAATCCAAAGTCCCGAACGTTTTTAGCTTTAAAGGTCCAGGTCTTGGTACCGGAGGCTTTCTCTTTTTCGTTTTCCTCAGCTTCCGCTTGAGTTACAATAAGGACAGGCTTATCGGCGGTTTTGGATTCTGCGAATCGGCTTCTTTGTTCTGAGGTAAGTACTGTAGAGGCGTTCTGAAGTTCCCCTGTAGCAGCCACAATATGGTCTTCGGGAACGGTAATACTTACTTCATAATCTCCGAAAGGCAAGGTAAATTCACCTCTTCCGAGAAACTGCTTATTCTGCCAACCTTCCACATCGTTGTATACGCACATTCTTGGAAAAAACTGAGCGATGGTGTAGAGGTAGTTATCGTCTTCCTTGAAGTACTCATACCCTGATCTTCCGCCAATTTGCATCCGATCGTTGATGTTGTACCACCATTTGACTTTGAACGAAAAACTTGATCCTGGAGTCAACGGAGTGGGCAGATCAATACGCATCATGGTTTTGTTGATGGTGTGATCAAGATCCTTTCCGTTGGTCAAGGTAACCGACTCAATTTTAAATCCTCCATCAAAATCAGATAGCATCCGGGATACTCCATAAAAGGAGTTTCTTTTCTTGATGCCGTCGTCACTGATCAAGCGTGTATCACTATCCTCGGCTCGCATGTTTTGATCCAGCTGAAGCCACAGGTAAGTGAGTGTTGTTTTGGATTTGTTGTAATACGTGATGGTTTCTTCTCCTGTGATGGTTTGTTTGGCATCATCCAGGGTAATAGCCATTTTATAGTTCGCCTGCTGCTGGTAGTACCAAGGTCCCGGTGCACCGGAAGCTGTGCGGTACGCATTTGGCGTAGGTAGCTCTTCTTTCAGCTGTTTGAAC
This sequence comes from bacterium SCSIO 12741, assembly GCA_024398055.1. Taxonomy (NCBI): domain Bacteria; species bacterium SCSIO 12741. Next base: position 3,026,074 of record CP073749.1, on the reverse strand, counting down.
TTATTTTGGCTCTGGGATTGTCCCCCTATCCCCCAAGCCAATGCCAAACAGATCAGCGCAAATTTTCTCATACAAGTCAGAATTAAGAAAGCGAAAATACAACTCTCAACCTATCTGTTAAACAAATAGTGATAAGCGGGTTATCTCCTGTACTTTTCCCGACCAACTGTCCTATTTATGAGGGATTCGGTAAATTCGTCCCCATGAAATTGATTTTAACCATCGCCCTTTCTTTGCTTAGTATGACGTCTCTAAAGGCTCATCCCTTGCATTTTTCCATTACCAGCGTAGATTACAGCGATGATTCGAAATCCTTGCAGATTTCAGCCAAATTGTTCTCAGACGATCTGCTCGATGCGTTGAAGAAGGATGGGCATAAGGAAGTTAACGAAGAGGCCTTACTGGATTACTTTTCCAAAAACTTTCAGGTCAAATTAAATGAGAAGGATTCGCCCTGGGCTTTTATTGGATTTGAAACGGAAGAGGATGTCACTTTTGTTTACCTGGAAATTGCCAGCAAAAAACCGCCCAAATCCATTTCCATCATGAATACCCTAATCCTGAATTTGTTTGAAGATCAAACCAATGTAATGCACCTGGATTTAGGCACCAACAAGTACACCTTTACCACCAATTTGGAATCCCCGGAAGGATTCTACCCGGCTAATTAGTGTTTTCTTCAGCCAATCCGGTCATAAACAAATCCTGAATCTCCCCTTCCTTGGTAAACCGATAACACTTGAGGTGTAAGTTCATTGTACTTGGTTTAATAATGGATTTGCCAAGTAGCATACGAGCGCATTCCTGAAGTCCTTCAGTGATGGCAGGATGAGGAAAAATCAAATTGGCCAGGTCGTGCACGCTTCGATCCAGGGCAATCATCAAACCAACAGACTCGATGGTAGATGAGGCTTGATCTCCAATGGCACGCATTCCGAGAATCTTCATGTCCTCGTCATCGGTGACCAGAATTTTGAAGAAGCCTTGTGTTTTCCTCTTGGCAATGGCTCTATTTACGTAACGGTAACTCATCAAAGCCATTTTATAGGGAGTGCCCTCTTGCCTGCATTGTTGTTCATTTTTTCCAACTCCTGCAACCTCAGGATTGAGGAACATGATCGTACAAATGTTGTTGTAATGCATGGGCGAGGTAATATTACCCGCAATCCGCTCGGCGGCATACCGCCCTTCCATTTCAGCAATGTTTACCAAAGCAATATCAGCGGTAAAGTCACCTACTGCATAGATGTTGGGAATGGAAGTCTGGGTGTCCTCGTCTTCTGCAAATCCACGACCGTCCAATTTCATTCCAACTTCCTTTAGACCCAGATTCTCGACATTGGGAATCCGTCCAACCGATATAAGTGCTTTTTCTACAGTGCGGGTTTCGGTCCGACCGTCCTTGTACTCCAGTACATATTGCACTTTTCCATCCACAATCTCCATGGACTTCAAACTGCTGTTGCGGTGTACACGAACGCCATTTTCTTCCAGATTACTCGTAACCATGGAAGCAATATCATCATCTTCAAATGGCAGGATTCGATCCGCTTTATCAATGAGATAGACTTTCGTTTTTCCAAAGTTGGAGAAGATGGTAGCAAATTCACATCCAATCACACCGGCACCCAAAATCACGATACTCTTTGGGAAATCTTCCAAAGAGCTGATCCCGTCACTGGTCATGATGGTTTTTTCATCAATCGGAATGTTAGGAAGGTATCTGGGTCTGCTACCCACAGCGAGAATGATGTTGTCGGCTTCATACTCTACGATGATCCCATCTTTCAACTCAACCTGTACGGTATTCCGGTCAAGAAGCTTGGCTGTGCCCCGGATAAATCGAATGGCCTCCATTTTTTCGAGGTCCTCAATTTGCTCCATTATCTGGGTATGCTTTTCGTTCTCCGCTTTGTGCATTTCGCCAATAACGGTGCGAAAATCAAGCTCGCTGTCAAATACGTAGTACCCGTATTTATTGGATTTGGCAATTTTGTAATTCTCGGATAGTTCCCATAGGGTTTTGGAAGAAAGGGCTCCGTTAAAAACTCCGGCACCACCCACTTTGTGTTTCTCAATGAGTAGTACTTTTTTTCCTAAATCGATGGATCGCATGGCTGCTGCGATGCCCGAAGGTCCTCCCCCAATAACGCAAACATCGTATCGCATAGTTCTCTGTTATTTGTCACTAAGGTATTCAAATCGAGGACAAGAAAAAAATGAAGTCAGGCAATTCTCAGCTTAACGATACAAAGTTACCTGGCCGGTTTGATGAATGAGTTGGTCGTCAAAATCGTTGCGGAAGGAAAGCTTCCATACGTATACACCATCAGGGCAATGAGTTTCATTATCCTGGCGAATCCCATCCCACCCTTGTTCAGTTTCATAGCTTTCAAAAACAACCTCATTCCAACGGTTCAATACCGTGAGGTGATAATCATACCCACCGGTTAAATAAACCTTGAAAGTGGGATTATGAGGATCACTATTGGGTGTAAAAGCACTGGGAGAATAGAATTGGTAGGGACAGTCTACCAATTCTAACGAAAACTCTTGTTGACATCCGTGATTATCCACCAAAGTATAGCGATAGCTTCGAAGTTCATCAGCGATGGAATCTCCATTATGAAACCAGTAGTAGCGATGCCCTTCAGGATGCCAGGTGGGTAGAATTATTTCTTCGCATCGTCCGGTGTCTTCTGGCAAATGAGGGTGAATAGGATCGAAGTAGCTCAATACCATGGTGTCTCGGGCAGTTCCACAGCGGTTGGTAGCTTCCAGGAAGTGTTCTCCGGATTCAGCAGCCACCCATTCCTTGTTGGCGTAAGATCCATTCCATACCAGATCAGTATATTTCATATCTGCCATAGAAAGGCCGCTTTTCAAAAGCAATGATTTTCCAAAACAGAGAATGGTATCGGCCCCAATTTCAATAACAGGTTTGTAATATGGATCTACTCGGCGGTGGGCCGTATAAGGTCCGCAGGCATTGCTAATGGTAACGGAATAAACCCCTTCAGAAGCCACCTGAATGTGGGAGCTTGTTTCACCCGTATTCCAGAGGTATCCAGGATTATTCGGGAATTGGAATCCCATGGAAAACTGCTGACCTTCACACAGCGTGGTATCTGAGCCTAGGGTAGGTTTTAACGGAACGTCTACATAAACCTGAAGGCTATCAGAGGCTATACCGCATTCGTTTGCTGTTTTCCCCCAATACAACCCGGGGTTTTGAACATAAATAGAATACCCGGTATCACCTGTACTCCAGGCAAATGCCGTTGACGGACTGTCCAGAGAAAGGGTAAGCCCCTCCCCCATACACAGAACGGTATCTGACGGGAATACCACCTCCGGGGCCGATTCGTTACGAAAGTGGATCGTATCGGAACGGGAACCACAAAGGTTAGTGACTTGTAGCCACCAGGTGCCGGGTTTCTTAATTTGTATCGTTTTCTCGGAGGACGAATCGCTCCAAAGGATGTTTCCAAATCCAATAAAGGGTTTCAAGTGAATACTATCTCCCTCGCAAAGCACACTATCCGGACCCAAATCAAAAAACAAGGGGTGATGTACCTCAATATAAGCGCTATCTGAGGCCACACCGCAGGCATTGGTTACCTCTACCCATTTAAGTCCAGTAGTTCGAGCCCAGTGGCGGTAATTGTGTCGGTTTCCATCGTGCCACAAATAACTTGAACCAGGCCAATGAGCATCCAATACGTACCAGGTTCCTCCGCAAAATGCAGTATCGCCGCCTAAATCTACTTCGGGAGGATCCAAATCATAAACTCGAATCGTATCACTTTTCAATCCACATTGATTGTTGCTCAGCGCCCAATAAGTTCCCGCTTGTGTGATCTGAATCAACGAGTCGGTTTCCTGGGTACTCCACAAATAGTTTCCCATGGTATCTCGTATCACGAGTTCCACCGTGTCAGATGGACACAGGGGAAGATCCGGTCCTAAGTCCAGTGAGCGCTGAAAAAGACTATCCACATGCACCGTATCGCGGCTCACACCACACTCGTTGATGGCTTCTACCCAATAGGCCCCAGCCGTATCAATGGTTAAGCAGGACGAGGTAGAGCTATCCATCCATAAAACAGAATACGCCGATGTGTTCAACACCGAAATGCAAATCGAATCTTCGCGGCAAAAGAGCGTGTCTTGAGTAACATTTAGTTGAGGGATGGGCGTTATCTGAACCATTTGCCGAAAAGTATCTACCACTACTTGGCCATTGACCGTATACCAGGCAATGGCGGTGATTAAATACGGTCCGGCTTGATTGTATTGATGAGAATCGATGGCATGAGTAGAGTAATTATTAACTCCCGAAAGCGTGTCACCGTAGTCGTAATAAACCGAATCAGCGGAATTTGGATTAACGATAGAAACAGTGGTAAACCCATTTTCACAGGCACCTTTTATCAGAATCTCCGGTACGTCAAGGAAAGACTGAACAAAAGTGGGCAAACCGTATTGACTCTGAGCCGTGCCGGGAATGCTCACTCCATTGGGACTAAAAGTACAAGCCAAACCCAAGCGATCCGGAAAATGAATAACTCCCAACTGTCGCGAAGTCATTTGAGCTAAATAAATTTTACGATCAAGGCCCAATTGAAGCTGGCCAATGCTTACGCTTCCTGGTCCTGGAATCTTGACCCTGCTCGCCCAGATTTGAGATGCCGTTCCGGCTTGAGTATCAAATTGATAAATATCCTGGGTATTTCCTGCATAGAGAACACGGGAATTGGCTGAAAATTCAATTCCATAACCGGTACCAGGAACTCCTTGGTTATGACGAATTTGAGTAAAGGTACCTGTGCCGGCATTAAAGTTGGCCAGGGTGAGCACACGATTGGAACTAAAGGTAGCAAGCTGGCTTCCATCGGGTGAAAACTTAATACATCCGATGTGCCCCACAGGTCCCAATACGGGAGCAGAAATAGGAGTTATAACGGGCGTTGTTGAAACACCTCTTGAATCGATAAGATAGGCGTACAAATCCCAAGTGGTATTGTGCTGAATCACCACCCAAAAGTCGCGGCCATTGGCATGCCTCACTGCCGCGATTTTATCGGGAACAGGAATACTGCTCAAAGGTCTGTTTTTGCTATTAATCACTACGTCACCCAATCCTCCGGCGAAGGACATGTCTACGATGGAATAACGTGCTCCACCGCTGGGCATAGTAGGAACGGTGAATAAATAATAGCGATTGGGATTAGAGGGAAAAGGAACAATGATGGCGGAGTGAGAGGAAGAAGAATGTCCCATCAAACCGGTTCCATTCGGCATTAAAGTGTGATTTCGATTCCAAACCGAAGTACCATCCGTATAAAATTGAAGTTGGCCCGTATTGGGGTCAGAAATGGTGGCGCATCCTTCGGTGGTTCGTAGTGCACCATTGGCCACACCTGTAGCAGAGCCCAAGGTAAAATCCAACCCAGCGTGATTTCCAAAATACCACCAGTTTGCTTGCCTTTGGCCATACGCAGTTACCATGCCTCCTACAAGCAGTAGGAAACAAAAAAACCTAACCCATACTTGATACGTTTTGTGCATGAATGCTGACTATCCCATTATTCACACCGCGATGCTATTAGTATATACCTGATAACCACGACTTTGGTTTGGTGTAATATCCGAATTTTCGAGCAAAAAACCGCCGGTTATCGAATTAAATATACCTGGCCAGTTAAAACTTGGGTTTGATGGTTGTAATCTTCCTTAAACTCTACCTTCCACAAGTACTGTCCCACGGGGCATTCAGTACCATTATCCATACGGGTCCCGTCCCAACCTTCCTCTATGTCACCCGATTCATAAATGAGTTCATTCCAGCGGTTAAATATCTGAATATCAAAATTTATCAAGTCCGCTTTAAAAACCCGAAAACGATCATTTACCTGATCCCGATTGGGTGTAAAGCTATTCGGGAAATAGAATTCATTCGGGCATCTCTTGATATTCAAGGGAAGGTAATTTTCACAGCCATGGTCATCTCGAACCAACAGCTGATAATCTCCGTGTTGATCAATCCAACGCATGTTATCGTTCGAACCATCTTCCCATTCCAGATAATACGGGTAGGAAGTCAAATCAATGTAAAATGGTTCGTCACAATACAGGGTATCCAGCGGCAACCGAACCTTGGGGAGTGGCTCAACATGGAGGTTGAAGGTGTCATAACCTATTCCGCAATAGTTTTGAACCTCCACTATCCAATCCTTGGATTCGTTGACCCTAAAGGTCTCTTGAACGTGTTTGTGTTGCCAGGTAACGGTTGAGTACAACAGCTCGCTTTCGGTCATTCCAGTGGTAAGTTCCCATTCCTCTCCTGCACAAATGAGTTGATCCGGCCCCAAGTACGGGTCTGGAGAATATTGCATGGTAACGTTTCGCTCCGAACGGTAGGACCCGCAACTATTGGTAACAGTTAGTCTATAAGTTCCGGCAGCGTTCACTTGAATCTTGGCAGATTTGGCTCCTGTACTCCAATGATACTTCGGTCGATTTGGAAAATTCTGACCCAATTCGATAAAGGCATCGTCGCACAGAATGGTATCTCCACCCAGATTGAGGGATAAGGAAATATCTAATGCAAAATTGACCTGCCCCTGATCAACCCCACAAAGGTTTGTTGCCTGTCCCCAATAGGTACTAGGCTTGAATAAGGCGAAGGTCGGGTTGGTGCTTCCATCACTCCAGGCATAGGTGGAAAGTGGATTAGAGATATCTAACCAGAGGGTGTCGCCTTGGCAAATAGCCGTATCCGAAGGGAGATCAACCACAGGTGGTTTAAGCACTGTAAGATTGAGTGTATCCCAGGCAAATCCACAAGTATTCATTACCTCCACGGAGTAGGTCTTGGTTTCAAACGCCAGGTATCTGGAGGTTGTCGCTCCATCTTGCCAGGTAACAGTTGCCGGTGAATCCGGAATGTGGAAATGAAGGGTATCTCCAAAACAAATGAGCGTATCATTACCCAGGTTGAGTTGAAGTGAATCTTGAACAATGATTCGTACCGAATCCCGATGAGCACCACAAAGGGTGGATTTTTCCAACCAATACCATCCCGATTTGTTGGCTATCACTTGTGATGTATCCACTTGTCCGGTATGCCATACATAAGACATCCAGGGTTCACGGGAGCTGCCCAACACAAAATTTGAATAGATGCAAACGGCCGTATCCGATCCCAAATCGGTATGAGGCATTGGGACACGTTCAACGAGAATAGTATCCCGTTTTACGCCACAAAAATTGGACACTTCTGCCCAAATCGTTTCGGTGGTATCGGCTTCGTATAAAGGGGTCGTAGATCCATCGGACCAAAGGTAGGTGGCCAGCGTATCGGAAAGATCCCATCGAAGGGTATCGCCCACACAAAACAAGGTATCCGGACCTAAATCAATATGGCGTAGGAGAAGGCTATCCACCTCAACGGTATCAGATGATTGACCGCAATGATTCCGTGCAGTTACCCAATAGGTTCCTGCAGAATCAATTGGCAAAAAGTTGCCCGTACTACTATCTCCCCAGAGCAAGGAATAATTCGTGGTTTGACTAATCTTGGCCTCAATGGAATCCCAGGCACATAGAATGGTATCTCCCGGTAAACTGACTATTGGAGGAAGTTTAATGTCTATGGAATCGTAAAGGGTATCGATGTAGACTCTTCCAAATCCATCGGTGTAGTAAGCGTGTGCAGTAATCTTAAACTTCCCTGCCCTGGAAAAGAAGTGGCTATCCAGCGGATTCCAGGAATTGTTCAATGCTCCGGTACTTGGATCGCCATAATCATAGTAGACCGAATCGACTAAATTGGCATCCTTTAGGGCAATCTTAACATACTGCCCATCGCAGGCATTTTGAACGTCGAAGTCGGTGGTTTCGAAAAAGGATTGAATGAATGTAGGTAAACCATATTCACAATAGGCTCCTGAGGGAAGAGTTGCCGCGTTGCTCACGTAATTACATGCTGTTCCAGCAGAATCCGGAAAATCTATTCGAGAAAGGAAATTTTTTCCCGGCCGGGCGATGTAGATCTTTTTGTCTGGAGCCAACTGCATCTGAGCAAATAATCCTGAACCTGATATGGTTCCAATAATTGTTCGGGAATTTTGTATCGCAGCGCTATTCGAAAGCGTCAAGTCAAATTGGTAGATGCGGCCAGGAATGGAGATGTATAATAATTTGGAATTGGGCGAAAATTCCACCCCGTAGATAAAATCGTAATGCAATGAACTTGTCACATCCACCAAGGGTAGAGCCTTTCCAGTTAAACTATTAAAGGACATTATTTTCAAGTTATCATTACTACCTGCGACGGCACATAGAAATTTTCCATCTGGGGAAAACTTCATACAGCCATAATGCCCTACTCCTCCCCAACCGCTTCTCGAAGCAGTGGAAATCACCGGTGTTGTGGAAACCCCAGCACTGGTGACCAAATAGGCATAAAAATCCCAGGTCATTTCGTTTTGTATAACTACCCAAACATCCCTTCCATTGGCATGACTAACGGCACTTAATTTATCGGAAACCTGAAAATTTGGAGTAGGATTTATAATTGTGTTTTTACCTATTGCCACCACATCCCCAAGGCCATTATTCAAGGTCATATCCACAATCGAATAATGAGCACCGATGGTAGGGTTGGCCGGTACGGTAAACACATAATATTTATTGGGGTTTCCAATAAAAGGAACAATTACGGCAGAATGAGAGGCGGAAGAATGTCCTAAAAGCCCAAATCCATTACCCATTTGCTGATGATTGCGATTAAATACCTGGATTCCATCGGTATAAAAAAGAAGAGCTCCGGTAAGGGGGTTGGAGATGGAAGCGCAACCTTCCAGAGGAGACATCGCCCCATTGTTTTGGCCAATAGGCGCTGCATTACCGTTGAAATGCAAACCGGCTTTTTTTCCAAAATACCACCAGTCAGCCTCCCTTTGGCCGTACAGATTTGCCGTGCTACCCCCTATTAATAAAAGAAAGCAAAGGCACTTTATCCAAAATTGAATCGCTCTTTGCATGAATGCTGGTTAACCGATATTACTATTGGCTATTAGGATACACCTGAAAATCAACCTTTTGGTTGGGTAACCCCCATTCACAAATAAAACTAAAGTCTATCGAATCAGTAATAGGCTTCCTGTAAAAACCTGAGTTTGTTCGTTAGCCTCTTCCCGAAATTCGATTTTAAAGACATACTGCCCTACCGGGCAATCGGTTTCGTTGTCACCTCGGGTTCCATCCCAGCCTTCTTCGATGTCAGGAGATTCGTAGACCAATTCATTCCAGCGATTGTAGATCCGAATATGGAAATGAGAAAGATCGGTTTTAAAGACCCGGAAACGGTCGTTGAGCTGATCGTCGTTGGGTGAAAAGGAATTGGGGAAATAGAATTTTCCAGGACATTCTTTCACGGTCATTCGCTCGATGTTCTCACAGCCGTTTTCGTCTTCTATGAATAAGATGTAGTCTCCAGCTTCATAAATAGACCGTTGTTCATCCAAAGAGCCGTTCTCCCATTCGACCTGGTAGTTAAACCGGGATAGATCTATTAAAAATTGACCGTCGCAATAAGTCGTATCCTTTGGCAACCCAACATGGGGTAGAGAATTCACCTCCAATCGCATGGTGTCCCGGCCCACTCCACAATGATTGGCTACTTCCACAAACCATTGGTTTTGCTCAGATACCGCAAACTCGGTTCGCTGGTAACGATTTTGCCATTTCACCCTGGATTGATTCAATTCGGCTTCGGTCATTCCGGTTCTAAGGATTATTTCATCACCCAAGCAAATGGCCTGATCTGCACCTAAATCAGGGTCGGGAGTGTAATCCATGTGAATCACTTTGTCAGTAGTGGTAGAACCACAAGTATTTGAAATGGTTACCCGGTAAATACCAGCGGAGTTAACCTGGATTCGAGGAGTTTGGGCTCCATTGTCCCATAAGTAACTTGGCCCATTGGGGTATATGACTCCAATGGTTGTCATTTGATCATCACACAGGGTAGTATCGGGACCTAAATCGGCTCGAAGGGTATCATCATAACTCAAGGTAAATTGATCCTGATCGAAACCGCAAATATTCGTAGCTCTCCCCCAATACACTCCAGGTTTGGACACCCTTAAAAAATGTCGTGTACTTCCATCACTCCATACGTAGGTGGATACGGGATTAGGCATTTGCACCATCAAGGAATCACCTTGACAAAGAATCGTGTCGGATGGCAATTTAACGACGGGTGATTTGAGTATATCCAGCTCGATTGAATCCCTGGCACTTCCACAGCTATTGGTAATATTCGCCCAATAGGTCTTTTTTTCAAAGGCTTTTTGCATGGAGTCCGAAGTTCCGTTTTGCCAGTTAATCGTAATATGAGAATCAGGGATATGTAGATTTAGCGTGTCACCCAAACAAATCAAGGTATCCGGCCCTAAATTTACCACAGGAGGGTGCTGAACAATAAGGTAAACTGAGTCTCTATGAACCCCACAATCGGTTTCTTTTTCCAACCACTTTAACCCGCTTGATTTGGCCGATATCTGCGGAACATTAACCCAACCATTGTACCAGGTATATCGAGTATAATCCTCTCGAATATCACCCAAAATGTAGTTGGAGGATAAACAAACAACGGTATCCGGACCTAGGTCTACCTGCGGAACATCGATGGTATCCACCTGAATAGAATCTCGTTTTATACCGCAAACATTGGTAACCTGAGCCCAGAACAACCCACCAGAATCAATTTCAAAATAAGGTCCTGTGGAACTATCTGACCACAGATAGGTCGCTAAGGTATCGGAGACATCGAGAAAAATCGTGTCTCCTACACAGAGAGTGGTATCCGGACCCAGATTGATCGATCGAAGGAATAAACTGTCCACTGTAGTCGTATCTGTTGAACTTCCACATCGATTAGTAGCTTTAAGCCAAACAGTAGCTGGGGTATCAACTTTGTAATAGTTTACGATACTGCTGTCACTCCACAACAGATTATAGTCCTTGGTTTGGGTGATTTTGGCAAAAAGCGTATCCCCAGAGCAAACCATCGTATCACTGGCCAAATAGATCATGGGGGGACGTTCAATATGAATCGTATCGGAGAGGGTGTCCACCACAACTTGTCCTTGTTTATCCGTAAAGTAGGCAAAGGCCGTCACCAAGAATTTACCATAAGTCGAAAACCTGTGACTATCCAACACATTCCAGGAGTAATTCGCAGAACCAGTGGAAGGATCCCCATAGTTGTAGAAAACTGAGTCAAGGCCAGAGGTATCACTAATCGAAATCTTGACATATTGGCTATCACAGGCATCTTCTATATCAAAGACTGGTGCAAAAAACGATTGAATAAAGGTTGGAAGTCCCCACCTACAAACTGCTCCAGAAGGCAGTGAACTGCCGATACCGGTAAAATTGCAAGCCAGACCTAAGGAATCAGGGTCATCAATTGCCGATAAATAAGATTGAGCGGGTCTGGATATATAAATCTTGCGGTTGGAAGCCAGTTGCATTTGAGTAAAATGCGGAACATTTGTAGTTGCAATTGTTTTCCGTGAAGCGAGAATAGCAGCGCTGGTAGAAAGGGATGCATCAAATTGATAGATTTTAGTGCGAGTGCTTATGTACAATACCTCAGAATTGGGCGAAAACTCTACCCCATCCACCAGGAAATAATCCAAGGAATCGGTAACATTCACTAAGTTGGTCAAGACTCCAGTTGAATTATCAAAATGGAACAACATCAGGTTAGCACGGATACCAGCTGTAGCACAAAGGAGCTTTCCATCTGGGGCAAACTTTATACAACCGTGATTACCTGCATGAGGTGTTGGTACACCCGTGACTGGTGAAATGACGGGAACATTTGAGACACCAGTACTGGTTATCAAAAAGGAATGAAAAGACCAATTATTAGCATCCTGGACGGTTAACCAAATGTCCTTCCCATTTTTGTGTCTAACTGCACTGAGTCTACAAGGTCCCAAAATTGTGCCCAAGGGCGTACTCTTTGAAGTCGCAACAACATCACCCAAACCTGAGTTTAATGTCATATCCACCACGGAATAATCTAACCCTGAAACAGTGCCAGTGCCGCCAATGGTAAATAAATAGTACTTATTGGGGTTTCCAACAAAAGGAACAATTATTACGGTCTGGGAGATGCTTGTACTTGCTCGCAGTCCGTATCCATTAGCCATTTGTGCGTGGTTTCGATTCCAAACACTTCGACCATCTGTATAAAACTGGAGCACTCCCGTTTTTGGATGAGAAATAGAGGCACATCCAAGAATAGCGTGCATAGCTCCATTGTTCTGGCCAATGGGTGCCGATGAGCCATTAAAATGCAAGCCTGCTTTGGACCCAAAATACCACCAGTCTGCCTCCCTTTGGCCGTTCAGATTTGCCGTGCTACCCCCTATTAATAAAAGAAAGCAAAGGCACTTTATCCAAAATTGAATCGCTCTTTGCATGAATGCTGGTTAACCGATATTACTATTGGTTAATAGAATACACCTGAAAGTCAACACTTTGGTTGGGTACCTCCTAAAAGATTATTCTAAATTCTACCGAACAAGAAAAACGGTACCGGTGAAAATCTGTGTTTGTTCGTTGGCCTCTTCCCGGAATTCGATTTTAAAGACATACTGCCCCACCGGACAATCGGTTTGATTGTCGCCTCGGGTTCCATCCCAGCCTTCTTCGATGTCAGGAGATTCGTAGACCAACTCATTCCACCGGTTGTAGATCCGAATATGGAAATGAGAAAGATCGGTTTTAAAGACCCGGAAGCGATCGTTGAGCTGATCGTCGTTGGGTGAAAAGGCATTAGGGAAATAGAATTTTCCCGGGCATTCTTTCACGGTCATTCGCTCGATGTTCTTACAGCCGTTTTCGTCTTCCATGATCAACATGTAGTCACCAGGTTCCTGAATGACGCGTTGGTCTTCGGAGGATCCATCTTCCCACTCCAATACGTAGTTGTGACGAGTTAGATCAATGAGAAATTGACCATCGCAGTATGTTGTATCCAGAGGAAGTCCAACTCGTGGTAGTGGATGCACCCCAAGTCTCATGGTATCGCGACCTACTCCACAATGATTGGCCACTTCCACAAACCATTGATTTTCTTCCGAAACACCAAATTCCGTTCGCTTATAGCGGTTTTGCCATTTTACGGTAGATTGATCTAAATCTGCTTCGGTAATTCCTGTCCGAAGGATAACCTCTTCCCCATTACAAATGAACTGGTCTGGTCCTAAATCGGGTTCAGGAGTATAGTCCATGTAAATGATCTTTTCAGAAGTAGAAGAGCCGCAAGAATTAGAGATGGTTACCCGATAAGTACCCGCCGCATTCACCTGAATTCTGGGGGTAGTAGCTCCGTCGTCCCACAAATAGTTTGGACCATTTGGATAGACCACACCAATGGTGGTCATCTGATCATCACACAGGATTGTATCTGGTCCTAAATCGGCTCGGAGCGTATCGTCGTAACTCACGGTAAACTGATCCTGGGCAAAACCACACAAGTTGGTTGCTCGTCCCCAATAAATGCCGGGTTTTGAGATTCTCAAGAAGTGCTTCGTACTGCCATCACTCCAGGCATAGGTAGATTGAGGATTAGGCATTTCTACCATAAGCGAATCGCCTTGGCAGAGTACGGTATCGGATGGTAGTTTCACCACCGGAGATTTGAGAACATCTACCTCAATGGTATCGCTCGCACTGCCACAGGAATTAGTAATGTCCACCCAATAGGTTTTCTTCTCAAAGGCCTTTTGAATCGAATCAGAAGATCCGTTTTGCCAGGCAATGGTGATGTGTGAATCCAGAACGGCAAGCGTTAAGGTATCTCCAAAACAAAGAAGGGTATCCGCACCCAAATCTACCTTAGGTGGTTTTTGTACCACCACGAAGGCCGAATCCCGATGAATTCCACAATCGGTTTCTTTTTCCAACCACTTTAAGCCGGTCGAATTGGCCCAAATTTGAGGTATGTTAACCCAGCCGTTGTGCCAGGTGTATCGGGTATAGTCCTCCCGAATATCACCCAAAATGTAGTTGGAGGATAAACAAACAACGGTATCCGGGCCCAGGTCTACATGGGGAACATCAATCCTATCCACTTTAATGGAATCCCGTTTTATACCACACACATTTGTGATCTGTGCCCAAACCAATCCACCCGTATCTATGGCAAAATAGGGAGAGGTGGAACTATCCGACCAGAGGTAACTGGCCAGGGTATCAGAAACGTCCAGGAATATGGTATCACCGACACATAAAGTTGTATCGGGCCCAAGATCTATGGATCGAAGGAATAGACTATCAATCGTGGCTGTATCTACCGAACTTCCGCATCGATTGGTCGCCGTGACCCAAAGGGTTCCGGTTGTATCAATTTTGTAATAATTCTCGGTACTGCTATCGCTCCAGAGGAGATCAAAATCACTCGTTTGTGTGACTTTGGCAAATAAGGAGTCCCATATACACACCATGGTATCGCTGGCCAGATAAACCACCGGTGGGCGTTCCACATGAATGGTATCCAGAAGCGTATCGACAACTACCTTTCCTTGTTTATCGGTATAATATGCAAAGGCGGTAACTAAGAATTTGCCGTAGGTGGAAAACTGGTGACTATCCAGCAGGTTCCAGGAATAGTTGGCTGAGCCCGAAGCGGGGTCTCCATAATCGTAGTAAACGGAATCTGGGGCACTGGTGTCTTTTACGGAGATCTTTACGTATTGGCTATCACAAGCATCTTCTACTGACAGGACTGTAGTTTCGAAAAACGATTGGATAAAAGTTGGCAACCCATAACGACAAGAAGCCCCAGAAGGTAAATTGAAACCGATGGCGGAGTAGTTACAAGCTGTACCCAAGGAATCCGGCGCATTGATTAAGGACAAATAGGATTGACCAGGTCGGGAAATGTAGATTTTTTGATCCGGAGCCAACTGCATTTGGGCAAAAACCGGAGTGGAAATACTGGCAATCGTTACTCTGGAAGCCAGAATAGCCGCACTCGTTGGAAGAGAAACATCAAATTGATAAACCTTGGAACGAGTGGAGATATACAACCTTTCTGAATTGGGAGAGAACTCTACCCCGTAAATCAAATCGTAATCAATGTTGTTGGACACATTTACCAAATTGGTCAATACTCCAGTGGCATTGTCGAAATTGAAAATCATGAGGTTGTCGCGATTCCCGGCCACGGTACATAGCAATTTTCCATTGGGGGAATACTTCATACAGCCATAATGCCCCACGGTGGTAGCAGGAACTCCGGAAACCGTAGAAATTACCGGAGTAGTAGAAACCCCTGTACTGGTAATTAAGAAGGAATGAAGAGACCAATTGCCATCATCTTGGATGGTTACCCAAATATCCTTTCCGTTTTTATGCCCAATAGCGCTGAGCTTATCGGCAACGGGAATGGTACTCAAAGAGGTATTCTTGGAAGTGATTACCACATCGCCTAAACCTGAATTTAGGGTCATGTCCACTATCGAGTACTTCGCCCCAATCGACGGTCCGGCAGGAACAGTGAACAAGTAGTACTTGTTTGGATTTCCCACGAATGGAACAATTACTCCGGAGTGAGAGGACGAGGCATTTCCTTGCAATCCAAATCCATTGGCCATTTGGACATGGTTTCGATTCCAAACACTAATTCCATCGGAATAAAATTGAAGTACACCCGTAGTTGGGTGAGAAATTGAGGCGCAACCTTCCAAAGGTGTCATAGCCCCATTACTGTATCCAGTGGGTGGTGATCCGGGATTAAAATCGAGTCCGGCGTTCATGCCAAAGTACCACCAATTCGCTTCTTTTTGAGCAAGCAAATTGGTGTGACAAGCGGTCCAGGCCAAAAGCACAACCAGAGTCCAGGTAAACTTCCAGTTTTTCATAGTCATTTTCAAGATTCCTCGAGTATCCGAATCAAACCGTTAAATTTATCAAATTGATGGATAACCACTTACATCTAAAAAGGTGTTTTATAAACTCGTACTCTATTTTTGTGCGAAAAATTCATGAATCCATTTCTGGCCCCCTTTAAAACTCCCTTCGGATCGGTTCCCTTTAACCTCATCCAAAATGATCACTTTATTCCTGCTCTCGAAAAGGCTATTTCCGAGGCTGAAAACCGAATAGAAGAACTCAAGTCGATTGAGAATCCCACGTTCGAAAATTTCTTGGTAGAACTGGAAAAAAGCGGCCGTCAGGTCGGAGTTGTAGCGGGGACGTTTTTTAATCTGAATTCAGCTGAAACCAGCGACGAATTGCAACAACTGGCTCATGAATTTTCACCCCGATTAACGGCCTACCAAAACAAAATAACCCTGGACGAAAAACTATTCGACCAGGTCAAGAAAGTATATGACTCCACGGATTTGGAATCCCTGGATACCTTCGATCGTATGCTGCTCGAAAAAACGTACAAGCAGTTTAAACGAAACGGTGCAGAAGCCTCGACCGAAGCGAAGGAGGCCATCAAAAAAATAGATGAAGAACTGGCTACGCTCAAAGTGACTTTTGGGCAGCATGTATTGGCCGCAACCAATGCCTTTGAACTTTTAATTACGGATGAAAAAGACTTAGCTGGAATTCCGGATAGTGTAGTTCAAGGTGCTCGGGAAACGGCCCAAAGCCAGGAAAAAGAAGGCTGGATGTTTACCCTGCAATATCCAAGTTACGTTCCTTTTATGACCTATGCCGAAAACCGGGAGCTCCGGGAAAAATTGTTTCGTGCATTTGCTTCCAGGGCTTACGGAAATCCAGAGCAAGACAACCGGGAAATAGTTACCCGAATTGCCGAATTGAGAGCCAAGAGAGCAGCATTATTAGGTTATAAGTCTCACGCCGAATACGTGTTGGAAGAGCGTATGGCCAAGACTCCTGCCCAGGTTCAGTCCTTTTTGGACGAGCTATTGGATCTGGCTCTGCCTGTAGCTAAGGAACAGATAAATGAGGTATCCTTATTTGCAGCCGAAAAAGGGGCTGAGTTGCCCCTGCAGCGCTGGGACTTTTCCTTTTGGAGTGAAAAACTAAAGAAGAGCAAGTACGATTT
This sequence comes from bacterium SCSIO 12741, assembly GCA_024398055.1. Lineage (NCBI taxonomy): Bacteria > bacterium SCSIO 12741. The sequence continues at coordinate 3,008,961 of CP073749.1, read as the reverse complement.
TGACGACGAGCTGCTCAAGCCTTACTTCCCGTTGGAACAAGTCATTGATGGTGTATTTGAAACCGCCAATCGCCTGTATGGGCTAACCTTTAAGCCTAATCAGGAAGTGGCGCTTTACCACCCAGAGGTTATGGTCTATGAAGTTTATGGAAGAAATGAGGAATTCATTTCCCTCTTCTATGCCGACTTTTTCCCAAGAGCGGGGAAGCGTCCTGGAGCTTGGATGACTTCCTACCGGGATCAATACCGCGAAGGCACGGAGGATTTTCGTCCGCACATTTCCATCGTGTGCAACTTCAACAAACCTACATCTGATAAACCCTCGCTTCTTACGTTTAATGAGGTAAAGACCTTGTTCCACGAGTTTGGCCATGCCCTCCATGGCATGCTGAGTCAGGGAAAATATCAATCCCTGTCTGGAACCAATGTGTACTGGGATTTTGTAGAGCTGCCTTCTCAAATTTTGGAAAATTGGTGTTACGAAAAAGAGTGTTTAGACCTCTTTGCCCGCCACTATGAAACCGGAGAAGCTTTGCCTGAAGAACTGCTGGAAAAAGTAAAACAGAGCGCTACTTTTCTTGAAGGATACCAAACTATCCGTCAGCTCAGTTTTGGCCTCCTCGATATGGCCTGGCATCACCGTAATGATGAACCTGTGGCAGACGTGGCGCAATTTGAACAACAAGCCGTTGAGCGCACTGCCCTGCTACCCGGTGTGGAAGGCACCAACTCTTCCTGTGCTTTTGCCCACATTTTTAGTGGTGGATACAGCTCCGGATACTACAGCTACAAATGGGCTGAAGTGTTGGACGCTGATGCTTTCGAAGCTTTTCAGGAAAAAGGAATCTTTAATGCCGAAGTGGCTGATCGCTTTCGCGAAAACATATTGGAAAAAGGAGGCTCCGAGCATCCATCCGTTCTCTACAAAAGATTTAGAGGTAAAGATCCGGCCTTAAAGCCGCTGTTAAAAAGAGCTGGTTTGGTTTAGAGCCGACGCTTGTAGCAGAAAGTTCGAATGGGAATTCTCCACAATTTTAACTTTGAATTGTCTTGAAAAGAAAACGACAATGAAAATTTCACTTATTCTATCTTTTATCCTCTTAAATCTATCGATTATGGCTCAGGAGTCCATTCATGAATTTAGCGCACCCGGCCTGGCTGGTGATAAAATCAATTTTGCCGATTACAAAGGCAAGAAGATTTTGATTGTCAATACCGCTTCGGAATGTGGCTTTACTCCCCAGTATAAGCAGTTGCAAGAACTTTGGGAAGCTTACGGTGAGAAGCTGGTAATCATAGGATTTCCTGCCAACAATTTTGGCGCACAAGAACCTGGAAGTAACGACGAGATCAAAAGCTTTTGCCAGAAAAACTATGGTGTATCCTTCCCTATGGCCGCCAAAGTTTCGGTTAAAGGTGATGATCAAGATGCTTTATTCACCTGGTTGAATGCTCAGGAAAACCCTGATTTCACAGGCGATATCAAATGGAACTTTGAAAAATACCTTTTGGACGAGAATGGCAAACTCATTCACCGTTACCGCTCATCGGTATCCCCGTTGGATGAAGAAATAACAGGCTTGCTATAGCCCTTGTTCATAGCACTAAGATTTGGCCCGTTCATCGTTGGATGAAGGGATTTAAGGAGATGGGAAGTTACCTATCTCCTTTTTTTACGTCTTATTTTGTAAAAAGCACTTTCGAATTGACCGAAATCTGGTCTCCGTTTTTTGAAGTGAAGTAACTTTCATAGTTAGAAGCCGTAAAAACTGGGCGATCAATTTTCAATATAAAAATCTGAAATACAAGCAATTAACGTCATTATTTGTATTTCATGGAATAAATTGAAAACTGGCCCAACATTTTAAATGCAGTCGTTGTAGTGGTAAGCAAGACGGAAATGGATATAAGTGGTCACCTGATACAGCAGTGTATTGAGGGAGACAAGCGGGCGCACGAAGAACTTTTCAAAAAAAGCTTTAGGTACCTAATGTCTCTGTGTATCCGCTATTATCCTAACGAAGAGGATGCTCGCTTTATGCTCAACGACATTTTCTACAAGATTCTGCTCAATCTGGAGAAGAAAAAAGAGGAAGTGCCGTACAAAGCCTGGATCCGAAAAATTGCGGTGAATACCATTATTAATGAATACAAAAAACAGCAGACCAAGAAGAATACCGCTAATCGGGAAGCTGTTGAAATGAAACCCAATTTAGTTAGTGGATCAGTTAACGACGTTATGCAACAGTTTGACGCAGAAGAAATTCTGCACTTGGTCCGCAAACTTCCCCCAATGAGTAACAAGGTCTTTAACCTCTACGTCATTGAAGGGTATAAACACGAAGAAATTGCCGAAATGCTCGACATTTCGGAAGGAACATCACGTTGGCATTTGAACAATGCCCGGAATAAATTAAAGGAAATGCTCAGCAAGATTCTTTAACTATGGAAAAAGAGCAAAATTTTAACCTGGATGATCTGTTTCGTACGGCTGCCGAAGCGTACGATCCGCCCTACCAAGATCAATATTGGCAGGATGCAGCAGATCATATCCAGAAGAAAAAAGGGAACAACAGGAGATTCTTCCTGTACCTCTTTTGGGGAGCGATGCTCTCCTCTACAATGGCTTTGGCTGGTTACTATTGGATGGATTCGAATCAGCCTTTGCTTGCTGAGCAATCGATGGAATCTGGTAGTGATCGAATTATTGAGGATCTACCGATTACAGCTTCTTCGGCCACACCCGTTTTTACTTCGGCTAAGGGTGTTGCTGCCGGAACTTCGGATGCAGGAATAACAGGAAATCCAAATCCGGTTACTCCCCCAGCCTCCAAGAATGCCCTGGCGAAAACTCAGGATGAAACAGAAATGAATCATTCGGATGAAACGAATGTCGCAGCACCAGAAGAATTCAATACGACGCAGCCTGAAAGATCAGTCTCATCAGTGCCTTCACCGTCATCTTCGTCCTCGTCTTCAACTTCACCATCAACCCCTGTGGCTATTGCAGCTGTTGAGAGTGACGAAACGGACCATGAGGAATCTATCGTCGCGGCAAACGATCGAGCGGGTAAGTCTACCTTTATGATCTCACCGGACCGGATATTCCTACTTCAATCTCGTGGACCTGGATTGTTCCCGGAAAATGGAATCCAGCAGCCTGAGTTTGATGACGCTAATAGTAGCTTCGGTCGCGCGGACCGGGCAAGAAAGCCTGCTGACTGGAATTGGGGAATTGGAATCAAGTTTGGGGCGAGTTATAACCTTCCCGCCATCACCCAATCCCTCAATCCAAATATTCGGGTATCCGAGGAGCCCATTATTACCAAGAATGGTGGACTCGATCTTGTTCTGTATCGAAATCAGTTTTTCGTAAACACAGGAATGCTTTACCAGAGCTATCACACCGATCTGGATTACACCTACGAGCAGTATGAGACGCTCCAGAAATCCATTGTGGTAGATCAGGGTAAATGGATTATTCGTGAGGTGATTGTAGAAGTACATGACTCCATATTTATCGATGATCCAAGTGGACCCATTTTAAGAATTGACACCATTAGCCATCGCATTGAGGACTCCACCTACATTCCCAACACCGATACATTACTGGTAGAATTTGAGGATACCAATCAATTGGATCATCGGGTTAGTCTAAACCATTCTTACGTTGAGATTCCACTCATGGTAGGATATGAGTTCGGTAAAAAGCGATTCACATTTGGTGTGATGACAGGTGTTTCTGTGGGCCTACTTACCCGCAATCAAACCATGCCATCGATCTACAACGGAACCGAGGTCCCTACTCCGATAGCGGGCAGCTACCGCAAGGTATTGCTTAACTACCAGGTTCAGGGTCGAATAAAGTACCAATGGAATCGACTTGGATTATACTCTGATCTGTTCTGGAAAACCAACTTAAACTACCTCTATGAAGACAACGAAATCATCAATCTTAAGTACGATGCACTGGGTGCACAAATAGGTTTGTTTTACCGATTTTGATAGAAATGACATTGAAAAGAAGTCCAAAATATAAACCGTTTTCCAACTTTAATTTGGAAAACCCAACATCGGGAGAAGAAGGCTTGTATAAGTCGATAGCTTCACCAAAAATGATGTGGTTCAAAAACATATATGTCTGGTTCATCGCCTTGCTGGTTATCGGAACTATGGATGCTCAAGCCCAATGTTCGGCTCTTTATAGCACCGTGGTTAATGGCCCTACGGTGACCATTAACAATTTGTCTAATAACTACAACAAATTGAGCTGGGACTATGGGGATAGCACCACGAGTAACACTTTTGCTACCACCCATACACACACTTATATGGCATCGGGCACCTATACGATCTGCCTGACTGTGGAAGATACTTCCATATCCTGTGTTACCTCCTACTGCGACACAGTAGTGGTTACAGTAGCACCACCTCCCCCACCTTGTAATGCAGCATTTACTCATTCAGTAAATGGAGCATCAGTGAGCTTTACCAATAACTCTACCAGTGCCTTTAGCTATTTCTGGAACTTTGGTGATGCCTCTCCGCTTAACTATACACACAGCCCAACGCATACCTATTCCAATCCAGGTACCTATACGGCTTGCTTGTACATCTCAGATAGTACCCAAAGCTGTATGGATTCCGTTTGTCACACGATTACTGTAGCAGTGGGCAGTTGTAATGCCCAATTCAATTACGTGGACACTGGCCTCACCGTTTATTTCTCCAATTCATCCACCCCCTTTCAGCCTACGCAATGGTATTGGGATTTTGGTGATGGAAATACGAGTTTTCAAAAAACACCTCAGCACACCTACCAATCGTCAGGTACTTATATGATTTGTTTAACGGTGATTGACACCAATTCTTTGTGCTCAGATTCAATTTGTAAAAGTGTTACGGTTCAAGCTCCATGTAATACGACAGCCTCTTTTACCCATCAAATTCAAGGACCTTCTGTTCAATTCAGCAATACGTCCATTGCGGATAGTTTGGCTCTTTATACCTGGGTATTTGGAGATGGTACACAATCTTCGAAAAAGCATCCTAATCATACTTATTCCAATCCAGGTAGCTATATCGTTTGTTTAACCGTTGTTGACTCGGCCAAAGGATGTACGGATACCTTTTGCGACACCCTGGTTATCACTTCAGGAGGACCTTGTGCAGCTGGATTTAGCTATCAAGTATCCGGAAACTCGGTGACCTTTGTAAACACCTCCTCTCCTACCACTCGTCTATTCGATTGGGATTTTGGAGATCAGAGCACGAGCCGCTTAAAAAATCCGCAGCATACCTACTCCAGTCCAGGATTGTATACCGTATGCCTTATTGCCTATGATTCTATTCTGGCTTGTGTGGATACCATTTGCGATACCGTGCGCATTCACCCATCCAACTGTCAGGCAAGCTTTTCGATTTTTCCTGACACCCTGACCCCAGGAAGGTTCGATTTCATTAATACTTCTACCCCAAGCGGACCTTCCATGAGTTATCTCTGGCTGATGAGCGACGGAAGCGTTTTTGGAACTCAGAATGTATCCCATACAGTTACGTCATCAGGCACCTACACCATGTGCCTCACCATTTTTGATTCTCTAACAGGATGCTCTGATAGCATTTGTCACAGTTTCACCTATACCGTTCCTACTCCTTGTGGAGCCGGATTTACCTATGTAACCAATGGGCAGTCCGTACAATTTGTAAATACCTCCGCGGTTACAAGTCCCGGGGTAGATTGGAAATGGGATTTTGGTGATAATTCCATCGGCTCAAACTTGTACAACACTCAGCATGTATACGCTTCTCCAGGAACCTACACGGTTTGCTTGATTCTTAGCGATTCCATCGTAAACTGTACCGATACTTTTTGCGATACCGTTTTAATTCAATCTCAACCAGGTTGTTTGGCCAATTTCTCTTCTCAGGATTCTATTGGGAACTTGGTACAATTCTTCAACCACAGCATTGCCTCTTCTGCGAGCATAGGCTACATCTGGGATTTTGGTGATGGAACCAAAAGTTGGGCAAGCCATCCACTCCATTTGTTTCCAAAAGCAGGTGCTTACGATGTGTGCTTAACGGTTATTGACTCAAGCTCGACTGGATATTGTGCAGACTCCGTTTGCCAAACGGTTTATGCTGGAACGCTGCTATCCGAAGAACTGATTAACCTTCAAAAAGAAGATTTACGGGTATATCCAAACCCTTTTAATCAAGAACTGATTCTGGAGCTGCCCGCTTCGGGAATGAATCACTTGATCACGAACTTAGAACTCTATGACATGACTGGTCGTACGCTGGCTCGTTTTGAACTTCCGAATACAGATCAGGAACCGCAAATTCATTTGGATTTGACAAACTATGCGGTAAAGCCTGGAATGTATTACCTACAGGTAGTCTTGGGAGATCAAAATCTGGTTTACCCGGTGATGAAAAAATAACATGTTTTCCCTGGGAAAACATCATTGACTCGGCGACATTCCGATTCAGTCGGAATGACATTCAAGCTCTTTCTTCAGGCTCCCCGCCAGAAGTTGGAGCTTTTTTTTGTATCTACCTGACAATCAATTAAATATTTCTCAAAAAAAATTTCATTTTAACCCAACATTCCTAGAAAACGCCTTGTAGGGGTGGGAAAGATTTATAAAACCCAAATTATGAGACGCATTAAAACAACTTTACTCTTACTGGTGTTGCTGGGTGGATTAATCCCTGTGATTTCCAACGCCCAGTGTTTGGCGTCGTTCAGTACATCCGTTTCGGGATCTACGGTGACGATCACCAACAGTTCATCCAGTTACAACTCGTTGACTTGGTCATACGGGGACAACACTTACGGCTACTCTTACGCCAACACTCACACAAAAACTTACAACACTGCAGGTACTTACCTGATCTGCTTGACAGTAAGTGATTCTTCTCAATCTTGTACCCATACCTACTGTGACACGGTAGTGATTGCCGGTACTCCTGGTGGTGGCTGTACCGCCGACTTTTCCAGTTCTACATCAGGACTTACAGCTTATTTCATTGACTCTTCCTATGCTACGTTTGGATACAGTCTATACTGGGATTTCGGAGATGGTAACACATCTACTGCTTATTACCCCAATCACACCTACTCTTCAGCAGGTAACTACATGGTTTGTTTGACGGTGGTTGATACCGTAAACAACTGTAGCGATTCTATTTGTAAGTCGGTAACTGTAGCCGGTTCAAGTGGATCTAACTGTAGCGCTAACTTTAGCTACAGCGCTTCCGGTACTACTGCTACTTTCAGCAACAGTTCAAGCAACAACGTATACAACACTTGGTATTTTGGTGATGGATCAAGCTCTATGGCTACCAATCCTACCTACACTTACTCTTCTGCAGGTACTTACACAGTGTGTCTAATTATTCAAGATTCCCTACAAAACTGTACAGACTCGATTTGTAAATCTGTAACGGTTACCAGTTCTTCAACCGGTTGTTCTGCCAATTTCAATTACACGAACAACAATGGAACGGTAACTTTCACCAATACCTCAAACAACAACATTTCTAATACCTGGACTTTTGGAGATGGATCTAACTCTTCTCTTGTAAATCCAGTTCACACTTACACAACAAACGGTAACTACCTGGCATGTTTGACTATTGTAGATAGCTCTCAAAACTGCTTTGATTCCATTTGTAAGGTAATCACCATTACTGGTGCTGCTCCTTGTGCAGCAAGCTTTACACACACCACTACTGGTCTTACTGTGGTTACTAGTAACACTTCTGCAGGTGGATCTACCTTTGGAACCACTTACTCCTGGAACATGGGTAACGGTGTTACTATGAACGGTTACAACACTGCTTACTCTTACCCACAAGCTGGTACTTACGTTGTTTGTTTGACCATGACCGATACCAGCAGCAACTGCTTCAGCACTTTCTGTGATACAGTAACGGTTGGAGGTACTACACCTTGTCAAGCTTCTTTCAACTACAACATTAGTGGTCTATCTGCAAGCTTCTTTAACTCTTCTACAGGAACTACTCCAGGAACCAGTTACTTCTGGAACTTCGGTGATGGAAATTACGCTTACAGCGCTAACCCTTCTCACGGATATGCCGTTTCTGGTAGCTACGTAGTTTGCTTGACTATTACCGATTCTTTGAACAACTGCTCAAGCACTCGTTGTGATACCATCTCTGTTCAAGGCGGTGGAAGTGGAAACTGTAAAGCTTCCTTCACTTACTCAGGATCTTCTTTGTTGTACTTCTTCACCAACACATCTACTCCAAATAACGGTGCCATTACCTGGATTTGGGATATGGGTGACGGTACTACTCTGTGGAACAAAAATCCTCAGCACCACTACCAAAATCCTGGTACTTACGTAGTTTGCTTAACTATGTATGACTCTCTTAACAACTGTAACAATTCTTTCTGCGACACATTAGTAGTGACCAGTACGAATCCATGTCAAGCGAGCTTCAACATTATTCCAGATTCTTTGAATCCGAATAACCTGTCATTCGTGAACACTTCTACTCCACAGTTTGGAGTTACCTATCAGTGGGTATTTAGCGACGGTACCGTATACGGAACTCGTCACGTAAACAGAACGTTCACCACTCCTGGAACTTACACCGTGTGTCTGCACATTCAGGACTCCCTGAACCAGTGTTCAGACTCTACTTGTCAAACGTTTACCATCTCCGCTCCGGTTACTTGTGATGCTAAATTCACTCCAGTACCAAACGGAAAGAACGTTATATTCATGAACCAGTCTATTCCTAACTCAGGTTCCGTGACTTACAGCTGGAACTTTGGTGATGGAACTCCTGGATCTTCTGTGAAGAACCCAACTCACAACTACGCAAACTATGGAACGTATGTTGTATGCTTGACCATTGTTGATTCCTTGACCAATTGCTGGGATACGCATTGCGATACATTGGTTCTTTCTGCACCAGTTGCTTGTGCAGCAGACTTCAACATTATTGATTCTAACGGAACCTTCGTATTTATCAATACTTCTACCTCTGCTCAGCCATTGACTTACACTTACTGGACTTTCGGAGATGGAAATCACGCTTACACTTACGATGCAGCCCATACTTATGCCGCTCCTGGAACCTACACTGTATGTCTATACGTAGAGGATTCTACCCGCAGCTGTATGGATAGCGTTTGTAAAAGCGTAACCGTTAACTCTCTAAGTGCACAAAATGTAAACTTGGAAGCTTCATCGGTAAGCGTTTACCCTAACCCATTTGATAATCAAATTAACATCAGCTGGTCACAAGACATTGATCAAGTGAGCATTCGTTTGTACGACCTGACTGGAAAGGCTATGCTATTGGAAACCTCCTTATCTGCTGAGCGAGGACTGACGCATACGTTGGATTTGACCTCTCAATCGTTGTCCTCTGGAGTATACTACCTAGAGATTTCAACGGGACAGAACAAAGCAACATACCCTATTTACAAAAGATAATGGTGGTTATATCATAGCACTATTTCCCCGATAGTCAGAAAGGGTTGCTTCTTAGGAAGCAGCCCTTTTTTTATGCCCTTAGGGCTGCCTTAAAGAAAAGGAGATTAAGAAGCCGTTTTAGGCCTGAATTGAGCGATAATAGCAAGCCCCACGAAGGTGATTAGTCCATTGATAATTAAGAGCTCAAAACCTATGGCAAATTGAAGCGTGAGCAGCCAACAAATAACGGGGGCCAGAATGCAAACAATGGGAACCAACTTATCCGGAACCCGATTGGGCATAAACAAGCCAAAAGAATAAAGTCCTAATAGCGGCCCGTAGGTATATCCAGCCAATTCAAAGAGCTTCTTGATGACGGCATCATCTGTAAAGTTCTCAAAAGTGACGATCACCAAAAGTAGGACTATGGAAATGGTAAGGTGAACCAATTTTCGGGTTTGCTCCGGATTTTCGACCTTCTTCCGATTGAATCCTAAAATATCCACACAAAAGCTCGTCGTCAAAGCCGTTAAAGCCGAATCGGCGGAAGAGTAGGCCGCAGCGATGAGTCCGAGGACAAATAGCAATCCAACAATGGGTCCAAGGTAACCCTCGGTGGCCAGCATGGGGTAAAGCTTATCGGTCATTTCAGGGATAGCAATATTGTTGGTAGCGGCAAACAAATACAACAACGCTCCAAGGCTTAAAAACAAAAGATTGACCACAACCAGAATCAAGCTGAACCAAAACATGTTTTTCTGGGCATCTCCAAGGCTCTTACAACTGAGGTTCTTTTGCATCATATCCTGATCGAGACCCGTCATACAAATAGCAATGAAGGCCCCGGCGAGAAACTGCTTTGGAAAAAATAGCTTAGACTCCCAGTCCCAGAAAAAGACCTGGCTGTATTCACTAGATTTCACCGCTCCAAACATTCCGGTGAAACTGAGGTCCAATTGATTGGCTACCACCCAAAGAGTGATCACCACAGCGAGGAGCATAAAAAGAGTTTGAAGGGTATCCGTCCAGATAATGGTTTTAATTCCGCCTCGGTGCGTATAAACCCAGATTAGCGCAATGGTGATGAGAACCGTAACTGAAAAAGGAACGTCCTTCCCCATTTGTTTGAATACGGCTTCCTGAAAAACCATAGCCACCAAATACAATCGAAAAGAAGCACCTATTACCCGACTGATCAAAAAATACCACGCCCCGGTTTTGTAAGTATTTAAACCAAAACGCTCCTCGAGGTAGGTATAAATCGATGTGAGATTGAGTCGATAGTATAGCGGCATGAGAATAAGGCCAATGACTAAATAGCCCGCCAAATAGCCCAGCACCATTTGCATGTAGGAAAACGAACTGGTAGCCACCCAGCCCGGAACGGAGATAAAGGTAACCCCGGATAAAGAGGTACCAATCATTCCAAAGGCCACGATAAACCAAGGTGATTGTTTATTTCCAGTAAAAAAAGCTTCGTTGGAGCTGCTGGCTCTTGTGGTATACCAGGATATACCGGCCAGAAAGAGAAAATAGCCAAAAACGGCTACAATGATCATTTCAGGTGACATACCGCAAATAAAAGCAAACGGGTCGCCGTTCCTTGGAATTGTAGTGAAAATCATCCACATTCTGACGTTGAATTAGCTAATTTTGCCCCATGGATTTACCTTCCAAATACCTACAGGAAGCGGTAGATGAAATTGCCTCATTACCCGGAATTGGCAAAAAAACAGCCCTTCGATTGGCTCTTCATCTCCTTCGACGTGATGAGAATGAAGTGCTCGGTTTTTCGAAGGCCATTGCCGCCATGAAGCAAAACATTCGGCATTGTCATAAATGCGGAAACCTGTCTGATCAGGAGTTGTGCGGTATTTGTAGTAATCCAGCCCGCAACCAAAAGATCATTTGCCTGGTGGAAGATCTTCGGGATGTAATCGCCATAGAAGCTACGCGACAATACGGCGGATTGTACCACGTATTGGGTGGGGTAATTTCGCCCATGGATGGAATCGGACCTGGCGACTTGAACCTGGGGACTCTGCTCGATCGCATTAAGGAGGAGGGAACGGAAGAAGTGATCATGGCCCTCAATGCAACGATGGAAGGAGATACAACCGGCTTTTACCTCTACAAAAAGATTCAACCTCTGGGAATAAAAATCACCACCATTGCCCGTGGAGTGAGCGTGGGTGACGAGTTGCACTATGCCGATGAAATCACCCTGGGCAGCAGTATTCAGCACCGAACACTATTTGAAGGATCCTTTAACCGGTAGTGCACAATTTACGCAACCTTAAGAGATTTTTACATTTTACATGTACATACATTAAATGCAAATGAATATATTTGCCCCGTCATGAGAATTGAAGACGAAATCAAGCAAAAGCAATTTAAATCCGATTTACAACGGGCGTTGGTCAATCTGCATTATACCTACCTCTTTTTGAATCGGACACACAGTGAACGCTTAAAGCCTTATGGTATCTCTTCTCAGCAGTTCAACATTCTCCGTATTCTAAGAGGTCAATACCCTAATCCTGCATCGATCAAACTCCTTACCGAGCGTATGATGGATAAGATGAGCAATGCTTCTCGCCTGGTGGATAAGTTACTGGCCAAAAAATTAGTGGAACGTACGAGTTGCCCGGAAGATAGAAGACGTGTAGATGTGGTAATCACCGAAAAAGGGTTGGAACTAATTGAAAAAGCTTCCAACGAATTGGACGGTGCCGCTGAGAAATTTAAGCTGACCAGCGAAGAGGCTATTGAACTAAGCCGGCTTTTGGACAAAATGAGAGAATAAAAAATTTTATTCTATTACATGTATATACACTTAATGTTTTAACACTCAATAAAAGTAAAATGAAAGCAAAAATTACAATGGTCCTGAGAATCTTACTCGGACTAATGATGGTCTTCTTTGGCCTCAACGGATTTTTTCACTTTATGCCCTTGCCACCTGCTCCAGAAGCAGCGGCAAATTTCATGGGCGCCCTGGTCAATTCAGGATACCTCATGGTATTGGTAAAGGGATTAGAGGTGATAGCAGGTTTGCTACTGATCTTTAACCTTTACACCAGAGCCGCATTAACCATTCTTGCTCCCATTATGCTGAATGCCTTCCTCTTCCACCTATTTCTGGACCCAGCCGGAGTTGGAGGAGCAACCTTAGCTTTTGGTCTTGTGATCTACTTGATCATCTCCGATTGGAGCCACTTTAAAATTCTTGTAAGCAAATAATCATTAACTCAAATACGACATCATTATGAAAATTACCAAATGGATTGCCGCTGCCGCTTTAACCTTAATCGCAGCCGCCCCGATGAACAGCATGGCCGGAGACGGCGACTCATACACCGTAAACACCAAAAACAGCACCGTTAAATGGAAGGGAACCAAAGTAGGCGGTGAGCACGTTGGAATGATTCAATTCAAATCAGGATCGCTGCAAATGGACGATGGAAACATCAAAGGTGGAAACATTGTTATGGACATGAATTCCATCACTTGTACCGATATCGAAAATGCGGAATACAATGGAAAATTGGTAGGCCATCTAAAATCTGATGATTTCTTTGGTGTAAGCCAATTCCCAGAGGCAAAAATGGTAATCAAGTCCATCAAACCTGCCGGTGGAAATAAAGCGAATGTAGTTGCTTCTGTAACGATTAAAGGAATTACAAAAGACGTAAACTTCGAATTAGAGTCTACTGAAAGCAACGGTACTCTAACAGCAACTGGAACCGTGGTTATCGATCGTTCTGATTTCAATGTAAAATACGCCTCTGGAAGCTTCTTTGAAGGCTTGGGTGATAAAATGATCTACGACGATTTCACGCTTGACTTTAAATTGGTCGCTTCCAAATAAGGAATTTGCGAATCACGTCAAGAAAAGTCTGCCTTCGGGCGGACTTTTTTTGTTTTATCCCCTTCCTATTCGTTCTTGTAGAGGATAATCTCAACCCTTCTGTTTTGAGCCTTCCCTTTTTGAGTGGCATTATCTCCCACGGCATGAGTATAGTTTAACCCCCGGTAGGTCATCCGTGAAAAATGAATACCCTGATCCACGAGAAATCGCTGTACCGATTTGGCTCTCTTTTCAGAAAGTTTTTGGTTGTGATTTACCCCGCCATCGGCGTCGGTGTATCCCCATATTTCGGCTTTCCAATCGGTTTCTTTTTTCAAGTATTCCGCCAATTGAGTTAGGTATGATTTTGCCGTGTCCACCAAGCGATACTCATCACTATCGAAGTAGATGGTGGTGAGCTGAAAGGGTGAAGGATTTTCGATCAACTCGGTATCGGGAAAAATGCCGAAGATGCTATCGAAATTGAGGATCTGGCTCAAATCGGGGTAATCGACAAAGTCCTCCGGCATGGTGTCTTTGAACGAAGAAAAGGAGCCCGCTTCGATGAAAACACCGGAATCAAAAATGGCATCTCCTACGTCACCTACCGCAATTTTGAGGTGGTATTTCTGAAAAGGCTCCACGAGCCAGGTACATTGCATTTTGGTCGTAAATCCGTCGTACTCAAATCCATCAACAAGCACTTGGTTTAATTTCTCCTTTCTCCCCTCATCGATGTAGTAGGGTTGTTCTTCAGTTTTAGATTTTCCTCCCAAAAGGTTAATCCGAATCCACTGCCAGAAGTTCAAATGCGGTTTCTCGGGTATCCCCTTAAGCAATCCATAATTGATGAAGTAGTCGTTGGAAATGTAGTATTCGGGATACTTGCGTTGGTTCACATTGTTGATGGCAATAGGTATATCCGTACCTGTAAGCAGTGCGATATTGGTTTTTCGAACACCCGGTCCGGATAAAAAGAAGCCAAACACATCGTTGTATTTGGAACCTACATATTCTTCAAACTCTTCAGATCCAAAGGAATAATTGAACGTAATCCGATTGTGGAAGGGCACAAAATCAAACTCGATGATGTTGACATCGTAGGTTCGGCCTTTAGCCAGCCGGTTCAAATCACGGTCTCCCCTTCGGGGCTTGCGTTCTTTAGTGGCTGTTCCGTAGCTGTATAGAACACCAGATTGCCCAGGTGTTTCATTTAAATCTTCGGCGTCAAACACACTGCCTGTGGCCAGGAGCAATCCTTCATTCATTCCAATGACCGCTGAATCACTTTGAAAATGCCCCAGACCAATTCGGTGCCCTTTGAGCACGATATTACCAACACGCATTCCATTGCCCACCAGAATTTGGTCCACGAGTTGCTCTGCGGTGTAGTTTGTATCCACTACCAATTGAGCAAAACCCAGCCAATGGGAAAATAGAAAAAGAAAGATCAGAGCTGGTTTTTGGCTAATTCTCATTCCTGAAATCCTTTAGAACCAACAAGTAAAGGATTTTTATCGAAATGAAACCCGCCTAAAACCGATTAAATCTGGGATACCTTGATAATGTTCATCGGGCAAACCTCGGCTGCCTTCTTGTTTTCTTCAAGCTCTTCATCTCCTACCCGAGCCGTGTGAAAACCTTTTTTGTTCTTACCGCCAATCAAGGTAACCTTGCCGTCTTTTTTACTCATACGCCAACGCTGAAAAGCCAGCTCCACGCAGTAGTTGCAGCCAATACACTTTTCACGTTGATGGGTAATGATAACCATTAGGCGGGGATATACTTGTACAACTTATCCGAAGAACGAATGGTACGATCCAATTTGATGGCGCAATCCACCCCTTTATCCGCTTTTTCTACAGCTTCATTGTCCACGTGAATCTCCTGGATTGTGGTCTCCAATACTCCAGTCGTAGGACCGATAATGGCCACCTCATCACCCACTTTCAAGCTATGGGCTTCCAGGCGAAAAACACCTACTCCCAATTTGGTGTAATAGTGCAATCCTTTACCCAGGTACATTTTTTTCTGGGTAGCAGAAGATCCGCTAACGTCACTCCACTCTCCCATTTTTTGTCCCAGGAAGTATCCTCCCCAAAAACCCCGGTTGTATACTTTTTCGAGTCTACCCATCCATTCGGCCACTTTCTCTGGTGTATAGGTACCCTCCTGAATAGCATCGATCGCCTCACGGTAACAGCGAATGGTCGTTGCCACATATTCAGGAGCTCTTCCCCGGCCTTCAATCTTTAGAACCGAAACTCCAGTATCGAGTAACTGATCCAGAAAATCGACGGTGCAAAGGTCCTTGGGTGACATGATGTATTCATTGTCGATTTCCAGTTCCACTCCGTCTTCCATGTCAATCACCTTGTAGCTTCTACGGCAATTTTGAATGCAAGCACCTCGGTTAGCCGATGAATTCTGGTTGTGCAATGACAAATAACACTTACCAGAAACAGCCATACACAGAGCTCCATGGGCAAACACCTCTATTTCTACAGGTCTACCTGATGGTCCGCAGATGTTTTCTTTTTTCACACCGTCACAGATGTCTTTCACTTGTCTTAAACTCAATTCCCGTGAAAGAACCATCACATCGGCAAAGTGACTGTAAAAACGAACGGTTTCCAAATTGGTCACATTCAACTGAGTAGAAATATGCACTTCCACTCCTTGCTGAGAAGCATAACCAATGACTGCCTGATCAGAGGCAATCACCGCATCAATTCCAGATTCCTTTACCCGATTAACCACCTTTTTGATAATGGATAAATCGTGATCGTAAATAATGGTATTTAAGGTTAGGTAGGTTCTTACATTGGCCGCACGACAGCGCTGGGCAATTTCTTCTAAATCGTCCAGGGTAAAGTTCATCGTTGCACGTGCGCGCATATTCAACTGGTCCACACCAAAGTAGACCGCATTAGCTCCGTTATCAATAGCAGCCTGCATAGCTGCAAAGGATCCCGCCGGAGCCATTAATTCTACCTGCTTTTGTTTCATGCTGCAAAAGTAAGATTCCCTTTTGAATCTGAGAATGGTTCTAAATAAGGAGAAATGGAATAGGAAAAAGGTTCTTTGCTTATCCCTATTTGCGGTAAAGCTTGTGATGAGTCAACCCAAGATCGACTTCTTGATAGCCATCGGGAGCCGGTTCTTCTGCTTTGGTCAGGAAATAAGTATGATCACCGGTGCGCGGATTTAAACTAATGTGGTAGTAACGCTGCAGGTACACCTGGACTCTCCAGTCTTCCCAAATGTCAGGGTAAATAGACAAGGTGCTTCCAAAGGGCACTTCTTCTCCTACTCGATGCATATCGGGCAAAACGTCCTGATCGCGACTGGTGCCGTGAAACAAAAAGGCAGCAACTCCAATGGCGGCAATAATCACAACGGATGAAAAAGTGGTGACAATGGCTTTACCGGTTTTGCTCATTTTTTTGATCCATACCTGAAGTCCGGGAGCCGTAATTAAGGCAAATGCGATAGCATAAAACGGATAGGACGGAACCATGTAAAATCCCTTCTGCACCATGGTAAGTACCAAAGGAGCGGATCCACTCAAAGCCAATAGGAAAAAGAAGGACACCCATTTTTTCCGTTGACTCCATCCGGCCAGCCAATCCACTTTGCGCCATAGAAACAATCCTATCAACACGGCGGTGATGGCCATGGTGTAGATCATCTCATTAAAGATTCGAATCCAAATTCGGTAGCGGTGATCCACGGTTGGAGCGGAATCTAAGCGATGTAGAAAACGGCCTTCAAACCATCCCATCAAATTGTCATAAGCCGGTCCATAAGACAGAAGCAAGCCGTAAATGGCAAACACAATAACCAACAAAATGAGGGTATCGCGAACTACTCGTCCAAATCCAACCCGGGCATAATGCCATTGATATGGGATCGGATTGTCTGGGTTGTTGTCTTTCCGACCTACCGTCCAACTCCAGAATACAATGGCCCCCAGAGGAAACAATCCGGTGACTCCCTTACTGAAAGAAGCCAAAAAGAGACTAACCCCACATCCGATAAGAAGCATGAGTCGGCCCGAATCGAGGTAGCGCATTAGAAACCAAACGGAACTAAGCACAAATATGCCCATGGTATTTTCCTGTACGTTGTTCTGAAAACACCAATAAGTGAGTGGCAAAAGAATCCAAAGTAGCAGGGCCCACCAGCTCATTCCTCTTAGTCGATGATCCTTCTTCTCAAGCTCTTTCCAAATCAAATGGATAAGGCCAGCATTGAGAATTGCAGTGAGCAAGGAGTAGATGCGTTCGGTTAGAAATCCATTCCCCAGTATCTTATAAAAGATGGCCTGAATACCAAAATTTAAGGGTGGATGCTCATGAAATATAGGAGAGTTGGCAATGCCGTATTCGCTAAAACGAGGTGCCCAAAAAGTACCGTAGCCATTGGCCAAATTCTTTCCAACACTGCTGTACAATACTCCATCGAGAAACATACCATCCTGAGCCAGAATAGGTAACAGAAGAATCAATATGACTCCCCAGGTTAAAAGGTAGAAAGGCCTGCTCGATTGTTCCATAGTTTCCAGTTTTCAACCCTCACCTGGAGGATGAAAACGGCAACAAATATGCAGAATTCTTGCGGTTAGCGGACCAATTTATAGGTCTCGGTTCCTGTGTTGCTATAAACTGTGATCAGGTAAATACCGCTGGCCTCACCGCTCAAATCGATGGGTAATTGATACAACCCTTCACCGATGGTCAACTTTTGACGTTGCAATTGACGCCCCAGTTTGTCTGTGATTTGGATTTCCAATTCATCTTGCCCAAAGCTTTCGATTCTCAGCTCGCTCAACCCGTTAATGGCGGGGTTTGGCACCAACTGGTATTTCATGTTTACGGCAAGACTCTCTTCGCCCAGAAAGAACTTCTCAGCTGTAACCAAGGCATAATAACCTTCATTCATCAGGTTAGTATGCAATTCCCAGTTACCATCGCCTCCAACATTCCATTCAACCAAACTCAGGTTGCTCGAGAAATCTTCGGTAGAGGAATAAAGCAATCCCAATTTCGCTTTGCCGGTTGGAACATCATCCTTATTCAAACGGATCAATACTTGTCCCAGATCTCCTCCGGTTTCATCTACACGCCAGGTTCGAGCCAATCGTTCCATACCGTCTGGCAACTGTCCGGCAATCCAGGTGTCCACGGAAGCGGTATCTGAACCCCAGAGCAAGAATTCGCCATTCTCCATATCATCCGGATCAGAAACCCTGAAGGCGCTAAGCCCTTTAGCATCCTGGTGCCAGTCTTCTGCACTTACTCGCCCAATTCCAGCCACTCGTTCACCGTACTTTTCTCCATAATCGTAACGATTGCTTTCTTGAAGATCTACTCCGAACTTGGCAGCGAGGTAGTTACTTACAATCAATCGACGAGCATCTTGAAGATCTTCGCTGTAGTAAATAAACTCTCCTAATTTTCCATTACCATAGCGCTCATCGTAGTCTTTACCCAATCGGATATTGATCGTATCGGTACCGTCGCGGAAATGGTCGCCATACAGTTCATCGTAACCCACTTGATTGTCCAAGTGGATAGCATTCTTCCACATTCTTTCGTTGTAGGTCAATCCAAAAACATGCGGCTCGGTCACATCTTTAACCTCCACACTGGGAGAGCCTAAGTACTTTTTGTTTTCATCCACCGTAACCGCATAAATGGACTTGCGGTTGTTTGAATTGTGCATCAGGAAGCCGTTGTTCATGCGGCTGTTGGCTATCCAGCTATGTCCTTCCCAATTCTCTGTATTCGATTGCGCCACAGCAAATACCGAAAGATTTTTTCCAACCGGTCCAAAATCATTGACCATGAAATAACGGTTTGGAGGATTGTATTCCACAGCGGGGTGACCATTGATACCAGCTGTATCTACACGAAAGAAAGGTCGACTGCTATCGGTAGCTTGAACGGCTACATAACCCTTTCCTGAGAAATCCTGCCATTGATCTATCCGGGTCATATCCGTGGAAATTGCCTGGCCATTGGCATCCAATAATCCATGATCGGCTTTTAACCAGAGCAATAAATGAGAGGAATCACCTACTCCACCTGGACCATAAGGACCAATTTCAGGATGATCGTCCAGGTAGTCAATTCTCCAGGTCGTTAAGGAGTCATTTGGAAGTCCATGGGCCAAATCAGTAGCTACGCCTTGTGGTATGTCTACGTATACATGCCCAGACTGAGTCGCTTCAACGGTAATCTCAAAATAATCACCTTGATCCGTAAATTGTGTAATCCGACCATTTCTGACCTGAATATCGCTTTGATCAAATCCATTGACCTTCTCGGTATGAATGTGGTGTTTAAATTCAATTCTCAAGTCGAAAGTTTGATCGTAGGTATACGTTTTGGCTTCAGAAAAAACAACCGGATAAACCGGAGATGGATCAAAACCTGTGTTACCATACAACTCAGATTCCCACATACCACGACCATAGGTAGCCGCCTTCAATCGACTCTGGTTGTGATCAGTGGGGTGGTAATACAGATCCATATCACGAACCCGGGCATTTCGACTTAAACCATCTCTAAAAGAGACCCAATCCGATTGGCCTGCACCCCGGTAAAACACACCAGCATCGCAACCTACATACAATCCACCGGTTACCGTATCCAAGGTCAAACAATGCATGGGTACATCCGGCAAGGTTCCTGAAAAATCGGTCCAGTTTTGCCCCATATCAGTAGTGATCCAAACTTCGTTGTCGGCCAACATGTAAATCGTGGAGCTATCCCGATTGTCTGTTTCAAAATCAGAGGATAACGTTACCAAGGGGTAATTCAGCCCTAAGTTGTACCAAACTGGAATGGAATCGTAAATATTGTCGCAGGCAATCAATTGGGTACGAGAACGATTCTCTGCCCTTTTCAAAGCATACATCCTTTTGGAATTGGTGCGGTGCTGCTTGATTTTAATGAAGGTTCCCAAAGGATATTGGGCAATACCTGTACTGATGGTATCCCATTTAATGTTTTTGGTTTTGCTCTCGAAAATGTTGGTCGACTTCCAAATTTTTTGACGTCCCATGTACATCGTTTCCGGATCGTTAACATCCAAAATGTACGGCGTTACCCAAGGTCCTTCATCATCGGGTTGCGGCATCACTTGGTTGGAACCAATATGATTAAGGTGTCGAACAATACGCCCATATTGGTAAGACGTGTAAAAGCGGTTACTATCTGTAGGATCAAACAGGGCTTGCATACCATCAGCTCCATAAACGCTGGTCCAGGTGCGGCCATCGTAATATTTGGATCCACAATCCTGATAACCATTCAAAGCATGGTCAGCATTAAAGGGGCTTTGCGCTACCGAATAAATAGCAGAAATACCTAAGTCAGTGAGATCAGTAAAAGTCAGTCCACCGTCGGTACTTCGGTGAATACCTCCGTCGTCCAATACCCACAAGGATCCGTCATGAGGAGAGAAACTAATAAAGTGGTTATCGGCGTGAGTGTGATTCAATCGAATCCAACTTTCCCCACCATCATAGGATTTGTAGAGGTAGCGATTTCCACAGTAAATTACATTCGGATTGTTGGGATCGGCATCAAGCGAAGCATTGTACCAGGCCTGGTTGTCGTTGCTCAGCAAAAAGCCACCTTCTTGTGTTACTGTTCTAAAGGTATCTCCTGAATTCTCAGAAATCATCATTCTCAAACCTCCGGCACAGTAAAGCAATTCAGGGTTAGCCGGAGTCACCGCCAATTCGTAGCGATAATCAGGAATGAATCCTTCTGTGATAATACGTCTCTTCCAGTTTCGTCCACCGTCTTTCGAAACGAACACCCAGCTCGTAGTCGTGTTGTAGGACCAAGTGGCAGAATAGGCAACCTTAGGATCACCTGGCTTAAATTCAATGTCTCTAAAGTCGTAGTTGGAAATACGCTGTTGCCAGCTTTTCCCCCCATCCATCGATTGGTACAGTCCAGTCTTGGTAGCGGCCAATACCTCGTCCACTGAATCTGGATTAAACATTACCTTAGATACCGTTTTGTCCCAAATTCCAAGGTTGGACTCGTTCCAGGTTTCTCCACCATCTTCACTTCTCCAAACACCTACTCCGTAGGATTCATTGGCCGGAGCATCACCCGTCCCGATCAACATGATATCCGGGTTAGTCGGGTGAAAGGCTATGGAGGTAACTCCAAAATTCTGAAGGCTTTCATCCGGATTTCTCCAGGTATGTCCACCGTCATCAGAGATCCAAATTCCTCCTGAGGGGCTTCCTACATAAATCTTATTGGGATTGGTCGGGTGAAATCCTATGCAGTTCATTCGGCCTACCCCTCTGGAAACACGTTGTGCCGTCCAAGGGCCAATTTCTACCCAGTTCCCTTGAACCGATCTCGAAGGGTGACTTTGGTAATACGATTCAATGGATTGTTGAATCTCCTTATAGGGTCTTATGCTCCCATCTTTTTGAATGTAGGGGTCGATAAAGTAGCGCCATCTTTCGAACTGCTTGTGTCCGGAGCCCTTTACTTTTTCGTGGGTCTGCCAGTACTGCTGGTAGCTTTCATTGACCTCAAAATAATTCATTTGAGGATCATACATTCCCTCAATCCAATCTTGGCCATATACCGACGCACTGATTCCCAACAAACTAAGAATCAACAAATAAACTTTCCCCCTCATAGTCATCATTTGCAAAGAAAAACGTTCAAATGTACGGAATAAATGATGGTTTTCTTTGTCGTGCAATCTGCATTCGGTAAATTGGACCAACCATTACTCCTTGATATGGAAGAGCTTAAGATTCAAACAGCCACTGCCGCAGACCTCGAGGCGGTTACCGCATTGTGGTTAGAAGTAATTGCAGAGCACGAAGATCATCATCCCATATTTCAATTGGACAATCAAAAGCGGGGTGAAGTTCAGCAGGTTCTACTTCAACGGATCAATGCAGAGAATACAGCGATACTCTTAGCAATGAACGAGAACATTCCTGTGGGCATGACCATTCTAAAAATGGAAACGCTACCCAATGTTTCACCCTACAGCAAAAAAGGATACATCGCGGAAACCGTGATTCAAAAAGAACACCGCAGTTTGGGTATTGGAACTTTTCTGGTGAATGCGGCTAAAGACTGGATTTTCTCTCAGGGAGGTGATTATATTGAGCTCCAGGTTTCGGTAAAAAACGAAGGAGCCAAACGATTTTGGGAGAGCCAGGGATTTTTTCCTTCCACCCTTCACCTCATTCATCTTCCAGAGGACTAAAGGTTCCCATGCTTTGGCGAAATTCTTTCATTGAACGATGAGCTTGTAGGTGTGGATTTCACCTTTTAACTCGACGTTTACAAAATAACTTCCCGGAGCCAGCTTCTGAGTCATTTCTATGGAAACCAAGGAAAAATCACCCTGGTGATAAATCGAAAAATCGGAATAAACCTCTACTCCCAGAAAGTTGTTTATCAACACATTGATATCTTCTTCCTGGCTATCTGGAACCTTCACAAAGAGGGTCTGCCCATTATTCGGATTTGGGTAGACCTGAATATCCACTTTTTTAGAAGACTCCATATCGTATAGCACCTTCTCCAGGTCAAAGTAGGTTTGCTTTCCATCAAAATCGGTTTGGCTTAACCGGTAGTAGCTGATCCCCTTTTCCGGATTCAAATCTCGCTCATGGTATTCCGTTCTTTCGTTCGTTGTTCCTTGTCCAGGTACCGTAATTACCTCAATAAATTCTTTCATATCGATGGTCCTTTCTACTTCGAAGTAATCATTGTTAAGTTCACTTGCCGTAATCCAGATCAGCTCAACAACTTCTTCATCTGGGTTGGGGACGGCCTTAAAGGAAACCAACTCTACGGGTAAGGGATTATTGGTGGTACTACTGCCCAAGGTAAATGGACTAAAACTACTTTGAGCATCCGACGTCACAGTTCCTCCGGCATTGTTGCCAGTTAATGAATTGTTACCGGCATCAATCCACTGTCCTCCGGTGTAGTGCGAAACCATCAATTCCGAATAATTGTTGATTTCACCACTTCGAGTTGCATCCCAATACAAGGTAACCGTGGCACTATTGGTGGTATTGGTTCTAACAACATTCCAATATTCATTTTGACTAATGTTGTTGATACCGGTACCCAAAACATCGGAGTTTGATGGAGCTGAATTCACATACTCGCAACGAAAAGCCGTAGTAGTACCGCTCGTCGGATCCACCCCGATGGGAGCAAAAATGTCTCCATCGCCGGTTGGGAAAATAAAGAGCTCATCTCCTACTTTTCGGATAGGACCATCTACATAACTGTCCGCGTCGGCTCCGGAAGCATTGGCATTATCGTTCAACACCAAAATATTGGCTTCTGTAGAAGCCAGAATGCCATCGGTAAAAGTGATGGTAGCACTCGTTGGAATAGTGGCTAAACCTTCCATGGTGAGTTGGGGTGCCGTTCCGAAACTATTATTAATGATCACATTAAAGTATTCGAAATCATCCGTCCCTGAACCCGCATCCTGGGCGAATGTCTGGGTTGAATTTCCGTTATATTCCACCGTTGAGGTTCCATTGCAATCGAGTTCTCCGAATCCACCTGTTCGAACAAAATTTCCCCCAATTTCGATTTTGGAACTACTGTTCAACTCCAATTCAATCCGGTTGCTTGTTGCCGCACTGGATAAATCGATATTCCCATCTACATTAAGCACGGATGAGGAACCATCCAGACGCACATAATACTCATCGGAATTCTTATTGTTATCAATATCCAGATTGCCAGTGATATTGAGTCGTGCAGCACTTCCTGATCCTCGATTCAAACC
This sequence comes from bacterium SCSIO 12741, assembly GCA_024398055.1. Taxonomy (NCBI): domain Bacteria; species bacterium SCSIO 12741. The sequence goes on along the minus strand of CP073749.1, from coordinate 2,984,832 downwards.
AATATCGGCCGGTTGGTTGCTGTTGGTCAAAACAGATTGTAGGCTTCCATTCACATTCCACACACTGTTATCATCCAGGCGATACCGCATTCTATAGCCGTTAACCAGGGTAATCACATGGTTATCGGTAACCTGCGAGCCAATAGAAAAAACCGTGTTATCTTCCAGGTCAATGCGAAGGCTATTTTCTTGGGCAAGAGTCGTCATGGTAAAATTGAAAAGACCGTCCACATCCATCGTAGCATCATCACGAAGGGAAATGAACTCATCGTCCCACCAACCTGTTTTGTGATTGGTACCGGTGTAGGTAAAGTTTCCTCCAATATCGATATCAGAGTGGTTATAAGCTCTCAACCTAAATTGGTAACCATCTGATTTTACCAATGCCCAATTCCCATCGATTCTCAACTGGCCATCGGAGGCCGAGCCGTTGTTGTTTGAATTCAAATCAAAATTGGCATGCGTCCCTGCGGCAAAAGAGAAATCAAAGTTTCCATAAACATCTAATCGTGAGTCCCTGTCCAGGTCAAATTCGAAGGTGTAGCCATCCAGCATATTGATGGTCAATGATTCGGCCAAGGCTCCATTATCATTTCCAATTGTAATCACTGCGTTGTCATCAAAATCCAGGATCAAATCGTTTTGCTCCTGGCCTGGGTTAAAGGTCCATGACATACTTCCGTCTACATCCAGGGTGGCATCATCCTCTACCCGAAGAGTCGCATCTCCCCAGATACCGGCATCGAAGCCCGAATTATTAAAGGTGAGATCTCTACCAACGTCAATATCAGAATGATTGAGAATTCGAATATTGAACTGATCCCCATCGGTGGAAGTCACGGACCAGTTTCCGTCGATTTTTAGCTGTCCATCCGTGGTACTTCCGTCATCGTTTGCATTCAAGTGAATGTGACAATACTCATCTCCTGCAAAGGTTTGAGTCAAGTTACCATAAACAGTAAAAGCCGCATCCCGATCCAGGTCGAAATAATACCCATATCCATCTGTAAAAAAAATGGATGCCGATTTAGTCAATGCACCATCGTTCACCCCTACTGTAATAGAAGCATTATCATCCAAATCAAGGTATAGCGAGTTGTTGTTGGTCACATTATGCGTAATGGAAAGATTTCCATCGATGTCCATCGTAACATCATCATCCAGATTGATTTCGGCATCCTGAAACGTGCCGTCATATCCGGTAACAGTTATGGTCAAGTCTCCGGCAATGTCAATGTCAGAATGGTTTCTGGCTCTTAGCTGTAATTCGTCCCCATCATCTTTGCTGATGATCATGTTTCCGTCAACGCGTAGCTGTCCATCAGCTGCGCTACCATCGTCATTATCATTCAAATGAAGGTCCATGTCGCCATCTCCACTTTGGGAGAAGGTTAGATTACCATAAACTTCAAACTTAGAGTCCCGATCCAAATCGAGGTGAAAATAGTCTCCATCAACAATCCTTATCGAAGCCGATTCAGCAAGTCCTCCGTTGTTTACGCCAACATACCAGGCACCATTATAATCCATATCGATGAGTAGGTCGCAGTAATCTCTTGTGGTTTCATTCAGATTAATATCCAAAGACCCGTCGACATCGACTAATGCATTGTCCGAAATATTTAAATCAATATCACTGTCATTGGCATCAGAGGCATCCCAATCGATGGTAAAATCGCCATTCACATCTATCTCAGCCGAATTGGTCAATTCCAGATCAATATCCTGGCCCCCATCGTGATCTACCAAGAAATCATCGGTAACCAAAAAATGATCGGACCCGGAATTATTGCTCATCAAAAACTGCAAATCTTCCCCACCATCCATGTCAAAGGTGATGTCGTCGCCAACCTGAAAAGAACTTCCCTCGCTGAGTAAAAATTCGATATCATCTCCCCCATCTACATCAAAATCTACGTCTTGTGAAACTGTAATCCTTGAGGTACCAGATAAATTGAAGTCAGTATGGTCACCACCGTTTAGATCGAAGTCCATGTCTCCATCGATTACCCAGGAAGAAGAATTATTAAGATCAAAAAGTAAATCACCACCGGCATCCTGTCGAACAGAAACTCCTCCATTGCAGGTTAAAGTAGCTTGATCATTAAGCTCAATTTCCTCCTTGTTTTGACTCGATGAAGAAGATTGATTGTAAATGGTAAACAATCCGGTTACGGTTAAATCCGAATTATTGGACATATCCACCGTTAGATTGCGGTTTTGAGTATTGCCAGATGCTCGAGTCATGGTAAAGGTACCCGTAACGTTCATGGTGGTGTTATCGTCCTCCAAAACCAAATCGACATGCTTGTTTCGATTGTTGGCCGTGTACATCTGAAAATTGCTGGTTACGGATAAGGTTACCCCACCTTCAATTTTCAATTGAGCATTGGTATTTCTGGAATTGGTCAACGATATATTGGCAACGGACACATTGCCTGTACCCGCATCAATGTCTATATCATAGCCATCAATAATAACGGTTGATCCTACTGTTGGGGTACAAGAACAAGAAGATCCACCTACCCCGGAAGTGGACCATTTATCGGTTTCATCCCAATCTCCATCACCGCGTGCATAGTAAGTTTGACTTAATACGCTTGAGGGCATAAAAAAGATAGCAAGGAGCAATAAACTCCCATAAAAGTATTTCATTTAAAGCCAATTAGTTGTTTGTCTCTCTCAAAACTGTAAGGTCAGTTTTACGAAACAATATATAAAAAGGTTGTCATTTAGCTCAAATGAGCTAAAAATATTTCTTATCCTCATTTACTCAAATTAACCATTTGGCTTAATTCTCATGGCCGTGGAATAGCGCGAAGAACTAATTTTGCCGAATTCTATGCCCGATCAGAGATATTTTGTTGAATTAGCCTACGACGGCAGCCCCTTTCATGGATGGCAAATTCAGCCTAATGCAGCCACCGTTCAAGAGGAATTGGAAAAGGCTTTGGGCTTACTGCTACGCCACCCTGCACCGGTTACCGGATGTGGGCGTACGGATACAGGAGTTCATGCCAAGCAGTATTTTGCTCATTTCAACAGCCCTAACTCTATCGACACCGAAAAACTGGTTTTCAAATTGAATCGTTTGCTTCCTCCTGGCATTGGAATCATGCGAATTGATCCGGTGGCAGAATCGGCACATGCCCGCTTCAATGCCGAGCATCGAACGTATCGATACTTTATCCATTACCAAAAAAACCCTTTTCGTAGGGAACATTCCTGGCATCTTTACGGCAAGCGATTAGACCTTGGGTTTATGAACCGAATGTGCGAAATTCTCATTGAAACAGAGGATTTTGCGGCCTTTGCCAAAACGGGATCAGATGTGACTCACACGCGGTGTCTGGTACACAGTGCAGCCTGGTATTGGGATGAGGATCAAACTGGAATTTATTTCGAAATTCGGGCCAATCGTTTTCTTCGCAACATGGTACGAGCAGTGGTTGGTACCTTGGTGGAAGCAGGCGAAGGAAAATTGAGCGAAGAAGATTTTAGAAACATCATAAAATCGGGAAATCGATCGGAAGCGGGAACTTCTGCACCAGCCCAAGGGTTGTTTTTATGGGACATTGGCTATCCGGAATGGATTTGGGAGCGAGAATTGAATGAAGGCGAATAGCCTCAAGCAGGGATTGACATGAGTAAAGTAAGTGGTAAAATATTTGATTTTGGGATCCTTTCACGGACGTTGAAATACGTACGCCCTTACCGTTCGCTATTTACCATTACAGGAACCCTCGTTCTTGTGTTAGCCCTTTTGGGTCCGGTCCGTCCCGTGCTTATTCAATATACGCTGGACAATACCATTATTGACCCTAATCCTGATCAATTGCTGATCATGACTATGGTGATGATTGGGTTGCTGCTTTTAGAAACGCTGCTCCAATTTTTTCAAACCTACCTGGCCAACTGGGTCGGGCAGTCCGTGATTAAGGATCTTCGGATGCAGGTTTACCAAAAGATTTCTGCCTTTAAGCTCAAGTATTTTGACAACAACGCCATCGGAACTCTGGTTACCCGGGTAATTTCCGATATCGAAACCATTGCCGACGTATTTTCCAATGGGATTCTCATCATCATTGGCGATCTCTTAAAACTGATTGCGGTGATTTTTGTGATGTTCTACACCGACTGGTTTCTGGCCCTTTTGAGTTTAGCCTCCATCCCACTCCTGATTCTGGTTACGCGAATGTTTAACAAGGCGATTAAGTCAGCTTTTACAGATGTTCGAACCCAGGTAGCCCGACTCAATGCCTTTGTGCAGGAACACATTACCGGAATGAATGTGGTGCAGATATTTAGTCGGGAAGTACGGGAAATGGAAAAATTTAAGGCCATTAACCGAGAACACCGGAATGCCCACATTCGCACAGTTTGGGCCAACGCCATTTTCTTTCCGGCAGTAGAGCTTTTGAGCGCCACCTCTATGGCCTTGCTGGTTTGGTTTGGATCAAAAGGGGTGATCGAACACCAAGTGTCGTTTGGAAATTTGGTAGCCTTCATTCTCTACATCAATATGCTCTTCCGCCCTATTCGCCAATTGGCAGATCGTTTCAATACTCTTCAAATGGGCATTGTAAGTTCTGATCGGGTCTTTAAGGTAATCGATACCGATTCGGTGATTGAGGACAAGGGCGAGTTCACGGCAGACGAACTGAGAGGCAACATTGATGTTGAAGGAGTTTGGTTGGCTTATAAAGAAGAGAATTACATCCTCCGGGATTTGAACTTTTCGGTAAAGGCCGGACAGACTGTAGCCTTTGTGGGAGCCACCGGAGCTGGAAAAACCTCTGTGATTAATCTCTTGTGCCGGACCTATGAATTCCAGAAAGGTCAAATCCTTTTAGACGGAAAGGACATTCGATCCTACAGTCTTGAATTCCTAAGAAGTCGTGTGGGCGTGGTGCTTCAAGATGTATTTTTATTTAGCGACTCCATTCTCAACAACATCACTCTGGGCAACCCTGATATAAGCCTGGAGGAAGTTCGAGAGGCTGCACGCAAAGTTGGCGCAGATCAATTTATCATGAATCTGCCAGGAGGTTATTCCTTCAATCCTGGCGAGCGAGGTGCAACTCTTTCCGTTGGGCAACGTCAGCTGTTGGCCTTTATCCGGGCCTACGTCTACAATCCAGACATTCTGATTTTGGACGAAGCCACTTCTTCCATCGACACTGAATCCGAAGAAATGATTCAGAAAGCGACCGAAGAATTGACCCGTGATCGAACTTCCATAATCATTGCCCACAGACTGGCGACTATTCAAAATGCAGACACTATTTTTGTCATGGATCAAGGACGCATGGTGGAGTCTGGAAATCACCAGGAGTTGCTCGATCAAAACGGATTATATAAAAATCTGTACGAGGTGCAGTTTAAAGAAGAAATGCAGGAATGAAAAACCTAGCTTGGATTGTCCTTTTTTCCTTTTCCTTCCTAAACTGTATTGCCCAAAATCAAAACCTTTCTGCCAACGAATATGAGGCCGATCAATTGGCAAAAGAAGCAGCCGCCATGGTGCTATACCACATCGGACTTCCTCAGAATTTTTCCATTGTTCAAAAGGATGTGCCTAACGTTGTAGCCTACACCAAGGGTTCCAAGCGCTACATTGGCTACAACCCCAATTTTATTCTGCGGTTGCGTAATCAAGCTCAAACCGACTGGTCGGCCTACAGTGTGTTGGCCCATGAAATTGGTCACCACCTTGCAGGACATACCGTGAAACCCGGAAAAACCAATCCGGGATATGAGTTGGAGGCAGACCATTTTAGTGGCTACATTCTCCATTTGATGGGCGCCACTTTGGAAGAGGCACAATCTGCCCTGAGAAATCTCCGGCAAATTGATGGTGTGGCGGATACCATTCTTCATCCCATGATCGAATCTCGAATTCAGGCCTTAACCGAAGGTTGGATGCAGTCGGCTGGACTTCGTAAACTAAAAATGAACGAACGGCACCAAGCCCGAACCGATTACCTGACTCAACACAAAATCATCTATCGTTTTCAATTCAAAGGCGATGAAAATGTGTATTACCTCAATAAAGAAGATCAACTCATTTGGTTCAGTAGTTTAGGAAGTCCACTCGTGGTAGGAAAAAAAGAAGCCAGTGAGGCCAAAGGATACCTGTGGATGATTACGATGCAAGATGAATCTTACGGAGTAGATAAACGAGGCAATATTTGGGCTGAAACCAATCTGGGTCTTAAACTCAAAGCGGGCAAGCTAAGTGAATTGGCTTCCAACTAAAGGAACTTCGCCGTCCACTCTGGTCGGGGAATCCAGCAACTCTCTTTTTTACCAAACCACCGGTAGCGATTTCGAGCCACGGTATTGTAAACGGCATCCCGAATAACCCTGGGAACCATCAGAAAAACACCTAACATAGGCCATAATCCAGGCATGGCTTGAGCCACCTTTAATGCCGCAGTAGAGCGTTCATAAAAACGACCATTTTGAACCAAAACGAAGGAATCGAAATCCGTGGTATTTTTGCCCTGTTCGGTTAAGATTCGCTGACCAATTTCGCCCTGAAGAGGAGCAAAATGAAAGCGATTGTGTTTATCCCTTTCCAAAACAAACTGAACCGCCCCGCTACAGAGGTGACATAATCCATCGAAAAGGATCAGATTATCAGGGAGTTCTTTGTGTTCCACGAAACAAAGTTAACCCATAAAAAAGGATGGAAGTGTTATTCAATCATAAAGAAAATAATCCGATATTTGCCGCCCAATTATTAACGGCGGTTTCGTACCGCATCAATAATAGATAATGGCAACAAAAATTAGATTACAAAGACACGGAAAGAAAAGACGTCCTTACTACCACATCGTAGTAGCTGACAGCCGTGCAAAGAGAGATGGTCGTTTTATTGAGCGTATTGGTTCTTATAACCCCAATACAAATCCTGCTACCATCGAGATGGAATTTGACCGTGCATTGCACTGGGTAAAGGTTGGTGCTCAGCCTACAGACACTGCTCGTGCTATTTTGTCTTACAAAGGTGTAATGATGAAAAATCACCTGGACAAAGGAGTTACAAAAGGTGCTCATACTCAAGAGCAAGCAGATGCTAAATTCGACAAGTGGTTGGCCGAGAAAGAAGGCAAGATTGCTGCTAAGGCAGACAAAGTGACCCAAGAGAAAGTAGCTCAAGCTGAAGCCCAATTGAAAGTTGAGCGTGAATTCACAGAAGCTCGTTTAGCTGAATTGGCTGCTGCTGAAGCCCCTGTTGTAGAGGAAGAAGTAAGCGAAGAAGCTGCTGCTGAGGAAGCTCCTGCTGCTGAGGCCACTGAAGAGGCTCCTGCTGCTGAAGCTACAGAAGAAGCTCCTGCCGCTGAAGCTGCTGAGGAAGCTCCTGCTGCTGAGGCTCCTGCTGAAGAAGAGAAAAAAGAGGACTAATCCATTAGGATTACTGCTACATGACGCAGATTGACGATTGTTACTACCTTGGTTATGTCGTCAAGCCCAAGGGACTGAAAGGAGAATTCTATGTTTTCCTGGACGTTACCAATCCTCATGAATACATTGAAATGGAATCAGTGTTTGTTGAAATCAACAAACAACTGGTTCCATTTTTTATTGAAGACCTTCGACCTGGGCACAACAATAAAGTTGTCATTCAATTCGAAGGCATTGAAACTCCCGACGACGCTCGAGAACTCGTTGGAAAATCCCTCTACCTCCCGTTAGACATTCTTCCCAAACTAACGGGCAATCATTTCTATTACCATGAAATTCCGGGATTTCAGATCATTGATGAAAAACACGGAAAACTGGGCGTTCTGCGCAAGGTTCAGGAATCTACGGCTCAAGACCTATTGGTAGTGGATCATGAAAAAGGAGAAATCCTTATTCCAATGTTAGATGACACGGTGGTGAAATTGAACCGTGAAACCAAGGAGCTGACTGTAACTACTCCGGAAGGACTCATCGAAATGTACATCGATTAATGGCTACCCGGCCTTTTCGGTTCAAACAATTTTCCATCCATCAAGACCAAGCTCCCTTTAAAGTAGGAACAGATGGTGCTTTGCTCGGGGCTTGGGCAGCAGTGCAAAATGAGCATCGAATTCTGGATATTGGAACGGGTACAGGACTAATCGCCCTTATGCTTAAACAACGAGCTCCTAAAGCCCAAGTTGTTGCTCTTGAATACCAGAAGGAAGCCGCCGATCAGGCTCGAATCAATTTTGAAGAATCACCTTGGGACATCGGTTTGGTAGAACAGGATCTTCAAAGTTTCATTCCCCAATCTAACTTTGACCGAATCGTTTGTAACCCGCCTTATTTTAAGCCCTCTACCCTATCTGATAACAAGGGTAAAAACCTTTCTCGTCAAAACCTAAGCCTCGATCTGGATGACCTTTTTCGTTTCGCTGATCAACACCTGAGTGCCAGCGGGCAGCTTTCTATGGTAATCCCCAAGGACAGAGAGAATGATTACCGAAAGTGGATGGATCAATTCAACTTTCATCCCCTACGAGAATGGTCCATGCATCCAACGCCTGTGCACGAGGTAAAACGAATGCTTTTAACCTGTGGTCGAGTGGCTCAAGAAACCGAAGTAAAATCCTTTATCCTCGAATCCGAAGGACGGCACCATTATTCGCTTGAGGTAAAAGAACTGCTTCGTGACTTCTACTTGTTTTTGTAATCTGGCCCTAAAAGGGTACTATGGCAGGCCTCTAAAATTGCGATGGCCCGTTCAGGTGTTTTACCCTCCGCATAGGTTCTCAAAACAGGTTCCGTTCCCGAAGGACGAATCATCACCCATTCATCTTCATTGAGGAAATATTTCCAACCGTCTAAATCTTCCCGGTTTTGAACCTTAAAATCACCAAAGGCTTGATAAGCATCCTGCTTGCAGCGTTCTACAATTTCCTGCTTAAGCTCCTCCGGAATCTTAAGATCTATCCGACGGTAGGCAAAGGGTCCCACAATTTCGCGTACCTCATCCATCAACTCACCGATCGACTTTCCGGTTTCAGTCATCCATTGAAACAACAGTAATCCATTCCAAATACCATCACGTTCTGGAATATGCCCCTGAACAGCGATTCCGCCAGACTCTTCTCCTCCAACCAATACATCCTCATGCAACATGCGATCGCAGATATGCTTAAATCCGATTGGAACCACTTCCAAATCCAAACCATGCTGCTTGCAATACTGAGCAATCTTCACCGAGGAGCTAAAGCCGCATACTACTTTACCCGACTTTCCTTTATAGCGATGTAGATAATGAATAAGAAGCAGGAGAAGCATGTGCGAATCGATGTAGTTTCCATCTCCATCTAACAAACCTATGCGGTCGGCATCCCCATCATTGACCAAAGCGATATCCGCATTTTGACCTTTGAGGTAATCCTGAAACTCACCTAAGTTTTTCTCTACCGGCTCCGGATTGATTCCATAGAAATGGGGATTCCATTCACAACGGAACAAAAGAGCATCAGGCAACAACTCACGAACCACAAACTGACCGGATCCATACATGGCATCATAAGCCACTTGAAACGGAGCATTGCGAATCGCATCCAAGTCAAACTGACGGCGAACTTCTTCCAGGTAGAGTGCGGTTAAATCCTCTTTGCGGCTAATTTTTTGATCCAAAGACCAATAGTTTACTTCAATCTCTTCAGGCACATGGGCTTCTACTTCAGCAATCTGCGCCGGAAGCAAGGGGCCGCCATAACCGCCCTTTAGCTTGTATCCGTTGTAATCCGGGGGATTGTGAGAAGCCGTCAGAATGATGCCCAAAGAGGCCTCGTATTTTTTCGCCGCATAGGAAATTACAGGAGTCGTTACAGGATGGGTATCGTAAATAACCTGTACGCCATGAAAGTCCAATACATTGGCTACAATCTCGGCAAAACGAGCCCCACCAAAGCGGCAATCGAAACCAACCACCACCCGTGGATTTGGAAAGTATTCCTTTAACCAATAAGCAACACCTGTGGTAAGACGAGCTACATTATCCTCGGTATATTCCCGGCCAATGACGGCTCTCCAGCCATCGGTTCCAAATTTGATTTTCATTTCTTCTATGCTTTATTAGCCAACGATTTTTAGATCCCTCTTTTGTTCAAGGCTGAATGATAACGTCTGGCGTTTTTTAAATGTTCATTGTACGTCTTCGCAAAATCATGGTATCCGCTAAAATCACTTTTTGCGCAGAAATAGAGGTACCCATGCTTTTCGGCATTCAAGACAGCATCAATGGAGTGTTGATCCGGAATGCGAATAGGACCTGGTGGCAATCCGGTGTATTTATAGGTATTGTAAGGAGAATCTATAGCCTTGTGCTTGTTCAGCACCCGCTTAATCGTAAAATCTCCTGCTGCAAATTTTAGGGTAGGGTCGGCTTGTAACAACATTCCCCTATTCAAACGATTTAGGTACACTCCGGCAACCCTGCTCCGCTCATCCCTCATTTGAGTTTCTTCTTCTACAATGGAGGCCAGGGTTGCTACCTCAGATTGAGATAAACCCAAACCTGCTGCCAACTTTTTGCGCTCCGGAGTCCAAAAGGTCTTAAACTCCCGAGCCATACGGTCCAGCAACTCTTCTGGTGTTGTGGTCCAATAAATCTGATAGGTATTGGGAATAAACATGGCCGGAAATTGCTCGGGCTGAAATCCGTAACGGTGAGCTGTACTGTCTTGACCAAGAATCGCATCCAAGGAAGCTGAATCCACCTCTAAATGTCGGGTGAGTTTCCCTGCCAATTGACTCATGGTTCTTGCATTATTGAAGGTCACCTTTACCGCGGCCTGCGACCCCAATCGCAAACTATTAACCAGTTCATTATTGCTCATACCGTGTTCAAGTAAGTAGCGCCCCGGCTTAACCTTTTGGTCGTATTCTTTTAGTCCAGCCACCCATTTGAAAGACGATGTGTTTTTCAACCAACCTTCTTCTTCAATGATTTGAACCAATTGGTTAAAGTCGCTCCCTGTAGGAATATAGAGATAGAGCGGCTCTTCTTTTTTCCATTTTACATTGGGTCCGTAAATATCATGGTAATACTTCCACCCCAATCCTGATACCAATCCCAATACCAGAAGCATAGCAATGGCTACAATTCTAATTTTCTTCAAGCCCTAAAATCTTTTGATACAGCAGTTCATTCACGTAGGTGTCTCCTTGACGAACCCAATCTTTTTTGGTTCCCGCCAGCACAAATCCAGCCTTTTCAAACAAGTAAACACTGGCTTTATTCTCCTCCATGATGTTGCAATACACCTGGTGGCAATCCAGATACTCACGGCAATAGTCCAACAAACAATTCAATGCATCTGCTGCAAAACCCTTTTGTCGTTGTTCCTCATCCGCAATTAAAATGCCAATTCCCACCCGGTGATTTATCGGGTCGAAATCGAACAAATCCACACATCCAATGGCTTGATCTTGAATACAAATGACCAAACGCAGTTGTTTGTGAGCAAAAATGTCGTGGTTACTCGTGATGTATTGCTCCAAGGTAAACCGGCTAAATGGGGTAATGGTATTCGAGATTTTCCATACCTCGGTATTGTTCTCCCATTCGAACAACAGATCAATGTCTGTGGGCTCCAGAGCCCTTAGTGAAACCTTATGTCCCTGTAAGACCGGCATAGTGACAAATATGAGACTTTCAACAAGATTATCCAAAGAAGATTGGGTCGAGGGAGAGCTGAAAAATCCCATTTTTGTGGTATGAGACCTCGAAATCCAAGAATTGTAAATACCCCATTCCCTGATTCCGAATTGGTACTTAACCCAGACGGATCTATCTACCACCTTCATTTAAAGCCTGAACATCTGGCAGACACCATTATTCTGGTGGGCGACCAAGGGCGTGTGGATCAAGTGAGTAGCTTCTTTGAGCGGGTTGACTTTGAGGTTCAAAACCGGGAATTCAAAACCAAAACCGGAGTATTCAACGGAAAACGAATCACCGTGATGTCTACTGGAATTGGACCGGACAATATGGACATTGCCATCAACGAATTGGACGCGGCCGTAAATATTGATCTTCAAACCCGTTTGCCCAAGGAGTCGCTTAAATCGCTGAATCTGGTACGAATTGGCACCTGTGGATCTCTGCAGGAAGATATTCCAGTTGACTCATTTGCGATCAGCACTTTCGGAATGGGAATGGATGGTGTACTTCACTACTACGATTTTGAATACGACGAAGAAGAACAGTCCATCCAGCAGGAAATTGTTCGTCAATTGGATTGGAATCCGGCCGCTGCAGAACCTTATTTGGTACGTAGCTCAACCCAACTTTTCGATACTTTGAAGGAGGGAATGTATGGTGGAATCACGGCAACGGCAGGCGGGTTTTATGGCCCTCAAGGGCGTCAATTAAGACTAAGCGCACATCGTCCGGAATTGAATGAGCAGCTCAACCAATTTAACCACAACGGCCATCGAATCATTAACTTCGAAATGGAGACAGCAGCCCTTTATGGCTTAGGCGGAATGCTCGGGCATCAATGTTGCACCGTATGCGCAGTTATAGCCAATCGCTTTACCAAAAGCTACTCAAAAGACTACAAAACAACCGTTAACAAGCTCATTGAAAGCACCTTAAACCGATTAACAGCCTAAATTGTAAAACTTCGGATAGGGCCTTGCCGAGTTAGGGGTCTCTACAAGATATTTTTGTAGGGATGCCTCTTACAGACAAAGAACTGAATGCCCTGATTCATTTGCTGGACGATCCTGATGAACAAATTTTTGATCAGGTAAGCAAAAAATTGCAGTCTCTCGGTACCGATGCTATACCTGCATTGGAAGAGGCATGGGAGCATCAAGCTTACGGCATTTTGTTTCAAAGTAGGGTTGAATCCTTGATTCACCAAATCCAATTGGACCTGGTTACCACCCGTCTTTCTGAATGGTCGGAGAATGCAAATAAGCCACTCCTTGATGGACTAATTCTCATTGCACGGTATCAATACCCGATATTGATGTGGAAGCTATCCATACCTTTTTTAATCAACTGGAAAAGGACATCTGGATCGAACTTCATGATGGCTTAACGGCCCTGGAGAAATTGAAGGTCATCAATCACATCATTTTTGATGTATACCACTTCAAAGGAAACGTGGAGAAATACCACGCGGCTGACAACTCTTACATTAATAGGGTGATAGAAACCCGTACGGGAAATCCTATTTCCATGGCCATTCTTTACATTATTATGGCCGAGCGATTGGAATTACCGATTCACGGTGTAAATCTACCACGTCACTTCATCCTGGCCTGGGCCGATGAAATGAGTCAAATGACCAATAAGGATCACAACGATCCTGATATTTTGTTCTACATCAACCCATTCTCAGGCGGAGCTGTATTCTCTCGACAGGATATCCAGGCATTTCTCACTGAAATCAAACTCAAGCCTAATCCGATGTTCTTTCAGCCGTGCACTAACCATGACATCATGATGCGGACCTTAAACAACCTGGCCAATTCCTACATTCAGAACAAGCAACCTGAAAAAGTCGAAGAGATTCGACAAATGCAGCGAGCTATGCTCAGAAACAAGGAAGATTAAATTTTTAGAAACTTGTTTTAGTAAACGATGGAGTTGATCGCGTAGAGGATTTCTCTAAGAACGTGAGATACCTCTGTAGAAATGGGATCGTTGGAGCTTCGTCCGATAACGTAGAGCAGGAACATGGCGTAGAGGAACAACAAGAAGAAAGCCTTCTTTTTCCCCACATGTTTTCCCAAGTAAAAGATGAAGAAAACAACCACCGTAATGAGTAATAGTAGTACTCGCAACTCACCACTCAAATCATTGATCTCCGGAGTCATGGTAATAGGTCCGTGGATAATGGTGTACAAGAAAAGTGGCAATCCCAATGCGAAGCAGATGTCAAACATGTTACTTCCCATAGCATTGGAAACCGCGTCATCGTAGTTCCCTTTTTGGGCATCCTTCATGGAGATAATAGTATCAGGGATAGAGGAAGCCATGGAAGCGATTATCAGAGCCACAAACAGAATGGGAATATCCAACCCTTCGAAAGTTCCCAAATAAGGCACATCGTAAGATTTGGCTCCTAACCATTCGCAGGCCAATACAAGAAGGTAACAGCTAACAGCAATGGTGATAGTAGAAATGATCAACAAAGGCCAGGCATTAGCACCAGTAATTTGCCGATTTCCAATAACGAGTGATTCCAAATCCAAACGCAATCCATGTTCGATCATGGTACGTTTTCGACCACTTTCATCGTCGTCATCATCCTTTCCGTCGGCCATTTGTTGGTTGTAGGCATGTGAATCTACATGCTCACTTTTGGACATGGTGCTAAGCATATACGTGATGTAGATGGCGTAAATCACCATCAATACCATTCCATGCCACCACTCCAGGCGGTTGCCCGAGATAAGAACGATCAGAACAAGTTCACAGAGAATCAAAGCGATACCATCTCGTCGAATTACCTTTTTCGAGACGTTCACGTATTGGGTTATTCCAGAATAGATAACAGCCAGAATGGCCAAAGCAGGAATAATCATGGCGTTAAAGATGGCCGAACCTGCTGTGGTTCCAATCCCGCCACTAAAACCGTCTACGTCATTCAGAAAGAAAAGAAAGAATATGGTGGTAAACAGTTCGGGCATAGAACTCGCAATCGCATTTATGGTTGCGCCCTTTACCCCGTCAGACAGGTTTCTTCCTAAATAATCCGAAGCGGTGGCAAAGCCGTCCACACTTCTCCAGATTACCACGGAACAAAACGTCACGAGGATGATTGGAATGATTATACCCATATAAAACTGCTAATATAAGTCAATATCCACCTTCTTCCGTATGGAAAATCTTCTCAATTTTTCTCGATGCTCCACCATTCATAATCATAATGAGGTAATCACCTACATCAATAATAGTATCATTAGGTGGGTTTTTCAACAACACCCGTTCATCTTCAATTATCTTGGTCAAACCGATCAATATAACATTGGCCTCTTTCTTCAGTTCGAAGAACAACTCGCCATAAGTCCGCCCCAACAAAGGGTTATCGTTTGAAATCCGGTACTCTTTTATATCGTAATCCTCGTCCGTTTCGGCAAAGGATAAAATATCTTCACTGTAGCGGGCCACATCTGGTTCAAAGATGTAGCTGGCCAGCAACTTAGAGGTTATTTCATTTTTTGAAACCGTGTAAGTTACACCGGCACTAAGGAAGGTTTTTTTCAGGTTTGAATTGTCCAAGGTAACGATGTACTTCAGATCGTTGTAGTGCTTTTTCAGGTTAAGAATATGAACCAATTTATCCGTATCGTCCTGAAAATTGACATACACTATGGCGGACTTTTTGATATTGGCCTTTTCGAGCATTTCCATTTTATTGTAATCCGCCAAGAGCGTGAATACCAAATTATTGGAATAACTCTCTCGAATGAGATCAATATCGTCTCGTTTGTTGGTGATGATGGCCACTTGTTTTCCCACTCCGATAAGTTGTTCGAGCACATCGTATCCGGAAGCATTCCAACCAATGATCACTGCGTGATTCGTAAAGTTTGTTCCCTGATAACCGAGTTTTCGCTCTTCTAACTGTTCCGCCATGTAGTTGGAAATCTGACCTATGAGAAACCCAAAAATACTAAAACTGCCCAATATGAAAATAAAGCCAATTAGCTTACCTCCAAGGGTATGCGGATACATATCTCCATAGCCTACTGTAGTAAGAGTTACAATCGAATACCAGAGGGCGTCAAAGAAGTCTCGAATGGGACTTTCGCGGCTATAACCTTCGAAGTAAAGAAGTAGAAAAAGTAGGAATACATAGGTCACGACAACCGTTGAAACAACAGTAATCCTCCGGCGATGGTGGGCATGATACTTTTTGTTACCAATAATTGCCACAGTAGTCAAGTTTGAGTTCAGCCGTGGAACTGACCTTCTCAAATGTATCAAAAAAGGAGAAAGTTGCCCAATTTTGACTTGAAAGCAATTTGGGCTTGCCTTCTGGCAAAGCAATTTATATATTTGCAGCCCGAAATTATCAGGATCCCTAAAAAGCTCCGATAAAATTGGAAGACGCGACCGTCTGCTTAGAAGGCAGCCGGTCAGAAAAAAAAGAAAAAAATTCATTTTAAATATCTCCGGATATTTAAAGGGTCGCGTAGCTCAGCTGGATAGAGCATCTGCCTTCTAAGCAGACGGTCATAGGTTCGAATCCTATCGCGATCACCGAAAGCCTTTCACGAAAGTGAAGGGCTTTTTTTATTCCCCGAGCCAAGCAAGCTTGAGCGAAAGGGAATAAAAAAAGACCATTGAGCAAAGCGAAATAGGGCGTCGGTGTAACCCTTAAGCCCAAATCAGGATCACAAAGTAATCCTCCAAAAAAGCAACCCAATCCCCCCGAGCCAAGCAAGCTTGAGCGAAAGGGAATAAAAAAGACCGCTGAGCGAAGCGAAACAGGGCGTCGGTGTAACCCTTAAGCTCACATCAGGATCACAAAGTAATCCTCTAAAAAAGCAACCCAATCCCCTCGAGCCAAGCAAGCTTGAGCGAAAGAGAATAAAAAAAAGACCATTGAGCAAAGCGAAATAGGGCGTCGGTGTAACCCTTAAAGCCCAAATCAGGATCACAAACTGGAGAACCACAAACATTTTCAAAAAAACGGCGTATACCTCATCATTCAAATTGGCTCCTTATTTCAATGAGGGAATAGTCAGTTAACCAAAACCTCAGGGAAAAGATCCGTTGTTAAAACCAACCAATTCTATTATCTTTATTTCAGATAACACCCACAATGCTCACTCTAAAAAACCTTCTGTTTGCAACCCTTTTCGGAATTCTGCTGTGCCCGGACCATTCCTTTGCCCAAGGCTTCGAATTCAATGATCAATTCAAAGTAGTACGCGTTGCTATAGGTGGATTCAAATACCCCGATGATCCCAATCTGGATGAGCGGGTTTATATCTTCGAAATGGAATTCAATTTGCAGAAGCAATCCATTCGCTACCGCAAAAATGCCAACCGTTCTTTTAAGTCATTTAGAGATACCATTGACTACTCCTACTTCGATCAAGTGGAGTTTTATCAGCGACTGGAATATATTTTGTCCATTGGCCATCAAGAAAATTCTACCCGATCGCTATGCCAATTCTGGGATGGTCGTTTCTTCCGAATCGAATTACGTGCCGGTTCAGAAGGCTCGGATTTCTCTATGAAAACCTACGAATTTGGACATCCTAAAAACTGCACCTATCCTTCAGATAAACATGCTCTGGATGAGTTTATTCAGCAATACATAAACATTGCTGATCAAGTGTTTCCGGAATTTTCCAATTACCTCAAACGGAAATAATTACTTGGATTTAGCGACTGGAACGCAGTGCTCCTTTTCCTGCCTTTCGCTCACCGGCCAAATAAAGGCTGATGATTGCTGACGCCAACCCAATTTTTCATAGAATCCATTTTTCTCAGGTGCCGCCGAAAGAGTAATAAAGAGGTAGCCTTCCAATTTTTCACGCAGGAGCTTCACAATTTTGGTCCCCAATCCTTGCCCCTGGTAATCGGGATGGATCATAACGTCGACCAAAACGGCGTAATAGCATCCATCATCCATGGTTCTCCCAAAACCTATTATCCGGTCCTGGTCTTTAATCACGACTACCCAGGAACTCATTCGGGTGGCCTTTTCCAAATCCTTTCTTTCACGAGCTTGCCATTCCACCGCTATATATAAGGCCTGCAGCTCGCTCCAATCTTTTTCTTCCCAATCGGGGTTAATCAGAATTTCCATGGTTTGATTTTTCCCAAATATCCGAAAGAGTTTTTGGTTCGTTGGGAAAGAAGTGCATTTTTAGAAAGCTATGTATCTTTCAACCACCATTTCATGCTTCGATTTCTATTTTCCACCACGCTTATTATTCTGCTTACCATCCTCACTCAGGTAGGTGGATTGCTCTTTTTCGTTTTTCGATTTGTACTCTACCCAGGGTTCCCGAAAAGTTGGAAAAGCTGGTGGATATCGACTCCCCTCTTTGTATTGTTCTACGCCCTCAATTGCGCCTTTTTGGTTCCCCAATTAGCATCGCTTTGGAATCGTGAACCTCTTCCTCTAATAGACGATCAAGTGGCTCCCGGGACCTGGCTAACCACCTTGTGCAACCGACAGTATGTGGATCAAGAAATGGCCGCTGTTGTATACAGAACTGCCGAAGAATTTCAAAAGGAATATCCCGGTGGAAAAATCATTTATTTAGACGCCAACTTCCCTTTGATTGATGGTTTTCCACTTTTTCCCCACCTCAGTCATAATGATGGCAAAAAACTGGATTTGGCCTTTGTGTATAGCACACCCAATGGTCAAATTCTGAATCAAGGTACCACCTGGAGTGGCTATGGTCATTACGAAGGCCCAAACGAGGGAGAGGTTGACCAAGTAACTCCTTGTTTGGAAGAAAATCCACTCTATTCCTTTATGGAATACCTCAGCCTATTTCCGTTAAGAGGTGGCTACACGCTTGATGAGGCTAAAACCAGTTGGATCATTGAATACCTGGTTAAGCAAGATCAGGTGGAGAAAATCTTTATTGAACCTCATCTTAAAACCCGACTTCGGGTTCGCTACGAAAAAGTGCGTTTTCATGGCTGTCATTCCGTTAGACACGACGACCACATTCACTTTCAACTTCGTTAGGCCTAAAAATACCCAACTCTAAGTCCAAAATACCCTCCATTAGGGATTGATGCCGCTTAGCCCCCTTCTAATTTTGCGCCCTGAATTGAACCATTCGATAACACGAATTGAAATTTGACATGAAAAAGTATTCTATTTTAATGCTCCTTATCGGAGCCCTTGCGGTTTTCTCTACCGGTTGTAAAAAAGAGGGATGTACAGATCCAACTGCTGAAAACTATGACTCCGACGCGAAAGATGACGATGGGTCTTGTACTTATGCCAGTAAAGGTGATCCACATGCTGCTACCAAAAGCGCCATCAAAACGACCTATGCTGATATCGTTTTTGCAGGATATGAAGATTCTTACAACGAGGCCATGAAGCTAAAAACAGCGATCGATGCTTTCGTTGCAAACCCGACTCAATCCGGATTGGACGATTGTAAAGCTGCCTGGAAAAAGGCTCGTGAACCTTACGGGCAAACCGAAGCTTTCCGTTTTGCCTCAGGTCCTATCGATGCTGAAGATGGACCAGAAGGTTTGTTGAATGCATGGCCATTGGATGAAAGCTACGTAGACTATATCCGTGGAAACACAACAGCTGGTATTATCAACGATGCTACAACCTACCCTACTCTTGATGCTTCTACTTTGGAAGGATTGAACGAGAAAGGTGGAGAAAAGAACATTTCCATTGGTTACCACGCTATCGAATTCCTTCTTTGGGGACAAGACAGCACCGACGTAAACCCAAAAACTCCAGGTCAGCGTCCATACACCGACTTTTTGACTACAGGTGGAACGGCTGATAACCAAGCTCGTCGTGGTGATTACTTGAAACTATGCGTAGACATGTTGTTGGATCACTTGAAATTGATGAAGGATGCTTGGGATCCAGGAAAAAGCGGGAACTACCGTTCTACTTTCCTAGCCTTGGATAACAATGTTGCCTTGAAAAATATGATGACTGGAATCGGAACATTGAGCAAATCAGAATTGGCTGGTGAGCGTATGTTCGTTGCTTTAGACAACCAGGATCAAGAAGATGAGCACTCTTGCTTCAGCGATAACACACACCGTGACATTATCACCAATGCACAGGGAATTAGAAACGTATACATCGGTGAGTACACCCGTGTAGATGGAAGTAAAGTAAATGGTACTTCTATTCAGGATTTGATCACCACCGTTAACCCTACATTGGCTGGTGAAATGAATGCACTTTCTACATCCAGCATGGCTGGTGTGAACGCCATTCCGGTGCCTTTTGATTACGCTCTTACTCTTGAGAATACAAGTGGAAATGGTCCGATTATGACGGCTGTTACTGCCCTGCAATCTCAAGGCGACAAAATCACAGAGGTAGCCACCGCGCTCGGTATCACAATCTCCACTGAGCTGCCGGAATAAATGATGGTAATCCATCCTCAGCAAGGAAATCTTGCTGGCTTTTGATAATCTGTATTACACACACAAAGCGGTTGGGGAGTTTCCCCCACTGCTTTTTTTGGTTTTATGAAACATCTTCGAAACATCGCACCCAGACAAATAAGAAACTCCCAATTAGCGATTGCCCTTTTGGTCGGAATGGGCCTCGCCATGAGCTCTTGTAAAAAGGAGGAAGACCCTCCTGTGGAAGAGGAGCCCGGGTTTAAAGTGGAACAAGACGAACAATACTCCGGAGGACGGTTGAATACGGTTTTCGATGTTTCAGAAAATGCATTTGCCTTCAAACCTCCTGCTCTCGGCAGTCGCGATGAGCTCTTGTTTTTTGTAGGTAATTCCTTTTTTAACCAGAATTGGGTGAGTTCTCCTTCATCCACCACAGCAAGAGACGGACTTGGCCCCACTTTTAATGCCCGCACTTGCTCCGGATGTCACTTTAAAGATGGACGAGGTGCTCCTCCTTCATTTACCGGAGAAATATCTACCGGTTTCTTACTAAGGCTGAGCGTACCCGGAACAGATGCACACGGAGGACCATTGGCAGATCCTAACTATGGTGGACAACTTCAGGATCAATCCTTACCAGGAGTTCCTAAGGAAGGAGACTTTGAAATCATCTACTCCGAAGTGCCAGGAACCTTCCCCGATGGAGAAACTTACAGCTTAAGAAAGCCAACCTACGTTATCTCGGGTTTGAATTATGGATCGTTGGGAGCTGGATATCAAGTATCTCCCCGAATTGGACAACAAATGATTGGATTGGGACTTCTGGAGGCCATAGATGAGGCCACCCTAATCGAATGGGCTGATGAAAGCGACAGCGATGGCGATGGTGTTTCCGGAAGGATCAACTACGTTTGGGACGAAACGAAAAAGCAAATCTCTGTGGGACGATTTGGTTGGAAGTCAAATCAACCTAACCTAAAACAACAAACCGCCGGGGCTTTTAATGGAGACATGGGAATTACCACCAGTTTATTCCCCGATCAAAACTGCCCAAGTCCTCAAAAAGATTGCCAGCAAGCCCCACATGGAGGCGAACCTGAAATTACTGATGACGATCTGGACAAGGTAGTACTATACGTATCGAATCTGGCTGTTCCTGCACGCCGTGATTATGCTAAAGAGCAAGTGCTGCAAGGACGAGAAATCTTTAAAAACATTGGCTGTGCCTCCTGCCATAAGCCAAAGGTAACCACAGGCACTCACCCCGTATTTGACCATTTATCCAATCAAACCATTCGCCCCTACACCGATCTACTGCTTCACGACATGGGACCCGAATTGGCGGATAACCGACCGGACTACGGAGCCTCAGGTTCAGAGTGGAGAACTCAGCCCCTTTGGGGAATTGGGCTCATTGAAAGCGTGAACCACCACACTTTGTTTTTACACGATGGTCGTGCCCGGAATGTACAAGAAGCCATCCTTTGGCATGGTGGTGAAGCAGAAGCTATCCGAGAAAAATTCAAAAACCTGAGTGCCGCTCAGCGTCAAGCATTAATTGCCTTCGTAAATTCTTTGTAAGCATGAAGAAGTCATCATTTTTAAAAATGCTCATTCTACCTGTATTTGCCGGGATGATATTGGGTTGTAACAAGGATAAATCAGAGCCCGATCCGGAACCCACACCAGCTTCTTTTGATCAAGGCATTTTATTGACCGACATGATTGATGGGGTTATCATTCCTTCTCATGAATCCTTTTTACTGGAAGCCAGGAACCTCAACGTAGCCATTAACGACTTTATCAATCAACCGGATAATACCACCTTGGAACTTGCTCAAAAACAATGGATCTCGGCCGCACAAATATGGAGGCGTTGCGAACCCTTCAATTTTGGTCCTATCCGGAGCAATTACCTGCATAATAAGATTAACACCTGGCCCACCAATCGAGATTTTATCCAAGGGTTTATCGAGGGTTCAGACTCTCTGAATAGTGACTTCATTAACTCCAAGGGCTCGAGTTCCAAAGGGCTGGCAGCCATGGAATGGTTACTCTTTGACCCTGACTCGGGCAACACCGTCATTCTCGCTCAACTTACGCAGGGAACGCATTCTTATCGCCGTAGAAAATACCTTCAAGCTTTGGGAGAAAACATGTACGAAAAAGCCCAACAGATACAAGAGCTATGGACCGGAGATTACCGCCAGGAATTTATTGATAATCAAGGTACCGACCTCTATTCTTCGCTGGGTTCGTTAACCAACCAAATGATTTCTCTCAACGAAAAGATCATTAAATCGAAAATGGGTAAGCCCCTGGGAAAAAGCTCAGACAATCAGGCCCATCCTGACCTCCTTGAATCCGGATTAAGCGGGCGATCGTTGGCTCACATTCAATACAATTTGATCATTCTGGAGAATATCTTTCTGGCCAAGAGTGACGAAAAGGGGAACCTAACCGGGTACGACGATTACTTGAATTTTCTCAATGCTCGCCACGGCGATGAATTGCTTTCCGCAAAGATCCTCGACCAGATGGAGATCACCGAGAACTCATTAAAGAACATTACCCCACCTTTGAGAACCGCCATAATCAATCAAAAAGCTGAGGTTGAAACGGCTTATGAGGAATTCAAAAGTCTACTTACCCTGCTTAAGGCCGATATGGCATCGAGCATGGGAGTGACCATAACCTTCAATGACAACGACGGTGATTAGTTTGAAATAAACTAAATTGGCTGGTAGTTCTTGTTAACTATGGCAGCCATAACCAAATACGACCACTGCACCCTTTGTGAACACCGAAGGCTTGATTTTAGCCGTGGAATGGTTTGCGGGTTAACCGATGAAAAACCCAGTTTTCAAGCTTACTGCCCCACTTTTAAATACCGAAGCGATTTGGTTGACTACAATGCTCAGATGCTGCATTCTGTGGATGCTCCTGAAGTGAACTTGCTCAATTTCACCAGTAAATCGGTGGGTCAAATCCTAGGAGGGATCGTAACTCTTATCGCCGGAATTTTAGCCACCTTAATGCTCTGGGGAATGGGCTGGGTTTGGGGATTAACCTTCGGTGTGATTGGCTTTGGAGTCACTTCTTTGGCCAATGGCTTAAGGCTATTTATCAGGAGCTTAAAGGATAGAAAAGAAGCTCAAGAAAAGTATGAGCTTTTTGTAAGCTTGATTGAACTGTATCAAAGACATGGACACCCCGTTGAGTGGATTGAAGGTCAGGGATCTCGCCGGATAAGCACCAAACAAAATCGGCCTATCCGTTAAAATTCAAAAACAAGGGGTGAGCCCTATTCGGCTATTGGCAGCCCTTTCTTTTGCCCCTCTTCTTTTTCCAGTGACAAGATGGCTTCCTTGTGGGTAATGAATTCGTGCCCCTCTTCCTTCAAATAGTTGACGACCCATTTATACCATTGAGACCAGGTATGGAAACTTGCTGAGAAGTAACAATCATGAAACAATATACTCAAGTACTCCAGCCCTTCCTTTTCGGCCTTTTTAAATTCATTCAGGGTGAAAGTTTTACACTCTTCAAGATTTCTAAGCTGATACCGTTTTTTGCCATTAACCACCCAGCCATCCATGATTTGAATCGGAAAATTCCAAAAACCATTTTCTCGATAAGGGTTGCGGTAACCAATCTGAGTTGCATCATAAAGGTATCCGGCTTGGGATAAATTTTTGAACGTATCGTCCGTTTTTCTCAGGTAGTGCATCCTAATTCCAAATGAATCCAGACCTGAAATGCCTTTAAACCGATCGTACTCTTCCTGAATACCCTCCAGGGTTTCGTAATTGATTCCATGAACTCCAACTTCAAAACCTGAACTTATGATTTTGGGTATCCATTTTTCAGCGTAATGAATGGGATAGTTTAGCCCCACACCATTGTTCATTCCCAGAAAAAAGGTGGACTTGAAGCCCATACTTGAATTGTAGTCAATGATTTCCTGAATATGCTGCCATTGGTTATGAAACAAGGCAGCATGACGGTACCCTAACTCTTTGACGGATATTTTACCCTTGACCAATTCGAGCCAAGAGCGAACAAAATACTTGGGAAGGATCAAATCTCCGGTGTGTTCCCAATAGGACATGTGATCAACGTCGTGCGAAATAAGAATTTTCATTAGAACAGTTCTGGGTTTCTAAATTTCAACAAGGTCTCCATTGCCTTCGAACTTCCATGCACCAAATAATACGGGGTAATCTCCCCTCCAAACCCTCTGAAATACCGCTCCACTTCTGGCAGCATACTCCCTTCAAAGTCAAAGGTCTTTATTCCCCTTTCCCGACAGGCCTTGATCGCTTCCCAAAGGGTCAATGCGCCTGCTCCCGAATGGGTAGTTTCACTATCGTAACCGCCGAAAATGTAGTAGGCAATATTTGAATTGAAAATTATAAACGAGGTGGCACAAAAACAACCTTTGTATTTGGCTATGAATGCGATGGAGTTTCCCTCATTAGCAAATTCCTGCAACACTTTTGAGACAAAGGATTGGTCAAAACTCTTTCCCTTTCTATCAAAAGTTTTCTGAATAAGAATCTCAACTTGGTTAATATCCGAAACAGCCTCGACTTCCACTCCGTCTTTGGTGGCCCGTTTCAAATCGTTTCTGCGTTCAGGGCTCATCCCCTTTTCAAGCTCCGCTACTTCCTTCGACAAATCAAGCCTGTAAGTATACTGCGGGGTAACCTTAAGTCCCTCCCACAAAAAAGGCTGAAAATCAATATACTCAGGAGGAAATGCCAGAAAGACGATCGACTTCGAGTGCTCTTTCAAAAAAGCCGCAATTTCCTTCATCCATTTCTTTTCCTTGGAGAGTCTTTTTACCCGATTCTGGCCCGGGTTGTTCATCACCAAATGGCACGTGGAGGCATAAGGTGGTGTTTTCAGCATTTTGACCGGCCCCTTTTTGTCAGGATAGGCTAAAAATGCAGCTTTGGGAAAGTCCTCCTTTTCGAACAAACCAAAAACCTTCAGCCTGCCCCATAAAGAGCAATCCATTCCTGTGAGTTAAAGACAGATACCCGGTAATCTTTGGGGAGTCTTTCTAGAAAATTCAGGTACTGTTCGTTGGAGATTTCTTTAATCAAATCGCAATCAATTCTACTAACAAAGATTGCACAACTCTCCGTGGTGACAATGGATGAATTCCAAGAACTGTAGTCCAGCTGATAAAAAAATGTGCCGTCAATCCCAGGAAGTCATCATCACTTTCAAAGACAACAGTTGAGGTTAGTTCGAATTAATTTATAATTGGCTCGTAGTTCTTGTTTCCAATGATAACCACTACCAGCAAATGAGCAACGCCCCTAAAATAGATCACTGTGCACTTTGTCATTACCGGTTAAAGGATTTTGAACATGGATTGCTCTGTAAGAAGACCTACACCCAAACCCCATTTGAACAGTTCTGCCCCAACTTTAAATTCAGAGAAGATATTTATTGGTGGAATAAAGAAAAGATCAGCGAAATTGAATCCAAGGACATCAAGGTGGGTTACATCTGGTACAATTCCATTGGGCAATTGCTTGCCGGGTCAATCATTTTAAGCATTGTAATCTTTTATACCAGCTATGGTGTTTTTATTGCCCTATCGATTTTGATCTATATGCTCGGAATAGCCTTAATTGGCTTCGGCATTAGTACCTTGTACCATGGTTTCAAATCCAGAAAAAGGACCAAGATCAGGTATGAAAACTACCTCAAACTAATTCAGCACTACATGACTAAGGACAGGTCCGTTCAGTTGGAAGTTTCCGATTTGTATACCTACAAGATCAACCCGGCAGAGTCGAAATCAAATTAGCTAAAGGGCTTCCAGCTGGGTGATAAAATCATCCAATAGGCTCTGGGTTTTCGCATCCTGGATAGTGCGACTGTCCAGATCAATCAGGTGATTGCAATGGGCAATGGCAGGCTTAAAAGGCAACACGATCATATTGAGGTAATTGAGCACTCCCGTCAAGTGATCCATACCTCGTAGGTTTCCAGCACGACCCGAGGAAACACCTACCAAGGCAGCCTTTTTCCCACGGATACGAGCCGGGAGAAAGCTATCGATAAAAGTCTTGGTGATTCCTGGAAAGCTCCCGTTGTATTCCGGGGTAACAAACACAAACTTGTCAGAAGAAGAAATACTTCGATCCAGCAGCGCTGTGAACTCCGGAGTAGGATTTCCGTAGACCTCGTTGTTGACATAAAAGTCCATGGGCAGCTCAGACACATCCACCAATTCGCAAGGAATACCCTTCATTTTCAGCATCTTCTGCAGGTGCTCGCACACCACTCGGGTATAGCTGTTATTTCGGTTCGTTCCGCAAATTACCGTAATCATACCTTGTCAACAGATTCGTGTTTATACTTTGTTTATAAAAGCAAATGTAGCCAGAGGCCCATTGGATGCAAAAGAAGTACTTTTAGCCTTTGTGTAATCTCCCGTTCCCGTGTTTTTTCATTTCACTACAAACTACTGGACGTGAGACAGTTAATTCAGATCATCACGAATCATTATAAAAGATTTCCGGAATGGGAAAAATAATTGCAATTGCCAATCAGAAAGGTGGAGTAGGAAAAACGACCACGGCTATCAATTTGGGAGCTAGCCTGGGTGTTTTGGAGAAGAAGGTATTAATTGTAGACGCCGACCCGCAGGCTAACGCCACTTCCGGGGTAGGTTTTGATCCCAAAAACATTAAAACCAGCATTTACGAATGCATCATCAACAATGTCAATCCCAAAGACATCATTCTACACACGGAGAGCCCAAATCTTGACGTGTTGCCGGGTCACATTGATCTGGTTGGTGCTGAGATTGAAATGATCAATCTTCCAAACCGGGAAAAAATGATGCGGATGGCTTTGAATCCCATCAAAGACGATTACGACTTTATCATCATTGATTGCTCTCCATCCTTAGGACTGGTTACGGTTAATGCTTTGACCGCTGCTGATTCTGTTTTGGTTCCGATCCAATGTGAATACTTCGCTTTGGAAGGATTGGGCAAATTGCTCAATACAATCAAAATTGTACAGAACTTACTCAACAAGGACCTGGAAGTGGAAGGCATGCTGCTGACCATGTACGACCAGCGTTTACGATTGGCAAATCAGGTGGTGGAAGAGGTGAAAACGCACTTCCAACAGTTGGTGTTCAATACCATCGTATTCCGAAATACAAAATTGGGTGAAGCTCCAAGTTACGGGGAAACTGCCATCATGTTTGACGCTAACTGCAAGGGTTCGGTAAACTACCTGAACCTGGCTCGCGAAATTTTGCAGAAGAACAACTTGACTCGATTGTCGGACGAAGAGAAAATAATTGAGGTAAAGGATGGCGAATAAGAAAAGAGCATTAGGAAGAGGCCTGAGTGCCTTACTGGAGAACTCGGAGACGGATATTACGTCCAATCGATTTACCCCCTCTTCGTCTTCCGCCCCATCATCAGGTCCGGTTGCTGGTTCTATAGCCACCATCGCAGTAGCTGATATTGAGGCAAACCCTTTTCAGCCAAGAACGCAGTTTTCCAAAGAAGCATTGAACGAGTTGGCTCAATCCATTCGTGTTCATGGCTTGATTCAGCCGGTTACGGTTCGAAAAATGGGGAACGACAAATTCCAGCTCATTTCTGGAGAGCGTCGTTTTAGAGCCTCGCAAGAAGCAGGATTGACCGAAGTTCCAGCGTACGTCCGCATTGCAGACGATCAGGCTATGCTCGAAATGGCCTTGATTGAAAACATTCAGCGGGAAAATCTGGATGCTATTGAAGTTGCCATTTCATACCAGCGCCTTATCGAAGAGTGCGAATTAACTCAAGAAGCCCTGGCGGAGCGAGTCGGTAAACGCCGAAGTACGGTGACCAATTACCTGCGTCTTCTAAAATTACCAGGTGCCGTTCAATTGGGCATTCGTGACAAATCCATTTCCATGGGACATGCTCGTGCCCTTTTGGGAATTGATGATCCGGACTTACAACTCCTTATTTTTGAAAAAATCGTCAACGAAAATCTTTCCGTTCGTAAAGTGGAAGATTTGGTTCGGGTAAATTCCCGAGAAGAAGGCGGTGAAAAGGAGAGTAAATCTCGTGGTGGCCGCAATCCTTTGAACAGTAAAGAAAAGATTTGGTTGGATCAACTTACTGAAAACTATGAAAGTAAGATCCAAATCCAAAAAGGCCAGGAAGGAAAAGGAAAGATCGTTTTCCACTTCAATGACGAGAAAGAATTGAAGGGCCTCATTAAGAAATTAAAACATTAACTTCCAGGGCAATTCGGCCCCTACCACTTAGTTTCCTTAAATTCGCAGCGATGCGGAAAAAGTGCCTTCTTCTGGGTTTGTTTTTATGTGTTTTGTCTCCCGTCCTTTGGGGGCAAAATGATGATGATGTGGCCATACGTGCCGAAGCAACGGATACCGTTCACCTGGCTATTTCTGACAGTGCCCTTATGAGGCAGCACTCGCCTAAAAAGGCGGCCATTTTATCGGCTGTTATTCCAGGCGGTGGCCAGATTTACAACCAGAAATATTGGAAGGTACCGCTTATCTATGCTGTGGGCGGTGGATTGGTCTACCTATCCATAAACAGTTACAACCAATACAACCGTTACCGCGATTCTTACATTGCTACCATAGATAGCACCTCGGATAAAACCAATCACTTTCCCAATATCAATGCCAGTGGTTTGGAATCGGAAATGCGTCGTCATCAGCGAAACATGGAATTGGCCATTGCCGGTGTAGCCTTGGTTTACTTACTTCAAATTGTGGACGCTACCGTAGATGCCCACCTCAAGTATTTTGATGTAAGCGACAACCTTAGCCTTTCTTTTCGCCCTTCCGTCACGATGCCCGATCTTTACCGGATGCAACCTCCCGGACTGGGCTTGAAAATCAAACTTCGTTTTAAATGAATATTGCCCTCATCGGATATGGAAAAATGGGCCGTGAGATCGAAGCAATTGCTTTGGATCGCGGACACCAGATTAGCTTGAAAGTGACTCGGGAAAATGCCGATTTCACCCCAGGAGATCTTGCTGGAACGGATGTGGCTATCGAATTTAGCCGCCCTGAAGCTGCCGTGAACAATATTCAAAAATGCGTTTCAGCGGGTGTTCCCGTTGTGGTTGGAACTACCGGTTGGTATGATGAATTTGATGCCGTGGTGCAGCAAGTGAATGACAACAAGGGCTGTCTATTTTATGCCTCAAATTTTAGTTTGGGAGTCAACATCTTCTTTAAGGTTAACGAATACCTGGCTGAAATCATGAATCGTTATCCAGAGTACCAAGTGAGTATGGAAGAAATTCATCATACTCAAAAGCTGGATGCCCCCAGTGGTACCGCCATTACCGCGGCTGAAAAAATTCTGGGACAGATCGACCGCAAAGAATCCTGGAAATTGGACGAAAGTGAAGAAGACAAAGATTTGGTGATCACCGCCAAAAGACTTCCAGAGGTTCCCGGAACCCATGAGGTTTTCTATTCTTCCTCTATTGATACCCTCTCCTTTAAACACGAAGCCCACAACCGCAAAGGATTTGCTCTGGGCTCTGTATTAGCCGCTGAATTTTGTCACGGTAAAACTGGAGTGTATAACATGAACAATCTACTCGGACTTTAACTTATAAACCATGACAATCGCAATCTATCTCATCATTACCCTTGCCATGCATTTCGGACTCTATTTGCTGTTCGAAAAAGCGGGTCGCAAAGGATGGGAAGCCCTCGTACCTGTATACAACCTGGTGATCTGGCTTCAAATCATGAAAAAACCTTGGTGGTGGTTGTTACTCTTGATTTTCCCAGGGGTAAACATTTTGATGATCATGGTTATGAGTTTTAACCTAGCCGTTGGTTTCGGAAAACGCGGCGACATACCTGCCCTACTCTCTTTCTTCGTGCCCTTCGTTTATTTACCGATGATTGGAATGGACAAGAAAACCACCTTTCAAGGGTACTCCGACACGCCAACCAAAAGAACCGCGGCTGTGGAGTGGAGAGATGCCATCATTTTTGCGATCGTGGCCGCCAGCATTATTCGTACTTATGTGTTTGAAGCCTATACCATTCCTTCTTCCTCTATGGAGAAATCTCTTTTGGTGGGAGACTACCTATTTGTAAGTAAGGTAGCCTATGGGCCCAAATCACCAAAAACGCCTTTGGCTATTCCATTTGTTCACCACTCGATTCCATTTACCAATGCTCCATCTTACCTGGAGTGGATGAAATTGCCTCACTTCCGTTTACCTGGATTGGGAGACGTGGAGCGGAACGACGTGGTGGTGTTTAACTTCCCAGCTGGAGATACCGTTTGCCTGGAACAACAAAACCGGAGCTACTACGACATCCTTAGCGAGTATCAACAACTCTTTGGAAAAGAACAGGGACGGGATTACTTGTACAATGGAATGCCGAGAAAATACTGGAACGACGGAGTTCGTATGATGATGCAGCAAGGAATGCCCCGAGGAATGGCTTCTAAAGTGGTTCAGGAAGGTTACAGCATAACCGCTCGCCCAGTAGACAAACGGGAAAACTATGTGAAGCGCTGTGTGGCTATTGCTGGAGATACACTACAGATCAAAAATGGAATTCTTTATATCAATGGAGAAGAAGGTTATGTTCCTCCCTTGATGCAGTACAAGTATTTTGTAAACGCTCCACACCTCAACAAGAGAACGCTGAAAAGTGACTTTGGAATTAGCTTCGAAGATTACGATGGAGGTTTTTCCAATGATCTCGGCAAGGTATTACCCATGCCTCTTCACGTAAAAGAGAAAATGGACAAGTTGAGTTCCATTAAAGGAATTGAACCTCAAATCAAAGAGCCTGGAACCGGAATTCAAGGTTCTCGAATCTTTCCTAATGATCCGGCCTTCCCTTGGAACGAGGATAATTTTGGTCCTCTTTGGATACCTAAGAAAGGTGAAACCATTGCTCTTACTTTAAAAGAACTACCGAAGTACCGTAGAATCATCGGTGTTTTTGAAGAAAATGATCTCTCTGTTGCCGATGGCAAAATTTACATCAATGGTGAAGAAGCCACAGAGTACACCTTCAAAATGAACTACTACTACCTCATCGGAGACAACCGTCACAACTCCTTGGATAGTCGTTTCTGGGGTTTTGTTCCCGAAGATCACGTGGTTGGAAAAGCTTCCTTCATTTGGATGTCTTTGGATAAAGATCTGGGTTGGTTTGATGGCAAGGTGAGAACCGAACGTATTTTCCGCTGGATTGAGTAATTCCCCTGAACACGATTCCAAAGTACTGGCTCCGATTTGCCTTTTCGGGCCGATCAGCTGGTACGGGCAACTCCTGAACCGGGAAAACTGGTTTGAAGTTCACGAGCATTTTCTAAAGCAAACTTACCGCAGCAGGTATGTGATTTATGGCAACCATGGCCCATTGACTCTTTCGGTGTTGCTGGGTGGGAGAAGTTCCAAAACCAAGACCAGAGACATCAAGATTTCTTACCAGGAGAATTGGCCTCAAACCCATTGGCGAGCCTTAAAAGCAGCTTACTCATCCTCCCCTTTTTTTGAATATTACGAAGAGGACATCCACACGCTCCTGCACGGACAAGAGACCTTTCTTCTCGATTTGAATCTAAAAGTGCACGATTGGATCCTTGATACCTTGGAACTGGAAAAGGATTATCAATTGACCGACGAATACCAAACCGAATGGGCGGGCATTGACATTCGAGGTGGAAAGAAAAATGACTTCAACGCTCCCCATCCATTTCCTTCCTACCATCAGGTATTCATGGACAACGGAGCCCCCTTTCTACCGAACTTAAGTGTTTTGGACCTGATCTTTAATCTCGGTAACGAAGCGCGCCCTTTTATTAAGAAGAACTTCTATTCTTCAAATCGGATATAGGCCAGTTTGTAGTTTTTCTTCTTATAGGTATACAGGAAGAATCCCCCTCTGGGATCCACCGTTCCTAAATTCACTAAGGTGAAAATAGCCTCATCCTCCACATTGTAAAGAAAGTCTCGGGTTAAGTCACCATCGAGGTCAATTTTGGCCACCGCCGTAACCGACTCGTCTCCGCCGGAAGGACAGGTATAAATCTTCTTCGGATTGTACTCCGTATGGTTTCTCAGGTGATCGTTGTATACGAATACCAAATCATCTCCAATTCGGGTAAAGAGGTGCGAACCACGAGGTGAGCGACCGTTATTGGTGGTAATGTGATGTTTCGGAATTCGGGTCATCCATTCGATGTTGCCGTCGCTATCAAAACGGGTAACCATAGCATCTTCCTGGTGGTAGTAATAGGTAGTGTACATATTTCCATTGGCATCGTATCGGGTAGACTCCACCACGTAATCCATTTCACCCACCATAAAAACACTTCCTTTAAATTCATGAACTTCCAATACGTCATAATCCGGGAGTTCCAACTCCTTTCCTTTTTCTTCTTTCTTTTTGGCCTTCTTCTCCCCTTTTTCAGATAAGAATCGACCGATTTCTTCAATGCTGTATTCATGGAAACTAACCGGAGTCATGTCCCCATTCTCCTCTCGGGTAATGAAACTTCCATTTACTCGGTTGGGGCGAATACCAGAATAGTACCCCGCCACGATCACTTCGCTATTGGCATCAAAACCAATTCCGGCACCCGAAATCCAGTTTTCGCCAAAGTCAATTTTATTGGTAATCGGTTCGTCGTCGCCATCACGAAGCACCCCTACGGTGTAGTAGAAACTTGACTCTCCCTTTACACGCTCCTGTTTTTCCTTGGCTCGATAAGCCAGTAACGCCACATCACCCTTTTCATTAAAGGCCACATCACGGGTATACAACGCTTCACCTTCTCCCATTTCAACTTGACGTTCAAAGGCTACTTCCATATTCTGGTCAAACAGATAAATCTGGTAGTACAAATCATCTTCTCCCGATTCGGCAGAATTATATCCAAAGAACAAATGCTTACCCGTTTTATCAGGAATCACATCAAACAATTCCTTACCGTAGGAACGAAGAAATTTCTGTTTTCCAATTAAAAAATGATCCTTCTCAACCGTTAAAGTGGCCGGATCAATGACCATCGCGTACAGGTAAAATTGCTCTTCACTTTTTACCTTCTGACGGGTAAAAATGACGATCTTCTCTCCAAACTGCCACATATCAATCAGGAAACACTTTCCTTTCACCGATTGGTGGGGCCACTCCACCTGAAAGCTTTTCTTAAGCTCCAGATCTGCATCATACTGCACGAAGTTGAAGGTTTCGCCATCCAACCAACTGCAGACATGGGTCCCATTTTCAAAAACATAGGCCTCGTAGAAGTAGCCCTTTCCTTTTTTCATCAATGGAGTCCAACTAACGGAGGCCATTTTTTCGCGGGCTTGGGCGTAAACAGATGAGCCTACGAAAGAAGTAATTAAAATTATAATTAGTGTGATGAAAATAATCCTCTTAGCTATCATGGTTTTAGTAAGAATTTTGATTGACAATTATTTCTTTGAATTGACCTTGGGTTTTCTGTAATTCAGAAATTGTAACAAACTGGAAATGTTACCAAAATCAGTGAATGTATCAACCGTATTATCTCCTAATTGATGAACATATTCGACAATCTCAAGGTCTGAATTCAATTTTGCAATAATAATAGCATTATTCCCATTCAATTGATAAATATGCCACCCCTCATCTGAAACAACAATATCTCCCAAACTAAATCTAAGAGTTACATAATTTCTATCTCCCGTATACGCGGCAATTTGATTCCCAGTTACTCCTCCATGAAACTTATAAGAGTTGCCTATGAATTCCATAACAATACTTTTCCTCAAATAATAATTGACTTGTAAATGAGACGCGTGGCCTCCTGTGGAAGTATTTCTGGTTACAAGTGAAGGAATAATATCCCCTACACGAAAACATCCAATTAGTTTCCCATTCAAATAATCGAAGTGAGCAGGTAATAAATCATGGGCTGTAGATACCATCGCCCCCACCGATTCTTCAAATTCTGGTTCATATCTGGACTTAAGAGTTTCATTCTGATCCCGATTGGAAAATTCATGCTCATGAGTTTTCTTCCAATCGTTTATTAATTGTCCTTCGCTTAAATCTTCAATCCTAACCCTATTAGTTCTCTCCAATTCTAATTGATCTCCTTTAAATAAATAATATTCTACTCCATGAACTCCTTGAGTTTTGTAATTTTCAGGTACAACATTTCTATATGTACCCACTACCCCAACGTCGCCATTAGATAGAATGAAAGGGCTCATCAATTTCACAAAAGCGCTTGAAGATTCAAATTTTACCGATAGATTATTTTTTAAGTTTTCCTTCCAAGTATAAAGTGTATATATTTCTTCAGTATCAAAATAAAAATACTCGCGAAGATGCCTTTTTATGAGATTTTTCTTCTGTCTTAGCAATATTGCAAAATCACCTTCAAGATTATCATGATATTCCGCAGGAAAGATTTGAGCGCCGAATTTATAATCGGTTTTTAATGAATCGATAGAATTCAGATTTTTATCAAAGAACAGCACTTCATATCTCATTCTCAATACATTTCCACCATCATTATTGTTAGCACCGAAGAATAAATATTTTTCATTTTGGAAAACATGGATATCATAAAACTCCAATTCACCGGAACGTAATTGATTTTGCACGAACAGCAATTTTGCATCCGAATGAAACTGTCCAGTATTTATTTCATAAACCTTGGAAAATATCTCCCATTTTTTATTCTTATCTGATTCAAATCGAAAAAAGAAATAAATACAATCACCCCACACCTTGGCACTGATGAACCTGCCACCTTTTCGCTGAAATAATGACTTCTCTTTTTTTGAATAAAACGGGTACTTTAAATTCTCTGAAGAGTTTGATTGGCGATCATATGTTTCAATTTCAATTTGCTCCCCTAAATCCCTCACTCCTATACATTTGCCTTTCAAGCATATAATATTTTCAAAATCTGACGATTTAAATTCTTCGCAAAGTGAAAAGTTGGCTATAAAAAGGAAGAATATTGTTACTGAGAATTGGACTTTCATTAGAGTGATTGATTTGTTCCTTAATATTTAGGCCCAAACAATAAATACTTCGACCAAAGAATTAAAAATTCAAATTAATGTATTTTTTCTTCGATTATTATGAGCCTATTCTCTATTACATTTGTCCTCCCCGAATCGGAATACTTTTATGAAGCAAGATCTCGAGTTTAACCGCAACGAAGATGTAATGCGCCTTTCCCTATCCAAGCTAAAGAAGAAGCTGGAAAAAATTCATTTGGGAGGCGGTCAGAAAAAAATTGACAAGCTCCACGGCAAGGGTAAAATGACAGCCCGTGAGCGTATAGAATATTTGGTAGACGATAATTCCCGTACCATCGAAATCGGTGCTTTCGCCGGTTATGAGATGTACCCTGAGTATGGCGGCTGTCCAGCTGGTGGTGTAGTCACGGTTATCGGTTACGTGGCCGGACGGCAGTGTATGATTGTGGCTAATGACGCCACGGTAAAAGCTGGTGCCTGGTTCCCTATTACCGGAAAGAAAAACCTAAGGGCTCAGGAAATTGCCATGGAAAACAACCTACCCATTATTTACCTGGTAGATAGTGCGGGTGTTTTCTTGCCGATGCAGGATGAGATTTTCCCAGACAAAGAACACTTTGGGCGAATTTTCCGCAACAATGCTCAAATGTCCTCCCAAGGCATTCTTCAAATCGCTGCGGTGATGGGAAGCTGTGTGGCTGGTGGGGCTTACCTTCCTATTATGTCTGACGAATCGTTGATCGTAGACAAAACAGGAACCATTTTCCTGGCTGGATCTTATTTGGTGAAAGCGGCAATCGGTGAATCGATCGATAATGAAACGCTTGGTGGTGCCACTACGCACTGTGAAATCTCGGGTGTTACCGACTACAAGGCCAAAGACGACAAAGACTGTCTGGACCGCATCAAAAAACTGATGGACAAAGTCGGGCACATGGATGAAGCGGGATTTGACCGCAAGGAGATCAAGGAGCCCAAAAAGCCATCGACTGATCTCTATGGCATTATGCCCGAGTCAAGAGCGAAGCCTTACGACGTTAGAAACATTATTGAATGCCTGGTCGATAATTCAGAATACGAAGAGTATAAAGAACTGTACGGACAAACCATAGTTTGCGCCTATGCCCGCATCGAAGGATGGAGCGTGGGAATTGTGGCCAATCAGCGGGAACTGGTTAAGTCTAAAAAAGGCGAAATGCAATTTGGAGGCGTTATCTACAACGACTCTGCCGATAAAGCTGCTCGCTTTATTATGAATTGCAACCAGAAGAAAATTCCATTGGTGTTCCTACAAGATGTTACTGGTTTTATGGTTGGATCCAAATCCGAACATGCTGGAATCATTAAAGACGGCGCCAAATTGGTAAATGCTGTTTCAAATAGCGTTGTTCCTAAGTTCACCATCATTATGGGGAATTCCTACGGAGCTGGAAACTACGCCATGTGTGGAAAGGCATACGACCCTCGATTGATCGTAGGGTGGCCTACTGCTCAAGTAGCTGTGATGGGTGGTGCTCAAGCTGCCAAAACGCTGCTTCAAATCCAAGTAGCTGGTCTTAAGGCCAAAGGGGAAGAAATCTCCAAAGAAAAAGAAGAAGAGTTGCTCAAAACCATCACTGAGCGATACGATAAGCAGACCACTCCCTACTATGCGGCAAGTCGCCTTTGGTTGGATGCAATCATCGATCCAACAGATACGCGTACCTGGATTGGCATGGGAATAGAAGCGGCAAACAAAAAACCGATTGAAAAACCCTTTAACGTAGGTGTTCTTCAAACCTGATAAGCTTCATGGAATTTCACAGCAACAAAACCTGGTACTTTAATACCCAACTTCAGAATTGCGTAGAGTACGTGATTCCATTTATTGAAAAAGGAATGGAAATCACATCGGAAACCCGTGTTCTGGAAATCGGGTGCGCCGAAGGAGGTGTGCTCAAAGGCTTTTTGGACCGCGGATGCCAGGGTGTAGGAGTTGAACTTCAACATTCACGCTACGAATTGGCCATGAAATTCTTAGAGCCTGAAGTCAAAGAAGGGCGGGCTCATTTGGTTTCTAAAAACATTTACGATACCGACTTTGCCGAAGAATTAGGAACCTTTGACCTGATTGTATTGAAAGATGTGATCGAACACATCCATGATCAGGACAAGTTGATGAAGAAACTGAAGGACATTCTAAAACCTGATGGTAAGGTATTCTTTGGTTTCCCTCCCTGGCAAATGCCATTCGGCGGTCATCAACAAGTGGCTAAGAACAAATGGGCTGCTCGTCTTCCCTATTATCACTTACTTCCCTATGGTCTTTACCGAAGCGTCTTAAAAGCTTTTGGAGAAAGCGAAAAGACTATTGAAGGATTGATAGAAGTTAAGGATACCCGAATTTCCCTGGGTCAGTTTGAACATTTGTGCAAGAGTAATCAGTACAAGATTTTGGTGAAAACCTTGTTTCTGTTCAACCCCATCTATAAATTCAAATTCGGATTGAAACCCAGGAAGCAATTTCCCTTGGTTGGCAGCATTCCCTACTTGCGCAATTTCTACACCACTTGTGGTTATTATTTGATTGGGAACCGCTAAGTCAGGCGATTGAATCAAGCGGTATCCAAGATACCTTTCTCCACCAAGTAATAAGCTGGTTCCACCATACTTAACCATTTACTGTAGTGCTCGGTATTTTGATATTTGGCTCGAGCCGGAAGCCAAATATTATCGAGTTTAACCTTACTTTCTTCAAAGAATTGGTGTAAATGTTCTTTCTCCTTTTTTCCTAAATTCCCGGCCTTTACCCTTTCATAGACTAAGTCAAGGTCTTCCACAAATCGCTTGGTATCGGCTTCAACGGAGTCAAAATCATCTTTAGACTTAGGTTCCTGAATTTTCTGGGCCAACGCATCCAGCATTTTCACCGTTCCTCCCCGGCGGATTTCGGCTACGTGAAGTCGCTTTCCCTTCCAAACTTGTCCCATCTGAACCTTTTGTGGATCCAGGTAGGTGTCGGGCCGTGCTCCGATATTGAGGTTACTGGTTTCGTGCATTTCTTTTTTGACGTATCGATCTTGTTCTGTGGTTCGTTGACCTTTAACCTTCTTGTCCACAAAAAGCTTAAATGAAGCCAGTGATTGCTTCACCTTAGTTTCGTAATCCTTCCATTTTGCCTTTACAAACTTACCTTCGCTCGACTGTGGATTGGCTAAATTGGAGGGCAGCGGAATATTCATTTTCTCCACCCGGTTCACCAA
This sequence comes from bacterium SCSIO 12741, assembly GCA_024398055.1. Taxonomy (NCBI): domain Bacteria; species bacterium SCSIO 12741. Next base: position 2,946,489 of record CP073749.1, on the reverse strand, counting down.
AGCCCAAAGAGCGACCCAATCTCCCCCTTTAAGCATGCCTTCAGCCAAACTGGCCAAATGGTCCTTCGCCCAAGTTCCAGTTACATCTTTTACGTAACTACTAAAATTGGCATGCATAATAAACTCATTCTTGTCGGTAATAGGGTGAACCGAGTTAGAATTTCGTTGGGACTGTGCATATGTTTTGGTTGCCCTTTGTTTAGCAAGTGCATAATCATGAGAAAATTCGGCCATAAGTCCGGATAACTTACGCCGAAAGAGAACTCCGAAAGATTTCATTTCCGATGATTCATAGCTTGGAGCAACAAAGAGTTGCTTGAGATGCATATCGATTTCAACCAAAACCTTTGAAGCCATGGGATCCTGGAACGGGTGATTGTTATAACCATGAATTCGATCCATATCCACTATGGATTGAGCATCGGTGGCAAAGTTGAGCTGAGAGGAAGTAACTCCATAACCACCTTTAGTGATTTGCTCGACCTGAATATTATTTACCGTTGCCTTATCTACCTGACTCTGCGGAAATTTATCTACGTCGGTGATGTGGCTGTAATGATGAGTCTCCAAGGGCATTACATCTTTCATATGTGGTTTTATGCCCAAGTCCGCCCCCACTCGAGCGATAAAATCTTTCATCGATGCGCTAAATGTCGTCGTGTTAAACGGGTTATAGGACGTTCGCACTCCAATTTTCAAGGCCTTTTTTGAGGCGTCCAAAGACTGAGTTAGTAACTTATCAATTTCCACTACCGGACCACTTAGAGGAACTGGCTTACCAGGCAAAGAAGCCACAATAAAAGGTGGGCTCACCAACTCCAAAGCATTGGCTGCATCGGTTTCCAGAATAAATTTAATTCCGGTCAGAGGCATCGCGGGTGAAAATTCGGCTAACTCCAAATGAGACACTCCTCTTAATGGACCATCCCTCATCTGTGCGAATTCGTGCTCATATCCAGCGGTGGTAAAAAGTCCGGTGTAAAAGTGCCGGAATACTTTGACCTTGTTCTGTAATTCAATTTGATCGGCTATAAATTTCTTGGCTGAACCCGCTCCCTTAGGATTCAATAACATCTCATAGTCTTGCAGCACTATCCAGGCGTCAAAATAGACATCGTCTATGTCGTCAAATTTTCTTCCATCAGCACTAAAAGCGGGTAACAAATGAGCCTTAAGAATCTTCTCATTTTTCTCAGCAAAATTCTTTTTGTGGTTCACCAAATCTGCGTAAGCCTGACCTTCATCTGTTGGATTTCCACCTACTTTCATTACTCGTTGTACCACTGGTTCTGCAGCTACCGTTTGAGCCACCGGTCCAACAGAACCACGATCAGAATGAGATGCAGCAGCGGGTTTAGCATTAGATTGGGCTGGGGCTTTTCCAGAATAGTTAGGCATAACTGAAGCAAGGTATTACGATGGCATCTGATTAACAACAAGTAGTTTTACGTGTTTTGACCAACAACCATTCATCCAGTCAAGCTGAACTTCATACCTAGAATCTGCCCCTTTCCTGTAGTTTTACTTCCATCTGAATAGTGAACGGTTATTTTTGGAAGATGGAGATTCGGCGCTTATATATCCTGTGTCAACTGATCGGCTGGTCGGCCTACATTGTAGTGGTCTACTTTATGAATCTGCTGGCCGATGCTCCCACCGGAATGGATTTGGTCACTACGATGCTGGTGGCCTACATTTTGGGCTTGACGCTATCTCACCTCTATCGAGAAATCATTGTTAGAAATCACTGGTTGGAGCTTTCCATCAGCGACATGATTCCCCGGTTCTTTTTGGGTTCGTTTGCAGTTGCCGCTTTATTTGAAATCAGTTATTCAGGAATTAACATCTTGATTTTGGGGCTTCCCCGAAATTACTATTGGAGCGGCCTGGTTCAGCAATATGCCAGCTTGGTTATCCTGTTCATCCTGTGGTCCCTGATCTATTTCTTCTACCACTTCTTCAAGAACTACAAAGCGGAAGAAATCAAAAACCTGAAATGGGAAGCGAGTATTCATGAGATTAAGTTGAATAAACTCAAGTCCCAGTTAAATCCTCACTTCATCTTTAACTCGATGAACACCATTCGTGCACTGGTGGATGAGGACCCCAAAATAGCGAAACAAGCCATCACGCAACTCTCCAATATTCTGCGGAGCAACTTACTCATGGGGCGCCAAAAAACGATTCCCTTTGAAGAAGAAATTAAGCTGGTCAAGGATTACCTGGCCATTGAAAGCTACCGATACGAAGAACGACTCACCACAGAAATTGATCTCGATCCGAATAGCCAACGTTTTCAGGTTCCTCCTCTCATGGTACAAACCTTGGTGGAAAATGGAATCAAACACGGAATTTCTCACATACCCTCAGGCGGTACACTAAAGATTAACTCCAAGGTAAATGGTAGTCACCTGCATTTGTCGGTGACCAACACCGGGCAATATGATCCCAATGCCGTTCCTGAAACCGGATTTGGATTGACCAATACCCGCGAACGCCTGAAACTGTTGTTTGGCGACGAAGCCTCCCTAAGCATCCGCAACCTGAATAAGAATGAAGTGATTACCGAAATCAAGATACCAAAACAGAAAAAAGATGAAGATTAGAACCATTATCGTAGACGACGAACGCCTGGCCCGAAAAGAACTGTCCCGTCTTTTGGAAGAGCATAAGGAAATTGAAATCATTGGCGATTTTGGCGATCCGGATGAGGCTATTGCCGGAATCACTGAACTTGATCCGGATTTGGTATTTCTGGACATTCACATGCCTGGTAAAACAGGATTTGACGTACTCGAAGAATTGGAACGTGCTCCCCACGTTATCTTTGTAACAGCCTACGACGAATTTGCCATCAAAGCTTTTGAGGTAAATGCCATGGACTACATCCTGAAGCCGGTTGAGGAAGAGCGTTTTTCGGTTGCCCTAAATAAGGCCCTGAAAATCATTCAGGAAAACAAAGAACAAATGATTCGCGACAGTAAGCGGGAACAGCTTACCGGAGGCGATCAGGTGTTTATCAAAGACGGTGAGCGCTGTTGGTTTGTTCACCTAAGGGATATTAAACTCTTCGAATCGATTGGAAACTACGTAAGGGTTTACTTTGAAGACAAGAAACCGCTTATTCTTAAATCACTCAACAACCTGGATAAGCGCCTGGATGACAAAGAGTTTTTCAGGGCCAATCGAAAGCACATCATCAACCTAAAGTGGATTGACAACATTGAGCCCTGGTTTAATGGAGGATTGTTGGTTGAACTTAAAGGGGGAGACAAAATTGAGATTTCCCGCCGGCAGGCTGCCCGACTCAAAGACAAAATGAGTTTGTAATCCACCCACTTTTCCGACCCATTCAATCGGGTGGATTAATTTACTTTTGCCACCGATGAACTCCCTTACCGAAGAGAACTACCTGAAGGAGATCTACTCCTTGTTGGCCCAGAAAAAAAAGCCGGTGTCTACCAATGAACTGGCTAAACGGATGCGGACCAAGGCCTCCTCAGTGACGGATATGGTAAAAAAGCTATCCTCCAAGGACCTGGTTCACTATAAGCCCTACCATGGTGTCACCCTCAGTGATTCCGGAAAAAGAACGGCGCTTAATATCATTCGTAAACACCGAATCTGGGAAACCTTTTTGGTGGAAAAGCTGCATTTTAACTGGGATGAAGTTCACGAAATAGCCGAACAGCTGGAGCATATTCAAAGCCCTGAGCTCATTCGAAGACTTCATGCCTACATCGGCTCTCCCGACTACGATCCTCATGGATCCCCTATTCCGAGTGAAGATGGCGAGATCATCGCGGAAAACCGCAAGGTGTTAGGTGATTTGGCTGAAGGAGAATCGGCTGTGATCGTTGGCGTAAAAAACTCATCGAAAGAATTTCTTAAACACCTGGACAAGCTGAATCTGCATTTGGGTACAACGGTAACCGTGAAAGAAGTAAACACGTTCGACTATTCGATGCAGGTGAATACCCAGCAAAAAGACCTGGTATTATCCGATCAGGTGTGCTCCAACCTCTTTATTAAACCCATGAATACCCAAAATGGCTAATCAGCGCTTTAAGAACGACATACGCATAAAAAACAAACGTGCTAGCTTCGAGTATCAATTGATGGATCGTTTTGTAGCTGGCATTCAACTTCGTGGAACCGAAATTAAGTCGCTGAGAGAGGGTAAGGCCCAGATCAATGAGTCCTTTATTCAGGTAAAAGATGGAGAGGTTTTTGCCGTGAATATGTACATCGAGGAGTATACCCAGGGTACGTACAGCAACCATGTACCTCGACGTGAACGCAAGCTTTTGCTTCAAAAAAGAGAGATCAAGAAGATCGAAAAAAACCTGACTACCAAAGGACTCACGGCTGTTCCGCTTCAGTTGTTTATCAATGAAAATGGATTGGCCAAATTGGAGTTTGCTTTGGCCCAGGGTAAAAAACTCTACGACAAACGCGAAGATCTAAAGAAGAAGGACGTCAAAAGACAACTTGACAGAGGATCAATCGATTAACCGGATTTTAGCGGCGTTCATCGAAGCTACAAATTTAGCATCGGTGCAACGGATGAATTAATCGTCAAAGTTTCCCCCCTAATTTTGCTTACTATCAGCACTTGCTTATATTTGATTTTCGCATTCAAAAAGTTTAAGCGAACCAAGACCTGATTAAATGAGTGAAGAGCTCTTAAAAGCACTGATGAAGTTGTTTGCACTCGCCTCTGATGTGGACGACCTCACCCACCAGAGCCGAGTAATTGTTTCCAATTACCTGAATCAAGAGCTCAATGCACAGCTGGTACCCAAGTACCTTTCCCTATACGACAAATACATCCAGGAAATTCACCACTCCGCTCAGGATTCGAGTGATGCCCTTAGCCAGGAAAACGTTCAAGAGATTTGTTCTCAGATAAACGCTGTACTGGAACAAAAGCAGAAGATCGTTATTTTGATCCGTCTGCTGGAGTACATCCTGGCTGATGAAAATATTTCGGAGCACGAATTTCAATTCTTGCTCACGGCTGCTAAAACCTTCAAGATTCCGGTTCAGGAATTTGAAGATTGCCTGAAGTTTATTGAAGCAGAAGGCAGCAGTATTCCTGATTTGGAGAACATCCTGATCATTAACTCGGAAGAGACCCATAAATCTGAACACAACAAGCATAGCTTCAAGCCGAAAATTGATGGAAACCTGGCTTTCCTCAAGTTTCCAAGCGTGGACATGTTTGTGATGCGTTATTTCGGAAACGAGGACCTGAACCTAAATGGTCAAATCGTTTTTAAAGACCGTACTTATATTCTCACCATTGGTTGTTCGATTCGCAGCACCAAGGTAAATCCGATCTACTACAGCGACATTGTAAGTGCTTTCATCATTCGTGAAGAGAGTGAGAAGATCGTGTTTAAAGCGGAAGACACCGTTTACCGGTTTAGAACCGGAAATATTGGTGTTCGCCCTTTCCACATGTGCGAGGAGAATGGAAAACTGATCGGTATTATGGGAGGTAGTGGCTCGGGAAAATCGACCCTACTCAACTTACTGAATGGAAATTACAAACCCAGCGAGGGTCAGGTTACGCTCAATGGGATCAATATTCATACCCACCCGGAGGAAATCAAAGGGGTGATTGGCTACGTTTCTCAGGACGATCTTCTGATTGAGGAATTAACGGTTTTCCAAAACCTGTATTACAACGCCAAACTCATCTTTGGAAAAAAGACAGATGCTGAGATCACCGAAACGGTGATGGACGTGCTGACTAATCTGGGATTGCGCGATACGGCCAATCTTAAAGTGGGTAGTCCGCTGGACAAATACATTTCTGGTGGACAGCGTAAGCGATTGAACATTGCTCTGGAACTTATTCGCGAACCGGCTTTGCTGTTCGTTGATGAGCCTACTTCCGGACTTTCTTCCCGCGACTCGCAAAACATTATGGACTTACTCAAAGAGCTATCACTCAAGGGTAAGTTGATCTATGTGGTTATTCACCAACCGTCATCAGACATTTTCAAAATGTTTGACAAGCTCCTAATTCTGGATGTGGGCGGTTACATGATATACAATGGCAACCCGGTTGAAGGGATCAAATACTTTAAACGTGCTGCCAACTATGCCAATGCGGATGAAGAAGATCCGTCGGGTAATGTAAATCCGGAAATCATATTCAACATCATCGATCAAAAGGTGGTGGATGAATATGGGCACTTGACCCATGAGCGAAAGATATCTCCTGAAGAATGGTACGAACTGTTCTTGAAGGAAATTGATGCCAAAGTACCTCGCATAGAGGATCCACAACAACCTCCTAAGGTTGATTTCAATCTGGCCAATGTCTTTAGTCAGTTCAAGATATTTACGGTTCGTGATGTACTAAGTAAACTCACCAATCGCCAGTATTTGTTGATCAACTTACTGGAGGCACCGGTGTTGGCCCTGATTCTTTCCTACTTTGTTCGTTATTATCCGTTTAATGGACGTAAGATCGAATATGTTTTCCTTGAAAATGAGAACATTCCGGCTTACATGTTCATGTCTGTGGTCGTTGCCTTGTTCATCGGATTGACGGTGAGTGCGGAAGAAATCATTCGGGATCAAAAAATACGAAAACGAGAATCCTTCCTTAACCTGAATAACGGCGCCTACCTGATCAGTAAGATCCTAATCATGTTTGCCTTATCGGCAATACAAACCGGGACCTTTATTCTTATCGGAAACACCATTTTAAATATAGATGGGATGTTCTGGGACTACTTTATTGTCCTCTTCACTACGGCGTGCTTTGCCAATTTATTGGGTCTGAACATCTCGGCCAGCTTTAACTCGGCAGTCACTATCTATATCCTTATCCCCTTCTTGATCATTCCTCAATTGATCTTTAGCGGGGTCATTGTGAAGTTTGATAAACTGAATCCTACCATCGCATCGCGAACTAAGGTTCCGGTAATCGGAGAATTGATGGCTTCTCGCTGGGCGTTTGAAGCTCTGGCTGTAAATCAGTTTATCTCCAACGATTTTGAAACTCACCTCTACCCTTACGACAAGATTTTGACCATGGCCAATTTCCGTAAAGTGTACTGGATTCCAGAACTGACGGCTAAAATTGGATTGATCGAAAGCCACTACAAGGATGAGGAAAACAAGGAAATGGTTGAAAATGCTATGGAATTGGTTCGCAACGAAATTGCTTTGCAAAACAAAACCTATCCGAAGCTGGCTTACAACAATGTAGAAGAGCTGTCTATGGACAACATCAGTCCTGAGCTTTTCGACGAGCTGCGGGATTACCTGCGTTTGCAACGTACCTTCTACAACAAGTTGTACAACAAGACTATGGATGACAAGGATGAGGAAATTAACCACCTCACCCGCAATGCAGAATTTGATTTTTCAGAATCTAAGAATTTGCACAAAAACCAAAGTTTGTCGGACTTGGTGACTAACAAAGCCGAACTGCAAAAAATCATCGAATACAAAGGAAGATTACTTCAACAGGAGAATCCGATCTACCGCGATTCTGATCAGTTTAGAGGACACTTCTTCGCTCCAAGTAAGAAGATTTTCGGTCAGTACCTGAACACCTTCTTGGTGAATATTTTGGTGATTTGGTCGATGACTCTGGTTTTGATCATTACCCTCTTCAACGACTTCTTCCGTAAGTTTTTGCAGCTGTTTAGTCGCTAAACCCTTAGTTAGAATACCATTTTTTGATCACCTCGGTAACCGGTTTGTTCTGAGGCGTAAATCGATTGTTGTTCTCCCCTCCTACTTCCTTGTGGTTGGGAAACCATTTCCACAAATATCCACCAGCCATCCAAGTTTCTTTCCAAAAAGATTGATACAAAGCCTCGTAGGCAGCCTGCTGAGCAATCAGGTTAACCTGCCCGGCCCGATCTGATTTCCAGGGTTCTTTAGCGGTAAAATCCCGGCTGCGGTATCCGTATTCACAAAACAAGATGGGCTTATCCAAACTATCGGAAAAGTGTTTCATGGACTGCTTCCAGGGTTCCCAAAGCTTGACTAACTCGCTGGTGCTTGGATTAGCTTTTTCAGACAAGGGGAAATAGGCATCTACGCCCACATAGTCGAGCTGATTCCAAAAGGGTATATCTGCATAATTGTCCCAATTGGCGGCATAGGTAATCTTTCCTGAATAAACCGCACGAACTTTCTTGATCAACTCATTCCAGAATTCGGGTCGAGCCTCTACAAAACGATCCATTTCGGTTCCAATACAAAAGATTTCGACCTGTTCCAACTCGGCCAGACGGGCAAAAGTGAGGGTATATTCCAGGTAATGAGATTCAAAAACTTGCCACTTTTTTCGAGCATCGTAATGGCCTGTGTAGGTTCCATACCTCATCCAGATTTGAGGCTTGAGCATAACACTCACCTGCTCTTTTCGAGCCAGTTCGATCATTTGGCGAATACCGGGTTCGGTTTCTCCAAACCACTGCCAGGGCTGATCGTACAGCAAAGCTGCACGGGATGTATCGCACAAAGCATAGGGCATGAGTGAAATCGAATTGGGCGAAATCTCATCCAGATGGGAAAAATGGGAATCATTAACGGGTTTGTCTGTGCTCACAAAACTTACCCCATGAATGGTGTTTTGAGCTTGAGCAGTAATCGCAAAGCACCAACAAAATACTCCTAGAACTGGAGCGAACCAAGGCCAGGATTTACTACCCAATTTCATGTCCTGAAATTACAAAGGATAATAATGCACTTGATCTTCGGTTTCGTAGCGGTAATCCATCACCCTGGGCCAAAGGGTGGGTTGGAGTTCATTCTCCCATTGATCTAAAATGGAGCGCATTCTCGCTACACCCTCAGGATTTTCTGCTGCCAGGTTTCGCTGCTCGTTTTTGTCTTGGTCCAGGCGATACAAGGCCATGGATCCGGTTCGACTGTCTTCAATAAACTTCCAGTTTCCGCTTCTAATGGCTCGGTTGCTACCGGCTTTCCAATACAGATCGCGAGGCAGACTTCGGTCGTTATTTACCAAAGTCACCAAATCACTTCCATCGTACTTTCGATCACTCGGCATAGGTAATCCAACCTGATCCATAATGGTTCTAAATACATCGGTGCTGATTACCGGTGTGGTGCAAACGGATCCTGAATCTACTTTGCCCTTCCATTTCATAAAGAAAGGAACATTGATTCCCCCTTCAAAGTGGGTCATTTTACCTCCCTTAAGCGGTGCATTGGTAGTTGCTTGGGTATAAGTGGCCCCACCATTATCACTCAGGAATACGATGAGGGTATTTTCTTCTAAGCCAAGATCTTTTACCTTTTGATGGATCGCTCCAATTCCGTCATCCAAATTTCGAATCATCGCATAATAAATGCGCTGATACGGATCTTCAATGGATTCGAATTGGTCGTAGTATTTCTTCTGAGCCTGAAAGGGCGTGTGCGGTGCACTATAAGGAACATACAGGAAGAAAGGTCGATCCCTGTTCATATCCATAAATCCAATAGCCTCATTGGTAATCTGGTCGGTTAAATATCCCGGCTCTTCTACCACAACATCCATACGGGTGATCGCACAATTACCTTCTCTTCCCTTGCCCCATATAAAGGGATCGGAAAACTCGGGACAATGCTGATTAACAACCGTGGCTGCATGGGTGTCCGCTTGATAAAGTGAGAACGCTTCGTAGAATCCAAATTGATGATCAAATCCTCGATTTATAGGAATATGAAGCTGGGAGTATCCCAAATGCCACTTCCCTGCAATTCCAGTTACGTAGCCGGCTTTGTGCAATACTTCGGACAGTAGAATTTCACTTGGTGGTACCCCCTGCTTTTCCATCTGCTCTTCATCGGGTACCCCATCCTGAGCAACGCGCCAATCTTCGGTGGCAATGAAGTTCTTGTAAACCCATCTTTCCAATCGGTTTTTGGGATAGCGTTCGTGAATGTGGTACTCGTGGCCAAATCGTTGCGGGTATCTTCCGGTGAGAAGCCCGGCTCTGGATGGACTGCAAATAGGATGGGTAACGTAGCCTTCGTCGAAGCGGACCCCTTCGCTGGAGAGTTGATCGAGGTTTGGAGTTTGGGGTACGGAAGCCCCGTAGGTGGTGATGTCCATTTTTCCGAGGTCATCGGCAACGATCAAAATTATGTTGGGTGGGCGGGTGGGGCCGGTGTCAGATACGGAGGTAATGGCTTGCAAATCCGTAAGGTAATTTAGTTTACCCTGGCGCAGTTCTTCATTCCATTCAATATCCCAGCGATCGCTTGATAAGGGCAAAAGACCATACACCAGGCCGATGACCAACAGGAACAACAGAACAATCCATAGACGTTTCTTCATGGCATCCAATTTTGGCAAATATACCAACGAACACCACTCAGGCCAGGATCATTCCTTACCTACGAATCCTTCTTTACCTCCCCAGATCTGAAAATAGAGTTTAAAATCGCTAATCAATGACCAGATGGGATATTGGAAGGTAGCCGGTTTGTTCTTTTCTACAAAAAAATGACCGATCCAAGCGCAGCCATAAGCAGCCACCACGCCCCCTAAAATGAACCAGGCGTTCAAAGACCAAATAGCCCAAGAAACCAATAGCAAAAACAAGGTGGTCCCGATAAAATGTAAAATGCGAGTCCCTTTTTCCCGATGCTCGCTCAGGTAATAGGGATAGAATTCCTGGAAAGATTTGTACTTACGCGAACTCATATTCTAAAGTTAGTTGATTTAAAAGTAATTGAATCGATCCAATTCAACAAGCCCAACGGCGTCGAAACAACCACGTGCTTTTTCCTGCCTTTGACCTGCCTATTCCTTCGCAATCAATTAGCTAAGGAACTTAGGTTGGAAATGGGGAGATGACATTTATCAAGTTGGGGAGAAGCAAAAAATACTACTTTTACCTCATTAACATCTAAATCCTGCTTATGAAGAGCCACTACCTATCCATTTGTTTTGCAATCAGTTTTGCGATTTTCACGCTGACTGTACAGGCACAGGAACCTGCTCAACAAACGCATGAAAAAAGGGTCTATTTGAATGATGGAAACACCTACGTTCAAAAATCCCTTCCTCTCTATTTGAAATTTTCGACCTCTCCCGGAGGACAGCTTTATGATCTAAAAAGCAAGAAGACTCCTAAGTACGCCGATCCTATGTATTTGGATACGGAAGGGGTAAACTATATCCGAAGTAAATGGGCTGTTGATCCGGAAACTGGAAAGACTGCGATTCCCCAGCAAGAAGTGCTCTACGAAGTATATTGTGATGGAGTTTCTCCTTATACCGGTTTAAAATTTGACGGTGCTCCACGCTACTCCAGCGACAGAGTCTATTATGGAAAAGGCCTGACCTTTACACTCACATCCAAAGATGGAGTTTCTGGAGTTGAGAAAACGCACTATGCACTTAACGCTCAATCCTGGACGGATTACAGCAGCACGGTTAGTGTGGATACAGAAGGTGAGTTTAACCTTTACTGGTACGCCAATGACAACGTAGGTAACGCTGAAAAAACAAGAAGCTCCAAATTTGTTGTTGACTTAAGTGCTCCTACTTCAAGCCACGCTATCGAAGGAATCGTATACAATGGAAACATCATTGCTCCAAGCACCAAGTTCAATTTGAGCAAGAGCGATAACCTATCTGGTGTAAATCGTACTTACTATGCTTTCGATGATAGAGGAAACAAAGTATACGGTGGAAAAATTGGTGTAAGCTATTTGCCTGATGGAGATCATACGCTATACTACTACAGCGTGGACAACGTGAAGAATGAAGAGGTGAAGAAGTCTTTCCAGTTTTACCTGGATAAAATTCCTCCGGTAGTTACCAACTCGGTAAACGGTGATCAGTACAAAGGAAAGTACCTTTATGTTTCTCCAAGAACTACTGTAAGCCTGGCAGCTACAGACAACAAAGCTGGAGTGAATAAAATCTACTACAGAATTGATGGAAAAGAACGCTTTGACTACGGTTCTGAATTCAACATTCCGAATGTAAAGGGAGTTCACACCGTTAAGTATGACGCGACCGATAACGTTCAAAACTTGTCTCCTAACAAATTCTTGACCGTATACATGGACAACGTTGCTCCTACTACCGGAATTCGTTATGGAAGCCCTCAGTTCTTCGCTCGGGACACCTTGTTTATCAATAAGGAAACTTCCATCAAACTTTTCGCTACTGATTACGAATCAGGCGTTCAGCAGATTTCTTACCAGATTGATGGCGGAGGCTACAAGAACTACAGTGAATTCACCATTCCTGGAGAAGGTTACCACACGATTAACTTCAAAACAACGGATAGAGTAAACAACGAAGAGCAGGAAAAAACGTCTAACTTGTATGTAGACAATACTGCTCCGGTGATTTACAACAACTTCAGTATTCAGCCTATTGGCTCAAAGAAAGAGTTGAAAATCTACCCGAACTACACTCGTCTATACCTAGGTGCCACGGATGATCATGTGGGTACGGAAACCATCAAATACTCAGTTAACGATGGACCAATGACCCTGTACTCCTCTCCACAAACGCTGGACATTTCTGAGAAGAACCGTTTCTTGAAAAAGAAAATCAAATACACCGTTAAGGTGGTTGCCAAGGATAAGTTGGGCAACACTTCTGAAAAAATTATCGAGTTCTACGTAGGTCGTCAGAGTGACGATGATTAATAAATAAGAACTCTACCTAAGATTTGCCCCCAATGGCCTGAAGAAGGAATTGCATTGGGGGCTTTTTTATGCCTTATGGATAGACAAAAACTACGAGACAGAATTCAACAGGAATTAATATTGACCCGGGAAAAAGTGCTCGAGCTCAAGGAGCTTACTAAACCCATTGCACCTGAAAACGCCATTGGCCGTGTAAGCAGAATGGATGCCATCAACAACAAATCGGTGAATGAAATGGCACTAAGGCAAGCCGAGTTTAAACTCAGAAAACTGCAAATTGCCTTAGAAAAAGTGGATGAACCTTCTTTCGGTAAATGCGGCCGATGTGGAAGCACCATTCAAGAAGGGCGACTCATGCTTTTGCCTGAGAATACGCTATGCATTCGATGTGCGGCACGTTAATCAAGTCCTTACCTTTAAGCCATGCGAATAACCTTCCTCATTCTATTCCTAAGTTTTCTATCAAGCCACCTTTATGCCCAAAAGTTTTCACTGGCCTCCCATGAAGTGAGTCCTGGATCCGTTTGCAGCCTCTACGATATTCGATTCCAATTGGGAAGAGATTCCCTCCTACCCGGGCAGTCTCAATTGGATAGCTTAGTGGGGTTTCTCCTTAATAACTCCGTGTTGTCTATTGAATTAGGCGTTCATACCGACTTCCGGGGCGACGATGACCGAAACCTGAAGCTCTCTCAAAAACGAGCAGAATCCATTAAAACCTATCTAACTGCTCAAGGGGTTTCAGCAAATAGAATTAAGCCTATTGGATTTGGGGAAAACCAGCCCATCATTGAGCATAAAGAATGGGAGGTACTAATCGAGAAGCACCGTTGTGGTTATTCGGGTAGAACCAATCGTAGGGTTACCGTAGTAATTCTTTAGCAGGAAGTAGTTAGAAACTAAGCCGTTTCTCCAGCCCGTCTCTTAGCCGCTAACAACGTATTTTGAAGCAACGAAGCAATAGTCATCGGTCCTACTCCACCAGGAACTGGAGAGATGTAGGAGCATTTAGGCGATACTGCGTCAAAATCAACATCACCTACCAATCGGAATCCTGATTTCTTGCTAGCATCTTCAATGCGGTGAATTCCCACATCTACCACAACGGCTCCTTCGCTCACCATATCAGCGGTAAGGAAGTGGGGTTTTCCAAGGGCAACAATGATGATATCAGCTCCGCGAGTAATGTCTGCCAAATTCTTCGTCCGGCTGTGGGTTAAAGTAACAGTTGCATTTCCGGGCTTGGTTCCACGAGACATCAAAATGGCCATCGGAGTTCCTACAATGTTGCTACGTCCTATTACCACACAATTCTTTCCTTCAGTCTCTACCTCGTAACGCTTAAGCATTTCCATGATCCCGTTGGGCGTGGCAGGCAAATAAGCCGGAAGTCCCAGTGACATGCGACCTACATTCTCAGGGTGGAAACCATCCACATCCTTTTCAGGAGCAACGGCCAAGGTTACCTTGTGCTCATCAATATGGGCAGGTAACGGTAACTGAACGATGAATCCATCGATGTCGTCATCGTTGTTCAGGTCGTCAATTACCTTCAATAGTTCCTCTTCAGTAGTTTCCGATGGAAGCTTAACCAAAGTGGAACCAAATCCGATCTTCTCACAGGATTTCACCTTTGAATTCACATAGGTTTGGCTCGCACCATCTTCACCAACCAGAACGGCAGCCAAATGAGGTACCTTTAATCCTTTCGCTTTTCGATCTGCGACTTCCTGTGTGATTTCGTCCTTAATGGACTGAGAGGTTTCTTTTCCGTTGAGTAAGATCATAGTCTATTTCAATTATCCGATTATCGGCCCAGACCTGGCATGCCACGCATTCCAGACATCATTTTGGCCATGTTACTTTTGTTCGACATCAACTTCATTACCTTGCGGGTTTCCATAAACTGCTTGATCAGGCGGTTTACTTCCTGAACTTCACGACCGGAACCTTGGGCAATACGCTTACGACGACTTCCATTGATGATGGAAGGATTTTCTCTTTCCTCCGGGGTCATGGAATAGATGATTGCTTCAATGTGCTTGAATGCATCGTCTTCCAACTCCACATTCTTCAGCGCTTTACCCATTCCAGGAATCATCGAGGCTAAGTCCTTGATGTTACCCATCTTTTTGATTTGCTGAATCTGTTTGAGGAAGTCGTTAAAGTTGAATTGATTTTTGGCAATCTTTTTCTGAAGCTTTCTGGCTTCTTGCTCATCAAACTGCTCTTGGGCACGTTCCACAAGAGAAACGATATCACCCATTCCCAGGATTCGATCAGCCATACGTTTGGGGTAGAATACGTCGAGCGCATCCATCTTTTCCCCCATACCCACAAACTTGATGGGCTTATCAACCACTCTTCGAATCGAAAGGGCAGCACCACCTCGGGTATCACCATCGAGCTTCGTTAGAATTACCCCATCAAAATCGAGACGTTCGTTAAATTCACGAGCCGTATTTACCGCATCCTGACCGGTCATGGCATCTACCACAAACAAAGTTTCCTGAGGATTGATGGCATTCTTCACCTGCTCAATCTCATTCATCATTTGCTCGTCAATGGCCAAACGACCAGCAGTATCCACGATGACTACATTAAATCCGTTGGACTTAGCGTAGTTAATACCGTTTCGGGCGATGGATACCGCGTCTTTATTTTCGGGCTCGCTATAAACTTCAGCTCCTACTTGCTCACCCACTACATGCAGCTGATCAATCGCCGCAGGACGGTAGATATCACAAGCCACCAAAAGTGGATTTTTACCTTTTTTCTTTTTCAGGAATTCGGCCAGTTTACCAGTATGGGTTGTTTTACCCGAACCTTGCAGACCCGACATCAGAATAACGGCTGGATTTCCAGACAGGTCCATATCCACCTGATCGGCTCCCATAAGAGTACTCAACTCTTCATGGGTAATCTTCACCATCAACTGTCCTGGAGATACCGCAGTGAGTACATCCTGACCCAGGGCTTTTCTCTTTACTTCTTCAGTAAACTCTTTGGCTACCTTGTAGTTAACATCAGCATCGAGCAGGGCTCTACGTACATCTTTCAGCGTTTCTGCAACGTTGATCTCAGTAATCTGTCCCTGACCCTTGAGTATCTTGAACGACTTCTCTAATCTATCCGATAAACTCTCAAACATAATCTTGCTTCTTTTCTTCCGCGAATAGTCATTCCAACGGGGTGCGCAAAAATAGTAATTCAAAAGCAATGTTTTTAGCAACTTTTTCGACGAACCTTCGTATCCTATTTATCGCAATAATTGCATCGGAATGAATTTGAATAACTCTACGACCACCCACATTCTCGTGGTTGATGATGAATATATCAGCAACCTGATTGTAACCAAGTACCTGGACGATTGCGGCGAGCAGGTCAGCTATACCGTTAAAAATGACGGTAAACAAGCGCTGGACTACCTGCTTGAATGTTCTCCGGAAGGGCTACCTGATTACGTCTTTTTGGATTTGAGAATGCCGGTTATGGACGGATTTGAATTTCTTCGAAACTACGCCGAACGCTTTGAGAACAATTTAAAAACGCGGATTTATATTCTCACTTCTTCCATCAATCAACGAGATATGGATGAAGCCCGCACCTTCGATTGCCTAAGTGGATACATCCAAAAGCCGATGAACCCCCTTATGCTTAAGGACATCATTTTTCAGAAGGCCTGATTTCAGGCTTTAGGAATAGCTAAGAAAAAGGACTGAAGCGCTTTGCTTCTACATTCGCTCAGGTGCTCCAATACCCAATAGATTCAAACAGAAACCGATGGTTTGTCCGGTCTTTTCAGACAGATTGATCCGGAAAGCCTTTTTGGCATCATTCTCTTCATTGAAGAATGGGCAAGCGTGATAGAAAACGTTGTACAGCTTCACCAAATCGTATACATAATTGGCCACTACTGCAGGTGAATATTGATCACCGGCTTCACGAATCACCTCTTCGAAGAAATACAATTGACGAATCAATGCTGTTTCACTTGGATCGAGTTCTGAAAGAGTTCCGGGTACCAAGTTTTCCTGCTCGGCTCTCCGCTTGATCGCTTGAGTTCGAGCATACCCATATTGAATGAAGGGCCCGGTATTTCCATTAATCTGAACAGATTCCTCTGGATTGAACATCATCCGTCTTTTGGGATCCACCTTTAGAATAAAATACTTCAGAGCGGCCAGTCCAATTTGATTGAACAACTCTTCTTGCCCTTCTTCACTCAGGTTATCCAGTTTACCCAATTCCAAAGTCGTTTCTTTGGCCTTGAGGTACATTTCTTCCATCAAATCATCGGCATCCACCACGGTACCTTCACGAGACTTCATCTTACCACTAGGAAGGTCAACCATCCCGTAGCTCAGGTGATAGCAGTTTTGAGCCCACTCGTAACCCAGTTTACCCAATATCATGAACAATACCTGAAAATGGTAATCCTGCTCATTTCCTACGGTATAGATTAGCTGGCTCAACTCAGGTACATCTTCAATACGCATCAGAGCTGTACCAATATCTTGAGTCATGTAAACCGAAGTTCCGTCTGAACGAAGGAGCAACTTGTGATCTAAACCTTCCTGGGTTAAATCGCACCAAATGGAGCCATCCTCTTTTTGGTAGAAGATTCCCTTCTCCAGCCCTTCAAGTACTTTTTTCTTTCCGAAAATGTAGGTATCCGATTCGTAGTAGAGTTGATCAAAGTCGACCTTTAAGCGGTTGTAGGTTTGATCAAAACCATCATAAACCCATCCGTTCATGGTTTTCCAGAGCTCCACTACTTCTGGATCTTTGGCTTCCCATTTACGCAACATTTCCTGGGTTTCGAGCATCAATGGAGCCTCTTTTTCAGCTCGCTCCACCAATTGACGAGCTTCCGCAAACAGTTGCTTGGCTTCGTCTGAATAACCTTCTTCCTTACTCAACTTGCCTTGCTCTTTGATCCAGGCTCCCAGATCTTCAATCTCGGCCAACTGGCTGTGGGCTTCCTTAGCGGCACTTGTTCTTTCCTTTACTTCTTGCTTGTAGCGCTTGTCAAATTCAACGTAGTACTTACCCACCAATTTGTCTCCCTTCAAGCCACTGCTCTGAGGAGTTTCACCGTTGCCAAATTTTTGCCACGCCAACATGGACTTACAAATGTGAATCCCCTTGTCGTTGATGATCTGGGTTTTGATCACCTTGTGCCCATTGGCCTTGAGCAACTCACTAACAGAATATCCCAACAAAATATTTCTGATGTGCCCCAGGTGAAGCGGTTTATTGGTGTTGGGTGAAGAGTATTCCACCATTTTTGTTTCTCCCGATCCCGGAGCAGGCAAGCGATCTTGTGGCTCGCTTAGGTCGTTGAGCCAATTTACCCACCAACCATCAGCAACTTCCAGATTCAAAAATCCCTTAACTACATTAAAACCGGATAGGAAATCAGCTTTTTCACAAAGAAGAGTACCGATCATTTCTCCCGTTTGTTCAGGAGACTTCTTCGACATTTTGAGGAATGGGAAAACCACCAAAGTAAAGTCACCATCAAACTCCCTACGGGTTTTCTGGATTTGAATCATCTTTGGATTCACCTCTACTTCAAACAGTTCTTTAAGACTGCTTTCAACCCATTCGGTCAACATCGCTTCTAATCCCATAACCTTCTGATTAAATCAAGTTGTAAAAAGCCGCAAAATTATTCGAATGCCGGAACATGGTCAATAACCAATGTCATTTATTTCAGCCAGAATTAGTAGCATTTTCTCGTTTTTTAATCCGCTAAGGTTCCCGGGTTATTCGAAAAGATTAGCTTTACAGCTTGATTAAAAAAAAGGATGATTATCCAGCGACATCAATCTTTCCTGGGAGCCCTTGTTTTCGGGCTTCTTTCAGCCCTTCTTATAGCGGGCTGCGGCGAGGGTAGCCCAAAGGTTTCTGGCGACGAAGTCGATCAAGGAATCATCCATTACAAGGTCACCTATCCCTACTTGGATACGAACGACATTGGCCTCAAACTTCTTCCCCAACAAATGACCATGACCTTCAACAAAGACCTTTACCGGGTTGAGTCGGAAGGTGGTATGGGATTATTTTTGGGTGGATTTGTTTCTCATGGAGAAAAACAAACCATGGATTACTTCATGAAAATAATCGGGCAAAAAATGGTTTCCCGGTTTACCCAGAAGTCCATGAAGCAATTTCACCATGAGTTTCCTGCCTACCGGTTGGAGTTTATTGATAGCACGAAAACGATTGCAGGACTACCCTGCCGTGGAGCCAAGGTTATCTTTTTCGATAACATCATTTCCGACTACATTATCTGGTATACAGACAAAATTCAAATCATCAACCCTAATTGGTGCAGTCCATTCCCAAAAATTGAGGGAGTTATGCTGGAATATATCATTCAGCGAGATGGATTAGTTATCCATTTTGAGGCCAATGAAGTGATCCCTTCTAAAATAGACCCATCCGTCTTTACTATCCCTTTGGATTATAAGGTGGTTTCGAACAAAAAGCTGATCTATAAAATGGAGGAAGCTTTTATGGGTTTTGATTATTGATTTTCACCACCTGTTGTTTATAAAAACCCTGTAAATCCAGGGATTCCGCCTAATTCGGGCAGGGTTAATTATTACTTTTGATCGGGAAATCCGGGAATCTTTAATGTCCGAAAAGAAGAAAAAAAAGGCTTCATCTGACAAGGGAGCGAAAAAGAAGATCAGTCTTAAAAAGCTCAATCCCCTTACACCGCTACTAAAACCACTTCAAAACGAAAAGTTTCAGCGGATATCGGGCTTGATGTTGCTATTGCTCTCGTTCTACCTACTGGTAGCATTCACTTCCTATCTGTTTACCTGGAAGCAAGACCAAAACCTGCTTTATGGTTCTTGGACGGAATTGCTCTTCAATCCTGAACTGGAAATTGCCAACTGGTTAGGCAAGTTTGGAGCAATCACCTCCCACCTCTTTATCAATAATTGGTTTGGAATATCCTCGTTTCTGTTAGTCGGAATCACCTTCCTATTAGGGCTAAAAGTTTTGCTCAATGTGAGCTTACTTCCACTGAATCGAACCATTAAGAATACCCTTTTCGTCATGGTATGGTTCTCAGCTATGCTGGGATTCTTTTTTGATTCGCAGAATCTGTTTGTTGGCGGTACCCTGGGCTACTACATGAACGATTGGATGGCTTCCGTGTTGGGAAGTGTGGGAACGGTTCTCTTCCTATTCTTCGTTTTGATCTCCTACCTCATTGTAGCATTCAACTTTTCTTTGGAAGGTATTAGTTCGATTACTCGAAAAATTTTGCTGTTTGTTCTTCCTGGTGGAAAGGAAAAAGAAAACGAGGTTTCTGAACAAGAAGAAGTGGAACCTGCTACTCAGTTTAGCAACATCAACACCAACAAATTAGGTGAGGATATTGAACAAAACCGAATGGACCTCTTCTATCCGGATGAAAATAAGACCCAGGAGGCCGAACCCGAGTCTGCACCCGAACCCGAAAAAGTGGAAGAAGAACCGGCTATAGTAATCAATGAAATCCCGGACATCCCTGAAATGCCTGAGGTTCCATCGGTTGAAGAAACACCTGCACCGCCAGCTGAACCTAAAGTGGAAGAAACTCCAGTAGAAGCTGGTTCTGAAATCAATCTGGACTCCACCACTCCGGTCGTTGAAAAGCCGGCAAAGGAGGAGAGCGCTGAAGAAGAAGGACTATCCATGGATGTGGCTGTGGCCGAACCCAAGGAGGAAATCCTATCGGAAAAAGAGGTCAACAAAAAACTAAAAGACTTCGGCGAATACGATCCAACACTTGATCTATCGAAATTTAAATTACCAGGACTCGACCTTCTCGTTAACCACGGCGATGGTGAAATTGAGGTTAACCGGGAAGAATTGGAAGCCAACAAAAACAACATTGTTAGCACCCTGAACAACTACAAAATAGAGATCGAAAAAATCAAGGCGACCATCGGTCCAACGGTTACGCTCTATGAAATTGTTCCGGCTCCAGGTGTACGGATTTCCAAGATTAAAAACCTGGAGGATGACATCGCACTAAGTCTTGCTGCCTTAGGTATTCGAATCATCGCTCCTATTCCTGGAAAAGGTACCATCGGTATTGAGGTCCCCAACAGTAAGCCGGGTGTTGTTTCCATGAAAGCGGCTCTGGCCAGTGAGAAGTTCCAAAACACGGATATGGACCTGCCTCTTGCCCTAGGTAAAACGATATCCAACGAAACCTTCGTTACCGATTTGACCAAAATGCCTCACCTACTTATGGCAGGTGCTACAGGTCAGGGTAAGTCGGTTGGACTGAACGCCATTCTGGTTTCCATCCTGTATAAAAAACACCCTTCACAGGTTAAGTTCGTACTGGTGGATCCGAAAAAGGTGGAGCTGACACTGTTCAATAAAATTGAGCGCCACTACCTGGCCAAACTTCCAGATGAGGCAGAGCCCATTATCACAGATACCACGAAGGTGATCAATACTTTGAACTCCTTGTGTATTGAAATGGACACGCGTTATGATCTATTGAAAAACGCCCATTGCCGGAATATTAAGGAATACAACAAGAAATTTATTCAGCGAAAACTGAATCCCGAAAATGGTCACCACTACCTGCCTTATATCGTATTGGTGGTAGATGAGTTTGCCGACTTGATCATGACCGCTGGTAAGGAGGTTGAAACCCCTATTGCCCGTTTGGCTCAGCTCGCCCGGGCTATTGGTATTCACCTGATCATCGCTACTCAGCGACCTTCGGTAAACATTATTACCGGTTTGATCAAAGCTAACTTCCCTTCGCGAATTGCCTTCCGGGTAACCGCAAAAATTGACTCAAGAACCATTCTGGATGCCGGAGGTGCAGATCAGTTGATCGGACGAGGAGATATGCTCTTCTCCAATGGAAACGATTTGACTCGTGTGCAGTGTGCTTTCGTAGACACGCCAGAAGTAGAAGATATAACAGATTTCATCGGAAGCCAGCAAGGTTATCCGGATGCCTTCCTACTTCCTGAATACGAAGGAGAAAGTGAAGATCAATCCGGCAGTATCGAAGAAATGGATCGAGATGCCCTATTTGAAGATGCCGCTCGTGTGGTGGTTACTCATCAGCAAGGGTCCGCTTCCCTCCTTCAAAGAAGATTAAAATTGGGTTACAACCGAGCTGGTCGAATCATTGATCAGCTGGAGGCTGCAGGCATTATTGGTCCGTTTAAAGGATCGAAGGCTCGTGAGGTTTTGATACCCGATGAAATGGCTTTGGAACAATTATTGAAAAGTGGTGATGATGACGTTTAAATACACAACTATGAAACAGATTGTAGCGACCTTGATGTTAGTGCTATTTGTGGTTGCCGTTCAGGCCCAAAAAGACGACAAACAATTGACTCCTCAAGATCCGGAAGCAAAAGCTATCCTGGACAAATTAAGCACCAAAACCAAAGGCTACTCAACCATTACAGTAGACTTTGAAATGCGGATGGTTAATGAGGCGGATGGAATTGATGATAGCCAAAAAGGAACCATTGCGGTTAAAGGAGATAAGTACATTCTCAACTTAGCCGGACAAGATGTTATTTCTAATGGAACCACCGTTTGGGCGGTTTTAAAGGAAGAAAAAGAGGTTCAGATCAGCGAAGCAGAAAGTGACGAGGAGGATGAAGGAATCATGAATCCGAAGGATATCTTCACCCTCTATGAAAAAGGATTTAAGTACGTAAAAGACGATGATCAAACCCATGGTGACATTGCCGTGCATACCATCCGCTTGCACCCAATGAAACCTGGCGACAAGCCTTATCACACCATTCTCTTGTACATCGACAAGGCTAAAATGCAAATCGAGTCTATCGAAATCAAACAAAAAGATGGCGGTGTATTTTACTACAAGTTGACAAACTTTACCCCCAATAAGGATATTCCGGATTCAGAATTTGAATTCCTGATTCCCGAAGGCTACGAGCCGATTGACCTTCGGTAGAAAAACCGGGACGGTTTTTGAATTTTAAATGTTAAGGGACAATTTTAAATTATCAGGAGTCTTGGCTGCCACAATTGGCGCCATGCCAAAGGCATAAGCAAGTCCAAGAAATTTAAAATTTAGCGTTTAACCTTAATATTTAAAATTCAAAAAACCTATGCCCAGTCAATCCCTTTCTTCAAAAGAGATAGCGTTTCAGCTTCAGGACTACCCGGCTCGGTTTGGTGATTGTAGATCCATCCGGCGTGCTCCGGAAGAGACGTCAACTTTGAATTTTAAATGTTAAGGGACAATTTTAAATTTTCAGGAGTCTTGGCTGCCACAATTGGCGCCATGCCAAAGGCATAAGCAAGTCCAAGAAATTTAAAATTTAGCGTTTAACCTTAATATTTAAAATTCAAAAAAACCTATGCCCAGTCAATCACCTTCTTCAAAAGAGATAGGGTCTCGGCTTCAGGACTACCCCGCTCGGTTTGGTGATTGTAGATCCATCCGGCGTGCTCCGGAAGAGACGTCAACTTTGAATTTTAAATGTTAAGGGACAATTTTAAATTATCAGGAGTCTTGGCTGCCGCACTTTGCGCCATGCCAAAGGCATTAGCAAGTCCAAGAAATTTAAAATTTAGCGTTTAACCTTAATATTTAAAATTCAAAAAACCTATGCCCAGTCAATCCCTTTCTTCAAAAGAGATAGGGTTTCGGCCTCAGGACTACCCGACTCGGTTTGGTGATTGTATATCCAGCCGGCGTGCTCAGGAAGGGACATCAAAATCGATTCGATACGACCATCGGTGTCTAAGCCAAACTTGGTTCCTTTATCGTAAACCAGATTGAATTCAACATACCTTCCTCGTCGAATGCGTTGCCATTCCTGTTGAATGGTGCTATACGCTCTATCCTTGTTCTTGGCTACGAGTGGTCGATAAACTTCCAAAAAGGTCTTTCCTACTTCCTGAACAAATTGAAAGAGCTCTTCTTTGCTCAATCCTTCATTTAAGCGATCGAAAAAGATTCCTCCGATACCTCGGGTTTCCTTACGATGCTTGATGTAAAAGTAGTCATCAGCCCACTTCTTGAATTTGGGGTAATAGGAAGCATCAAAGCGATCACAGCAATCCTTTAGACCCTGATGAAAAAACTGAGCTTCTTCTCGTTCGATGTAATGTGGGGTTAAATCAATTCCACCTCCAAACCACCAGGTCTCCCCTTCTATCTCAAAATAGCGGGTATTCATGTGAATGATAGGTACCAAAGGATGATTCGGGTGAATCACAATGGAAATACCGGTCGCGTAAAACTGACTTTGTTTGACTTGTAATGCCTGCTGAATATTGGGAGGTAGCTCTCCATAAACGGCAGAGAAGTTAACGCCACCCTTTTCCAATACATTTCCATGGCTAATTACCCGTGTGCGTCCGCCGCCGCCGCCAGGTCGTTCCCACAAATCTTCTTGAAATTTGGCTTTACCATCTTCTTCCTCCAAACCTTGGCAAATCTGATCTTGAAGAAGCTGAAACCACTGGGCAATTTCTTCCTTATTGGGCATATTACTCGACTTCGTTTAGCAGGTAATTTTCCATCTTGATTAAACGGATTCCTGTATTCTGATAACCACCTGTGGTGCTGTACTTTTCAAAGCGGAAATTGCGGCTCAAGCCTTTGTATTCTTCTCCGGGCCAATTAGCCTGAAAAGTGGTGCCTTGCTCCATAAGCTGCTGAAGGAAATAGATTCCCATATCGTAGCCCAGGAAGCCCCAATCATTGGGTTCGCAATCATAGGTATTGCGGTAGTCCAAAACAAATTTCTCCACCTCAATACGGCTGTAATCCACGTATTGATTGGATGGGTAATGTACTTTGAGGTTATTCAGGTAACGATAATCAATGTACCCAAAGCTCGACCAGCGATCCATTCCTAAGACGGAAATGGGGTATTTACTCGAATAGCGATTCAAGTCTCCCAAAAAGCGACCAACAAAAGATTTACTCTGAACGGGAACTACAATTAGATTCTCCAAAGAATCATCCATTAAAGGCATTAATTGAGAAGTGTCTAACTGATCGAAACGAACAATTTTAAAATTGTCCAATACACGGCTATATACTTCCTGATTCGTATCGCCATTCGGAATACCCAAAAAATGTTCCCAAATTACCCGGTCTTTGTAGTAGTTGTTAAGTATCAGGATTAAGTTCTTTTTTCCTTTTTGCTGGATGGCATATTCCCTTAAAAAGCGAGCCTGAACCGCCGAAGAACTGTGTACCTTAATGGCATAAGGATTATCCTTCAATACCTCATCCTTCTGAGGTACGGGAGAAACTAAAGGCGTTTTAATCTCCTGAGCATATTTGCTCACTTCCATGAAATTAGACCGGTGCAGTGGACCGATGAAAAGATCGGTGTTCAGCAATTGGGCATTCATCAACGCCTCCTTAACGGGTTCGGTACTTCGGGATCTTGGATCGAATTTGGTATCGAACTGCATCACATCAAATTGACCACCAGCTCTGACCATACTATCTAAGGCAAGCTTAAATCCTCCGTAAAACTGTAAGGCTATTTCTGAACGGGAAAAAATCACCTCGTCCTCATAAGGCTTACGCTTCAACTCCAAAGAATCGTTGGTATCCAGGTAATATGGAAGCATCATGGTGATCTGATAACGCTTCTTAAGTTCAGATTCAGGAAGAATGAGTGAGGTATCCTTTTCCACTTCCGAGATCAAGGGCTTCCCTTTTTTCGGATTTTTCAAGAGAGGGATACGAATGGTACTTCCCACTTTTAATCCGTCTGGTAATCCATTATTGACCAGGGTAATGGAATCTATATTCACGTTGTATTCCTTGGCCAACGAGTACAAAGTTTCACCATGCATCACCAAGTGATGAACCAGCGAATCTTCCACGGCAGGAGCGATGTGGGTCGTGTCAATCCTTCCTTGAGTGGGCGTTGGAATTTTCAACTTCATGCCCAGTTTCAAGCCATCTTTCAATTCCGGATTGGCAGCTTGTAACTCTTCTTCGGTAACTTGATACTTACGGGTAAGCTTATACATGGTCTCCCCTTGCTGTACCTCGTGAATCAAGTCGGCACCCGATACCGTAGGCGTATTGTTACCAGAAACCTTGGTATCCACTTTCTTGACCGGAATTCGAATGACCTGGCCCACTTTAAGTCCTTCCTCTAATTGAGGGTTTTCCCGAAGCAGGTCCTTGATTTTGATGGAATACATTTTAGAGATGGAATACAGGGTATTCCCCTTTTCCACCTGATGTAGGTAATAGGTCTTGCCGTCAATCAGCTGTACCTGTTTATCGTTGTATTCCTGGGCATTCAGATCACTTGAAAATGCTCCCAAAAGAGTAGCCAGAAAGGCCAGTATGTATATCTGTCGAATCAAATTATTCCCATTCAATGGTAGCTGGTGGCTTGGAGCTAATGTCGTATACCACCCGGTTAATTCCCTTTACCTTATTGATGATCTCATTCGAAACCCGTGCCAAAAATTCATAAGGCAGGTGGCACCAGTCTGCAGTCATCCCGTCAGTAGACGAAACAGCCCGCAATGCAACGGCCTTTTCATAAGTTCTTTCATCACCCATTACCCCAACTGATTGAACGGGTAGAAGGATGGCGCCGGCTTGCCAAACATCATCGTATAATCCTGAATCTTTCAATCCCTGGATAAATATATAGTCAACTTCCTGAAGAATAGATACTTTTTCCGGAGTAATATCTCCCAAAATCCGAATAGCCAGTCCTGGACCAGGGAATGGATGACGTCCTAAAAGCTCTTCGGGCAAGCCCATGCTTCTACCCACTCTTCTCACCTCATCCTTGAATAAGGAACGAAGGGGCTCCACTAT
This sequence comes from bacterium SCSIO 12741, assembly GCA_024398055.1. NCBI lineage: Bacteria > bacterium SCSIO 12741. Next base: position 2,919,989 of record CP073749.1, on the reverse strand, counting down.
TTGAAGCTTCATGAAATCAGGAAGACCACCAACGTTGTGGTGAGACTTAATCGTTGCAGATGGGCCTTTTACGGATACAGATTCAATCACATCAGGGTAGATAGTTCCTTGTCCCAGCCATTTCACGTCTTCCAATTGATGGGCTTCGTCATCAAACACTTCGATGAATACCCGGCCAATAACCTTCCGCTTTTGCTCAGGATCTGAGATTCCAGCTAATTCATCATAGAATCGGCTTTTGGAATCCACACCTTTCACATTTAACCCAAGTCCTTTATACTGATCGAGAACGCCCTCAAACTCATTTTTTCGGAGTAAGCCGTTGTCGACGAAAATGCAATACAAGTTTTTGCCAATGGCGCGGTGAAGCAACATAGCTGCCACGGAAGAATCAACCCCACCTGAAAGACCAAGAACCACCTTATCGTCACCCAATTTTTCTTTCAATTCATTAACCGTAGTGTCTACAAATGAATCGGGAGTCCAGTCTTGTTTACATCCGCAAACTCCTACTACGAAGTTCTTGAGCATTTGCAAACCATCCGTCGAGTGATAGACCTCCGGGTGAAATTGAATTCCAAATGTGGTTTCATCTTTCACCTCAAAAGCGGCATACTTCACATCGGCCGAACTTCCTACCAATTGGTAGTTCTCTGGCATCTTGAGAATGGTATCTCCGTGAGACATCCACACCTGAGTTCCGGCTTCAACACCCTGAAAAAGAGCGCTATTACCATCTACTTCTGTCATGATTGCCCGACCATATTCTCGGTGAGCTGACGCACCAACTTCGCCCCCAAAATTGTGGGCCAAATATTGAGCGCCATAACAAACTCCCAATAAGGGCAGCTTTCCTTTGATGTCGCTCAAATCAGGTTGAGGAGCATCCTCGTCACGAACCGAAAATGGGCTTCCAGATAGGATCACCCCCTTAACGTCGTCAGAAATTGCTGGAAAATGGTTGTAAGGATGGATTTCACAGTAGACATTTAACTCACGTATCCGCCTGGCAATCAGCTGAGTATACTGAGATCCAAAATCGAGAATCAGGATTGTTTCTTGCATACGCAAAAGTATTTATTTGATCAGGATGACATTCAGGTTCTCACTGAAATTTGTAACTGTTTTGTTTACAAGCCGTTTTATTAATAGTAATCTAATGATGATCTACTAATCACTGGGTTTTCTGCCTTAAAATTTATAATTTGTTGCATGACTGTTAATTCGCTCCTCACCTCAATAAGTCTCGCCCTCTGGCTTATTTCGGTGCAAGTGTCTGCTCAGGATACATTGGCATTTCAAGGATTTGAGGGAACGGCTAATGATAACTGGGGAATTACCTCGGGAAATAACAATTCAACGGCCACCGGAAGCTCGGACACTCCTTCGAACCAACGTATAAAATCGGGCAGCGCTTCCCACCTTACCAATAATGCCACCAATACACTTATCCTTAACGGCTTTTCAAATTCCACTCATACCTCTCGTTATATTGAGATCTGGACTTCTTCCACCAGCGGAACTTCCGGCAATGGAGCAGACGGGGCTGATTATATCAAAGTATTCGTCAACAACAGCAATTCCTTTTCCGCTACACCAGACCTACAAATCAACGGAAATTCCAATGTTCGCTATGGTATGGACGGAACCGGAGTGATGGAAATAACGGCAGGTGCCGACTCCACCTATTCTTATGCCAGTGGTGGAACGAAAACAGGCGCAAACGCCCTGACCAAAATAAAAATCAACATCTCCGACGCCTGGTCAGAGGTCCACCTCAAGATTGAAACCAAAAACAACTCAAGCAGCGAATTCTGGAACATTGACGATATCAGGTTGGTGGGAACCCACTCATGCTCTTCTCCAGGTACAGCCGCAAGCTCCTTTTCAACCTCTTCCATTTCACAATCCGGAATGACTGTTTCCTGGACTCGTGGAAATGGAGATAGCGTATTGGTATTAGGCCAGGCTTTAAATGCTGTCACCCTTGATCCCGTGGATGGCGTTCACTATTCAGCCGATTCTGACTTTTCTGGAAGCGGTAGTTCTATAGGTGGCTCCAAGGTGCTTTATAAAGGTACAGGAACTTCGGTGGCCGTAACCGGGTTATCCAGTGCAACAACCTACCATTTTGGAATTTACGAGTATAATGGCACCGGCCCGTGCTTCACGAACAACCAACTCAATGGCAATGAAACTACATCTTGCTCCACTCCGACCAATGTAAGCGACTTAAGTCAGACGGATGGTTACAACCAACTCACGGTGAACTGGACTCTACCCAGTTGCTACGATGAAGTTATGCTGGTGTGTAAAGAAGCATCTACTATTTCCGGAACACCTACCGGTGACGGTTCCTCCTACACGGCAGACGTCTCTTTTACGGGAAGCGGAACGGCCTTCGATGGCGGTAAGGTGGTTTACAAAGGAACTGGAGGCAGTGTCACGGTAACTAACCTAACAGGCGGAACAACCTACTTCTTTAGGATGTACAGCCGCAAAAGCACTTCCTGGTCTTCGGGTTATGAGGAAAGCGTTGCCCTCGCCTATGTTCCTAAACTAATCATCACCGAAGTTCACGATCCATCCAATTTAACCACCGCCCGATTTGGTGAATTATTTAATTCAGACACCACCAGTATTGACTTTTCATTTTCCACCTTTTACTTCTGCCGCCAAACCAACGGAGGGTCCTTTACCTGTAGGCAATTGACCGGTAATCTGGAAATCGGAGGCACTTACGTTATTGCCAATAACTCCAGTACCTACAACAGCACTTATGGTGCCACGGCCGATTCTACCTGGGGAAATACTTCTGGGAACGGTGATGATGGTTATTTCCTCTATTACGGAGGGGATAATACAAGTGGCACACTGGTAGATGCCTATGGCGTGTTGGACGAAGATGGTTCGGGCAAATCGTGGGAATATACAGATTCAAGAGCCGTGCGAGACACCTCTATCTTTAGTCCAAATGAGACCTGGACAGCATCTGAGTGGAGCATTGCCGGCGCAACTACGTCTGACCATTCAGCTGGTTATCATTATGGCAACAATCCTTCTGCCACATTCTCCAGTTCAAGTACAATTCCCGCCGGACATTACGGAACTTTGGTTTTGAATGGAAGTGGACAAACCTTTACCGCAGGAGGAAACATTACGGTTCATGGGAAATTGAAGCTAAAGAATGGTGTTTTCAACCTGAATGGCAACACGCTAAGTTTGGGGAATTTTGTTTTTGATTGTGCGGTAAGTAATGCCAGTAGCACCTCCTATATCTATGGTGGAACCGTTCGAACCTATGTCAACAACACCACGGGTACTTACCAAATAGAATTAGGTACCAACGGCGACGGCTGGACTCCGTCCAACATTACTTTTTCATCCGCTACATTGGCCCCAACAGCCTACCTGGACGCCACGGTAACGGCAAGTAAACACCCCAATATGGATGGCGGAGTAACCACTTTTATCAACCGCTATTGGACCATCGAACCAACAGGAATCACTAACCCCAATTATTCGATTGAATTGATCTACCAAGATGGAGACATCAACGGAACCGAAGCCGATCTTTTTCCCGTAAAATATGGAAGTACCTGGGAAAGGCCTGCCAACAGCACAGCGGCCATAACCGATACCATGGGAACTGGATCGGTGAACACGGGTACAAATAAACTCACCTGGACAGGAGTTCGCTCCTTTAGCATTTTTGGTGGCGCTGGCAATGGAACACCACTTCCAGTAGAGCTCACCCAATTCCATGCAGAGGCACTTGAAAATGGAACTCAACTCCAATGGGAAACGGCAAGCGAAATTCATTCTTCCTATTTCGAAATCCAGCACTCGGCAAATGGAATTTCTTTTGAACCTATTGGTCAAGTTGCCGCAGCAGGCTACTCCAACGAAATACGGCAATACCGATTCTGGGACGAACAGCTGATCGAACAATCCTACTACCGATTAAAGACGGTGGATTTGGATGGCAGTTATGAATACAGCTCTGTATTCCCAGTGATACGCGACAGTCAGGAATCAAATCCTGGATTTGTTGCCTACTCTTCTCAGAATCAGGTTTTAGTAAAGTTGGTTCGATCGACTCAAGGAAAGGTTGTTCTTATGAACCTGGATGGGCAAATCGTTGAAGAATGTCCAACCACGGAAAAAGATGAAATCCAGTTCAATTCTCTACTCAATCCTGGAGTCTATATAATTAGCTTATGGAATGAGCAAGGAAATAGGCTCTCAACCCAAAAACTGGAAGTGCACTAAGCTCGATCGCTTTCGAAAAGCAGTGTTATTTCCTGACAAAAAGGATCGAGTTGTTCCTTTAAAACTTGAATCATACGGGTTCTACCTTGTAAATAATACCAGGAATAATTGTGCCTCCGTTCTTGGAACGTACCACCTGGAAAAGCAGCCTCTTTGATTTCTCCCAGTTGACGCATAACCTGTTCGTTTTTGCGCTTCTCAGCCCGAATCATCTTCTTGTTGATTTTCTCAATTTCGTTGAACCAACGCTTATGAGAAGCAGCGGCGGCTCCTTGAAGGCTGGCATCCAAGGATTGAGCCTTTTCCATTAGCCTTTTACCTAAGTCTTCCAATGCCGCGGTTTCAGGTTCTAAATCGAGATCACAAGCATGCGTTTTCACCCAATCCTTTTCCATTTCGTGCAAGGGCTTAAAAAGCGAGGTGGGTTTTACGCCCAACTTGTCCATCTTTTTACGAATTCGAAGGGGGATATGAAGAACAGAATTCCTCAACATTAGAATTGGAAACGTCACTTGGTGTGCTTCAAACATAGTCATCAGCTCAAACCAGTAACTCATTTCTCCGGCTCCACCGATATAGGCCAAATTGGGCAAAATCACTTCCTGGTACAAGGGACGCATGACTACGTTTGGAGAGAAACGTTCGGGGTGCGATTGCATCTCTGCCAAAAGTTCTTCCTGAGTCCAGCTTTTATCCGCATCAACCAAGACTACTTTCTCTCCTTCCCAAGTCATTCGATCCCGTCGATCGGGACTCAGGTAAAACAGATTGATATCTCTTGGGTTGACCTGGGCTTTATATCCCAATTGGGTCAACTCTTGAATACTTTTAGAAATCTTATCCTGACCGGTTCCAGCCGTAACTTCTTGGGACATCTGATTGACGAATTGGGCCTTCAGCCGCCTATCGTTTGCATCAATGACCACTACGCCATATTCGCCAAGCCATTCATGAACCAAGTATCGTGTGGCATCTGCAAGATTAGCGTGCTTCTTATAGGCACGTTGGAACAAATCCAATAACTCCTCCGACTGACGAGTGGTGCCAAGAGCGGCCTTCAATTCACCATCAATGGAAAGGCTTTCCGTAGACATTTCGCCAACGGCTCCACCAAAATCTCTTTCCCAGGAAATCTTTCGATCGCCGGCAAAAAAATGATTGATTTCTTCAAAATCATGGTCCTCGCTGGCCATCCAGAAAACAGGCACAAAATGAGCATCCGGATGCGCCTGTTGCAGCTGTTCAGCCAGATTGATGGTGGACAAAATCTTGTAAATGAAATACAAGGGGCCTGAAAATAGAGCCAGTTGATGTCCGGTGGTAACGGAATAGGTATTCGGCAGCCTTAGCGCTTCAATATGCCTCAGTTGCTTCTCTTTATGATCTAAAGATTGGTACTGCTCGATCAGTACATCGGCCAATACCGCCCGGTTCTCTTCTGGCAGCTGTTTCTGCTTGAGTTGCTCAGCAAATCCTGCCAGGTCAGGGCGGTTTCCGTATAAAGTCTTTAATTCTGGGCGATCAGCTAAATAATCTCGGATGAGCGAGGGAAGGAAGGAAATCTGATCGTATGGCAAACAGTCAACATCCATGGTGCAAATTTAGAAACTCCGGGTTACCGCTGTTTGATCACTTGACGCATTGTCGGCTCAAGGACTGAACTAATCTTCGACAACTACACCAAACAAATCAAACTCCTCTGCCTCAGTGATCTTTACATTTGCAAAATCACCCAGACGTACATACTGATTTTCAGCAGATACCAATACTTCGTTATCTACTTCTGGTGAATCAAACTCGGTTCTTCCTACGAAATAGTCTCCTTCCTTTCGGTCGAACAAAACCTTGTAGGTGTTTCCAATTTTTTTCTCATTCAATTCCCGGGAGATATCACGCTGAACGTCCATAATGGCATTCGCTCTTTCCATCTTCACCCCTTCCGGAACATTATCTTCCAATTGGTGAGCGGTTGTGTTCTCTTCGTGAGAATAGGTAAAGCATCCCAAACGATCGAAACGGGTCTGTTCTACCCATTCCAACAATTCGTCGAAGTGATCATCCGTTTCACCTGGGAACCCGGTAATCAGGGTGGTTCTTAGAGCAATATCCGGTACGGTTTGCCTGATCTTATCGATCAAGTCGATGGTACGTTCCCGGTTAATTCCACGCTTCATGGCTTTGAGCATCGGCGTTGAAATGTGCTGTAGAGGCATATCCAGGTAGTTACACACCTTTGGATTGTTCTTCATCACGTCTAAAATATCCATCGGAAATCCGGAAGGATAAGCATATTGCATTCTCAACCATTCAATTCCCTCTACATCAGAAAGACGTTCAAGCAATTCGCTCAGGTTGCGTTTTTTGTACAGGTCCAATCCGTAATAAGTCAAATCCTGGGCAATGAGAATCAGTTCCTTGGTTCCTCCAGCCGCCAATTGCTTGGCATGGGTTACCAACTGATCCATCGGAGTTGAAATGTGCTTACCACGCATGAGCGGAATGGCACAAAACGAACAGGGACGATCACATCCTTCAGCAATTTTGAAGTAAGAATAGTGATGGGGAGTGGTCAATAGACGTTCACCTACCAATTCATGTTTGTAATCGGCCTTTAAGGTTTTGAGCAAACGAGGTAGTTCCCGGGTTCCAAAGTAGGCATCCACTTCCGGAATTTCTACTTCCAAATCATCGCGGTACCTTTCAGAAAGACAACCGGTAACCATCACTTTGTCTACCATGCCCTCTTTCTTGGCATCCACCCATCCTAAAATGGTATCGATAGATTCCTGCTTGGCATTGTCGATAAATCCACAAGTGTTGATAATTACAGTCGATGATTCACCGGCATTGGAATCATGTTCCACATCGAAGGAATTGGCCTTCAACTGGTTCATCATTACCTCTGAATCAAATATGTTTTTGGAACATCCGAGGGTAACGACGTTCACTTTGTTCTTTTTCAGACTTTTTGTTCTCACGCTTGATCGAGAATTTCCTGTAAGACTTCTTCTTTGCTTCGGGCCTCTGGATAAAAGGAAAGTAACTTATCCATCACTGCATCAATAGCAGAATCAGGACAAGAGGCTCCACTGGTCAGTACCAGGGTTACCGGATCTTTTTCCGGCAAAAACTGGGAACTTTTTTGATTGGTTTTGGTTTCGTAATGAAAATGATCGATCTCCTGGCTCTCGGAAATTCGATCTACTGAATCAATAAAATAAGTCGGGAATTTTTGTTCGCACAATTCCACCAAATGCGAGGTATTGGAACTGTTATAACCACCCACTACGATAGCCAAATCGGCATCTTCCTGCAACAAGCCATAGGTAGCGTCCTGGTTGTCGTTGGTCGCATAACACAAAGTGTCGCGGGTATCTTGGTAATGTTCTTTAATCTGATCTTCTCCAAACTTCTCAACCATTACCGTTTTCATGTACTCGGCAATTTCCTGCGTCTCAGAAGCCAACATGGTCGTTTGGTTAACCACCCCAACCCGATTAAAATGGATTTTGGGATCAAAACCTTGGGAGTGTTTTCCAGCAAATTCCTGGTAAAATGACTCTGCATCTTTTTCACCGGTCATGTAAGCGGCCAATTTACGGGCCTCCTCAATATCTCGTACTACTACCGAAGGAGCATTTTCACGGCTATGGCTAAAAGTTGCCCGGGTTTCTTCATGCTGGTGTTTTCCGTGAATAATCACAGTGGCACCTGCTTTTCCCAATTTTGCCGACATCGTCCACACCTTTTTTACAAAAGGACAAGTGGTGTCGTAACGCTCCATTTGAATGCCGATCTTTCGGAGTCTTTCTTCAATTTCAACGGTAGTCCCGAAGGCGGGAACAATAACCACATCCTCATTGGTAAGCTCTTCCCAGGGAATAAATTGATTTCCCTCCGTATCCATAATGAATTGAATACCCTTCTCCTCTAAATCCCGGTTCACCAAAGGATTGTGGATCATCTGACTTAACAGAAATACGCGTTTACCTTGATTTTCATGAACGGTACGATAGGAGATTTCGATCGCATTTTCTACCCCGTAGCAAAAACCAAAATGCCGGGCAATGAGAAAACGAAGGGGTCCAAAATCAAGGACTGTAGGAGAAAAGTCTTTTTTCCGCGGATCACCAGCCTTTCGGGCCTGCTTAATCTGACCGATAAACGAACTCCGGTAATGCGTCGGAATATCAAATTTCTTCATGAAGAAAAACTTTGCGGCAAAACTACCATTTAGTTTGTTACCGACGGGTAGCGGAAAGGTTCAGCAAAATGCCTTAGTCCTTGTAAGCATCTGGGTAAAGTCGCACAACGTCCGGATCCACTTCCAGAAAAGCACCGCTGCCTCCTTTATTGGGGTATGTGGCTTGAGATAGTACGTAGCGAATACTCTCCAATCGAGCAATCTTTTTGTTGTTGGCTTCTACCACTATCCAGGGATTCTTTTTGGTGTGGGAATGCTTAAACATTTCCATCTTGTAATGGGTAAAGGCGTCCCATCTCTCCTGAGCTACCTTATCAATGGGAGACAATTTCCATTGCTTGAGCGGATCTGTTTCTCTTTCTTTAAATCGTTTTTTCTGCTCCTCTTTGGAAATATTAAACCACAGTTTGATCAACTGAATACCATCGTCGATCAACATCTGCTCAAAATCCTTCACTTGGTTGATAAACACATCGTATTGATCGGGTGAGCAAAATCCCATCACTGGTTCCACCACGGCCCGGTTGTACCAACTCCGGTCGAAGAACACAATTTCTCCTTGGTTGGGCAAATGGGTGCTGTAGCGTTGAAAATACCATTGCCCCTGCTCCACCTCCGTCGGTTTGGTTAAAGCCACTAATCGAAAAGACCTTGGATTGAGGTGCTGAATAAAGCGACGAATCGTTCCTCCCTTTCCAGCAGCATCCCTACCTTCAAATAGAATGGCCACCCGCTGGTTGTTTTCCAAAATGGACAGCTGCCAACGAACCAACTCGATTTGCAGCTTAACGAGCTCTTCCTCATATTTCATGATGGTAAGGGCCTTGCTGTAATCAATCTTCTTGTCCTTCAGCAGAAGTTTCAAGCCCTTAATGGAGGTTATATTGGCCAGATCTTTCGCCGTCAACTCTTCTTCGTACGGATCTTCATTTACCATGGAAAACTCTTTTCATCGAAAAAAAATAAAAATTCATCGACATCCAAAAATAGCGGCAATTTTCAATCCAAGTACCCACTAATTTTGCAGCGCGAATTTTTACTAAAAGTAGGAGAGAATTGACCATAAATTGGCCTTGGCATCAACCTTTTTTTTGGGTAGCGATTGTTTTATTGTTTCCCCTACTTGGTAATGGTCAATGTACCACCACCATTAGCTCATCCAATGGCTATGATGTGAATGTGACTATCACGCCTCAAACCATTATTCCTTCAAGCAACAGCTGCCCTTTTGGGTACAACTACAATGTGGAAATGAGCTATTCAGCTTCCTTTTCGGGAAGTAACCAACCGGCCAATTTGTACACCTTTCAGGGCAACCTAATCTGTGGTGCCAGTAGTCATTTTTTTAACCTTCCCAATGCGGGCGGATCTGGAAATGTCACCTCATCCTCCAACGTTTGGACCGGTAATACGGACTGTGCTACTTCAACGGTATCCTCCTTTGGTTGCAATTCGGTTAATATTATCATTCAAGGACCTGGCATTTCCCATCAAACGGTCAATTGTGCGATAACACCTTTACCGGTTGATTTGGTCCGTTGGAAAGCTGAAAAGCAGGGTCCATGGGTAACGCTAAAATGGAGCACGGCCAGCGAGCAAAACAACGATCGTTTTGAACTACAACGCTCTCAGCAGGGCCAAGACTGGGAGACTATTGACGAGCAGGCGGGACAGGAAAGTTCGAATGTATTGCGGCATTATCAATTTGAAGATCAACCGTATTTTTCGGGTCCTCTGTTTTACCGACTTAAGCAAGTAGATCTAAATGGAGATACCCATTACAGCTCCATTTTGATGGTTGAAGGAGCGGCTGAATCTGAGCAAATTCATTGGTCAATAAAAGAAGAATACATTGGCCTTCAAGATCCCAATGATAAAATCGAACGCGTCATTATCCGCGATTTATCCGGCCAGGCATTGATCAGGGAATCAGACCGATTGGGTTCTGAAATTCGCATTCCTCGAGATGGGTTGAAAGCCGGCATTTATCTACTTCAGTGGTGGGTTGGCGATCAAGTTTACACGGAAAAAGTATACCTCCCCTAACCGATCTTGCCGCACTTTCTGGAATTTTCTGCGCCACCCTTGAAAAACGCATTGTCATAGGGGAAAAAAGATTAATTTTGCCGCCTCCACAAACCCACGTGGTGGAATTGGTAGACACGCAAGCTTGAGGGGCTTGTGCCCATTAGGGCGTGCTGGTTCGAGTCCAGTCGTGGGTACAAAATCAGTTTCGAGTGTGAGCACGAGAGTGCGAGGACTTGGAACTGATTTTTCTTCGCACTCGTTTTCAGACTCGTCCTAACTCTCACTTTCTGGTTTTAAGCACGAAATCAAACTTTCTACAATTCACCTTTAGATTTTTACCGAATTTCTCTTTTTCTATAGCACATAGGCAACGAGATAGGGTTTTGGGAAATCTTTGGTTTCTTCAGTTGTATTCTGAGTTTCGAAAATTTCACGACCATCTCAATTATAGCAGTCGATTCAGGTTGGTTCTAAGTTCTAACACTTCGGTTTTTAGGGAATCATACACGTAACAACTGTATGCCACGTGCCGAGGAAAGAGCATAGCTTTTAGCATGCTGCGGGCGGGTTTGTGTGGGCATGTGGTATGACATGGTGTTATAGTTTTTTGCTTTATCGTTTCGCCAAAACTCAATTGTCAAGCATTGTTTTTTGTTTGTTCACCTCGTGTAACAGCGGAACAATATATTCTCCAGGTTGAAATTTCCTACTCCAGTTCATGTAGGCTTTCTCAGCATTTTCATCATCGATTTTCGACTTATCGAGTATAATTTGAACCACAGCCATCAATGAATCAATATTTTGGTCTGTAAACTCTAATTTCATTTTCTGAATTATTTCGCCACATTCATTTTCAGACAGTGATTTGGTCCCATTGATGAATTGAAGTGTTGAGTGTTTGAGGTCTTCACAGCCTTGTTCAACCTTCAATTTGGTCAGCGTTTCTGATGTAATCATAATCGAATCAATCAGATTCAATCTAAGTGAATCCAGCGTTGTAGTTCGTGATTCTTCAATATACAGAGCACCACTTTGATTTCGTTCTTTAGCGGTTGATATTATTTCTTTGAGAAAGGCCTCAAAACTTCGCCATACCCTTGTTTTCGCGGAAAGTAATTCATAGAAACTGGCCATTTTCCCACTCCATTTGTAGTCTATCAAATTGTGGTCCTCCACAATTCCGAACATGGCAACCGAGCCATCGTTCAAATACGATTCGAACTCTCCGTCTCTTGTGAAATAACTCGTTAACCGATCTTCATTCGTTATAGAATAGTGAGTTACTGAACTCTCCAAGTTCAGGTAGAAAATAGTGTCTGGGTTTCCGTGTCTATTCAAATTATACTTGCTCCTTTCGCTTCCATTCGAATAGAACTCTGTACAATGACCGGAAGATAGTAATGGAGAGTTGCTTGTATAGTCTATTTCCACCCATCTCCCTTCAGATTCCCCATTAGGAACAAACCATATATAGTTTGGGTTTCGAAATTCCTGCTGGGTTTTGGAGTCAGTGCTACAGGAAACCAGAACACAAACAATCGAGATTGCCAGAATTGAGAATGCACAAGTCTCCTTCATTAATTTCTTTTTCAATTCGCTATAACCGATAACGTTTTGGCTGTGCGTAGTGTGGGATTTCAAGGCATGAACCTTTCGAACTACACAGACAGTAGCCAAAGCTGTGTCTTTTGGTTTAAATTTACTCATTAAACGTCAAAGCGCAGCTTTGGCGGGCTATGAAACGCTTACCTTTCCTTTACTACCGAACTCATCTTCAACCTCCTGAATATCAACCAAAAAATGGTTCGATAGTATTCTCGTCGCCCTGACTATATCTGTTTTGCTTTTAGAATTCGAAAATGCCAGGTTGGTTTCAGAACTCATAGAGTCCATATTTTTCATTCGGTACTAAATCAGAAATATAGTTTCGTCGTAGTTTAAAACTACGACGAGGTATGTTCAGATTTCTGCTTAGAATGTAATTCGTGTTTATTTCCAATCTCCATGAAAGGTTCGCATTTGTTGAATTGTTGATTGGAACAATTCCTCGCTAAAGGTGTTTTGCAGCCATATAAGGTTTCCTTGTTGTACCGCAAAATAAAAGGTTTCTTGGTCTGTCAAAACTTTAAATAATGACTCGTAGTGATCACCTCGTAAATAAATATAACCGAACTCTACTACCAGGTTCTCCAATGAATTTATATCAATTTCAAGTTGTTCTAATGCCATGTTCGCAAGAGCTTCCTTTACATTCTTAATTTCATTGAATGGTACTTTGTTTACTTTCTCCATTGTACTTCATTAATCCTCTTGAGTATCAAGATTACCTTAAGGCACGGCTATTCCTTCCATATATTCAACTGAACAATCAATTGAAATTTGAAACTAAAACGAGTTAGAGTTGCGGCCATACCGCTTTACCGCATGTTTTATAAATTAACTATGATTGGTAATTCGGGTCTTAAATCGAATGACTTTTTCTGAACATGGTTATCGAAATACAATTCCATCAGATGTTCATTGCCATTTTTAACGGTTACATTCCCAATTCCGTTAATTGTTTTAATCGTTTCTGTATTAAGATCCAAGTCCGTTGATGTAATCGTAATTTTTGTAATCTTCTTTGCTCCATTCGGATGCTTGAAAAATTCTCTGGCAAATCCATATTCATCCGGAATGTTCTTTAAGTCAGCTAACGTTTCAAATCTGTCTGATTCAATTTCTGGGTAAACAACAAAAATGGAAGGCTCCCTGAGGTTCGTTTTTGAATTTTTAGCTGAATAAATGTTCGCATTTTTCTCCATCCAATCTTGATGGTAGGTTACTTTTTCAAATGGAATTTTTTGTAGATCATAATCCTTTACTCTGAGAGCAATGCCAAAAGGTGACGCACCATTTTTTGTGTGATCATTTCTTTCAGCAAAATCCAATTCTGGGTTCAATTCATTGTTCCTATCAAAATCGTGCTGGTCAAAAACAAATATCAGTTCGAGATAACCATTTAAAAAATTGAAATACCTGCCTGTTGTTCCCTGCCCACCATGAATCTGTGAAAGTGAATCAGGAACAGCTGTAAATCCAATTTGAGTTAATTTTTCTTTTGCCTTTGTTGGGTTTTCAATCCAAATATTCAAATGGTCAACCTCCAAATCGGGTGAAGATTTTATCGTGGCTTTGTCTATTTGTGGTTCCGATTTTTTCTCGTTTTCACAAGAAAGAAAACCGATAAACAGAACTAAAATTATTAGGCAATTGCGTCTATTCATATTAATATGAGGTAACTACGGTATTATAACATGATCTTTATTGTCATCGTGAATTCAGTTGATTACAAGTGAAAACTCAAAACTATCCTGAAACAAGAGAAATTCAGTGCGGTCTAAATCGAATCTAACCATTTCAAATCAAAAACCTTCATTCATTCCGAATATCAGGTAAAATCCGGATTTCGAATAAATGGAAAAACAGCTTCGTCCTAGGTTGAAACTACGACCAGGTATGATCGGACTGATGGCAAGCAATTACTCACTTTCACAGATTGATTTTATGCGCTTCACACAAAACTCAAGATGTACCCATTGATATTCAAGTATTTTCAGAGCTTTATCTGAATAAATGATACCCATACATTGTATTGCTATGTATTATGCTATACATTTGAGCCGTGAATGAGGAGTTTATACAAAAATGGAAATCCCAGGTTAAGAAAGGGACTTTGGCCTTTATCATCCTTAATGTCTTAAAAGACAACCAATACTACGGCTACGAACTTATAGAAGAAGTAAAAAAGTTTACCGATATCGAAATTGCCGAAGGAACTCTTTATCCCCTGATGAATAGATTAAAATCGGATGGTTTGGCCACCTCTAAGTGGATCGAACAACCCTCAGGAATTCCAAGAAAGTACTACACGCTAACGGAAATGGGTGAAGAAACACTGGACCAAATGCGAGAATATTGGAAACAACTGGATATGGCAATCAATAAAATTTCAAGATAAAACGAGATGAAGGAAATCAGATTTCAGGATAAAACTTCTCAAAAGATTTACGACAGCTACATTGAACGTATTAAACAGCAAACGAAGGACTTACCTACAGAAGATGGATTCGACATTTTAATGGAATTCAACAGCCACATTTACGAAGGCCTACAAAAGGAAAATGGAGATTCCGAAGCTGATAAAATCGTTAAAATACTCCATAAACTTGGTAACCCAGAGGAGATTCTAAAACCAACCATAGCTGAAAAGAAACTGACTCAAGCTACCCAAACATTCAATCCTATTCATGTCTTTAAGGCACTATCATTAAATATTGCCAATGGCATTTCTTATGCTGTATTTAGCTTGTTGTACTTACTGTTATTGGGATTTGGTTTTTTGATTTTTCAAAAACTGCGATACCCGGATGAAGTAGGGTTGTATTTTAAAGACGGTGATTTTGCCATTCTGGGCAAACTTGGAAGTGTCTCCAGAAGCCATTACCAGGAAGTATTAGGGAATTGGTTCATTCCTGTAATGATCTTAAGTGCCGTGATCCTGTATTTCATGATTACCTTACTCTTAAAGCAAAAACGAAAAGCGACTCGCTAATTTTTTTCACTACATACATAGCATAACAATGTATTGTGCTTAACAATAAATAAAAACAATGAAGAAAGCAGTATTAATCGCATGGTTGGTGACTTTCACTTTTCAAAGCGGAGCCCAAAATCTCACGGAAACACAGCTGAAAGACAGTATCCATTCGATTTTGACGAAATCTAATACTCCAGGTGCCTTTGTAACGGTGGTGAGTGGCGATAGCATCTTGTTTCAATCAGAATTTGGCTCTAGCGATGCCGAGCATACCCAAAAAGTAACGCAGAAAAGCCTTTTTGCCCTTGGGTCCATTTCCAAAACTTTTACGGCCCTGGCGATCATGAAACTTGTTGGTGAAGGGAAGCTCAGTTTAGAGGATGAGTTAAAGAAAATAGCCCCCGAAGTTCCATTCGAAAACGACTGGGAATCCAGCCATCCGGTAAAAATAAAACACCTGCTCAGTCACCGTTCTGGATTTGACGATATGCATATCTCGGCCATTATCAAAAAGCGAGAAAGGGAATTAACGGCTCTGGACGAGGTGATGACTTTTGAGCAGAGTTACCAATCGAATTGGCAACCTGGCTTAGTGTTCTCCTACTCCAATCCAGGCTATGTCATTCTCGGGTACATCATTGAAAAGACAAGCGGTATTCCCTACCAAGAATACATCACCAAGAATGTTCTGCTTCCTTTAGAAATGGAAAACACGGCTTATTATTCCACCCAAAAAAACACGGACATAACTACCGGATTTCAACGAAACAATGGAAAAATTGAGTCAAGTAAGGCTCCAAAATTAATTGGAGAATCGGCTGGCGGATTAGTGAGTTGTAGTTCGGATATGTCCAAATTTCTACAGTTCTTTCTGAACGAAAATAAATTAGACTCATTTGGAATAATTACCCGAGAACAGGCCGCTATCATGCAGCAGCTGCAATCCAACTTTGAAATAGAAAACCATATCTCAACTGGATACAGTTTGGGTATGTGTGACAAAGACTATGGCCAGAATGATGTTCTTTTCAAAGGTCATAATGGATCTATAGATGGCTTTACCAGTGATTATATTTTTAATCAGGAACTAAACTTGGGTATGGCCGTAAGTTCCAATCTATTCCAAAAAAGCAATTCCAAAATTCTTCATCTGTTGGTGGATCATTTTGTTGATCCGTCATTAACCTCAAATAGTAAGGCCCCAATCAAATCCACGGATATTTCAACTTACAAAGAATGGGAGGGTACTTATAAGATGCTCAACGGAACTAACGGTCTGGCGAATCTTATCAATGCTCCAGTGAGAACGATGAAACTTTCAATAAAAAACAACTCACTGAGCATTAAACGCTTTATACGTGACGAAGAGGTGTATTACCATTCGGGGAACAACGGTTTTAGCCCTGAAAAAAACGAAGCAGCCTACTTGTTTTTATGCAATAACGACGGTGAAAAAGCACTCGTTTTTTATGAAGACACCTTTGTCAAAATCAATCCTTTAGCCCATTATCTATCTACTGGTTTGTTGTGTTTTGGTTTACTCTCAGGTTTCTTGCTTACGATGCTTTTTTTGGGACAAATACTAACTCTTCCGTTTACAAGGACCTACCTCAGTTCAACCAAAACAACAGGGTTAATGGCTTTACCATTTTGGTTAATGTCCTGTTCTATAGCTATCTATCTGAGTAATTCGTCTTTCTCTAATTTGGAGTCGCTTGGGACAGTGACATTAACCTCTGTTAGCCTGTTTGCATGCTCCATACTCTTTCCGGTATTCTCAGTGTATGGCGGCTTTAAACTCTATAAAAAACGATTGCTTTTTAAAACCAACGGCTTCAAAGTATTCTACCTGAGTTTATATGCAGGGGTATCCATGTTTACGATTTACTCCATCTATCACGGCTGGTTCGATTTACGGTTGTGGAGTATTTAACTCCCGGCTTTATGTCCGTTTTAGGCCCGTTGGTCAGATTGAGTTCGAGTCCGATAACTTGGAACTCACTTTTCCTTATCCTCTTTCCTTTGAAAAGAATCTTGGTCAATTTCGGCATCCAAAACATTAGAATCCAAAGGCACTGATTTGGGCTCCCAGCTTCTTTTTAAAAGTTTGTAGAACCCCACACAAGCAAGCACTCCAAAAGGTACGCCCATAAGCCCAACAGCGAAATCATTGGTTCCTTCCAACAGCGTTGGATTCCATATTTCAGAATACAAAGCCAGGAAAAACCCAAAGGCCATGGTTCCCAAGTAATAGGAAGCCACTCCGGCAATCGCAAAACCCCATTTATGTTTATCGTGTTTCTCTGCTAAGTCATAGAATCTCTTACCAATAAAGTAGACTAGAATTAATCCTAACATATTTCTCCAAGTTTGATTTTAAAAGATACCCTATTCGGTAAACGGTTAGTTTTTTGAAAGAGGCTTTCGGATCACCAAAGTATGAAAATATCTAAAGATATGGCACTGTATTCAGGGTTCCATAATTGGATAAAAAGAAACCCCAAGGTTTTAACCAAGGGGTTCTTTCGCTAATGATAAAGTGATCAATTGGAGGTTAATCGAATACAGCGCCAACTTTTATTGTTTTACAATCTTAGAAGACACCACAGTGTTCGATCCAAATACTGCACGAACCACATATACACCTCCCTCTTCTTGGCTAATATCAATTTGATCCATCTGCTCCATCGTATCCAAAACTATTCTTCCGTTGATATCAAGCACTTGAAGACGACTGTATTTCAGAGAAGACTCGATATTATATATACCTGATAATGAAATCGTTTTAACCAAAAAATCTACCTTTCCGGCCTCCAAATCATTAATTCCTGTTGTCCTTTTTGGAGGGTAAAACTGATTATCATCATTGGGTTCCGGTAGAAATACTTCATACACTACTTCAGAGCAGTAATAGTGAGGTGTCGCTGATCCATTGAATACGCTATGATTGAAGTTTCCTCCTGAAATACCGGCGTTATTGGTCGAGACCATTCCCGCGTTAGCCAAAAATTTTCTACATGGTCCAGCCGGGTTTTGGGAACAATGAGGATCATTGACAATGAGAATGGATGATTGACACGAAGTAGCCCCGGTTTCGAGGTCCGTGTCTGTTTTTATTAATCGAAACTCCTTGCGGTCATTGGTTGTAGGAATACCTCCCAACGGAGTGTTACCAGAAAAATGGGTGGCTACGGCAGTCCCCTCACGGATAATTGATCCTGGATCAAAACTTAACTTTTGGTATTTAACATCTGATTCAACCTCTCTCCAAAACTTTGTTGAAGTTCCTCCCGTTGTGTACAGCATACTGGTTGATGCTGATCCAGTAAACTTATTAGCCCGGCTTATTATTAACCCCTTATTTGAGGAGAGGAGTACTTCAAATTCATCATCATGTTCTCGAATATCCTCGAGGGTCAAGTAATCGTGGTAAGAAGACGAGAATTCGTCGTACTCTGAGAACCATTCCCGAACGCCGTTTTGATCAAATTTGTGTAAACCAAATTCGTCCATTACACCTGAGGACGTCGAGTAATATCCAATAGACGAGCCAATTACAAATCCACCATCCCAAGTACTGATCACCTTATTACAACTCCTAACACCTGTTGTATAAAAGTTACCACTGGAATTAATATTTGAATTAACCACCAAATTACCGTTAGCATAATTTAATTCGGCCATAATTCCATCTCCGTCGGTACCAACCACAATAAGGTTTTCACCTAAGCCCTTTTTTTGAGCTATAGATAGAAATTTCGCATTAGTTTGGTTGTAGTATTTACTCCATACCACACCCAGGTTATTATCCAGCCTCATGGCAAATGGATAATTGGACTGCATGGTACAGTCAAAAATGAATCCACAAATCGCATAACCACTAGGACCAGAACTCTCAAGAGTTGGAACAATCTCCATTCCTCGAATGGAACAATAACCTTGAGGGACATGCAAATTAAACAGCTTGGAGTTGGACATTGTTCCAGCCAAGTCCACTGTAAAAAGCCAAATTCTTTTGGAAGGCGGTTGAAAAGGATCCTCTTCTTCGCCTAATACCACATAATTGCCATAGTAATCACGAATTATTTGATGTCCCAATTGATTCGTAATACTATCACCATAAGTTTTTACCCAATAATTGGAGTTTGGAATCCTTCCATGGTGATCCACGTGAGCAATAAAAACTGTAGTTACTATCATATTACTGGAATTGGGTTTCTCAACGTTTCCTAAAATCAGATAACCATCCTCGACAGCCAAAGTGGTCGTTATTCTAACTCTTTCAGCTGCATTGGACATACCACCGATGACCTGATCTATCTGAAATTTAAAGGCCTGATAGCCCCCACTAACTGGAACAGATTGCGCGAAAAGCTGAACACTACTGATCAGTAAAACACCTACAATCAGCCCTGAAATACTTTTTAAAATCATAATAAGTTGTTTGGATTTAGTACTCCATCAAAGAGAGGAAATTGATAGAAAGAAAAGGACTGACTTTTGTAAACTACATGGAATAGTTTGTGCCCTACTCTATTTTTTTTGCGCAGTTCATTTAAGGAATACTCCGATTCCCCATAAAGTCTGTAAATAAGAGAAATAGAAACAATTAGTGGATAAAAAAGGTTACCGGGAATGCTAGTTATGTTGTCTCTCTTGGGCCAAATTCACCTACGCCCCTTCCTCAATATCTTCTCACTTTCAGAGGTCTTTTTCCAATCGTCCTTTTCCCAAAATTCAATCAACTTTCGCCATGCTTTTAGGGACTCTGGTTTTAACCATTTGTCGAAGGATCGGTAGTAGTCGATTTGGGAGCCTCCTCTGTTTTGGATTCCTTCGAAAAGTCCAACGACCATGAGCTCCCGGGTGTACTGATCCCCATGTATCATTAACTCTTCTACGTTTTCGAAAAAGGGAATAAAATGCTCCGTGTTGTCTGATTTCTTTTTGTCGACTATAAACCTGGCGATATCTCCCATTTCTACATAAGGTAGTCGATCGCTCGGAGCTTCATAGTCATACGTCACTTCTTTCTGGTAGAAATTGGCCAATTCAACCCAGTTGGATACGAGTTTTTGAAAAACCGCTTCCACTTCGGACTCTCGGTATTTAATGACCGTTTTCTTCATCTCTCAGAATATCTACCAGTAAATTATTGCCCAACATCGCCAAGCACTGGAAAGACCCAATCCTAAATTCGCGCCTACCTCACTTTTACAATATTCTTGGGCCATGGGTCGGTAAACTCGTGACCATTTTCCCAAAGCTTAATTTCTTCCTCGGTTAGAAAACAAGTTTTTAACGCATCGGTAAATCGATCGACTTGAGTTTGATCCCCAATCACGGTTAAATCACAAATACGATCTCCAAAACGTCCGGTTTCGTTGGCCAGCATCTCTTTCAATTTCTCGATTTCATATTCGGTAATGCCGTGATCTTCATCTTCTACAATTCCAGATCGCCAGGAACCAATAATTTCCAGATTTATTCCGCCCGCAGCTTGATTCCAGAGAAGTGAAAGCTTATCGCGACTGGCCAACCAGAAGAACCCCTTGCTCCGGTATATTCTTTGATCGAGGTATTGATGGCAAGTGTCCCAAAGCCGTTGTGGGTGAAAAGGGCGTTCGTCCTTAATAACCCGGGTTGCCAAATTGTAAGGTCTTTCTTGCTCCTCTTCGGTTTCTAAAATGGGTTTTAATTCTTGAATAAGAGGCGCCACGCGGTAATAATCGTATTCCTCAAGCTCGAACAAAGACTCTAGGGTCAACTTCCCAAAAAACACAGAATGAATGGAAGCAAACCCATTTATCCTTTGAATATGAGACGCAATTGTGGGAAGCTTATTTTCTTCAATCCGATCGGCTTTTGTGAGAATCAAATGACTGCAAAACAAGATTTGTTCTACCAGCAGATTAACGGTATCTCGACGGCCATTTGCCAGGTTATGTTGCATGATTGGAATCAAATCTTCTCCGTAACGATAGTCATGTGCAAGCATCAAACTATCCACCAAAGCAAACACTCCGGTGAGCTTCGTCTGTTGGTGATCTTTGAAGTATTCAATCAAGGGTTGTGGGTGACAACTTCCCGATGTCTCAATGATCAATAGCTCAGGATTTTGATCAGATAACAGCTTTCGGATGGCCGCATCAAGCTTTTCAATTCCCATTTTACTGCTTAGCACGCAGGAATGAATGGATTCTAAAATGCGGCTATTTTCTTCTACTGCATCGGTTGTTCCGATCAATTCACCGTCCACGTCCAGCTCGCTCATGTCATTCACAATGGCGCAAACCGGAATATTCTTTTTTCTGGATTGAGCCAGCAATGCTCTAAACAGGGTCGTTTTGCCGGAACCCAGAAATCCGTTGAGTATGACTACTGGAACCCGATTTATTGAACTGCTCGATTGTTGTTCAGAACTATTTGCCACCGCTTGCTTTATTGAGATTTTCTAAGAGATAATGGCAAAAGTACTTGCTTTATCATTTCGGGTATCCCCAAATTCGATTTTAGCGAGCCTTGATCAGTTCTATTCCTTTTTCAAGAACTTCGTCTTTTTGATAGGTAGTTTGGGTCACATAATTCTCAGGTACATATTCCTCCCTGGGAGTCCCATCAATATGAAAGAGTTTTGCGGTGGAAATTCGGTATCCAAAATTTTGATGGACGAACGAATAACCATTCATTTCACCGGCTAATCGCTCCATTTCGGAACCCACTATTATTGCTCTGCCCATACCTTCAAAACCGATGGCCAGCCCTTCGCCCATGCTTCCGGTCCATCTTCCTACCAAAATAACAACCGGCTTGGAGTAGTAGTCCTTTCTGGGGCTTACAAATTCTGTCCAACTTCTCTCTACGGCTGGCGCCTCCTCATACTGTTCTAGGCTCCAATGTTTTTGATAGGGTTTGAGTTCCTGAATAAAGTGGCCCATAATTGCCCGTGCGATATAAGAGTCGCCACCGTCCACGGTATTTCTCAGGTCAATGATCAATCCTTCGGTATTCATTAAACCGTTGAGAGCCTGGTCAAATTCATCTATGAGCCTACCATTTCCAAGGGAATTGTTTAGCCGAATAACACCCACTCCATTTTCTATGGAACTTGTTAGCAACGCTGAATTGGATCGGTATTCAAGCTGGTCTAAATCCATTTCAGTCGATTCCCCATTCGCTAATTTCAGCGTTAACACCCGAGGCTGATTGTAGCGTCCTGCCAATATTTTGTTGACGATCCATTCCCTTACCTGTTCATCGTTTTTGTTGTTACAATGGGTGGGGAATTTCTCAATGACCTGGTCCATGTCAACCCCATTCATTTTTACTACCTCAGCTCCGATCAAATCAATTTGGAGACTCTTTAACTGCGTTTGCCAAACCTGCGTAATAACGGGACTCCCCTGCTGAAGGCTCGCATATACCGGCGAGTACAAGCGGTAAGAAGAACTTCTGTTGGTGGATAAAATCAAATGGCTATCGTAAAACTCATCCAGAAGATATTCGAAAAAAAGCACCACTTGTTCTTCCGTTTTCAAGCTTGGAATTTGTTGCTCATAATAGTCTCGAATGCAGTTTAGATCTACCTTTTTATCCGACAGATAAATGTAGTCGTGGGACAAATCTGTTAGAATCTCATCCAGGTCTTCCTTGATCTTTGCCTGATCGATTTCATACTCCTGTCCATAAGCCAGACCAGAAAAGAGAAGAACCGAAATCGTTAAAATCAGATGTTTCATTTTATATCTATTGATCACCTACCGCACCGAAATCCGCCAGGAATATACAAGCCAAATTCCCGATCAAAAACTTCCAAAATTTCAGTCATTCGAAGGCATTCATTGTAATCATTTTGATAAACATCAGGACAATTGTAGCTGATGAATTGGTAGTTGTCTTTTGTAGCCCATTCCACATGATAGGTATAGCCATCAGTCACCCGGTTTTGCCAATTTGGAATATTTCGTTGATCGGGTAAGGTGAATAGCTGCTGCTCTTGCATGTTGTTGAAGAATTGATTCCAATTGGATTGGGGTTCTCGTTTAGTCACCGAAAATGAGTCGATGCTAAAACGGGTGACATATTCCTCAGCAGAGAGTTCATTCACCCATTCTTTTTGTGATTCAGTGTATCGGTAATCCAGGCAGGTCCATTTGCCGTCCACTTTTTTGATAACCAACACCTGGCCATAAATCATTACCTCAACTTTGGCCCACAAGCGAAGTTCAAAGGAATCGACTTCTTCACGAAGGATGTTCAGATTGAGTTCTTGGGTAGCCTTTTGGTGAGCCAGTGCATACAAGTTAGGTTGTGCATGGGTTGAATCTTCCATAGGGATCGCCTCAACCTCCTTGTTGCTGCTTTGACAAGAACAGGTGATCAGGCCAAGCAAAAGGCATAAACTAAACGGAAGGGTGAATCTTACGGCGGGCCAAACGATTTGGAACAAATTCATTTTAAACGATCAGTTTCGCGAATGGAAGTTCGACTAAGAAAGTGATTTTTCAATAGATAGAAGGAATAGCCTTCTGAAAAAGCAAAACCCCGCCTTACAAAAAGACGAGGTTTTGGGTTTGAGAGTATGGTAAGCTCTATTTCTGAATAATTACCCGAAGGGTAGATTGCGCATCCCCTTGATTCACCTTTAGAATATAAGTTCCAGCTTGAACTTCCTGGGTATTCAATCGGGTATTCTCTGCACTTTGACCATGGAATTCAGCAACCGTGGCACCATTGAGATCATACAAGTAGATATCGGTAGAAACGTCTTCTTGCAAACCATTGATTTGAACATAATCCGCAGCAGGATTAGGAAAAACGGATAGATTTTGAATTTCTTCTTTCGCTTCTTCCGTTGAAGTCACTTCTTTCTTCGGGAAGAGTATACCTCCGCCACCTCCGGAGGATGGGAAACAATAAGTGCCTTTGCAGATACCGTTCCATTCATCCGGACCATAACCAAATCTATCTTCCGGAGTAATGGGCTGACAATCCAGGTATGCAACGCTCCAGTTTTCTACCCATACATTCGACGTATAGGAATTGGCGATAGAATTGCTGAATGTAACCGGAGGCAGTGGCTTATAACCAAAAGATCCAAATGAACCTGTTGAGCCATATTCTCCGCAATGCCACGATCCAGGTGTAAGGTGAAAATTCTCTACAGCAGAAGGGGAAGTTCCAGCTGTATGATAATGAAGGGCATTCAAATGATCCCCGGTAAAATCAACAAAATCCGGAGTATAATTCGATCCTGACTCGTAACCTCCCTGTGAGGGAGTTTCGAACATGTAATAGGGCATTAAGCTATAAATATCATTCGGATGCCAAATTGGCCTGGCATTCGCATAGGTGCCTTCCATAAAGAAGATATTGGGATCTCCCGCCATGCCATCTTTATGAATTTGAGCGTAAAAAGGGCGTAAAAAAACCGTAGCGCTGTTGGCTCCTGCACCATATCCGAAGGCTAAGAGATATTCAGGATCAGAAGGATCAGCGAATAACTGAAAACCCGTAGAAAAAGAATGACCGCCGTTAACATCAGTAACCATTGAATTGTTGAACTGAGGCGATTGCATCGAAATGTCAAAAGGCATAATTTGCATGTGGTGGTAATCTTCATTATTCCAGAGTAAGTAGAGCTTTTGATCATGAACCAAGGCATCTGCACCCCACTGACGGAATGCTGGTGTAGCCACCGTATCCACAAAGGATACATCTGAAAAATTACAAGTAGATCCCTTGTCTTCTAAAAACAAAGCCAAGGTGGTGGATTGCCCGGTGGTATTGTTCTTATTTCTCGAACCAGTAACAAACAAGACTACATCTCCATTACCACGAGTTTCTATGTAGGTAATATCCTCGGCCATATCATAATCATTTGGCGTAGCTCCGGAATCAAACCAATAATCCCAAACTATATTGAGATTTAAATCAAGCTTGATAATGAATCCTCGGCCATCATTCGAATAGGTCTCGTTCAAAATATCCCTACTATGACCCGTAATGTAGATATGGTTACCTGCCTGAAGAATATCAAGTACATGGTTTTTGTTGTTGACCCCATCAAAATTGATTTTTTTGATGATTTGCCCGTGGTCGTCCACAATCATGACCAGACCATTTTCTATACCCCCGCTAATTTCCTCATAACCGGCAACCAACCAGAAGTAATCGTTATTCTTATACAGCCGCGAGGTTTTAAGCACCCGGGTAGATAACATGGGATCAAGGGTTTTAAACCATTTTACCCAAGCGGTATCCCCATTGTAGAGGACTCTATTGAGCAGAAACTCATTTCCCTGGGTGTGATTGGCTGACATTAACGCCCCGTCGGAATGGCAAAAGCAGGGATGGGCATTGGTTAAGTTAAAGGTGTTCAAATCCATTCCTTGTAAATAGGATCGCTGGGCTGAAACAGTTGCATAAACTCCTAAGAAAAGGAGCAAAAAGGATAGTTTTTTCATGGTAATAAATTGATTAATTGAATTATAGTTTCGGCCAAAGGTGCTCATCTCGATGAGGGACGTAGTCCCTTTTTTGCCGATGTCCGAAATTCAAGCACGAGTAACATGAAATACTTTGTGACCCTCATTATCCAAGTTTGAATTCGGTATCCATTTTGTCTATGGAAAACCCAACTCTAACTACAAGGTAATTGTCAATTAAGTAGATACACCCCAAGTCTCTCGAAATTCGACCGCTATGAAAAACCTCTATGCTGCCCTACTCATTTTGATTCTTTCGCCTGCATTGTGGGCTCAAAAGGTTCCTTCCATTTGTACAGGTCCTGATAGTGTGGTTCAGTTCTATCAGGATGATGCTGATCGATTAGCCTTGAATTATCTCCAAAAGCTGAAACATCCTCTCTACGATAGTGTGGAAATATCAAAAGCCCATTCCGATACCATTTTAGACGCCCTCATTGCCGTTTATAATGCCACCTCCTTACCAGCTCGGGATACGGTGGTTGATCGTTTTAACATCCATTCCTTCCCCTATCCAAACCTCAGAAATTTTTCGGTCAGCGCGGACTCAACTTTAAACTGGATGCAACAACTAAAAAATGGAATTATTCCAACCGGAAACTCCACCATCGATAGTTTGATGAATCGGTACCACATCCAACTGGACTTTTACTATTCCTACCGCCTTCCAATGCCATTTCATACGGCTTATATGAAATGCGACAGCAATACCAACATCCAGGCTTTAACCGAAGCATTTAACCCTATTCCAGGGGTACATTGGGCTGAACTTGAATCGGTATATGGGGATGGATATTCGATTCAAAGTTCCATCAATTCTGACCATGTAGAACTCATCTATTCGATCGGCTGGGGTGATTGTCCATCGGGATGCATCAATCGACGTTTTTGGAAGTTTAAGGTCTACTACGATTGTTCGGTAGAATTCTGCGGGAGTTATGGAGATGTTTTGTCCTCCCCATCTCTTCCATCAGTGTACCAATCAATAAGAATATTTCCTAATCCATTCTCGAATCAACTCCACTTTAAAGGCGTCGACCTGAACAGCGAATTTACCCTATACGATCCCGCCGGGCGTGAAGTAAAAACGGGAACACTGAGTGGAAGCGAGCTCTCCGGATTGGAAGAATTAAAACCCGGACCCTATTTCATTCGGGTCCAAAGCAAAGGTGAGATCATGACCTTCCGATTGATCAAAGAATAACCGCTGGAAAATTCCTTATCCATGGTGATCATTTAGATTCATCCAAAAAAAGAAGCCGCCCCATTTCAGGAGACGGCTTCTCTATCACTAAACTATAATGACCTGTTTATTTCACTACGAATCTGCTGGTAATTTGTTCTGAATTGTCCGTAACAACTTGAATAAGGTACATACCCGGATTCAACTCTTGGTTGAGTTCTTTCTAAACTGCCCCATTTCAGAAGTCGCTGTTGGTCATCACCAGCACGAGGACAAGGCCTCAATGGTAGGGTGCTAACATTTTCAGAAACTCCTTCTCTTTAAATTTGTTGTCTAATCCGAATCGAATGAATTCAGCATACACTCCCATCAACTGCACCTTCCATGACAAGCTTCTCGATCTGGCTACTCTCCGCAAGGTGATTGAAATTCACTACCTGGATCCGGATGAAAAAGAGCAAGTGGTGGAAGACCGAATCGTGGATATTTATACCCGAAAGGGAGAAGAATTTATGGTATTGCATTCGGGGATTAAGTTTCGCCTGGATTACTTGATTTCTGCAGACGGTATGCCGCTTTCGGAATGGCAAAGTTGTTAGAATCTTCAGGTTTAACTCCGAGCTCGAAGAGCGATCACCGAAGGTAATTTCAAACTCTTGTAATCCTATATTTGCGGCATGAGTGATGTACCTCCCTGCCCGAATTGTAATTCTCCGTACGCCTATCCTATGAACGACCTTTTGGCTTGCCCCGAATGTGGTCATGAATGGAATCCCAATGAAGTGGAACTGGACGATCAGTTAGTGGTAAAAGATGCCAACGGTAACAACCTGACTGATGGCGACACCATTATCGTACTTAAAAACCTAACCGTGAAGGGAGCCAACGGCCCCATAAAAGCAGGGACCAAGGTCAAAAACATTCGGCTTATTGAAGGAGATCATAACATAGCCTGCAAAATAGACGGCTTTGGAGCCATGGAACTTAAGTCTGAGTTTGTAAGAAAAGGCTAAGAAAAAAGATCAGACGCATCTAACATCTGGTATCGCACCTGTTAGTCAACGGGTCGCAACTGATTAAAAAAGATGTACTAAATTCACTCTTCCTAAGTTTTAATGAAAAACTAATCATGAAAACTCGACTCTTCTTGCTCACGCTTCTCCTTGTGGGAGCATCACACCTCGCCCACGCTCAATATGTCAATGATTCTATCCCAAAACCGGTCTTTGTTCCAAAAGTCGGGCTTCATTTGGGAAGTAACTCAGGTATGGGCTTTAGTTTGGGCGGAGAATTCAAGGAAAAATTTGCCATCATTCTTTCTGCTTTACCCATCGGCTCAAGGGATCAATTCACCCTATTGATGGGGTCTCAATTGGATTTAAAAATCAAAGACAACCGTACCGTAGATATTTATATGGGCCTTAATACTTCGATGTGGCAAACCACCCGGGAAGAGTGGAATGGATTTGAATACACCAAAACGACCAACACGACTTACAATGCCGGACTGGCTGTGAAAGGTGATGTGAGTCGACCTACCTCTCCGGCCCATTTCCAGTTTTCTGTTGGCTACGGAGTCTACGATATGGACGACGACTACATCTTTCTCCCCTCCATGAGTGTTGGATTGCTGTTCGATTTGAACCTGTAGATTCCAATCCCATTCAATCGTCCACGATGGTAAGCGAAAACCCATCCGGAGCATGTTTTATAAGCTCTTTGATTGTGGCTTTGCTGCTCGTTACATCGCGGTAACCGTCATCATTGATATCCTGAAGCGTACGCCCTAAAAGAATACAGCCCAAAATCTGAGTATGGTAGTTCCCCGGGTGGATCAATATCCACGTTCGACCGGTCACATGTCCTCCTTCCGGCTCTTCCACCAGGTAACTCGGTCCAAACTTTGGCGACACACGATAAATGCAGCGGTAGTTTCCGGTTGGAATGCAACTCACCCTTACTTGATTGTCTTTCCAGGGCAGCTCCAGGGAAAAGGCGTGGAAGATTTTTCCCTCTTCATCAAAGAGTTCAAAAGTTCCAGTAGTTTGTTTGTCGTTTGCGTTTTTTCGGGTGAGTAAGGCTTTCATGGAAGAATAAGGTTTTTGGATTCCCGTAAAATAAGAAACCAGCAATCGAATTTTCAAGCGTAGAAATACCTGATTTTAGGGAATCATCAATCAACATCCAGGGTCATAAGGTCGAATATTGGAGCCACATGTTCAAACAGGGTTACTCTGCCCCAAAAATACTGCTCTGCCATGTTTTCTTTCTTCTCATAAACCCTATAAGGCGGCAAACCGATTTCATATCGATTTTTGTTCACCCACTTCAATTTGGTAGTGCTCCAAGGTGTTTTCTTCTGGTCATTCCATCGAATGTAGTAGACGTAATTTCCATACTTGGCATTGGGTCTATATCCGGTTTGATAGTTCCTTGCTGCAAAATCACGGATCAAGGCATATTGTTTTGGAATTAGATTCCCTTGTTCCAATTGAGTCATCAATACGTTTTTGAATAAATCCCAGGAGGTTTTTGAATGGTAGAGTATGATGCTTCCATACTTAGAACCAACTCCATCATCTGAATCTTCAAAATAGCGCTTGTCGTCACATCCAATCACTTGGAATGAAGGAAATCCATACTTCACTGTATACCTCATAATTTGCCGGGATTGGCGATCGGCTTGTTTCATCCATTTTTGATATAGTAGGTTTTTCTGTTGCTGCCCACCGGGGAATGAGTCGACGGGCAGGTGACACGAATCACGCAAGAGTTGATCCTGACGATAAAGGGCCGCCATTCTCTTTTTATACCATGTGTTGATCCGTTCTTCATTAACCGCATACAGGGAATCCAAACGACTTTGCGTTAATTTTTTACCCCATTCTGTAGAGGTCCATCGCTTGAGATAAGGATTGTTCTCCAAAACACTTTGAGGTATACCGTTTACAAATCCCGTGATTAAATAGTTGTAGCACCTTTGATTTTGATTCAGGTAGGCCGAAACCTGAGCTGCCAAATACAAATCCTTGGGTTGGGCATAGGGGACCAAATGAAAAGCTGAATCAAATCGTTGCAAACTTTCCTCATACAGGCTGTCCATCAAAAATGTTTCGGCCCGAGCCACGGTTCGAAAGTAAGGCAGGTAGTTTTGAGCACTTGCCGCAAAAGACATGGAAAGCAGAAAGAGGGTGAGATAAAAGGTAGGTGTTAACATGCCCCATTTAAACGGCTTCATTCCAGAAATATTGATTGTTCTTAAACGGGAGGTTCTTTTAGAACACAAATCCAATCTTCAAAACGAGATCGCTGAACAGATATCCGTTGTTCTGCAAATCGCTTGGAGTGAGAATATCACTGCCCTGTTGATTATTCCTATCGTCAAAGGTGTAATACTCATTCGAGAAGTTGTTCCAACCTGAACCGCTATAGCGATAATGATAATCGTAGGTGTACCACCCCAAAAGGTTGATCGCCATACCCAATTCGGCAAAAAATTGTTCATTGACCAAGCGAATACTCGGATAGGCTTGCAACATTAAAGTAGAGGAATAGCTATCGATTTTAAGTTCACTTTGGTCGCCCTGGTCAGGAGGACGGTTTTCGTAGGTATCCACATGTTTGTTATTGTATTGCAACCTACCTCCAATAAAGGGAGCTACTCTCCCCCATTTTTTCTGCGTCCACTTTTTGAGCGGGCAATACTGGTATTGGTAGTAGAGAATGAAATCACTAACCGTGGTTTGCCAGGGTTGCCGCGACAAGTATGACTCTTCGCGACTGGTCTTATGGTAAGTGATTCCCAAAGTATGAACGTCGGAATTTCTCATTCTCACCACAGCCCCCAAAGCAGGATAGGCAAAACGGGTATAATAAAAAGCGCTTTTCCAAACCTCATCCTGGGGTTTGTAGTAATACGAATTCTCAGGCCATTTTAACAATCTTCCAGAAAGGCTAAGCTCTCCTCCATACTGCATGCTGCGCTGAAATCTGGTGGAGTCGGAATGCTGACCATTAACCATATTCGGAGTCAAACCCAACAGAAAGAGGCTAATGCAGGTGATAAGAATAGATGAATGAACAACTCTCATGGATGGATTTTCGGTCGTTTTTGGAACCGATTTTAACTCGTCGGCTCCTAACAAATATACACACGACGCGAATCAATTTTGGTAAAGGCGATCTCCCCCTTCCCAATCCCAGGCCAGATAACCATTCATTAGCGGGTTTTCTATTTTGCAAAATCCCGTATCAATCACTAAGTTTGCAGCTTTCTGAAAAGGCTGAATACCGGGCATTTCCGATCCAGTAAACGATTATTTGAAGGGTCAGTATGAAACTAAGCGACATCCATTACGATTGTAAACATTTTCAAGGGCATATCCCCTGTAAACCAAACAAGATTGAGCCTGTTGCTTGTCCTGATTGTTCTCACTATTCTCCGATCAGCAAGCGCATTCTGATTATTAAGTTGGGTGCTATTGGAGATGTTATTCGCACCACGCCTCTTTTAACTCGATACCGGGCCGAATACCCAAACTGTCACATTACCTGGTTGACTTTAAGCCCAGCAGTTTTGCCTAAGGAACAAATCGATCGGATTTACAAGCCCGATGCTTTGTCCCTTTTCATTTTGCAGAATGAGACTTTCGACATTGCCCTAAACCTGGACAAAGACAAAGAGGCCTGTATGCTTCTCAAGCAAGTAGATGCGAAAGAGAAATACGGCTTTACTTGGGAAAATGGTCACATAGATGCGGCAACGGATAAAGCCGAGCACAAGTTGCTCACTGGATTTTTTGATCACCTATCCATCAAGAACACGAAGAATTACCTGGAAGAGATTTTTGAAATCTGTCACTTTGATTTTAGAAATGAGGACTACTTGATCAACATTGATAAAGCCCTTGTGGCCAAGTGGAAACAAATCTTCCAAACTGAAAATACTGAGGGCAAGCCCATCATCGGATTAAATACCGGATGTGGAGCTCGCTGGCAAACAAGACTATGGCCCGAACAATATTGGGTTGATTTTATAAAAAGGCTGCAAAATGCCGGATACTTTCCGGTATTGCTTGGAGGTGAACAAGAAGATCACCAAAACCGGATTTACCACCAAGAAACCGGAGCCTACTACCCAGGACACTTTTCGCTGGCTGAATTTATAGCCCTATCCGATAGTTGTGACATTATCGTTACTCAAGTATCTATGATGATGCATATCGCCATTGCCTTGAAGAAGGAGTTGTTGTTGTTTAATAACATCTTCAACAAATACGAATTTGAACTTTACGGTAGAGGGATGATCGTTGAACCGGTTTCCGGCTGTGATTGCTATTATGGTAATACCTGTTCACGTGAACGACGCTGTATGCACGATTTGTCTGTGGACACCGTTTTTGATGCCGCCGAAGCGCTCAAAGAAAAAACTCTATGAGGATAGCCTACCTCTCTACCTTTTACCCTTTTCGCGGGGGAATTGCTCAATTTAACGCCTCACTCTACCGGGCTTTTGAAAAAGAACATGAGGTAAAAGCCTTTACGTTTTCCAGGCAGTACCCAGATTTTCTATTTCCTGGAAAAACCCAATACGTAACGGATGACGATCTTGCTGACCCCATCGATAGTGTTGAAGTATTAGACAGTATTAACCCCTTTAGTTACCTAAGTACCGCCAAAAAGATTCGACAATTCAATCCGGATTTGTTGATCATGAAATATTGGATGTCTTTTTTCGGCCCTTCTCTTGGAACGGTTGCAGGAAGAATGGCTCCACACACCAAGGTGATTACCATTTTGGACAATGTGATTCCACACGAATCGCGCATCATTGATAAACCGTTTACCAACTACTTCCTCAAAAGAAATACCGGTTTTATTGCCATGAGTGGATCAGTTCAGGACGATTTGTATTCCATGGCCGGAAACGACGCCAAGTGCCTACGAATGGACCACCCGATATATGATCACTTTGGCCCTCGTGAGGATACCTTGGCAAGCCGCCAAAAACTGAAACTTGACCCAGACAAGAAAACGCTTTTGTTCTTTGGATTTATCCGCGACTACAAAGGCCTGGACTTATTGATTGAAGCCTTCGATCAGTTGGATGAGAGTTACCAGTTGATTATTGCGGGTGAAAGCTATTCCAGCTTCGACAAGTATCAACAGTTGATTGATACCAACCGAAACAAGGAGCGAATCCACCTCTTTAATGATTACATCAGTGATCGGGAGATTCCAGCCTTCTTTAGTGCCGCTGATGTGTGCATTCTTCCTTATAAGTCGGCTACGCAGAGTGGGATTACTTATATCTGCTATCACTTTAACCTACCCATTTTGGCTACCGATGTGGGTGGATTGAAAGACACTATCTACGACAACAAGACCGGGCATATTATCAAAGAGCCTTCGGCCGAATCGTTGGTGGGTGGCATTCGTGAGTTTTATGAACGAAACCCAAGAATCGATTACCAGCAACACATTCAAGACCTGAAGGACGAAAAGTCCTGGAAGCGCTTCGGAGAAGCCATCGTTGATTTCAGCAAAACGCTTTAAACCATGCTAAAAGATTTGAAAATAGTAGAACTGGCCAGTGTACTTGCCGGTCCTGCTGTAGGTATGTTCTTTGCCGAAATGGGCTGCACCGTGACCAAAGTGGAAAGCCGCAAGGCCGGAGACATCACTCGTCGGTGGAAGTTGCCTACTGAATCCAGCGAGGCGCCTATATCGGCGTATTATTCCTCGGTAAATTGGAACAAAGAGGTTTTGCGTCTGGACTACCTCAACGCTGAGGACTTCGAAACTCTTCGATCCTACCTTCAGGAAGCCGATGTGGTCATTACCAATTTCAAACATGGGGATGGAGAAAAATTTGGGCTCACCTATGCCCATCTTATTGAGATCAACCCCAAATTGATTGTTGGAGAAATTAATGGATTTGGTCCTGATTCGCCCCGAGCAGCCTTTGATGTAGTGCTGCAGGCAGAAACCGGATTTATATCCATGAGCGGACATCCCGATGGAGATCCTGTAAAAATGCCGGTGGCTCTTATAGATGTCTTAGCCGCCCATCAATTGAAGGAAGGGTTGTTGGTAGCCCTGCTTAATCAAAAACGCCCTCAACGGGTAACGGTATCTCTTTATGAAGCAGCACTGGCCTCTTTGGTCAATCAAGCCACCAACTTCTTGATGGAAGAGCATGTTCCTCAACCAATGGGTACACTCCATCCGAATATTGCTCCTTATGGAGACTTGTTCTATTCTTCTGATAATTTGCCCTTGGTTTTAGCCGTGGGAAACAACAAGCAATTTGAATCACTCCTTAAAGTTCTGTCGATCGAGCCCCTTCCCTCTTTGGCTAGCAACGAACTCCGGGTTAAAAACAGAGCCGAGTTGCAAGCAGTCCTTCAAGAAAAAATTGGAACCTGGAAGCGGGAAGACTTTTTCAAATCCTGCCTAAAACATTCCATCCCCATGGGAAGAGTGTTGAACCTAAAAGAAGTATTTGAACAACCCGAAGCCCAAAGCCTGGTTCTTGAAGAAAATCGAGAAGGGGTAAAAACCAGAAGGGTGAAAACGACGGTTTTTAATTCTGAATTCTGAATTCGAATCCCATCGCTATCGGATTCATCATTTTCTTTTCAGGTACTTTCTAATTAAAGAAGCAACCCGCCTAGCCTCCTCTGCGGGAAGTTGCCTTCCAAGAATCACCTTTTGCCCCATGTATTCGAAGCCAACCGTTTCGCCACCTACCGTCCAAAAGGAGCGAAAATACACCGCTGAAAAAGATTTCTCGTTCTGATTGATCACCCCTAAATCATGGATATTCTCCAGAAAGTACCGCTTTACCTTGCCATAACCTCTAACATCATTTTTGATTTCGAGGTGGCCATCTGAAATTCGAATCCTTTCGACGCCAAATTTTTTCCAGAACCAGGCGCGTCCCCAGGTATATTCGAAATATCCCCAAAAAACCAGGTAACCCAAAAAGAAAATTCGCTGCTCTCCAGTCATGTCGACCATGAACATATAACTAATGATATAGATTCCTATAAGAGTCCACATAAGGACCCATGCAAAGAGCACTGACTCCTGCCAAACCTTACCTTTTCCGGAAATTAAAACTTCCAGAAACTGCCTTTCTCTTACTACCGAAATTCGTTCTCCAATGGTTTCTTTCATATCTATGGCAAGCAATTTGGTAACAAAATAAGAACAACGGACGGGAAGAATAGATGAAAAAGTTCCGTTTATATATTGTCGAAATCAATATTTTTGACCTTT
Organism: bacterium SCSIO 12741; assembly: GCA_024398055.1. Classification (NCBI taxonomy): domain Bacteria; species bacterium SCSIO 12741. The sequence continues at coordinate 2,884,953 of CP073749.1, read as the reverse complement.
GGCAAAAAAATAGCCCGTCATAAAAGTCGTTATATGAGACAACTTTTCTTGCTCCTTTTCTCCTTATTCGTAACAGTAGTTTCACTGAATGCTCAAGTAATTGGTGGAAAACAGGATAAACTGTTTGACATGTATTTGCTTGAAAAATACGAAGCCTGCTACGCCAGGGCCCTTAAGATGACCGAAACGGAAAAATATCGCAGCGATCCAGAACCTTACCTATACGCTTCTATGTGTATCGTAAAGTTTAAGGAAGTTGATCCGGAGGCCTTCGACTACTACGGTGGATTAAAAATGGCTCTCAAGTTTGGTGAGAAGGCCATGAAGTATCACGCCAAGTGTGAGAAAAAGAACATCGCTACCTATGCGTTGGAAGACAACATCGAATTTTACAACGAACTCGTGACCATTGGCCTGGAAGAGGCACTTTACCACATCAATGAAGATAAGTTTAGTAAAGGTGCTTCCTGGTTGAAGAAGGTGGCTAAAGTTCGTAAAGATGATGAGAACATCCAATTGGCTTTGGGAGCCAGCATGCTGCTTTCCAAAAATGCCGAAGGTCAAAAAATCATTGATGTGGTTGTTCCTCAAATTAAGGAGAAATACAAATCAGGTGATGCCGTTCCAGATGATATTACCCGTGATGCCCTAATCACCGGATTCATCATTTACGCTCGTTACTTAAACGAAAGTGGCCGGTCTTCAGAAGCCCAGGATTTTATCACCATGGGTAAAGAGATTTTTCCTGATAATCTGAAGATCACTCGTTCATACGACGAGCTGGTTGGAAGCTGATCCATCCCTTAGTCTTTCCTGACTAACTTTGCGCCATGCACATTGATATTATATCAGTGGTACCCGACTTGTTGACTGGGCCACTTGGACAATCTATTGTTCAACGCGCTCAGGCCAAAAATCTGGTTACTATTCAAGTTCACGATTTACGGGAATTTGGAAAGGGAAACTACCAACAGGTCGATGATTACCAATTTGGCGGAGGAGCTGGTATGGTTCTCATGCCCGAGCCCTTGGGTGAACTTATCGATAAGTTACAGGCGGAACGGGACTACGACGAGGTTATTTTTCTCACCCCCGATGGAGAGCTATACGAACAAGCACGGGCCAATAGCCTGAGCATTCGGGAAAATCTCCTTCTTATTTGTGGGCATTACAAGGGAATCGACGAACGGATTCGTGAAAAATATGTGACCCTGGAAATTTCTATTGGCAGCTATGTACTTACTGGAGGTGAATTGGCGGCCGCTGTCTTGGTAGACAGTGTGGTTCGTTTGCTACCCGGGGTATTGGGTGATGAAACCTCTGCGCTCACGGATTCCTTTCAGGATGAATTGCTCTCTCCCCCAGTCTATACCCGCCCTCGCGAATGGAAAGGAATGCAGGTTCCTGAAATTCTGACTTCCGGTAATTTGAAGGCCATCGACAATTGGAGAATGGAACAGGCTCTGGAGCGAACCCGTCAACGCCGTCCGGATCTGTTGGATGAAAAATAAATTCTATTCTTTGATTGACTACCAATTAAAGAAAAATCCTTAAGTTTGCACGCTTATTTTTCGAAGGTAAATAAAGAACCATGGATCAAATTATTAGAGAGGTTGAGGAAATGGCTGCGGTAGGCAAACAATTGCCTGAATTCAAAGCCGGAGATACCATCACTGTGGATTACAAAATCCGTGAGGGTAATAAAGAAAGGGTTCAGCAGTTTCGTGGTGTTGTGATCCAGCGCAGAGGCGGTGGTTCTACCGAGACATTCACTGTACGCAAAGTTTCCAGTGGAATGGGAGTGGAAAGAATTTTTCCAGTATCCTCTCCATTCATTGAGAGCATTACAGTAAACAAAGTAGGTGTTGTACGTCGCGCACGTATCTTCTACCTAAGAGACCGTAAAGGAAAATCTGCACGGATTAAAGAGAAAAGAATTTAAGCCTGAACAACACGGGCTTGTCAACCGTATTACTCAAGAAAACCTACTGAGCTTTGTCGAAGTAGGTTTTTTTATGCCCTATTGGGAACAACAAGAATGCTATGAGTAAAATTGGATTGTTTTTTGGATCAGATACAGGATGTACCGAGGCGGTGGCCAGAATGATCCGCGAACGGCTGGGTGGAACTGAACAGGTGGATCTCTTTGATGTTTATGACATTGAAGGTCCGGAGATTTTGGAGTATGATCAACTCATCTTTGGACTATCTACCTGGCACGATGGTCAGTTGCAAAGCGCTTGGGATGATTTTTACAACCGTTTTGCGGAATTGGATCTCCAAGGAAAAACCATTGCTCTTTTTGGCTTGGGCGATCAGTTTGGCTACAGCACCTATTTCTGTGATGGCATTGGCATCATTGGAAAAATGGCAGAGAAAAATGGAGCAAAAATCATTGGGCAGTGGCCTACGGAAGGCTACGAACATGATGCTTCAAAAGCTCAAATTGACGATGATACCTTTATCGGACTTTGCCTGGATGAAGACAACCAGGATGACCTTACCGAGGAGCGCGTCGATCAATGGTCGGAGCAAATTAAATCGGAGTTCGGAAGGAACTAATCTTCTTCTTTTTTCTTGAAAAAGTACCGGATAACTGGAATTTGAGGCGGTGCCGGATTGGGTTTATCTTCCCAATATTTTTCCCCATAGCGAGACTCGTAATGCTCAATTTCGAGGTCTTCATCGATCACTTCCCAAGAGTATTTACGTTTACGCACTACCTGAAACTTGCGGTAGAAAATAGCAATTCCCAATCCAGAAATTCCACCAAACAAGTGTCCTTCCCAGGATATCCCGGGTTTAAAAGGGAAAATACCCCAGATCAAACTTCCATACAGAAACACAACCAACAGGGATATAGCCATCAGTCGATAGGACTTTCGAAACATTCCGCTGAAGAAAAGGAATGAGGCTAAGGCATAAACCAAACCACTGGCCCCGATATGGAATGAAGGCCGGGCAAATAGCCAAACCATGATTCCTGTGGACACGATTCCAAAAAAGTAAATTCGATAAAAAATAGGTCGGTAGAAATAATAGACCAGCCCGCCTAAAACAATCAACGGTGCCGAGTTGCTCATTAAGTGATTGAGCGATCCATGTACAAATGGCATGGTAAAAATCCCCAACAATCCCGCAAAACTTCTGGGATAAACACCCAGGTTGGCCATTTCAAACGGGACGAGCATATCAAAGGCAAAAGCAACCCACAACAGGGCCACAAAAAAGAAGGGAAAGGCGAAAAGCGAAAAGCCGTTATTCCCGTATATAACTTCTTCTTTAATCATTTCAATCAAAGGTAACAGAACCCTGTTTAAAATTCCGGTCACCCAAGTAACCAAACCGGGCTTTTCCATGTTATGTTAGCATAAATTTTGATTTTCATGCGCATTCATTTCATTGCGATCGGCGGAAGCGCCATGCACAACCTGGCACTTGCCCTTCACGAATTGGGTCATCACGTTACCGGATCGGACGACGAAATCTTTGAACCCTCAAGAGGTCGGTTGGAAAAAGTGGGCCTTCTTCCCCAGGAATACGGCTGGTTTCCGGAAAAAATATCAAATGATTTGGATGCCATAATCCTGGGAATGCACGCCCGGCCAGACAATCCTGAATTGCTCAAAGCACAGGAACTCGGTCTAAGCATTCACTCCTATCCGGAGTACTTGTACAAGGAATCGCTGGACAAAACAAGGATCGTAATTGGCGGCTCGCACGGAAAAACCTCAATTACGTCCATGATCCTTCACGTGTTGGAAGAACAAGGAATGGATACCGATTATATGGTAGGTGCTCAATTAAAGGGATTTGAGCGGATGGTTAAAATTACCCGTGAAGCACCCTACATGCTGTTGGAAGGAGACGAATACTTATCCTCGCCGATCGATAGACGTCCGAAGTTTCACTGGTACAAACCTCAGGTCGCTTTGCTCAGTGGAATTGCCTGGGACCACATCAACGTATTTCCCACTTTTGAGAACTACGTTGAGCAATTTTCCATTTTCGCCGAATCGGTGGATCCGGATGGGTCTTTGATCTATTACCAAGGCGATCCTGAATTGAAGAAGATTGCAGAATCTGGTAAGGGCCCAAAGAATTACATTCCTTACGACACTCCATCTCACGTGATTCGTAACAATGTAACTTACCTAATTCACAATGAACAAGAATATCCTCTGCAAGTATTTGGAGAACATAACCTTCAAAATTTGAGAGGAGCCTGGTTGGTATTGGGACAAATGGGGTTGGATGATGAAACCATTCTAAAATCCTTCGGCACATTTGAAGGCGCAGCTAAGCGTTTGGAAAAAGTGCTGGAGAACGAAACTTCCGTGGTATTTAAAGACTTTGCCCACTCCCCTTCTAAGTTAAAAGCGACCACATCGGCCGTTAAAAAACAATTTGAGCAAAGAGAACTGATCGCCTGTATGGAGCTGCATACATTTAGCTCGCTCAACCAGGAGTTTTTAGCGCAATACGAAGGAGCTATGAACACCGCCGATCAAGCTTTCGTATACTACAGCCCCAAAACTTTGGAGCACAAAAAACTCCCTCCCATTTCCCCGGAACAAGTCAAGAAAGCCTTCGCCCGTGAGGACTTACAGGTATACACGGATTCTAAAAAACTGGTTGAACAACTCAAGAGCTTAAACTGGCAGAATCGTAATCTGCTCTTAATGAGTTCAGGGAATTTTGACGGAATTCAATTCGACGAATTAGCCGGAGAATTACTGGGGTAATTCAAGTTTGAATTCTGAATTTTGTTACTCGGATGTGGATGTCCTTAATTGCTTTAGGATTACTGATCCAAAAACCTCAGAATTCAACATTCGAAATTCAGGATTCAACATTCTTCACCCTTTCCAGAGAGCCGGGATGCGCCGAAACAATACGGTGATGGTTAGCGAATAAAGCACAGACATTAGCATAAACATGATCAAGCTAACCGTTCCATCCACTACAGACGAAAAAATGAACTCGGCTGTACTTCTCACCTTCTCAATGTCTTCTGCTGAGTAACCCAGTTGTGTAGCTTCAGCAACCCTGGATTCGATACGGTGAAGAAAGTATTCAGGATTAATCCACTTGTAATAGACGAAGCCAAAGGCAGAAACCAATAGGGTGAAAATGGCTCCGCCTTGCATTCCTGATTTGAAAAGATGACGAAAACCGGCCTCGGGCTGGGAGCGCTTGTAGGAGCGCATTCCCAGATATATGGCCAATAATAAGTATAGAAAATAGAGCTGTGTGGAGAAAAAGGAATCTACTCCCAGAAAAAAGGTTACCATGTGGGTACTCATACCCAAAATGGCAAAACCGACTCCTAATGTGATTCGATTTTCCATAACAAGCTAAGTGAATTTACGGAAAACTATCCGTTCATCGAAATGAGGAATTCCTCATTGGAACGGGTACCTGCCATTCGGTTTTTGATGAACTCCATCGCTTCGATCGGGTTCATATCAGAAAGGTGCTTGCGGAGAATCCATACACGCTGTAGCGTAGCCGGATCATAAAGCAAGTCGTCGCGACGAGTACTTGATGCCACCAAATCAATGGCTGGGTAAACCCGTCGATTCGACAAGTTTCTATCCAATTGAAGCTCCATGTTACCAGTACCTTTAAATTCTTCAAAGATCACCTCATCCATTTTCGAACCGGTCTCGGTAAGAGCGGTAGCAATGATGGTTAGAGATCCGCCGTTTTCGATATTACGGGCAGCTCCGAAGAATCTTTTTGGCTTGTGCAAGGCATGAGCATCCACACCACCGGTAAGTACTTTACCAGATCCTGGAGCTACCGTGTTATAAGCACGGGCCAAACGGGTAATCGAGTCGAGCAGGATAACTACGTCATGACCACATTCAACCATTCTCTTGGATTTTTCCAAAACAATGTTGGCCACTTTTACGTGCTTATCTGCAGGCTCATCAAACGTAGAGGCCACCACTTCCGCATTTACACTCCGCTTCATATCGGTTACCTCTTCAGGACGCTCATCTACGAGCAAAATGATCAGGTAAACTTCGGGGTGATTCGATGCGATGGCGTTAGCCACTTCCTTAAGCAAAGAGGTTTTACCCGTTTTCGGCTGAGCTACAATCAAGCCACGCTGTCCTTTACCAATCGGTGTAAACAGGTCGATAACACGAGTTGGAACGCTTTCTTTGGCGTGTCCGTTCAAGTTCAATTTCTCTTCCGGGTGCAGTGGAGTTAAGTACTCAAACGGCACGCGGTCGCGAATATCCTGAGAGCTTTTTCCATTTACCTTCTCTACCTTGATCAAAGGGAAATACTTTTCTCCTTCTTTCGGTGGGCGAATGGCTCCCAAAATGGTATCACCGGTTTTGAGCCCAAACAACTTGATCTGACTTTGAGATACGTAAACGTCGTCTGGTGACGGGTGATAGTTAAAGTCGCTGGAGCGCAAAAATCCGTAGCCGTCAGACATGATTTCTAAAACACCTTCAGCTAACACCAAATTTCCGAAGTCGTAGATGTCTTCTTTAGGTGTGTTTTGCTGATCGGAGTGACCATGTTGATTGCGGTTCTGATTGCGATTGCCTTGATTCTGGCGATCGTTACGGTTTTGGCGATCGTTGTTTCTTCGTTGGTTATCGTTTCGATTGTCGTTGCGGTTGTCATTCCGGTTATCGTTACGATTATCATTGCGGTTATCGTTGCGATTGTCGTTCCGGTTATCGTTACGATTTTGGGAATTATCGTTTCTGCCTCTGGAATTTCCCTTCTTCTGATCATCACGGGGCTGTTGTCCCTTCTTTTGATCGTCTCTGGATTCCGGATTTTTCCGGTTGTCTTTACGGGGTTCGTTTTCCTTTTTAGGGGCAGGTTCGTTGCTCTTCTTGGCGACAGGTTCGTTGCTCTTTTTCTCTTGATTCTCCTTTGGTTTGGGAGCTTCTGCGGCAGGTTTAGTTTCTTCGGTTTTTACGTCGTCGATTGGTAACTTGGCTTGTTGGCCACCTTTATCCTGGCCTGGAACAACTTTTTGTGCTGATTTGACCCGTGTTCTTTTACGACGCGGCTTATCGCTGTCGTTTTTGGGTGCTGGAGGATTTTCAGAAACCTTTTCGGCTTGAGCATCCAGGATAGTGTAGATAAGATCTTGTTTTTTAAATTTCTCTACACGCTTAATTTCCAGCCCTTTAGCAATTCCTCGCAATTCGTCTAGGAGCTTGCTTTTCAGGTCCTCAATATCGTACATGAAATGATTGAATTATGGTAAAATGTCAAATAGAATTCTCAGAAAAAAAATAACGAAATGAAAAATTTCGGTGGATTTGATCCCAGAAAGTGTAGGGACCTGTTGCAATGATACGAATTTTTTAATCACCCCCTTCATTTCTAATCCGAAAATGGATTTTGGGTGCATAGAAGGTGTATTTTTGGCCGCGAAAACCAAAGATGATTATGCGAGTTTTTATTTCAGGAGCATCAGGATTAGTAGGAGGTAACTGTTATACCTATTTTACCGAAAAAGGATGGGAAGTAGTGGGGTCTCACTTCTCCTACCCCACAGATTACACGGTTCCTTTTGACACCTTAAATCCGGATTCTTCCGAAAACTTTGATCTGGCCACCTGGAAACCTGATTACATCCTCCATTGTGGAGCACTAACCTGGGTAGACTACTGTGAACAGAACCCGGAAGAGAGTTACGAAAAAACGGTGCAATCAACACTGAATCTGATCGAGCTTTCGGAAAGATTAGGGGCTCGTCTTGTTTTCATTTCTACCGATTATGTGTTTGATGGTGAAAACGGTCCCTACAGCGAAGAGGACACCCTGAACCCTTTGAGCGTTTACGGTAAACACAAGTTAGAAGCGGAACAAAAAGCTCTGGAAAATCCCAATAGCCTGGCCATTCGAATCACCAATGTATACGGTAAAGAACTCCGGAATAAGAACTTTGTCATGCGACTGATCGACAACATCAAAAAGGGAGAGCCTATGGAGCTCAATCTTCCAGCCGATCAATACGCTACACCAGCCAATGCAGCTGATATTGCCCGAGCATTGTACCTATTGATTCGGGATGGAAAAAATGGGGTTTACCACATTGGATCTACCGATTACCTGAATCGGGTTCAATTGGCAGAACGAATTCTGCGCTATTACCCTGCTCCACATGTTTCCATTATTCCCAAAACAACACCTGAATTGAACCCACCGGCAGCACGCCCCCTACGAGGTGGCTTGAGAAGTGAAAAGTTTTTGAGTGAATACCCGGACTTCAACTACACCAATGTAGATGACTTTTTGAGGTCCCTTCAGGATTCGAAGTAGCGAATAGCCAAGGCATAGGATTTCCAGCCAAATCCAGAAATTACTCCCACGCAATTGCGAGCCATGAGCGAAACTTCACGCTCCGGATTGTTGCGCCCCAATATATTGGATAGATGAACTTCTACCACAGGAACTGAAATGGCCGCTATAGCATCGGCGATGGCCACCGAAGTATGGGTATATCCTCCCGCATTAAAAACAACTCCATCGACCTGACCATCTGCTTCGTGCAATCGGTTAATCAGCTCACCTTCCACGTTGCTTTGGTAGTAACTCAATTGGCAATTGGGAAAATCGTTCTGAAGTTTCTCGAAAATTCCTTCGGCTGTTTCCGTTCCATAAATATCGGGTTCACGTTTTCCGAGTAAGTTCAAATTGGGTCCGTTTAGAATCAACAATTTCATGGTAGCCACATCTGGAGTTAAGGAAGGCTCGAAGTTAGGCCTTTTCCAGATACCACATTTTGGCTGTACCTTTGCTCGCTGTGGCACCTGACCCCTATATCAAAGGATTTGAGGCATACCTTCAGTTGGAAAAATCACTTTCTGCCAATTCCATAGATGCCTACCTGAGAGATGTAGACAAGCTCTACCAATTTCTGGCCTTCGGTGCTGACAATCCCAGTCCACTTCGCGCCAATCTCAAAGATTTAAGGGCTTTTCTATTGTGGTTGCAAGAATTTGAAATTGCCCCCGCACTCAAGCCCGAATCATAAGCGGAATCAAAGCGTTTTACAGATATCTGTTGCTCGAAAATGTGATTGATACGGATCCCAGCGAACTGTTGGAAAGTCCTCGCATTGGTCGCAAGTTACCGGTTACTCTGGCCAAGGAAGAAATCGACCTTATGGTTGCAGCCATTGACCTGAGTAAACCTGAAGGAACCCGAAACAAAGCCATTATTGAAACCTTGTACAGCTGTGGTCTGCGGGTTAGTGAATTGGTTGAACTTCGACTTTCGAACCTCTTTTTTGAGGATGAATTTGTTCGGGTTATTGGTAAGGGAAACAAGGAACGGCTGGTCCCTATTGGTAGTGTAGCCATGAAGTACATCAAAATTTACATGGAGGCCATTCGCAACCACCTCGACATTGTTCCCGGTGAAGAAGACCTCTTGTTTCTCAATCGACGGGGGAAACGCCTCACCCGGGTTATGATCTTTACCATCGTAAAGGATCTAGCAGCCCGGGCACAAATAAATAAGAATGTAAGTCCTCACAGTTTCCGGCATTCTTTCGCTACGCACCTTGTAGAAGCAGGAGCCGACCTTCGAGCTGTACAGGAAATGTTGGGCCACGAATCCATTACCACTACCGAAATTTACACCCACCTCGACCGCGATTTTTTGAAGAATACCATTATGCAGTTTCACCCTCATGCCTATCAGCGATGAAGAAAGTCTACTCCCTATTTATGCTACTTATCGCCACCATAATGGGACAAGCTCAACGGGTGGAACGTACGGATTACAACTTGCTTCTAAAAGGACTCCTTAGTCATTCTGTACCGGAAATCGGAGTAAGCGAAATTGATAGCGCTCAAAACTGGGTGTACCTGGATGCCCGGGCGAAGAAAGAATTTGAAGTTTCTCATATCGACAGTGCGGCATGGGTCGGCTACGACGAATTTGATCCTTGTCAGGTAGCTCATTTATCACACGACACACCCATCATTGTATATTGTTCTGTGGGCTATCGAAGCGAAAAGGTGGCCGAACAACTTAAAGCCAAGGGCTATACGCAGGTTTACAACCTCTACGGTGGCATCTTTGAATGGAAAAATGCCGGATTTGAGGTGTACAATTCCGCCGGACAGCCAACGGAGAAAGTGCATGCCTATGACAAGGTCTGGGGACTGTGGCTTCGATCGGGCGAAAAGTGCTATGACTGAGGACTTTTACCCTTCTTAACACCTCTATAATTTCCGATCCCTTCTATACCAGGGAACTTACTAATTTTGCAGCTCGATGAATCCGAATAGAAAAGTGGCGTTTTACACCCTGGGGTGTAAGTTGAATTTCTCCGAGACTTCTACCATTGGGCGTAGTTTTAAGGAAAATGGCTTTGGCGTAGTTGATTTTTCAGAATCAGCGGATTGCTATGTTATCAATACCTGTTCTGTGACCGAAAATGCGGATCGAAAATGCCGCAACATTGTTCGAAAAGCCCTTCGTACCAATCCTGGTGCCTTTGTGGTTGTAGTGGGTTGCTATGCTCAGCTTAAGCCTGAAGAGATTGTCCAGATTCCTGGAGTAGACCTTGTATTGGGAGCCAATGAAAAGTTCAATATCCACCAGTATTTGGATTCGATGGACAAAAAAGCGGAAGGTCAGGCCATATTCGGAAAGATTAAGGAAGTTCGAGAATTTATTCCTTCCTACTCCGCCAATGATCGCACCCGAACCTTTCTAAAAGTTCAAGATGGATGCGATTACTTCTGTTCCTTTTGTACCATTCCATTAGCCCGAGGAAGAAGCCGTAGCCAAACGGTAGAAGAAACATTACAGGTAGCTCGTGAAGTAGCCTCTTCAGAAGCCAAAGAAGTGGTACTTACAGGAGTAAACATTGGGGATTTTGGCAAAGGATTGGACGAAAACTTTTTTGACCTGGTCAAAGGATTGGATGAAGTAGAGGGAATCGATCGCTTTCGAATTTCGAGCATTGAACCGAACCTCCTATCCGATGAAATCATAGAATACGTTGCGGGTGCCAAGCGATTTGTACCTCATTTTCATATTCCTCTTCAAAGTGGTGATGATGAATTACTGCAAAAAATGAGGAGAAAGTACCTAACGGATTTGTACACCAATCGAGTGACAGCCATCAAAGAGCGTATGCCTCAGGCTTGCATTGGAGTAGACGTTATTGTTGGATTTCCGGGAGAAACGGATGAGGCCTTTGAACGTACCTACGATTACCTAAAAGATCTTCCGATTTCCTACCTCCATGTTTTCACCTATTCAGAGCGGGCCAATACCACTGCTCCGCGAATGGATCAAACCGTCCCCCAGCAGGTGAGACAGGAACGAAGCAAAAGATTGCGCATTTTGTCTGCCAAAAAGAAAAGACAGTTTTACGAAGAAAATATCGGAGGGGCTTACGATGTGCTTTGGGAAGCCGAAAACGAAGATGGTTTTATGACCGGCTTTACCGAAAACTACCTCAAGGTGAAAAAGCCCTTTGATCAATCCTCTATCAATCAAACTGAGCGGATTGAAATGGTCGGAATTGACGCCAACGGCATTGGCGAAATTGACTGGCCTTTAGAAAACGAATAACTATGAAACTCGAAACTATTCATCAGCAAGTTCTTGAACTAACCCGTTCCACCGGACAATGGATCAAAAACGAACGGGTGAATTTTTCGCAAAGTTCGGTCGAGCTGAAAGGGTTGCACAATTATGTAACCTATGTAGATAAGCAAGCAGAAGAAAAATTGGTTGAAGGGCTAAAAGCCATTCTCCCGGAAGCTGGATTTATCGCTGAAGAAGGCACCGCTTCATATAAAGGTGAGCATTACAACTGGATCATCGATCCTATTGATGGAACCACAAATTTCATCCATGGTATTCCCATTTTTTCCATCAGCATTGCTTTGCAGGAGGATGACAAAACTATTCTTGGAGTAGTCTACGAAATCAATGCCGATGAGATGTTTCATAGTCACAAAGGGATTCCGGCTTACCTCAATGAAACTGAAATTAGGGTCACTCCGCAGACTGATCATCAGCTCAGCTTATTGGCTACCGGCTTTCCCTACCACGATTACGATTTGATTGATCAATACCTGGGTCTGCTCAAGCATTTCATGGAAACTACCAGTGGTTTGCGACGATTAGGTTCTGCTGCGGTGGATCTCGCCTACGTGGCCTGCGGACGTATGGATGGCTTCTTTGAATATGGCCTCAATCCATGGGATGTAGCCGGCGGCGCTTTTTTGGTGCAACAGGCAGGTGGACAGGTATCCGATTGGCAAAATGGAAACGATTACCTATTCGGTGAGCAAATCCTCGCCAGTAATGGACACCTCCAAGCTTATTACCTGGATTCTATCCAGCAATTTTTTCCAGTAGAAAAATAGACGGATTTCGGATCAAGAAATAGACCCGAGCACAACACTTTTACCCGTTAGATTTTCTCAAATTCCATCGTCAGCACGTCCTTGTCGATGCTGGTAGGAGAATTGGTTTCGGTATCGTATTTCCAACGCATACTCTTATCCTTGAGCATGTCCAGGTTAATGGTTCTACCGTGAATGGGATTGGTGTGAACCGTTATCCGAATGTTGGACAATCCATCCAGTTGTTGCTCTTCTCGCTCAGGTTGCAAAAGCAATTGAGATTTGTTTCGCGTGTCTCCTGCTCCACCGGTAAAATTCCAGATTCCTTCTTCAAAGTTTTTGAAGGTCAAAGCTGGAGTTCCGTCCTGAAAGTAGTTTTCCGGGTAAGTAACATTTCGATTAACCGTGTACTTTCCTTGTTTGGTAAATTCCATTTTGTAATCCACCGTATACGTTCCCAAGGTGGTTCCACCGAACGATTTGGTCTCCGTGGTTCCATCAAACATGAAAAGTGTATCATTCAAGGTTCTCTCCATGAAGGTTACCTTCCACTCACCTGAAAGACGAGCTTTACGGGTCTTCAGGGAAATAAAGGGGTCGTTATCTCCCTTTTTACAGGCGCCAAATACAAGGCCTCCGAGAAGAAGAAATACAACTAATTTTTTCATGGCGATGCGGTTTTGGATTTACTCTGCCCAAAATAGTAGGACAAGGTAAAACTCAGATTGTTGCTGTGGTCAAAGCCCCTTTGTACTGTTCGGTCGCTACCTACTTCTCTTACTGAGGTAGGATTTCCGCTCACCGGTGTATTCACAGTAACCCGTTCCCAGTCGCCACCGTCTCTTACGTTGTAGAATCCAATGTTGTATTCAACTCCCAGGGCTACACGCTGAGCAATGAAGTAGTTGAACCCAATAAGGGCGTTAAAGCCAAACATAAACCCTCCGGCTTTTTCGTAAGAAGTTTGTCTCTTGTCTTCCCCTGTTGTATCACTTTGAAGAACTTCGGTTTCGATTTTGGTTTTACCCAACAATCCTAAATTGATTCCCGCTCCAATGTAGGGATCCAATCGTTTCAAACCCTGGAAGTGATATTCGTAGGCCGGAGAGATGAAGAAGTTGAATTTTTTGAAGGTACTATCCGTGGTCACCTTGGCCGAACCCAAGGAATCCACCATGGACGACGTGTTGTTGTAGGAACGCATTCCCAATCCCATGCGGACGAAGTGATTATTTTTTAAACGGTACTTAGCGAGGATCAAATCGTTGCCAATCGGATCCTTTGTTGGGCTAATATTGATGTTGTTCAATAGTCCCGATACGTTGAAGAAAACGCCAAATTGACCTTCCTCTGGTTTGAACACTTTTGCTGAATCTTTCTGGGCCGAAGCGATATTTACGGTAAAGGCCAGCAGAGCAAGCCAAAGTAATTTTTTCATAGTTATCATATTTGGTCGTTCCGGCACTCGAACGAATTAAAGCAGGTCTTATTGTTTGCTTTCTAGCATAGGGACAAAGCTAAAGGTCCCATGCTCTTCCAGTTCGTATGAATCTTCTCCGGTACGAGTAATTTTCTTCATGAATTGTTTGCTCCCTTCTCCAACAGGAATAACCAAAATCCCCCTACCTTGAGTTGGTGGACTAAAGCATCGGGAATGTAAGGCGCACCACAAGTCACAATGGCTTTGTCGAAGGGCGCAAAAGTGGCCTTTCCCTGATAGCCGTCTCCGTAAAACAACTTGGCATTGTATCCCAGCTCAGGGAGCAATTTGCGTGTTTTATCATAGAGGTATCGTTGACGCTCTATACTAAATACCCGGGCACCCATTTCACACAAAACGGCGGTTTGATAACCACTACCCGTTCCGATTTCAAGAACCTTTTCCCCCCTTTTAATCTGAAGTAATTGGGTCTGAATTCCTACCGTAAAAGGCTGAGAAATAGTCTGTCCAGCACCAATTTGAAAGGCGGTATTCTCGTAGGCCTGTTTTTCAAAGGCCGGATCCAGAAAAAAGTGACGGGGAATCGAATTAACGGCTTGTAGTACAGCAGGGTCAGTTACACCCATTCGCTGAATTTCTTCCACCAGTTTTTTACGCATTCCCTGGTGTTTGTAGGTATCCATTCGTGGACTCATAGCCCGGCAAATTTAGCGAAATCCCAAGGGCGGATGCAAATAAATCGAGGTGGGATATGCACAAAAAGGGAGAATTTGTCGTGCTTTTTTATTAACCGGATTTTCTTTAAAATTTAACTGCCCTATAAGTTAGGTGGAAACATTTAATGTTGAATATTGAAGCAGTTTATAAACCAAAGTAAGATACATGCTGAAAATTGGCGTATTGGGAGCAGGACACCTGGGGAAAATTCACCTGAAACTGCTAAAAGGAATTCCAGATTATGAATTGGTTGGTTTTTTTGACCCCAATTTGCGTAACGCCATAGAAGCCTCCGAAAATTTTGGAGTAAAGCGATTCGATTCAATTGATGAGCTTATTGACGCCGTGGATGTGGTAGATGTGGTCACTCCTACCCTATCGCATTACGACTGTGCTGAAAAGAGCATCAAGAAAAGTCGGCATGTGTTTATTGAAAAGCCTTTGACCAACACCCTCGATGAGGCAAAAAAGCTGATTACCCTTTCAGAAGAGGCCAATGTAAAAGTTCAGGTAGGTCACGTTGAGCGATTTAACCCGGCATTTGTTGCGGCGGAAGGCTACATCAATAATCCAATGTTTATCGAAACTCACCGATTGGCTCAGTTTAACCCAAGAGGAACGGATGTACCCGTAATTCTGGATTTGATGATTCACGATATTGATATCGTGCTCAGTATGGTCAACTCCAACATTAAGCACATCAGTGCTTCGGGTGTAGCGGTAATTAGCGATACGCCAGACATCGCCAATGCTCGAATCGAGTTTGACAACGGTTGCGTGGCAAACTTGACTTCCAGCCGAATCTCTTTGAAAAACATGCGTAAATCACGTTTCTCCCAAAAAGACGCCTACGTAAGCGTAGACTTTCTGGACAAGGTGGTGGAAATCGTGAAAATAAAAACCGTGGAAGGCGATCCGGATCCTCTATCAATAACGGTGGACCCAGGAAACGGCAAGCCGCTCAAAGAAATCTATTTCGAAAAGCCCAAGCCGCTGGAAACCAACGCCATTGAAGAAGAACTGAAAAGTTTTGCCAAAAGCATTCACAACAATGTAACTCCTGCGGTGACCATTCACGACGGATTTAAGGCCATGGAAGTGGCCCACCTGATCCTCGATAAATTGCGCCTTACACCCAGTTTGTATCAAGATTAAGGGCCTTCAAAGCCTAACTTCGTAAAGATGTATTGTCTCTAATCAAATTGACAATAATATCTTCGCACACTCGTTACTGGTTGGTTATGCCCATGGTCTTGCGAATTCCCTTCTCCAGCTACGCGCTGGTATTGTTGCTTGTATTCTCCCTTGCCGGATGTAACAAAGAAAACGGCGTGCCCGCTTATGTGGCTGTAAACGACGTTACTGTAGAAACGGACTACCTCAAAGAAGGATCTCCTTCTGACAACATTCACGATGTATGGTTTTACGCTGCTGGAGATGAATTGGGCGTTTATGAACTTCCCGCCGAAGTTCCGGTTCTTAAAGATGGGCAAACCAATTTGGTGATGTTCGCCGGAATCAAGCGGAGTGGTCAAACGGCTACCCGAGTGCCTTACCCATTCTACGATGCCTATTCTCACGATACATTTTTGATTCGGGAAAACACCCTTGTTGAGCGCCCGGTAGTTAAGTACCGTCCCAACGTTGCGTTTCCCTGGCTGGAGCATTTCGAAGATCTAAGCTTTTCTTTCGACTCTGTGGCTGGTTCAGAATTAGGAGTATCCCGAATTAGTGACCCCGATTTGGTTTTAGAAGGCAAGGGATGTGCTGGAGTGATTCTCACTCCTGAAGCCGATTACTTCATCGGAGCTTCTACCGATGCCTTCAAATTACCCCTCTTCGGAAACGATGTTTACCTAGAAATTGACTACCGAACCAACCTTCCCTTCCAAATTCTTGTTAGGTCTTATAACGCAGACCTGGTTTCTTACCTCAGCCCGGTTATGGTCGCTTCTCCGAAAACGGATGATAACGGCACAGTCATTTGGAACAAGTTGTATGTCTATTTGACCCCTGTGGTTAGCGCACAGCAGAATTCGGTCAGTCATAGAGTATACATCGAGACCACGTCTAACGGTGGCAACGGGTATTTGTATTTGGATAACTTAAAAGTCGTTCATTTTGAATAAAAGAATTCAGGTAGTCAAGTATTTACTGGCAGATGCACTCGCTGCGGCGATCACCTGGACTCTATTCTTTGTTTTTCGAAAAGTGTACATCGAGCCTCTGGCTTACGATCCAAGCGTAGAAATGCTTTTTGATTCCCGCTTTTACACGGGCCTTTTTATCATTCCAGCCGGTTGGTTATTCTTCTACTTTGTTACCGGAACCTATCAAGACATTTACCGCAAATCGAGGCTGAAGGAATTGGGCCAAACCTTGATGCAAACGTTCATCGGCGTTATTGTGATCTTTTTCACCTTGCTCCTCGATGATCAAATCAGTAGCTACAAGGCCTATTACCTTTCCTTTTCTTCCCTCTTTTTAGGACATTTCTTTTTCACTTTTCTGTTCCGATTCTTGCTTTCCTCGCAAACCGCTTACAAAATTCACAATCGCTTGTACGGGTTCAATACGCTTTTGCTGGGTAGTAATGAGAACGCATTTTCACTCTACAAAGAGCTGGAGCAACAGAAGAAGTCAAGTGGATTCAAGTTTGTGGGTTACGTGCATATCAATGGAAAAGATGGCTTGATCATGAAGCCCTACCTTCCCCATTTGGGTCATGTAAAAAACATCACTGATATTATTCGCGGGTATGGCGTAGAAGAGGTCATTATCGCGGCTGAAACCTCTGAGCATGGCAAAATCGGAAAGATTCTGAATATGTTAAAGGATAGCGATGTGCATATCAGTGTTATCCCCGATATCTACGACATTCTATCCGGTTCGGTTAAAATGACCTCCATTTTTGGAGCTCCATTGGTTCAGATCAATCAGGAGATAATGCCCGCCTGGCAAAAATCACTCAAGCGATTTTTTGATGTGATCATTTCCATTTTGGCCATGATCCTACTTTCGCCGGTTTACCTCATTACCGGAATTGTTATAAAAATCACCTCACCTGGTCCTGTGTTTTATTCGCACCAACGAATTGGTATTCAGGGTAAGCCTTTTACCATGTACAAATTCAGGTCTATGCGACAGGATGCAGAAAGTAATGGTCCGCAGCTTTCCAGTGAGAATGATCCTCGAATCACACCCTTTGGAAAATTCCTTCGCAAAACAAGGATTGACGAGATTCCTCAGTTCCTCAATGTATTGAAAGGTGACATGAGTATGGTTGGTCCCCGACCCGAACGCACCTTCTTTATCGAGCAAATTGTGGAGCGTGCACCGCACTACATGTACCTGCAACGGATCAAACCTGGAATGACTTCTTGGGGTCAGGTGAAATTCGGCTATGCTGAAAACGTCGATGAAATGATCGACCGTATGAAATACGACATCCTTTACTTGGAAAACATGTCGCTATTCGTGGATTTCAAAATCCTGATCTACACCGTTCTGATTGTCTTTCAGGGCCGCGGAAAATAGTTTCCTTTTTTCTTTCTTTTCTGGGATTACCAAGCTTCAGGCGAGCCACTCTTTTTTATACTTTTGGAGCCCTAAATCAGACACATTACGATGAATAAAATTGCTGTGATTGGCGCCGGTACCATGGGAAATGGGATAGCGCACGTATTTGCTCAAAACGGATTCCAGGTAAACTTGATTGATATTTCTGAAGACTCTTTGCAAAGAGCTTTAGGTACCATTACCAAAAACCTGGATCGCCTGATTAAGAAAGAAAGAATCACAGAAGAAGCTAAGGAAGCTACCTTGGCTAACATCACCACTTTTACTGATATGAAAAGTGGAGTAGCTGATCGCGAATTGGTTGTTGAAGCGGCCACTGAAAACGTAGACCTGAAATTGAAGATCTTCCGCGATTTGGATGCCTTTACTTCAGATGACTGCTACCTGGCTACCAATACCAGTTCTATTTCCATTACCAAAATTGCTGCCGTAACCGGAAAAGCTGATAAAGTGATTGGAATGCACTTTATGAATCCTGTACCTATCATGAAGTTGGTTGAGGTTATCCGCGGATACGCCACTTCAGACAAGGTGACTCAGGATATCATGGAAATGTCAGCCAAATTGGGTAAAACTCCGGTGGAAGTAAATGACTACCCAGGTTTTGTTGCCAATCGTATTCTTATGCCTATGATCAACGAAGCTATTTACACCTTGTATGAGAGTGTAGCTGGCGTTGAAGAGATCGATACGGTAATGAAATTAGGAATGGCTCACCCAATGGGTCCGTTGCAACTGGCTGACTTCATCGGTTTGGATGTTTGTTTGTCTATCCTCAACGTTCTTTACGAAGGCTTTGGCAACCCTAAGTATGCACCATGTCCATTGTTGGTAAACATGGTTACTGCGGGTAAGAAAGGCGTTAAAACGGGTGAAGGATTCTACTCCTGGACACACGGCACCAAAGAATTGGTTGTAGCCGATAGCTTTAAAAAGTAATTTGGATTAAATGGTTTCTGGGACTTAGGAGTAAGGTTGTTTTCTATCTCTTGCTCCACCCGGTGCACCTTTCACTTTACCGGCTTTCTTCTTACCACCGCGTTTAGCGCGTTTCACATCCTTGTCTTTCTGCTTGCGGTAATCCCGCACTTGATCGGGTAAGTCGATATTGGTACGGCTTACGTTACCCATTCCATAGATCAACATGATTTCATGGCTTCCGCTGTGGTAAGGGTTCAATTGCGAACCAAACTGCATGGAATAAGCATACCCCACCTGGAAATCTCCAGGGAGCTTGTAATTCGCCAAAAAGTTCATGCTATTCATGGTACGGTAGCTCACTCCTACCCCAATCGTTTCCCGGTATTCAAATAGGGCGTTAAAATCGATTTGCATCGGTGATCCCTGCTGGTACCGAACCATAGCCGATGGCTTAAAGGTAACAATGGGTCCCAGGTCCTTTTTCCACCCCAAGTTCACATACAAGGGCATCTGATTGAGGTCGATGGTGGTTTTGGGAGAGCTTTCTCCGTTGTTTCCTCCTTCTTGATAATTGTACATCAAGCGGGGAATAGATACGCCAGCATAAAAGCGTTTGTTGTAGTAGTACCCACCAAAACCACTGTTAAAGGAAGTTTGGGTTACCGACTGTCCGGCAAAAATTGGATCACCCGCAAAGTCCGTATTGATTTTGGAATAGTCACTTTGAATCAGTTCCAATCCAGGTGAAAGAGCCAAGGAGAAGAAACTACCCTGGTCCAATTTGAATTTGCGGGAATAGATCGCCGAAAACTTGAACACGTTGTGAATACTGATGTTGTCGTTCACCACAAGAATACCCACCATATTGTCATCATTGATCAAGGGTGCATTGGCATTCAGGTAAAACGTAGTTGGAGCGTCCTCATGTCCCCACCATTGGCGTTGGATTAGCATGGCCCCGTTTATGGAATTCTTTAAAGAAATGGCAGCCGGATTTACCAAGGGCGGGTGCAACTGGTATTGTGCACTTACAGGAGTCTGTTGAGCGTGCAACATGCCTACAAGCAGCATAGCCGAAAGGCCCAGTAATATGTGCAAGCCGCGTATCACCTCGATTTCATTTCAATGGTTCCCTTTAGGGGTTCACCACCATTTGTGATCAATACATAATAATAGGTTCCATCCCCTACCCGATCTCCGCCCAACAGGCCGGTATTCGTTTGCCCTTCCCACTCATTTTCGTAAGGACTGGCGGAATAGATCAGGTCTCCCCAGCGATTATAAATATACAATTCGCTGGAAGTAAAGGCTTCAATACCTGGAACAACCCAAGTATCGTTCACCCCATCACCATTTGGCGAGAACCCACCTGGAATGAATTCATAGGGGTTTCCAAACACGTGAAAAATCACATAATTGGAGTCACACAAATTGGGACAGGTAATGTTGCAAATCTTGTATTGAACCGAATCAATTCTTCTAAAATCCGGATCGGGTTTGTAGTAGTACTCGGATTCGAAGCGTGGATCTATGCCAAATTGAGGTTCAAATACCGAAGCGTGAGACGGTTCAATTTTCGTTTCATATATCCCGATCATTGCCACCGTATCAGATGGATAGAGTACCAATGGGTCCCGGGTTACTTCCGTTCCCTTGTGCAGAGTAACGCTATCTTTTTTGGCCGTAATGAATATCCCATTCGACATTCTTACAAAAATGCTGTCTGAATCCTGGCAACCGAAAAAGTCAGTGGCTGTAACGGAATAACCTGTAGCCGTATCCTGCAAAATTCGAATTGACTTGGTGATCTCTCCGGTGCTCCAAATGAAATTACCACCACCAAATACTTCAAGTTCGTGCTCGATGCCTTTACAAGCTTCATCGGCCGAACGTATCTCTACTTGAGGGGCCGGACGAATGGTCACAACCTGAGAATCGATACTGGAGCAATTGTTTACGTTGGTAAATTGGTAGTACAAAGTGGTATCAACAGGAAGTGAATCTGATGGTCCAATAAAATCGGTCGGGTCAAGAATAGAAATCGGGGTGGTTCCATCGAAAGAATACCATCCGCCTGCACTTGGCGTGGGGTCCAAGCCCATACTGTCTCCTAAATGATCCAAATCAATGGTTCCTTCCAACTCACAAATCGGACTGGAGAAAAGGTTGTTGAACCGGAGTTTTTTGAACTCCAAAATTGTAAAGACATTGGTGTCCCTATTGGCACATTTATAGGAATCTTCAAAGTGATACCAAACGTCGTTATCGCCCACTCCATATTGAGCCGGATTGAGACGATCATTTGCCAGAATTCCTAAGGCTGTTTCGTAATACCCACCTGCCGGCGTTCCCTGGTTCAAAGGATTAAGCGTATCATTTTGGCAAATGGTTCCTACACTTCCCATGGATACGATGGGCAACGGTCGCACATCAACTGAGTCAGTGTCGGATGCCGTACACCCTTCAAAATCAGTAAAGCTGTAGATGACTTCGTGTTTTCCGGGAGGGGCCTGAATCGGATAAAAAATATTGGTGTTGTTCGGAATGTAGCTATTCCCCGAATATTGCCAGGATCCGTTAGTCGTAGGCTGGCCATAATTGAGCACCAATTGAGGATCGCTGTCACACACCGTATCGGTAATGTTCAAAGTAACTACCGGAACGGTATCCAAAATCAAAAGTGCTGTGGTCATCCCCATACACCCCTGAGTGGAAATGTTTACATAGGTAATCGTATCGTGTGAATAGGATGCTGGAACCCCGCTAGGGTCATACGACCCGGTACTGTCTGTTATTCCAGATCCGAGGTAGTAACTTTTTTGTCCAGTCGTCGGGCTTCCCGTACCACTGAAAGAAAAGGGCTGCTCATTGCGGCAAATCTTAGCCGGATTCAGTCTTAATTGAACCTGAGGTATAGCATTTACAACCACGTTTACCATCGAATCTGCAACACATCCATTGGTATCGGTGATGGTATAGAGAACGGAAACATTTCCAGGACTTAAGGTATCAGGAAGAAAGATTGAATCATTGCTAATTCCATAACTCGGAACCATAGAATAGCTATAAAAATCAACGGCTCCCAATTGAGATGGCATTACCGTTCCCCAACGAAGTGTATCATCCTCGTCACCTTGGCAATAATCTAACAAATTGGCCGTCAAAATTTGAATCATTGGCAATTCATCCACCCTAAACACGGCAGAGGTATCATTTTGACATCCAGTAGTCGCATCTACATGGGTGTACTTCACTGTATCGTTTCCAACCCCTGCTAAAAATGGATTATACACTGCATTCGGTCCGGTAACAATAACTCCTTTACCCGAAATTAAAGTTCCGGTTTGAAGATTCAATGCAGGAGAAAAAACAACATTCTGAGGAGTATGATCCAGGCAAAAGGTGTCTGGCATCAATTCCATTTTTGGCAAGGTATCAAGGCTTACTTTAAAGGATCTGGATGGTACGGTGCAGCCTTTTACCACATCGGTAAGCTCAAGGTGATATACTCCCCCGAGTCCACATGTAGTTGGGTAGTGGTTGCCCCGGCAATGGCTTTACTATCTTTAAACCATTGGAAGGTAACATTACCAGTTACGCTGGTGGACATTAACCCCGAATCCCCATCACACACATGCAGATCCGAGCCATTCAACCGAAAATCAGTGATCGATAAAGATGTATCCACGTTACAGAATACGGTTGGCCCTTCAACTTGAGCAATAAAAGCATCTTTTTGGAATCCTCGGGAAGAAAAGGCAGGTCTTGTTCCAAACTTGGCGATGCCAAAAAAGTCCCCGCCAAACCATAAAGTATCACCTTCCAATGCAAAGGCTAATGGGGTAAGAACGTCATTACCGGTCTGCATAATTCCACCTTTGGCTCCCAATACCGCACCGGCATTATCCAAAGTTAGCAACCAACCATCTTGTTGTCCTTTGTTGATTACCGTATCCACGGTTCCAAAGTTGACCGTGGTTTCAAATTGGCCCAGAATGTAAATTTTGCTGTTGGTATCAATGGCTACTTTTCGTCCACCTTCATCACTACTTCCTCCAAAATTGGTGGCCCAGGTTACGGTTCCGGCGTTACCCACTTTAATCACAAAAATGTCCTTGCCTCCTTGGGCATTCTCGGTAAAAGATCCTGCGGTATAACTTCCTTCAAAATATCCTGTGGCAACGGATGCTCCAGTAGTATCCACATCGAATCCGTAGGCTACAATATCGTCCTTGGAATGAATGGCGGCCGTGGAATTTACATAGGTAAGGGTATTGGAATACCGAGCTACGAGAAAGTCACTTTGACCTGAAGAATCCGCAAAGAGAGTATCGGTGGAACTGAAAATTACGGTGTCTTTGTAATTAGCTCCTATTACCACCCGATTATTGACCTTGTCGTAACCCAGATCAACGCCTTGCACCGATCCCTTGCTTACAATTCTGATGGCTTGAAGTAGATCGCCCTTAGTACCTCCGGTTCCACTGAACTTGGCTAAAAACAAATCTCCATCTCCTTCGGAATCGTACAAGGTCAGGGTTGGACTCAATACAATAGAATCTTCAAACTCGCCTAATACATAAATATCTCCTGCTGGATCGGTCGTTATTCCGGCTCCTCTACTTACCGAATTATTAATCCCTCCGCTAGCCGAAGGAAACATCCAGCCAACGGATGGAGTGCTACCACCTTGATTGATTTCGGTTAGAAAAAAACTTCCCTGCCCAAACTGAGCGCTTAAAATGGTCAAGTTTCCATCCAACTGTCCGGTGATGTAGTAGGAATTGGAGACCGGATTAAACTCCACATCGGTGAGCCTATCATCGCCACCTGAAGATCGAAATCGAAAAGGTGTTGTCCAATTCTGATTTCTATCCCGATCTAAAAACTGAACCATGATATCGGCCCCACCGAGAGCAGAAAAGGAAACTCCTGGAATCGAGTTTGTAAATATACCTCCAGCCATGATGTTCTTATCCGGATCGGCGTCCATAGCGGTTATCTCTTCAGCACCGCTGGAAAAAGACACAGCAGTATCCTCCACCCAGATAATTTTCTGCGCCTGAAGTAGCCCGACACAACACAGCAAAAAGCTTATGAGTATTGATTGTTTAATGCTCAAAACCGCTTTCAAGGATTTATACTTACTCTCTCTGTTTTAACATTCCCATTACTCACCACCTGTAAGTAATAGACACCGGCACTAATATCGTATAATTTTATGGAAATGTCCCGTGGATGGGCGAAGCCGTCCATCTGTTGTTGGTGATGAATTTTTCCATGCTGATCAAACAATCTGATAGTCATAGGTTCCCGGTTTGAACCTGAAAAGCGCAGAGTGAATTCACCTTGATTAGGATTTGGCCATACCTTCATTCCCCATTGAGCCGAGTATTCGGTCAAGCCGGTTGTAGGTCCCTTTCCAAAATTGAAACTGTAGTTGGACAAAATCATCGGGAAGCTGGTATCACACTGGCTCAAAGGATCGGCTGAAACGAAATAATAATGATAGGTTTCGTCTTCTTTTGCCGGAGCTCCATAGTCGGTGTAAGTCGGGAAAGTGGTTCCTATACTATCCAGCAATTCTAATCCACGGGAAGTGGTATAGCGGTAAAGGAAGTATTTCGGAACCTGAATTCCGGTGTAATTACTCCAACTCAGTTGAACCCCATTTCCAGAAATACGCTCACCGGACAAGAGAATGGAACCATGAACCTGCTCACCCGAACTTTCTTCGGAACAAGCATCTTCAGCAGTTACCCGGTAATTTCCTTTCAAGGTTTGATTGAGTAAAGTAGAATCTCTAAACATCGGTTTTTGTCCCGCCAATACCGTTCCCAATTCAAAGTATTTGCCTTGAATTCCAGATTCACGGTAGATTCTATACAATTGATCTCCGCTTCGCCCTGTAGTATCCCAAATGACCACATTCTGTCCGATTAAGGTATCATTGGTCACCAGGCAAATACTCACCGCAGAAGGAGCTTCTTGTTCAATCTCAAAGGTGGTTATCCGGGTACAACCTGTTGTATCGCTAATGGTGACGGTGTAATTACCTGTAGCTAATTGATGAATGGAAACGGTGGTATCACCGGAAGACCAATCATAGCGATAGGCCGTATCCAAAGGAGTGGTAAAAATAGCACCCGTGTCTGTTCCACACCAGGTATGAAATAGACTATCTACGCGAACCTCCGGTTGAGTGGTTGTAGAAAGGTTAAAATCAACCGTGTCTTTACATTGATTGGTATCGGAAAGAGCCAGTGAATAGGTTCCAGGGTCTAGGTTTTTAAGGGTATCTCCCACCGGCCCATGAAGCCAATTGTAGGTGTAGACGGCCCCTACTTTTTCAGGGCTTACGATAATAGATCCGCTGGCAGAATCACACAGAGGCTCAGTCAATATGGACTCTATAGATATAGGACTACCTTCTGTAATTTCATACGTTCTTACCGCAATACAACCTTTCTCATCAGATACGGTCAAATCATATTTTCCCGCTGGAAGGCCAATCAACGAATCCGTTTTGAATCCATTGGACCAATTATAACTTAAGTCTCCGGTACCACCGGTAGCAGAAACTTTTAACCATCCCATTTCATCACCATAACAGGTGTTGTTTTGAATGGAATCCAAACTCACGGAAGGACCATTTCGGTTGGAAATGTTAACCGTGGCGTATTCTGTACATTGATTCTTGTCTACAACGGTAACCTGGTAGGTGCCCGCAAACAAATTCCGATTGATGCTATTGCGGTCCCCATCCGACCAGAAGTAAGAATAGGGAGATGCACCCCCGCTGGCACTAATCACCCCCGAGCCATTCGCTTGACCACAGTCTGCTGGCAGTCCGGTAGTAAATACCTGATAGCGATCGAAAACGGTCACCTGAATGCTAGCTGAAGACTTACAGTTATATCCGTTAACCGTTTCCACATCATAAGTAGTCGAAGTCCCTGGTGTTACCTGAATAGAGGAGCCAAATTGTCCTGTGTTCCAGGAATAACTCAATCCACCACTTGCATTCAACTGCACGGATTCACCCACACAAATCGACGGATCTGGGGTCGTTCGCAAATCTGGGACGGGACGAATAAAAATGGTATCCAATGATTGTACTATGCAATTGTTGCTATCGGTAAACGTGTATTGGTAAAAGTAAGTTCCGGTATCCAGAAGATTGGGAACGAAGCTGGTTCCAAAAATGGAGACTCCGCTAAAGGTTCCACCCTTTGGACTCGCATAAGGCTCAAGATCGATCGATGGATCGCCTTTACACAAATCCGGTACTGGGGTGGTTACAATTTTTTGAAGGGTGTCAATAGAGATGGCTTCCCAAACCGAATCCTTACATCCGAAGGCATCCGTATAGGTGTAATAAAGTGTGTCTTTTAGAGAATGAACCGAATCAGGGACAAACATGCCCGAGAAAATCCCAGTAGACGCTCGGTAATTTCCCCCTGGAGGAAATCCTCCTTGAAGAGGCTGAGGGCCTGCGTTCTCACAAAAGCTCGTATCAAAGCTGAGAGATACTGCAGGAAGGGCATTCACGGTAATGAATTGACTTTGACTTCCGCTGCATCCTTTGGAATCGACGAAGGTGTAGGTGATGATGGAAGAGCCTACCGCTGAAGGTGCAAATCGACTGGTAGCTTGATCCACATTGTTGCCCGAAAACACACCTCCCAATGGTGCCCCGAAGGTATCCAAAGCCAAGGTGTCGTTACCAATACATTGCAGAGGCAAAGACTTTAACAAAACGACAGGGAGCGTATCCACATGAATGATCGTAGAATCCTGTGCTTTACATCCATTAAAATCGGTAAAGCTATAGATGATGGTATCAGGCTGACCTGGCGTAACCAACTGAGGGTTGAAGAAACTTCCCGATACTCCCGGACCACTATAGATTCCCGAACCACCAGACTTCGGCGACCCTTGGGTCAATTGGAAACTAAAAGCATTGGCACAGGTGTCCGGAATTTGGGATAAGGTAACAACCGGAACGGTGTCCACCTGAATCAACTGGGCCATTGTATCTCGGCAACCGGAAACGGTATCAATTCCTATAAATCGAATTGAGTGAGGGCCTATTCCCGCCACAACCGGATCGAAGGTTGAAGAATTGTTGAGTATTCCGGTTCCTACAAAATAGGAACTATCTCCGTTGGTCGTGGCACCGGTTAATACTCGGGCTCCGGCATTCAAACATATAGGAGCTGGTGAGGCGAAAGAAACAATAGGCAACGAGTTTACCCGGTAAGAAGTGACTGCTGATTCAGAACATCCATTGGGCGCTTGGTAGGTGTATTGAATGGTCTTATTTCCGACTCCAGCAATGGTAGGATTGAAAATGGTATTACTCACCATTCCAGGTCCCTGGTAAAAACCGCCAGAAGGATTCCCACTGGTCAAGGTTAAATAACCTTCATTCAAACAAAAGGTATCGGGCAATACACTAACCACTGGAATGGTTTTAATCTCAATGATTCCGGTATCCGCATGTTGGCAATTGTTGGTATCGGTGTAAGTATAGATCAGGTCGTTGTTCCCCAATCGGGCACTGGTGGGGTCAAAGGAGTTTCCTGTAATACCACTATCGGCGGCGTAAACCCCACCTGCCGGAGTGGCAAAGCTCAAAGGAATCAATCCATCGTTCTGACACCAGCTTTGGTAAGCCGGTGGAATATTAACCTTCACTATTGGTAAATCATGCACAGTAACCACCTGACTGGCCGTATCGCGGCAACCAAATGAATTGGTGAATATGTATTCAACGGTTCCAGATCCAACTCCGGCTGCTCTTGGGTCAAAAACAGAGGAATCCTTAATTCCATACCCTTCGTACTTAAAGCCAGGTGTATGAAAACTTCCCTGGCTCAAGGTATCCAAGGGGTAGTTTAGGCAGTAATCCGGAATGAGTCCCAAAGTAACGTGGGTTACCGAATCCACCCGAAAGGTCTCCGTAATACTGTTGTCACATCCGGTGCTTGAATCAAGGTAGTAATATTGAATGCTGTGGTTGTTGGATAAACCAGCCGTTTTTGGATGGAACTCTCCTAAGCTATTCACGCCAGATCCAGAATAGGTACCCCAGAAGGAGTTGCTCCGGTCAACTTAAAAGCTCCATTGTTAAAACACAAACTATCAGGAAAAGCAAAAGTCAAGGATGGGCGATTGTGAACGGTAATGGAATCTTTATCCGAGTTGGAACAGCCATTGGCATCGGTAAAGGTGTAAACAATTTCGTGGGTTCCGGCTCCGGCCGTATCGGGGTTGAATACCGAGTTACTGACGGTTAATCCAATTCCGGAAAACACACCACCTACCGGAGAATTACCAGAAAGAAATACGGAATCACTTTCTACGCATTGATCCTTGATGGTATCTGGCAATTCAAAAAGAACGGTCGGAATACCATAAATAGAATAGGAAGCGGAAATGGTATCAGAACAAGTAGTTGATGCGTCTGTATAGGCATAACTCAAGGAATTCAATCCTACTGCCGGAATAGATGGGTCCAGAGAATCCCCTGAAATTAAACCCACACCAGAATAAGTTCCACCTGAAGGCGATGCTGTTAAGGTGACAGGATCGGCATTGGAACAAATATTCGAAATAGCGAACTGAAGCGATGGAATAGAATCTACTGAAACGGTTCGAACAGATTTACTAATACATGAATTACTATCCGTTAACTGGTAGTTCAAATCGTAAGAACCATATCCGATGGAGGGATCAAACCAACTTCCGGATTGAACCGATGGTCCGGTATAAACTCCCGTGAGATTGGCTGGAATTCCGGTAGCCTCACCAATTAATTGCAAGGGTAAATTCTCGCACCAGCTCTGGGTCGAAAAGCTCAATGCTACTGTATCGTGAATCACGAGGGTATTAAAAGCCGTATCGGAGCATCCAATAGATGCATCAGTATAGGTATAAGCAATTTGGTAGGTACCTGGAGTATTTTGGGTCGGGTCCACATATCCGGTGTCATTCACCCAAATCAAGGTGGAGAAAAAATGACCTCCTTTAGGACTGTTCTCGGTAAGGGTATCAACTTCACCATTAACACACAAATCCGGAAGGTTTGACAAACTCACCACCGGCGGATCGTTAATGATCACCGATGTATCGATAAAGTTGGTACACTGAAAACCATCGGTGTAAGTATATCTTATTGGCAGGGTTCCAGCTTGCGTGGGCCAAAGGGTATCATTGGCCACCATAGAACTACTGCTGGAATAGCTTCCGCCGGCAGGACTTCCCCCACTCAATGCAAGGGGAGGATTATTGGTACACTGATCGGGAATGGCTGCAGTAAAGCTCATGGTAGGCAGAGCCAAAACTTCCAGCTCAAAGGTGTCTACCTGAAAACATCCATTTTGATCGGTTACGGTTAAGTAGTAAGGTCCGGCCGCGGTCAATTGAATAAAAGGGGAACTAATCGAATCCTTAGACCACAGGTAACTGTAGTTGGAAACAACCGTTGCACTCAAGGAGTATTGATCGCCATCACAAATGGTATCCTTGGCCTTGATGTAGCTCTTAGGTAAGGTATCATGACCCAAGGTTAGCGTATCGCGTACCACGCAATCATTAGAATCGGTTACCATGACAGAATGGTCGCCTTTGGCGGAAACGTAGGTAGAGGAAAGCGTGCTTCCATCCGACCATAAATAGGTCTTAATAAATCCTGTTGGAGCTTGAAGCTGCAAGGAATCGTAAGGACAAATGTTGGTATCGTTACCTAAATCCAAAGCTGGTAGTGAGAATACCACCACTTCGACGGTATCATTGCTTTTACATCCGTTGGAATCAGTACCAATAACTACGTAATCTTGAGTGACAGATGGGCTGAAGTTTATTCCATTATTCACTTGTTGAGTCCAAATGTAGGATTGGGCTCCGCTGGCCGTTAATCGGGTACTGTCTTTATTACAAATGGAGTCATCGCTGATCGCCACAGACAAGGTCGGCAAATCATACTTGTGGATGAAAATCGAATCTTGAGTCGGACATCCTGAAACGTCCTGTCCGGTTAGGTAATACCAATTATCCTGAGTAACTGTAAAGGCCACGCCATTGGATATTCCCCCGCTCCAGGAAAGAGAGGTTGCACCAGCTCCTGTAAGCGTTACTTCATCACCATCGCACACGGCTGTGTCACTAAAGGTAATCAAGAGAGAGGGTTTACTTCCCAAAGTAAGATTGAAGGTAGCCGAGTCTAAACAACTCAAAGCTGTATCCGTGATCACCACCTTGTAGGAACCGACGTCGGATGCCTTGTAATTGAAGAGTGTGTCGTTGGTGAGAACTGTTCCATTTTTATACCATTGATAGGTATAGTTACCGGTATTTGCTGTGAGCGTAACGGTGTCTCCTTCGCAAATAAAACCCTTGGATGGAATTATTCCCGGTGAAAAGGAGCAGGTAGGTAAAGGAGCGGAAAGCCATCCATTTTCAGCCTGTAGACTTCCTCCTAACCCAAGAAGAATTACGCTCCATAAAATTGCTATTTGCCTGAATCCTCTCTTCATCACTTCTGCACCTGAATCTTGCGAACTTTTAATTCTCCATCGGTTTTCACTCTAAGCTGATACACTCCTACAGCCACACCTGTAAGGTCAACTGGTTCGCGGAATGCTCCGGATACATTGTTCCAACTACGCTCAAATACCATTCGGCCCCGGCTGTCCATGATCTCAATGCTGACATCTTCAGATCGCAGGGTGGTAAACTCGATAAAGAAAGCCCCGTTTGTAGGGTTCGGATAGATTCTGAACTCCTGAAGTAATTCCACTTCAGGGGTAAAAATGTTGAAGGAGCCGAAATCGGCAGAGAAGTTGGAATAGGTGTATCCATCAAAAGGATCGTTGTCGCATCCGTTTAACAAGGCTGCACGAACAAAGTATCTGATAGAAGTTTCCTCAAAGTTTTCGCGGGTAATCTCGTAAGTCTTAATCGGCCAGGCAACGGTTCCAATCTGCTGCGTACCTCCACCTGGAGTCACTCGATAAATCTCATAATCGCCAACTGGTGCCCCTACATAGTGAGACCATTCCAGGGAAATTTTTCCTTGCTGATCGATGGTTCCATTCAAATACATGGAGCGGTGAACCTGACCTGCTTCTGACAACTGACCACAGCTATCTTCTACTTGTAAGGCGTAGGTGTATGACTTCGCTGCGAAGGAAGACGACGAATCAACCAACATGGTAGTTGTAGAGTTTTCGGTACTCAGTAAGTAAAGATCTTTAGTGGCTAATCCTTCGGTCAAAACGCGTACATTTTCGTATTTGCTCAGGTCATTCCACAATACCGTTACATATCCGCTCGCTGTGTCGTAAGTGACCATACAAATCTCGGGCGCAACCGGATCGATCATTTCTACCTCGTAAGTTCTTACCGCCTTACAACCAGAAGTGTCTGTTGCTGTCACTTCGTATTGTCCAGCCGCCAATTGGGTAATAAGTTCTGTTGTATCTCCATTGGTCCAGGTCAGCGATTGTAGCGTATCGGTACCAATCACAATTTCAATCTCTCCATCCTGAGCTTTACATTCCGTTGGCAAGATTCGGATCAGATCAATGTTTGGTGCTCCTGAATCGCTTAGGGCAACCTGGATGCTGTCTTCGCAATTGTTAGCATCGATTACCGTAACCGTGTAAATTCCGGCCGCCGCATTTTTCAAGCTATCAACCGTGCTTCCGCCCGTCCAGTTGTAGTTAAAGCCACCTGCTCCACCACCTGCAGTAGCCACGGCAAGACCGTTGCTTGATCCACACGAAGGATCTCTGGTCAAGGTCTGAATAGATATTGGATCAGGCTCCCCTAATAGATAGGTTTCGAATAGTTGACAGCCATCTTCATCAATCACCGAAACGATGTGCTTACCAGCGGTCAGTCCGCTAACGTCTTCGGTAGTTTCTCCATTCGACCAAGCGATGTTGGATGCCGATCCATTGATTGTAATGTTGATGCTTCCATCATTCGATCCATGACAAAGTGGGTCTACAATCTGATCAAGTGTAATGGTTGTGTTTGACTTGTCTTTGATAATAATCGTGGCATCTTCTGTACAGGAGTTGTCATCCGTAACGGTCACTTGATAGATACCGGCAGGCAATCCGCTGGTATTGGTCGTGGTGCTACCATTGGTCCAGAAGTAGTTGTAAGGTGGCAACCCTCCATTTACGGAAACGGTAGCCGCTCCATTGTTGTCACCACAATCGGCATCCTGAGCTGATGTAACGAGCACCATGGATGGATTAACGATTACTTCCACTGTTTTCTCAGAAGAACAATTGTTGGAATCTGTTCCCATCACCTGGTATTGCGTGGTTTGAGCTGGCCCAACAGTAATGGTATCCGAACTAACGCCGTTGCTCCAGGAATATACCGAACGAGCTCCTAAACCGGTAGCTCCAAGGGTTACACGCTGACCTTTACAGATCGAGATGTCTGGGCTTACCGCGAAAACCGGGTTCGCCACAATAGTCAAGGTGTCTTCGGCCAAATTGCTACACCAGTTGGAGTCGGTGTAAGTGTATTGAATGATGTGCTGTCCTACTCCAGCAGTCACTGTATACATTTTATCCTGGAATATTCCACTACCGTTATAGCTTCCGCCTGCGGGCAATCCTTCGTTCAACTCCACGGTATTCTCATCGATACAGGCTACCGGATCAGCCATATTGAGCGTAACTTCCGGAAGCGGTAATACCGTGATGGAATCAGAAAGGGTATCGGTACATCCAAATTGATCGGTGTACTGGTAGAATACTTTGTGTTTTCCTTCTCCAAACTGACCAGCATCAAAATAGTTGGTCGAATCAGGATCAATGACGGTTCCAGTGGAATCTAAGTATAGACCACCACCTGGCAATCCGAAGGATAATTGAGCACGATCGTTCAAGCAGAATTCTGGTGCAGCCTGCATCAACATAGTCGGTTTAGGACGGACTGAAATATTGCGACTTGCACTATCCACACAAGCAAAAGCATGCGTGGTATCGTAGTAGTGGAATTTGATCAGGTGGGTCCCAATTCCAGCGGAATCTACCACAAATACCGAATCGTTAACTACACCGGTTCCCGAGTACATTCCATAACCCAAACCTCCGGTAACAGAATCCAGATCAAGGTTCAGAATCGAGTCACTGGCACAAAGCGTTCTTGGAGAAGTTAAGATTACTTCAGGAGCTTCTTTAATGCGAACATCTCTGGAAACGGTATCCGAACAATTGTTCTGATCGGTGAACATGTAGTTCAAGGTAACCACTCCAGGGGTGGCAAACTGAGGGTAGAATGTGTTACCCAACAAAGCACTGGATGAACTGAAGTAAGTTCCGGTTCCACCAGAATTTGGTCTGCCTTGGGTTAAGATTACACCACCCGTGTTGTTACAGAACAGGTCAAATCCAAGGTCTCCAAGTGCATCAGTAGAGAAAATGGTGTCAAACGCAACCGATGGTTTATCATGAATGGTAAAGAGCTGGCTCGACGAATCCGCACAACCTTTGTTGTCTTCGAAACGGTAAGTCACCTGATAGTTACCGGTTGGATACAGTCCGATGTGGAAGGTATCTCTCTGTCCGTAGGTCGTGTCTTTAGGTCCGGTAAAGGAATATTCTTCGGAAGCATTACCATTCAGGCTAAAGGCCGAACCTTGATTCAATATCAGGTAACCATCGTTGGTACATACGGATGCCAAACTGGACAAGGAAGCCACTGGATTTGGATTGACTCGGTAGTAAACCGTAGCGGTATCGCTACAAGAATTTGAATCAACATGGATGTATTGAAGTTGATGCATTCCCGTTCCAGCCAATACCGGATCAAAAATGCTATCGGTCACCCCGTTACCCAAGTAGAAGGCTGATCCACCCGCAGCAGTTTGAGTAGATCCAAAGCGTAAAGTGTCGATACCATCTCCAGAACAAGCCTCAGCAATAATGCTCGGTGTTGAAGGAAGTACAACGGGCTTAGCATAAACCTCAATCGTTGAGGATGCGCTATCCACACAATTGGAATTTGGATCCGTGTAGGTATAGGTAATTGTATGGGTCCCGGCAGTTGCAACCGCAGGATCAAATACCCCGCTCGATACTCCAGGTCCACTGTAGCTTCCTCCTGCTCCTACCGGAGTACCACCTGATAGGTTAAAGGAAATTCCATTGGAGCAAACCGCATTCTGAGCCGAAAGGGTCACAATAGGTAGCGGCTTCACGAGGAGTGCAAAAGAAGTGTCGTTGATACAGCCATTGTCTTCGTAGAAGAACTGGATATTATGGGTTCCAGCCCCGGCTGAATCCGGACGGAATTTAGCGCTATCAATAACACCACTTCCAAGGTACCATCCCTGACCGGTTCCGGATTTTCCATCCACCTGATCGAGGGTATAATCCAATTCAGAAATACAGAATTCATGGGTAGCTGTCGCATTCCAATTGAAGTGTGGAATGTCTTTAACGGTCACCAAATTGGTGTCTTCAGCAGTACAGCCGTTGTTGTTGGTATAGGTATAGAAAATGGTATCTGTGCCTACCGTAACCGTATCTGGGAAGAAGGTTCCGCTAAATACTCCGTCTCCATAATAAGATCCTCCTGATGGAGCACCACCGCTCAAAATCGAAGCTGACTCGTTTTGACAGAAAGTATCTTGAGGAAGACTCAAACTAACCACTGGAAGTGGATTAACCACCTGCATTTGGTTTGCGCTATCCACACAACCGTTACCATCGGTATAGGTGTAGTTAATCGTATAGTTACCCGAACCAACCGAGGCCGCATCAAATTGTCCTGAAGTCACTCCGTTTCCGTTGAAGCTACCTCCTACTGGATTACCTCCGGTTAAACCAAAGGATGGCTCATCTGCACAAACCGGACTCAAGGTCGTCATGGAAACGACTGGTAAAGTATCTACGTGAATGATGGAATCGACCGAAGAAGTACAACCGTTGTTATCCGTAAAGGTGTATCTCACGGCATGGTCACCCGGCTGAGCAACCAAGGTATTAAAGGTATCTGCGGTAATGGCATTACCAGAATAGATTCCATTTCCTGCCGAGGCTGGGAATCCAAATCCAATTTTCACATCCCCTACCGATACACAGTGATCTCCAAGAGACTGCGTAAATCCAACGACGGGCAAAGTGTCAACCACTTGAGTTGCCGTAATCGAATCGATACAGCCAAATACATTCTCGCTTACATAAGTCAAGGTATGAGAACCTGTGCCCGCATCTTTTGGATAGAATTTCAAGCTATCGCCTTGAACACCGGCACCACGGTAATATCCACCAAATGGCAATCCTTGATTCAAGGAGAAGGTGTCTACATCCACACAAACTGCAGGTGGTGTGCTAAAGGTTACGACTGGTTTAGGACGAACAGTAATGGACTGAACGGTATCAGCCTCACATCCATTGCCATCGGTATATTGGTAATTGATTTGGAAACTTCCTACCCCTGCTACAGCCGGATCGAATGTAGTACCGGATACTGCAGCAGAGCCGCTATAAACTCCACCTGCAGGCGTAATCTTGTTTAAGCTAACCGAGTTACCATTTACACATACATCGGCTAAGGTGTCGGTTACCAAAATTGGCAATGCGTTTACGGTAAGCGTAGTCGTAGCCGAATCCGAACATTGGTTTGTATCGGTATAAGTATAATTCAAGGTATGGGTTCCTACTCCGGAAACCGCTGGGAAGAATTGTCCGGTAGCCACTCCAGTACCTGAGTATACTCCGGTTCCGGCTACACCTGTTGCCGGTGTTCCTTGAGATAATGTCATTGGAACCGTATCCAAACAGATGTCAGCCATGGATGCAAAGGCAACCGTTGGAGCTGAGTTCACTTCTACAATTTTGCTAGTTGTATCCTTACATCCGTTGGCATCGGTGTATTCGTAGTAAATCGTGTCGTTAGCAGCTACAGTGGATGGCGTATAGAGGCTATCTCCGGTAACTTGTGTTCCCCAGTAGATTCCTGACTTAGGAAGACCTTGATTCAAGGTAAAGGCAGGCGTATTGTTACAGATAAAGTCAATGTTGCTGAGGGAAGCTACTGGATTGGCATTGACCAACAAGGTATCCCGTGCCACAGCGGTACACACTCTCAAGGTGCGGGTATAGCTAATGACGTATTGCCCTGGAGAAACCAGCTGAGGATTGAAGTTGGTACCACTCACTCCCGATCCGGCGAATACACCACTGCTGTTAGGACCTCCTGAAAGCGTGATTTGAGCATCGCGATTACAGAACACGTCTTTGCTGAGCGTAAAGGTTGCGTCCAGGGTATCTAAAGCGGTTAAGGTTGTCATGGCTGTATCGAAACATCCATTGGCATCAGTTACAGTCACTTGATAAGCTCCTGGCAATAGCGACGATGCCTTAGCTGTATTTTGAAGGTGGTTATCGTTCCACAGGTAGGTGTATGTTCCTGTTCCACCATTTGCAGTTACCGTGGCCGAGCCAATAGTATCGGTGGCACAAAGTGGATCTACGGTTTGCGTTATCGATACACTCAGCGCCTGAACTGGCTCGCTAAGGGTATGTGAAATACTGTCTTTACATCCGTTAGAATCGGTTACCACCAATTGATAGGCTCCTACAGGTAGATCAATCGCCCGATTATCGGTTTGATTCTGGTAATCATTCCACAAATAAGTGTGCGTTCCGGTACCGCCGGTAGATTGTACCTGGATCAATCCGGTGCTGTCTCCTTTACAGAGAATGTCTTTGGTCGTGGTTACATTGAGTGCAATGTTCGTAGCAGGTTGAGTAACGGTGTAAACGGTATCACGACTACAGTTGTTGGCATCGGTAATGGTTACCTGGAAGGTTCCCGCAGGAAGGCCATAGGCTTCCAGATTTCCGGTACTTCTACTCTGAACTCCAGCTCCCCAGCTAAAGTTATATCCAGGTAATCCGCGCTGACCAGCCAGGGTAATCGTGGCGGTAGAATCCCCCGACACAACACGTTGAAAACAGAATCCTGGAATTCCGGAACCTGCAAGGTGTCGATAAGGATGACATCGCTGTTCACACAACCATTGCCATCCAAAATGGTCACTTCATAAGTTCCTGAATCGGTCACAACAATCTGATCAGATGTTGATCCATTGTTCCAGGTGTAGAGTCCTTTGTTGCTTCCAGGACCGATGGTTATGCTTTCGTTCGAACAGAAATTGGTATCTACTCCCAAGTCAGCATCGGGTAAGGAATCAATCCGAACACTAAACAAGGACGAGTCTCTCAATCCCGTGCGGTCGCTTACAATCACCCAGATAGGAACGATGGCATTAACTGAAGTATCCACCACCTCTACTTTCAAGGCCCGGTTTGTATCGGAACCTGAACCATAGAGTTGAACCTGACCATTTGGAATCAAGGCAGTATCCGAAGAAACTACCTCCAAACTCAAGTAGGTAGAATCATCATCATCTGGATCGCTGATGGTAAACAACAGGCTATCTCCAATGGCGCCTGAACAAATGGTATCGTTTCCGATAGCGGAGATGAATGGAGCTTCGTTTACATTGATCAGACGAATGATCACTTGAGAGCTATCTTTTTGTCCATCTCCACCCTCTTCTACTTCAAAGTCGATGGTGTATACCGAATCTACGAAGTAGTTTAATTGAGTGGAATCATTTACGGTAATGGCTCCGGTTGAAGAGTTCAGTGCAAAGGCATTGTTGGTATTACCCGAAATGATGGAGTAATTCACCACACTTGTATCCGATTCAAAAGATTGAGCATACATCACCAATTCACCGTTACCCGCTTTTTCGCTTAAGGTATCTTCTACCACAAAGTCGGTTGTTGACCAATTTGCCAATGTTGGTGTGGAGGTGAAAGACCCATTATTGGTTCGACCAGAAATGTCTACCATCTCTTCCATGTTCGGATGGTCAAAGTTGAAGTACAATTCAAGACCCGGTTCCTGTCCGGTATTGCGGCTCAAAAGAGACTCCTGAATTTCGCTTTGAGTTCGGGTTACACTCCACACTTTCACTTCATCCATCATACCATCGAAACGGCTGTAAATGGAATCGCCTCTTGATCCAATTTTTAAGGAAAGTGAACTGGGGTTACGTTGGAGGGCTGCATTGGTATTAACCTTATCCAGCTCACCGTTAATATAAAGTGCCAGGGTGTTGGTCGAAGAATTAAATGTGGCAGCAATGTGGTACCATTCTCCGGCAACAAGCGGCTTGCTTGCGGTTACCAAATTGGTCGCGAATCCCTGGATTACCCGAACTGTTGGATAACCATTGGAGACACGCAAGGCATAACCGCCTTTGGTGGCAACCATATCGTTCTTTTCAATCAAACCTTGTGTACCGGTGAGCTTGTCGGTTTTAAACCAACCTTCCAGAGTCCAGTTGTTTTTCGGATCGATAGAAGGATCGTGTGGCACTTCAATCACGTCAGAGCTACCGTCGAATTCAAATGCATTTCCAAATCCGGCATATACAGGCTCATCCAAATCATTCAGGTAGATAGTAATGGAAGCGGTATCGCGAAGTACAGGTGTTCCATCATCACGTGCTTCTACCTGAAGGGTGAATACGGTATCGGATTCAAAATCAAGTTCCAATCGACTGCGAACCGTCATGATTCCAGTAGCTTCTTCCACGGTAAAAGCGTTATCAGCGGTGTTGGAAAGGAGTCTGTAGAATAGACTCTGTCCGCCGTCAGGATCCACTGCGAGCACGGTCATAACCGTATCGCCTTCGGGGTAATTCTCGTCAATGGTGGCCGTATCATCAGCAAACACCAAGGGATCATTTTCATCAATCAATCGAACCCGAATCCAGGTAGTATCTAATTGATCATCGCCTGCTTCATGAGCTTCGTATTGCAATTCGTAAATGGAATCCGTTTCATAATCCAATGCAGCTCCGGAAGAAACGGTAATGGTTCCGGAAGCAGCCAGATCGAAAGACGACCAATCGCCTAACAGTGTCTTGTAGGTAATAGCACTTCCATCTTTATTCCAGGCCGTTGTATGGGCTGTGGTATCACCAATTTCAGCATTCTCACCAATGCGCCATTCCAAGGTATCTGCCCCGTCAATCTGGTCGGTAAGAAGGTCCATATTGGCGAGTACACCATGGTTTCCATTGGAAGATAA
This sequence comes from bacterium SCSIO 12741, assembly GCA_024398055.1. NCBI lineage: Bacteria > bacterium SCSIO 12741. Next base: position 2,845,779 of record CP073749.1, on the reverse strand, counting down.
ATCAGGTAGTTCATTATCGATGAGATCATCAAAATTGTAGTACGCCTGAAGTCCGGTTTCTGAGCCAATGAGTCGAACATTTCGGTGGTCATTAATCTGATCCGCCGTGCGGGCAACACTCCAGATTCTTACCTCATCAATCTTTCCTTCATAATGGCGATCTCCTGAACCAGGTGCATATCGGTTATCCGACCCAATTCTAACCGTGCGAGACGAATTCATGAGGGTGGTAATCGAACTGCTTGTTGTTCCTACCAATTCTCCATCTATGTACAAATTGGTATTCGCACCATCCCAGGTTCCTGCGGCATGGTGCCATTTGCCATCGTTGTAATTTTTGGATGAAGTAACAAAATCAGACTGGCTGGCATTGGCCACATAGAACATAAGGCCAGAACTACTCCAACCCAATCCAAAACTTCCGTCATTGGGTGTTCCTCCGCTGTACCACTTGCTTACCAAAGTGTTGTAGTTTCCTACATTATCCGTGGTATTAAACCAGCATTCTACGGTAAGCGCTGTGGTCATTTGCAGGGAGGCCGGATTTCCTAATTCTACATAGTCATTCGCTCCGTCAAACTCAAGAGCCTCACCCATTCCGGCGAACACGGGCTCGTTGAGGTCATTCAAGTAAACGGTGATTTCAGCGGTATCCAAAAGGTTAGGGCTACCATTATCGTTCACCTGTACCGTTAGGGTAAACACCGTGTCGGTTTCAAAATCCAACTCTTCGTTAGCCGCAACGGTCAACACCCCGGTTAGTGAATCTACCTTAAAGGCGTTACCCGCAGTATTCGTCAAAATGCGGTATCCTGGATTCAAAACTAAATCCTGATCCTGACTGCTCAGAGTCATCACCGTATCACCTAAGGCGGCATTTTCATTCACATAGCCGGTGTCATCTGCAAATACGATTGGATCATTCTCATCCACCAGGTGAATGAACAAGGTGGCTGTATCTTTTTGCGAATCTCCGTCTTCCAATACCTCGTAGGTAAGGATGTAAAGAGAATCTACTTCGTAATCCAAATTGGCTCCGGACGATACGGTTACCGTACCTGAAATCGAATTGTAATTAAAGGAACTCCAGTCGCCTGATACAGGAGCAAATGTCAAGTTGTTGGTATCACGATCCCATCCAATCATGATGGCTGCAGAATCTCCCACAAGGGCATTTTCACCTATTTCAAAATCCAGTGTATCATCCGAGGCGATCCATTCGTCTCCATTCAATCCGATGAAGGTTCCATCTACCCAATTTCCGGAATTGTCGGTCAATTGAGTTTCGCCATCCCATTGATCAAAGTTGTAATAAGCTTTAAGGTCTCCGTGGTTCTGATCCACTCTTCGGTTATACCAGGCTTTAACTTCCTGAGGAGTACGGGTCACAGACCAGAGACGAACTTCATCCATGGTACCGTCAAAATAGAAGGCTGGATCAAGTACGGCTCCCAGCTGTAATTTACCTGCACTCGAACCAAATACCACCGTTCCGCCATTGGATACCTCTACCCCATTCACATACATGGCTACGGAGGTTCCACTTACAGTAACGGCAATGTGCTGCCATTCGCCATCGGTAATAACCGAATCAGGAGTGCTGTAGGAACCTGATGCGCTACCATTTCCAGTACCCAGATTCAGCTTGCGATTAGTAGTCGTCCAGTCGTTGATACTGATATCGAATCCGGAAGTAGCTCCACCTGAGCTCCGGTTGGATACAATGGTATTGATGCTTGAGTGAATATCTGGCTTAATCCAGGCTTCGAAGGTGAAGTTGTTAGTGGCATTGAAGGTATCCAGTACCACACGATCACCGGCTCCATTAAACTCGAGTGCATTACCCATTCCAGCGAATACAGGCTCATCCAAGTCTTTCAGATAAATGGTCATTTCCGCTGTATCCAAAAGTGCTGGCGAACCGTTGTCATTGGCTTCAACCGTAATGGTGAATACGGTATCGGATTCGTGATCCAATTCGGCATTGTTGGCCACGGTTAACACTCCTGTCAAGGAATCTACTGTGAAGGCGTTTCCAGAAGTATTGGCTATAATGCGGTATCCTGGGGTTTGTCCACCATCCGGATCAATCACCGTGAAAGTCATGACGGTATCACCTACCGCTGAATTCTCGTTGATGTAAGCCGTGTCGTTGGCAAATACCAATGGATCGTTTTCGTCAATCAGGCGAATGCGGATGTGCGTGGTATCTCTTTGTTGGTCTCCGTCTTCCTCGGCTGCGTAGGTCAATTCGTAAATCGAATCGGTTTCGTAGTCCAAAGCCGCTCCTGAGGAAACGGTGATTTTGCCTGAAGTGGGGTTCAAATTAAAGGAAGTCCAATCTCCTGAAACCGTGCTGTAGGAATAACCATTTCCATCTCGATCCCAAGCCGTGGTAATGGCAGCCGAATCACCAATAGAGGCGTTTTCACCCACCTGAAATTCCAAGGTATCAGCACCAGCAACCCAGTCGGATGAAGGATCCATATTGGTCAGGATTCCGTTTCGGTTGTTGACCGTCAAATCTTCCAATACACCTTCAGACAGATCATCAAAATTGTAGTAGGCCTCCAGGTTTGTTTCCGTTCCGGCCAATCGCTGGTTCATCCAGGCTTTAAGTTCTGCCTCGGTACGTGCCGTACTCCAAATTCTAACCTCATCGATTTTTCCATTGGCCGGAATCTGGAAAGTAGAGCTGTTCCATCCTGAACCGATCGTGAAATTGGTTCGGTTAAAGGTCCAACCCGGGTTCAGATTTACAGTAGAAGAATTAACGGAATCACCATTTATATAGAGGGTGTACGTCGATCCGGATTTGGTCAATGCCAAGTGAGTCCATTCATTCACGGAGATGCTTCCTCCGCCCATGGTTACGAAGTAAGAAGAACCGTTATCGTTCCGCTGGCGGGTGTATACCTGCCCTCCATTTACCCAAAGACCACTATGAGGTTCAACGGTATTGGTTGACCAAGCGAAATTGATAATTCCTTGCATCGTGGTCACATTATCCAAATTGACCCAGGCCTCGTAGGTGTAGTCGTCTACCTGATCATTAGGGAACCAGGCATTGGCTGATGCATTTACGTAATCGTTTGAACCATCAAAATCAAGGGCGTCACCTAAGCCGGCGTAAACAGGCTCATTCAAATCATTCAAGTAAATGGTCATGTCCGCTGTATCCAACAAGGCAGGTGTTCCATTGTCGTTAGCTTCCACCGTGATGGTAAATACGGTATCGGTTTCGTGATCCAGTTCAGCATTGTTGGCTACGGTAAGTACTCCAGTTAAAGAATCTACTGTAAAGGCATTTCCAGGAGTATTACTCAAAATTCGATATCCTGGGATTTGTCCACCATCCGGATCAACCACGGTGAAGGTCATAACGGTATCCCCTACCGCTGAATTTTCATCGATGTAAGCCGTATCATTGGCAAATACCAGTGGATCGTTTTCGTCAATCAGGCGAATGCGGATGTGGGTGGTATCTCTTTGTTGGTCTCCGTCTTCTTCGGCCGCGTAAGTCAACTCGTAAATCGAATCGGTTTCGTAGTCCAAAGCTGCTCCTGAGGAAACGGTGATTTTACCAGTTGTTGTGTTTAGGTCGAAGGATGCCCAATCTCCAGAAATAGTGCTGTAGGTATAGCTACTTCCATCACGGTCCCAAGCTGTGGTAATTCCAGCAGAATCACTCAAGGAGGCATTTTCACCTACCTGGAATTCCAAGGTATCAACGCTGGCAATCCAGTCTGTTGATGGATCCATGTTGGTTAAGGTTCCATGCCCTTCATGGGTTGTTAAATCTTCCAGCTCGGCCCCAAATAGATCATCAAAATTGTAATAGGCTACCAGGCCAGATTCATTTCCTTGAAGGCGAACATTCATTCCCGATTTAACCTCGGCTGCACTTCTGGCTGTATTCCAGATTCGTACCTCATCGATCGATCCTTCAATGTATCCAGCGTTACCTTCGCTGCGCTTTCCTAAGGTCAGATTACCACTACCAGAGTTGATAGTAGTAGCTCCGATATTAGAACTATCAGCCAATTCCCCATTCAAATAGATATAGAGCGTTGATCCATTAAATACCCCGGCGCAGTGAACCCACTCATTCGTGGTAACGGTGGTCGGAACAGAAACAAACTTCAGGGCCCCATCGTGAATCACAAAGGTGAGCTTGTTGTTGAATATCTCAAGGGAATACTGATTGGTCAGATTCCATTTGTGAACGATGATCTGATCACTGGTATTCGTCACATTCACCCAAGCCTCAAGAGTCAATGCAGAGGTAGGGTTTAGAGCCGCTTGATTGGGTACTTCGACATAGTCATCCGAACCATCGAAGTTCAGTGCACTTCCCATACCCGCATAAACAGGCTCGTTCACATCATTCAAGTAAACGGTGATATCAGCGGTATCTCTTTCTACCGGAGTACCGTTGTCACGGGCTACCAGAGTAATGGTAAACACAGTGTCGGATTCGTGATCAAGTTCCTCGTTGTTCATCACGGTGATTACACCGGTATTGCTATCCACTGCAAAGGCACTTTGGGCAGTATTGGTAATGATCTTGTAAAAATGATCTTGCAAAGGATCGGGATCAGTCACCGATGAAATGGTCATCACTGTATCACCAATTGCCAGATTTTCGTTGATGTAAGCTGTATCATCAGCAAACACCAATGGGTCGTTTTCATCCGTCAATCGAATGCGGAGAGAAGCTGTATCGGCCTGTCCATCTCCGTCTTCGGCAACACCGAATTGAATCACATAAATGGAATCGGTTTCGTAGTCAAATGTGGCGTTGGAAGAAACGGTCAGTTTACCGGTTGCACTGTTCAAATCAAAGGCAGCGGTATCTCCTGAAACCTTGTAGTAGGAAAGGGAATTCTTATCTGGGTCAAAACCAAAAGCCACCCCAGCCGAATCTCCAACTTGTGCATTTTCACCGACCGTAAATTCAACCGAATCAAGAGATTGGATTTGATTGCTCACATCCATATTTTGAAGAACTCCAGTATAAAGTTGAGTCTTGGCATCTCTTACTCCCAACTCCACATCTTGATCGAAGTTGTAGTAAAGAATCATGTTTGCGGTGTCTGCAGAAGAAATGTTACGTGTAGCCAATCGTGCCATATCGGCATCAGACTTGGTCACTGACCAGAATCCTACTTCATCCATTTCCGCATCTGCAAATCGAGAAGCTCCTCCGTAAGATCCTAATACTACTGTTCCATCTCCCAGGGTAACATCGAAGCTAGTGGCTTTAGACTGAACCAACTCACCATTAAAGAACAGCTTCAGCGTAGAACCGTCATAGGTTACTCCAAAATGATTCCACTCATTGTATTTCCACCCGACATTGCTTCCGGAAGGATCGATATCGGTAAAGGTCGTACCATTTCCAATGGCCACATAGCTAATTCCTTCCGCACCGGTTTCGAGTCTAACCGAACTGCTAAAGTTGTTTTCTACACTTCCCAATTCAAACAAGTGTCGCCAGGTACTTGAATTATGCACATTGGCCCACATACTGAGCGTAAACTGATTGGAGGCAAGCGTAACCGATGGCCCTTGAACATACTCATTGGTACCGTCAAAATCCATGGCTCGACCAAATCCAGCATACACCGCTTCATCCAGGTCATTCAAGTAAATGGTTAAGTCGGCGGTATCCCGATCTACAGGTGTTCCATTGTCACGAGCAACTACCGTAATGGTGAAAACGGTGTCGGTCTCAAAGTCGAGTTCTTCGCTATTTGAAACGGTGATAACTCCCGTCACGCTATCTACCTTAAAGGCGCCTTTAGGTGTATTGGTAATAATCTTGTAAAAATGATCTTGCCAGGTATCCGGATCGGTCACCGAGCTAATGGTCATGGCGGTGTCACCCATCACCGCATTTTCATCGAGGTAAGCTGTATCATCGGCAAAAACCAAGGGGTCGTTTTCATCGGTTAAGCGAATCAAAACGGTTGCGCTGTCCTTCTCATTATCACCAGATTCGGTGGCAATGTAGGTCAGGTAGTAAAGTGAGTCTGTTTCGTAATCGAATGAGGTTCCGGTGAAAACGGTAATCTTACCCGTGGTGCTGTTAATGGCAAAGGATGACCAATCGCCACCACCTGGACTAAAGGTTATACTGCTTCCATCTACATCCCAGGCCATGGCATAGGCAGCAGAATCTCCAATAACGGCATTTTCGCTCAATTGGAATTCCAAGGAATCCAAGGATGGTCCCCAATCATTAACCGAAATGTTGTTGAAGGTAGCGTTGTTGTCATTTCCACTGCGGTCGATTACCTGGTTATCGCCATCTTGCTGATCAAAGTTGTAATATAGCAATAAGTTGAAGGCAGAAGTATCCACCCGACGGTTATAGAGCTCGGCAATTTGAGTGGCTGTCAATTCGGCTGCCCAAACGGAAATTTCATCCATCTTACCTTCGGCATAGTCAGAAGATAATCCGCCTTTACGTCCCAGGGTTAATAGCTGAGCTGCGGAGCTTGTAAAATCAAGATCGGTTTTATCGAAGGCCAGTTGACCATTGACGTACAACTTAAATTGTCCGCCATTAAATACGGTGGTTAAGAAGTAGGATTCTCCATCAGTAAGGGTTACTCCCGAATTATGAACAAATCCAGCATCAATCCATACCTGACCCGTGGCGTTCTTCACGTACAATCCCCGTCCGGTGGTACTCGCACCGCGTCCACTAAACAGGTAGCTATCGGTTCCCGTTCCTTTGTTGTAGCCAAACCAACCGCTAACGGTAAGGGCGGAGTGTGCGGTTTTACCAATGTCTAAGCTGGTGGTCAGGTAATCATCTGTTCCATCCAATTCCAGAGCACGGCCCAATCCTGCATAAACAGGTTCATTTTCATCCGTTAGTTCGATGCGAATGAGTGCTGTATCGCTTTCACCACTCTTGTCGGTTGCCCGGTAAGAAATGGTAAAGGTAGGAGTGGTTTCAAAATCCGGATTACCTGTTCCGTTGTAGGTCAGCATACCATTGGCTGTGTCTACAATGAACATATCGTAAGGATCTCCACCAAGAAGTTCAAAGGCCAAGGTATCGGACTCATCAAAATCAAACCCGGTCATCCAGGCAATGGTATCGCCGGTGGTTAAGGTTTCAGGAATCTGAGCCACGGTGGTGTCGATTCCGGTTCCAAAAGCTGTGGTTGCGATAGAGACCAAGGTTCCATCGTTGTTGTTGGAGCTTAAATCTTGTAAGGTCGTGGCTGAAGGATATTCAAAGTTAAAAGCGGCAATCAAATTGGCTTCGCCTCCCTGTGGACGACGGAACATGGTTTCTTTTACTTCAGCTTCTGACAACTGCTTGTTGTAGAAAACCATTTCATCCATTTGTCCCTTGAAGCGCTGCTCACCACCCCAATTACTGGCACCAATGCGCACGGGTAAGGAAGAGTTGCTAATCGTTCCACCAAGAGCGCTGCTGGACTCAGAAACCAATTCTCCGTTAACATAAAGTTTTAGCTTGTTACCTGCAGACCAGGTTACGAAAATGTGAGACCACTCATTTAGCGGAGTCATATCTCCATCGCCTAAAGCTTCAACTCCGCCACTTGTGGTAATAAGTCCTGTTCTTAAACGAAATCCTGAAGATCCAGTTCCTCCGCCGGTACGGTAATAGAGGTAATAGGATCCAGAACCGGCATAATTGTGTTTGGCCACAATAGAACGTCCCCTATTCGTCGCACCAGTGCCATAGCTTGTTGGGTAAATCCATCCTCCGTAAGAAAAAGCTGAAATACCCTCGGTAGCGGCAAGATCGCCTAAGTCGATGTAATCAGAAGAACCATCCAGGGTCAATGCATTTCCAAAACCAGCTTGTGGAGGATCATTTTCATTGATCACCTTTATGCGAATGTGAGCTGTATCTTCATTGTTATCGCCATCCTCTTCCACGCTAAAGGTCAAATCGTGAATAGAATCGGCCTGGTAGTCCAATTTACTTGGATCCACCACAGTGATCACACCACTCACCGGATCCACTGCAAAAATGCCATCCGCATTACCGGAGAAGAAATCAAACTTGAGATCGTTGCCATCTACATCCCAACCGATCAATGTACCAACCGTATCTCCAACATTGGCCTTTTCACCAACGCTAAACTCATTGAATGGATCCTTAGAGGTCTCCCAGTCTGAGTTCACATCCATATTGGTTAGAGTACCATTGTGACCACTTGGAGAGATGTCCATCAAAGTGGATGTTCCATCTACCTGATCGAAGTTGTAATAAGCAATTAGATCCGTGTTGCTTTCATCGACGCGGGAATAAGCGTTGTCTCTGATTTGTTGATCTGTTCTGACTACATCCCAGATCCGCACCTCATCCATAGAACCACCATAGTGGTATTGGTTATCCCCACGTTGACCCAGGGTAAAATGATCTGTATTGGTCGACAATGCCGCGGCATAGTTCGTAGTCGTTTTTAAATCCCCGTTTACATAAATCCGAATGGAGGTTCCATCATACGAAGCCGCGATGTGGGTCCATTCATTGTGGGTAAGAACGTCAGTTGCGGCCGCCACTGTGGCTCCGGAAGTTGCCCCTTCCCATACCTCAATATCATCATTACGCTGCCATAGGCTAAATGCGCGGACAGTACTGAATTTAGATAACAGTGCTTCATAGTCACTGCTCACCCCATTCGGCTTCATCCACAATTCCATGGTCCAGGTACTACCTACGTTGAAGTCATTGTGGTGAGGGATACTTACGTGGTCATTCGATCCATCAAAATTCAGGGCTCGGCCTAAACCGGCATATACGGCCTCTGTACTGTCATTGATGACGGAAACTTTAAGTGCTGCAGTATCCACTTTTCCAGACTCATCCTTTACGGAGTAAGTCAGCACATAAGAATCCTGCTGATCAAAATCAGTTGTTCCACTGAAGTCGATTTCTCCTGTTAGTGAGTCCAAGGTAAATTCACTTCCAAAACCGCTCACCTTAGCGAAGGTCAAGTCGTTTCCTTCCATGCCCTTCCAGCCTATTGCCATGGCAACGGTATCCATTCCTGTTACATTTTCTGGAATAGGCCAGCTAATGGTATCCTGAGCATCGGTCCAGGCCGTTGGACTCGTTCCTAAAAAGGTTCCATCATGTCCGTGTCCGGTAATGTCTGTAAGACTCGTACCATATACTTGATCAAAATTGTAGTAGGCATATAGATCGGAATGATTTGGGTCAATACGGGTGCGACTATGAAAAGCAATATCACTGCTATCCCGAGCTACATTCCAGATTCTTAATTCATCAATGGATCCGTCGAAATAATGAGATTCATTGTTATCCAGGTAAGCTCCAAAATACAACCAGGAATCAGCATAATCGATGGCCCCGGTTTGAGCATTGGAAAGTACCGGAACACCATCCACATACAAAAGAAGACTTGTGCCATTATAAACCATGGCCAGGTGATACCAGCGTCCTACTTCGTGTTGCTCGCTGGTGAACTTATACTGAATACTGCCGGCTCCAGTAGTCTTCATTCCCATACCAAACTGGCGATCTGAACCTGACCCAGCGTAGGTTCCCATCCACCAGCCGTGTTCTGTACCACCATTGTCCTGAATGAAGTTAGCTACACCGCCCCAATTTTTATAAGAATCAGGTTTTACCCAAGCCTCAACGGTAATGGCTGAAGTAGGTAAGCCCAAGGAGGCTGCACTCACTTTTCCACCACCTACATCTACCCGATCATTGCTTCCATCAAAAGGATGAGTATTACCCAGACCGGCATAAACATTAAGGGTATCCAGCAAGGTTAAGGTAACGGTTTGTGAAGTCTCATTTCCTGAAGAGTCCGATAAATAAACGGTAACAGAATTGGCTCCCAGATCGTCCAAAGTCAACGTATCCTGAGAGTACCAAATCGATTGTACTTTGCAGTTATCTGAAACGTTGCTTCCGGTGAGTCCTCCTGGAACTAAATCAGCAGAATCTACCAATACGTATCCTTTGTCTCCCAGGTAAACGGTGTCATTAAATGCAGTAAGTGACGGAGCAATGGTATCGGAGAAATACACCTGAACAGTGTCTACGATACTATCGTTTCCGTTGTAGTGAGCCTTAATTTCAAGATCGAAATATCCAGGGAATAGTCCAGGACCTTCTACCCAGTCAGTGGTGGTGTTGAAACCTGATAAAGTGGCATTGGCACCATTTCCAGACTTATCGGAAACGGTAGATGAACCTGCCCCATCTTCAAAATCATAGTACAAGATAAGGTTGCTCTCATTGCCCGTCAATCGTTCATTCATCCGGCTCTGGATCTCAGACTGACTCCAGTCGGTGCTCCAAACGCGCATCTCATCATAGACCACTTCCCGGCCACTGATGTAAGAAGTATTGATCTTGTTTACGAGGTTTGGAAATGCATTACTATACGTACCAGATCCAGCCAGCTCTCCATCCACATAGATCTTGAGAACACCAGCCGCACTTTTGGTCATGGCTACGTGGTGCCATTGTCCGTCATTTACGGTAATTGATGTGGAGGCTGCAGTTCCAGGATTGGTCACGGCAAGTGTTCCTGCGGACCTCATTCTGAAATCTCCACGTCCACTCACACCCCCTGGTACCATGCGAAGATGAACACATGCGAGGTTGCCGAAGTCTTCATCCAGGTTTCAATGGTAACCGGTTGTCCGGATGCTGTTGGAAGAACTACTTTACCTGTATTTAGGGAACGTGAGGTTGGGAAACGTAAACCAGTTGTTACGCCGCCCAGGTAACCGCTCACATCAGCACAAGTCCAATCGGTATCGTTGGCGGTCACTGTATAGTCCTTAGCACAAACCTCGTCGATGGAGGTATACAAGGATGAAATGGGCACTTTGACATTTCCGCTGGCATCAACGTAGAGAATGGTATCTCGGATTGAATTAAATGAAGGAGTCACAGTGTCTTCCAAAACCACCCAAACCGTATCCTTGGTCACCTGGCTGTATTCATCCATGGCGGTAAGGGTTACGGGAACCCCAATAATTTGTTGAGAAGGCCCTGTTTTCCAATCCGTAGCCGGATCCATATTGGTCAGGTTACCTGTATTGCTATTAGTCGAGTGATCCAATACGGTGGAAGATCCGGTTCCGTCATTGAATTTGTAATAGGCAACTAATCCTGTTTCATTACCGGTTAACGCATCGTTGTAATCGGCTGCGATTTGAGCATCGGAACGTTGCACATTCCATACTCTAATTTCAGCAATCTCCCCATCAAAATGGTACTGGGTTGTATTGTATGGAGCGATACCAATATGCATCGCATTGGTTTCTGTTCCCAGATTGAAAGCCGTTGCCGAACCTGATCCGGCCAGCACTCCATTGATGTACACTTTTTTCTGTCCGTTGGTTTTCCAACTCATGGCCACATGGGTCCAGGTGTTGGTGCTAATGGTTGACGAACTTTGCTGAATTGGGTTACCGCTGGTGGTGTAATACTCGGCTCCTACTTTTCCATTAACCAATCCGAGGGACCATCCGTTGCTGGCTCCACCATTCTTACATTTTCCAACAATTTTTGGAGTCCCTGAAGTAGCATGAGCATATATCCAAGCCTCAACCGTGATTTCCGACGTCGGATTCAAACTGGCATCATGCGGAACGGATACATAGTTGGTGCTTCCATCAAACTCAAGGGAACCTGTAGAAACATTACCTGTATCGATGGTCGAGTTACAATTAAAGGTCAGCGGGGATGCCGTCACAGTCATGTTGGCCGGGCAGTTACCTGTGAGTGCTGTGTAGAAATCATCTGCTGTTAAGGTCGCGTTCCCGGTATTATCCAAATAAAGGGTGGTATCTCCAATAGTCACAAATGCCGGATCAACCAAGTCTTGAGAATCACATTCGTTGGTTAAGCTATCGGTTGGGAATGTCCAGTTTGAAGTGCCTCCCGAAAGTGCTGAGTTCTTAAGAATTCCAACAAAGCCATTTCCAGATCCATCATAAACCGAATCCAAACCGGCATTCTCGCCATCTGCATATCCATTTTCAAAGGCATAGTAAGCAACCAATCCACATTCGTTACCCACCAATTCGCAGTTCAGCTTAGCTTGAATTTCACTTTGGGTTCGAGCGTGGTTCCAAACTCTAACCTCATCCATTTTACCTTCAAACAGTCCAGCAAAATAACTGGTTTCAGACGGTGTTCGTTGCCCCAGATAGAATTCAGGCGTACCGGTGTAAACAATGCTGTCACGAGCAATATTTCCGGTGGTCAGCACCTGGCCGTTACGGTACAGCGTAATCAACGTGCCATTCTTCACGGCCGCAATGTGCTGCCATTCGTTGAGAACAATGGTACTGGCATTGGATTGAACTGCAGCTCCAGCATTATAGTTTCCGCTGTTGTCAGAAGATGCAAAAAGTAAAGACTTGGTATTTCCAGTTCCACCTTGCCCAGATGCGCCGATGGCCACGGCCCAGCCTCGTTCATTTCCATTGCTAATGGAGAACCCGTTCATGGCGATTACCCCCTGATCGGCGGTAGGATAAATCCAACCTTCAAAAGTCATATCGCCGGTCAGATTCAAGGAGTTTCCATTCGTTATGTCCACGTAGTCATTGACCCCATCAAAGGCCAGGGCCTTTCCTTCCAAAACGTCCTGCACGCGGATCACAACCACGGCTGAATCTTTTACCGTTGAGCCACCAGCATCCACCTCGTATTGCAGGGCAAATAAGGTGTCGTTCGATTCGTAATCGAAGGTTTGTCCGCTGGCTACGGTAATTACCCCAGTCGAGGTATTCAAGTCAAATTTGGACCAATCACCAGTTAAGGCTTTGTAGGTAAAGGCACTTCCTGATACATCCCAAGCCATGGCATATCCAGCCGTGTCACCGGCAATCGATGTTTCGGGCATCAGGCTTTCGAGAGAATCCTTGCTTGCCCCCATTCATTCCCGGTCATGTTGTTGAGAGTGGCCGGGTTGTTATTGGAGGATCGGTCGATCACCGTGAGTTCACCATCTTTTTGATCGAAGTTGTAATACAACAATAGGTCAGCCGAGGAAGTGTCTACTCTTTTTCCATACAGATTGGCAATTTGAGCAGCCGTAAGTTCGTCGCCCCAAACAGCAAACTCGTCAAATCTTCCTTCTGAATAGTTAACGGCCTGTCCACCCTTTCGACCCAATACCAAGTTTTGCGCTCCGGTAATGGTAAAATCGATATCGGTTTTATCCAATTGCAACTCGCCATTGACGTACAACTTGTAGCCCGCAGAATGGAAAACGGTAGTAAGGAAATACCACTCACCGTCGGTTAAGGTATAACCTGAATTGTGCGTAAAACCTCCATCAATCCAAACCTGTCCGGTAGAATTTTTGACCAACAATCCTCGTCCGCGATCACTGGCAGAAGCACCAAATCCGCTAAATAAGTAGTTGTCAGAACCCGATCCCTTGTGGTATTCAAACCAACCACTTACGGTCAACGATGGGTAAGCTGTTTTTCCAATATCAAATCCGGTAGTGAGGTAATCATTGCTTCCGTCCAATTGAAGTGCATCCCCAAGGCCAGCAAAGCTGTACTCCACTTCATTCTCCAAAATGATGGAATATTCGGCAGTGTCTCTAAGGTTATCATCTCCTTCCTGAACAAAGAATTTCAGGGTGTAAATGGAGTCGGTTTCATAATCAAGTGAGGAAGCATTGGTTAAGGTAATTACCCCATTGCTGGCATCCATGGAGAATGGATTAGAAGGAGTCACTGAAACAATACCATAGGTTAAACTTCCACCTTCGGGATCATAACCTTGGGCAATGGCCACGGTGTCACCGTTGCTCGCAAACTCAGAAATTCTATGTTCAGAACCGGCATAGGATCTAACCCAAGAAGTGGTTGAACCGGAAAGCACCCCACCTGCATCAGGATCGATTGCACTTGGCAAAGTGGGGCCTGATACTTCATCAAAACGGTAGTAGGCTTTCAAGCTATCCTCATCACCTTTCAATACTTTGAGGTAGTTGTTTACAATATCCGCTGAATCACGGTAGACATTCCAGATACGAACTTCATCTACCTGACCTGCATAACTGCTTTCTTTTCCTACTCTAAAAATGGAAGACGAATTACTCGTATTGGTATTTAAGGTATTGGTACTGCCTCCTGAACCCTTGGTTCCCAGTTTTACACCATCCAACCAAAGAATACTGGAGTTTACGGTTCCTCCATCGGCAATTTGCCAGGCGACGTGATGCCAACTGGAATCCAATGGAATATTCAACCACTCGGCATAGGTTGATCCACCTAAATCAACTCTAAGTCTACTTGAGCTGACGAATCTAAATTCAACCCGTTGACGGTTGGATGAACGTCCATAAGACAAGAAACTATTGTTGCTCTTCGCAGGATTGTAGTACCAGAATTCGATGGTTCTAACATCATCACCGTTTGGTAAATCATCCATCTTCTCGATGTCGATATAGGTGTTCCCCGCAAAATCATAGGTATGACCAAACCCTGCTACCGGAGCTTCGTTGCGATCTTTTACCTGAATGACAAAGTAGCCTGTGTCCTTAGTATTGTCAGAGTTCTTCTTAACGGAGTAGGCAATTTCAAACAAAGTATCACCCGATTCATAGTCGAGCTCATACCCGTCTGCAACGGTAACCACACCAGTACTTGTGTTGGCACTAAAAGGATTGGTATTACCACTTACTTTACTCAGAGTGATAGCTGAATGATCAGGATCCCACCAGGTTAAATAACCAACCGTGTCTCCAGCAGTTGCTCCTTCGAAAACAAAGATGGGTACGGTATCAACCGAGTTCTGGTAACTTGTGGATGGATCGGCATTTACCAGAGCTGCATGAAAATCATTTCCTGAATAGTCATAAATGGTATCCGACCCGATATCATCAAATGCGTAATAGGCTCTTAAAGTGGCATCCGATGTATCCGGACGGCGATTCATTTCCAACCAGATGTCTTCCAATCCTAAGGCGCGATCCCAGATTTTGAGCTCATCAATTTTCCCGTTAAAAAACTCGGATGTGCCGTTCCACTGAGTACTGATTCGGAAAGGATTGGCCCCGGATCCAGGCGTCAGGTTAGCGTTGCGGGTAGCTACTTTTTCACCATCAACATAGAGGTAAGACACATTGACACTATCTACTACAGCGTAATGGTGCCAATCCATATCCGTTGGAAAATTGACCCCTGTATTAGTCCAGGTATCTCCTACTCTAATACCTCCAGAAGGATTACCTCCGAGGTAAAAGCGATTTTGCGAGAATATGTTGAAAAAAGAGCCACTTTGAGAAGCATCTTGTTTCGCCCAAACAGAAACGGTAAACTCACCACTAAAGCTGATCGGATAACCCGTAGAGGCGGCTACATCATTAGATCCATCAAAATCAAAGCTTTTTGCCAAGCCGGCATAAACAGGCTCATCTTCGTTGTCAACGGCTACTCCTACTAAGGCAGTGTCCACCAATCCTCCCAAGTCTTCAACCGCGTAGGTTATCGATACTGTTGAACTCGATTCATAGTTCAAATTGGAATTATCAACCAAGGTCACGTAACCCGATCCTGAATCAACAGCAAAGGCTCCGTTAGTTGGATCTGTAGTTAAATAATAGAAGATGGAATCGCCATCAATATCATGCCCTACGAGTTTCGTTAAAGTATCACCTACATTGGCGTTTTCAGAAATGCTTACCGATAGGGTTTCGTGGGTGCTCCAGGTCGCTCCATTCTTCAGGACACCATCGCGATTGTCAGGAGAAAGATCGTCTACCGCGGTACCAGTTCCTTCTTCACAGGAATAGTACAAGGTAAGATCGGTTTCAGAACCGGTCCCCCAGCTAAAGGCGGCTTCACGTATTTCATCGGCGGTGAGCACACGATCGAAGGTTTTTACTTCATCAATGTCTCCTTTAAAGTTGGTATTTGAGGTGGCATATTTATTTTCTCCAATACGAACATTTTCACTCAAATTGGTTGTGTTTCCAGAATTGACCTGATGAGCTTGTTCGCCATTAATGTACAGGGTCAGTTTTCCAGAACCGTGGGTCATAGCTACATGAACCCATTCATTCAAGGAATAGTTCGAAGAAAAGGCATTGTCACGGTTTCCATCCCAGTTAAAGGCAACGATTCTGTTTGTACCATTCAACTTGGTCAGATAAAGACCATGGTAGGCACCATCGTCACAAATGATACAATCACCATAGTAAGCAATGGAGGAAGATGGTCCGTTGGCCGCAGGACGAATCCAGGCCATCATGGTGCTCTTGTTGTTATTCACCAAGTTATTCAAGGTGGAGCTGGGCTCTATCCAATCGTTATTTCCATCTAGGTAGACAGAGTTGTTGAACATGGCATACGGCGCATCGTTCTCGTTCTGAATCAAGGTAACAATATCCATGGTGTCTAACACACCAGAAGCGCTTTTAGCCCGGAATTCAAAATCGTGAAGGGTATCGTTTTCATAGTCGATAAGGGAATTATCGAGGATGGTCAACAACCCGGTTAGCGAATCCACTTTGTAAGTGCCCGTAAAGTCATTGGTCAAGAAATACTTAACCCCAACACTGTCTCCAGCCCAAGCAGTTAAATAACCAACCGTATCTCCATTCGCAATATTCTCGGAGATTTTGAAAACGAATGGAATGGTATCTAAATCAAATTCAGGTGGTCCGGATGAAAAAGGTCCTGAAATTGGAGCCAATTGCGCCCCATCATCTCCCTCGCCTCCTCCGGATCCATTATAATCCATGTACCCAACCACTCCATTGCCAGACTGATCAAAAAGGTAGGTTCCTCCGCCTTCTTCAAAATCAAAATACAAGGCCAATCCGCTTTGGGTGGAATTGACTCGCTGATAACGATTAAACTTCACCTCTCCTGGAGCCAATTCTCTTGTCCAAACCCGGAATTCATCTACTCGTCCAGCGGCAAAATCACCAATTGGGTCGTACGAAAGGAACATCAATTGATCCGTACTCAAGTAGCTCGAAGCACTGGTATCTGAACCAATCAATTCGCCATCATAATAAATTGCTCTACGCTTTGAAACTCCGTTGAAAGTAAAGGCGTAGTGGTGCCAACCTTGAGAAGCTGAATCAGGAAGAGCTACCGTAAAGTCATTGTTTCCAAATCCAAAGGAAAGAGAGTCATCCTTGACGAAATAGGCGGAAAGATGTTTGTTGGTAATAGCCGTATGACCATGAGCAAATAGCGGCGGGTTACCGGTATTGGCGGTAAAGTCTTTTCGGTACCATAGTTCTGCGCTGAATGATCCAGTTCCAACATCGACCGAATCTACAACCACGTAGTTGGAATTTCCATCAAATTTCCCCACATAACCCATTCCGGCAATAACGAAATCGGTAGAAACATTTGGAAGCTCAACGCGGAAAGTGTCCTCCACTTCCTCGAAATTTCCTTGCTCCTCAACCGTGTATTTCTGGAACAATAGATTAGCCGGAGTTCGAGAATTGTAGATTAATGTACTATCGGTAACAAAAATGGCTCCGGAAGTATTGTTTACGCTAACAAACTGAGACAAAGGCGAGTTGGAAGTATTAATTCTTACATCATCTCCATCTGGATCCCAGCCCGTTACATAACCAATGGTGTCTCCGTTGCGAACATCGGAAGGAATATCAAAAGTGAAAGAGGAGAAACCCGATACCCAAGCCGACGTGGTATTCATATTGGTTAAAACCCCATGATTCAGGTTGCTAGTCACATCAAACAAGGATCCTGTACCACTTTCATCAAAATTGTAATACGCTACCAAATTAGGGTGAGAGCTCGAAGGCCTTTTGTAGGTCGATTGAGCTACGGTTGCTGAATCTAATTGGGTGTTGTAAATACGAACTTCATCAATCTTACCCTTAAAATAACCTGCTCCAGATTGCCATGCTCCAATAGCTGGTTCTCCAGAATAGTTTCCAATGGATTGAGTAAAGTTTCCGGTTTTCACCTCAACTCCGTCGATGTATGCTCGAACAGTCCCTTCTGATTTTTTCCAGGTAAAAGTGAAGAAATGCCATTCATTTAAGTAAGACGAAAAGGGAATGTCTACATGAGTAACAGATGAGTTTCTAAGCTCTACCCGCAATTTCCCAGAAACAAAGTGAACCGCATAACCAGGGTTTCCATTGCTTCCTCCATTGTGAAAAACATTACCTGTGGCAGATTCTGCATACATCCAAGCCTGGAAGGTGATAGATTCGGTAAGGTCAACGGCCGTATTTCCGCTTAAGTCAACAAAATCATTAACCCCATCAAATTGCAGAGCCTGATGATAGCCTGCTACGACTTCATTTCCAGTATAAGTTCCAATGATGTATTCCTTTTGTCCGAGTACATCATAACTGGTAATGTAGTTACTGAAGGTATTGCGGTAAAAGTCCCCATGCCTATTCCATTGAACATCATCAAATCCATCGCGCTTGAATATGTTCAAGTCATTTTCAGGTAAAGACGAAATGGCCGAATTACTGTTGTAGTAATAGCGGGTGTTGTATTCCAAATTGCTTCCTCCAACCGGGAAAACACCCCAATATCGAGATGAATCCAAAGTTGATCCATTGGGCATGGACTGGAAAGAATTGGCGGTATCCATCACCAGGTATATCTGAGCACCTGTGGCTCCGGTAAATGAATAAGCTCTTAGGTAATCGCCTTCGGCAGTAGCCAGGTTAAAATCAATGGATCCGTTGTAATCGTATTTCGAAGTATCCCCTAAGGCTGCTCCGGAAGTATTCCAACCTGGAGTAGCTCCAAAACTGGTCAACGTTCCATCATGCGATCCTGTTAAATCGGCAAGGGAAGTTCCTGAACCTTCATCCATCCGGTAATAGGCCAGAAGTTTGCTTAATGAATCATGACTGGAGGTCAATTTCCTACACATCCAGTCTCGGATATTGGACTGACTCAACGCTGCATTCCAAATTCGAATCTCATCAAGCTCTCCTTTAAAGTTTTGAGAACCATATTGACCAATCGATACATTTTGAGATGTCGTTGGCGGTCCTGTAATAGAGGCAGAGGTGGAGGCGTCCAAAACTCCATCTTTATAGATGTAGACTCCTGTTGCATCAACCACTAAAGCAGCGTGGTGCCACTCTCCATCATTACTGTTGTTGGTTGAACGAAGGGAACGGTTTCCAGAACCGTAATAGAACATATCTAACTTACCGCCATACAAGCCAAAGCGCCATCCATTTCCGGAAGACGGAACATATTTATTGACAAAATCGTTGTCAGTACCACTGGAGGTAGACTTAAACCAAGCCTCAATCGTAATTGGGAATGCATTGAGTTCTGCGGCATGAGCAATATCGACATAGTCATTGCTTCCATCAAAGGTGAGTGCCATCCCCGGCCCTAAACGATCCTGGTAGGTAGTATTGGTAAATCCGAGAACATATTGAGTCCCCGTCTGACGAGGAAGTGTGATGGTTTTCGCAGAAAGGTTGCGATGGATGAATCCCGAAGCAATTTCCCAGGTGTTATCTGCATCATCTTCTCGCTTCAAAACAACCAATTTGGCCATTTGCTCAGCGGTAAGACTTAAACCACTAAAATCAATGAGTACGGTGTAGGTCGCTGATCCACTTCCCACTTTATGAACTCCAAAATATCCTTTATTAAAAAGAATAGAGTCAACTCCAGTAGGCTTACTGGTAAATTCAGGCTCCTCACCAATGTAATAAATCTGAATACCATCTGTGGTGGTAAAACCAGAGGTACCGGTAGCCTGAAAAGAACTTCCATTGCCCATAACCAACTGAGCCGATGGCGACGAACCATAAGAGAATGCACTGGTATCACCCAATCCGGCTCCGGAAATGACCCAATCTGAGTTGGGATCCATATTGGTGAGTGTTCCGTCGTGACTCCCTACCAAATCAATAAGTGTAGTCCCTGAAGAATTATCACTGCGGTAGTAAGCCAATAGATCTTTGATGGAAGAATGATTTCCATCCAGTTTCCGATTCATCCAGGTCTGCAATTCAGACTGACTTAACTCGGCATCCCAAATCCGAACCTCATCCATTTGACCATGGAAGAAGTTGCAATTACATGACCACCCCTGACGCCCGATGTATAGGCTATTGGCATCGGCATTGTAATAAGGTTTGTTGGCGTAGGATCCTGTGCCGTCAGAAACTCCATTAATATAAAAGGTAGCGGTTCCTGAACTATAGTCAAAGCTCACTGCCACATGAGTCCATTGCTTCGTTGGAATAGTACTATTACCATACCTCCATTGATATCCCGAAGAAGTACTTCCGATTTCCAGTCCCAATTTTCCGGAGACCACTTCAAAAAGGAATACATCAGGATTGGAGTGTCCTGAACCATGACCTTTGGAAATAATAGCCTCTGCCCCACTACTCTCCAGGTAAATCCAGGATTCGAGGGTAAAGTCTCCATCCAGGAAGTTAAGGTCACTATGATGGGGCACTACCACTTGGTCATTGGATCCATCAAAATCCAAGGAATATCCAGAACCGGTTCGCTGAACGTAGTCCGGAGCGGGTATGGCGGGATCGTATTCAATAGATCCCAAGTCTGGACCCGTTCGGGTTGCTCCGTTCAAATCTGTGGTTACGCCATAATTATTGGCTTTATCGTTGGTTCCGCTTGCCCGAGGTGTCAGATCCGTATCAGACGTATAATAGGGATTCAGCGAAATACTGTTTACGTCTTTTCCAGAATTACTTTTCCAGCTCGAAAGATCGGAGACAGCCTTGTTGGAATAGTACCCTATATTGGATCCTGTAGAATAGTAGTTGTTGTAGTCAAGTTCAGAAAAAGAATTGGTAATTCCAGATCGAACATTAATCGCGTATCCACCGCCGGAGTTAACCAGCATGTTGTTTCTAACGTAATTATTCTTGTAAGCTGCATGTCCATCTAAGTACAAGCAAGTCCCATTCGTTGCACTTGGACAGTCTACATATATACTGTTGTGCTCCACATATAAATACGATGTGGAACTAAGGGCTATCCCTCGAACCGTTCCTCCATTAGATCCAATATGCGAAATCGAGTTGTTTCGTACCGCCCCATAAGCAGCAGAGGTATTAATACCCTGAGTAATGGTTATTCCATAACCGGCACTGGTCGATCGGTTTACAATACGGTTGGAGGAAATATCAAATGCTTTTTTTACGGCCCAGCAGTACATGGAATGAACCACCGAATGGCTTCCTTTATCTTCAATCGTATTTCCTGTAATCGTAGCTGTATCCTGATAATAAATGAATAAGCCGGCGTAAAGGAAATCAGTAACTGTGTTATTGGAAATTTGATTACTCTGGCCTGGAACTGTGGATTGTCCTTGCCAATAGATTCCATAAGAACCACCAATTACCGTATTGGATACAAGAGAACAATGGTTTTGTGAGTTGCTTGATGGGTTGTAAACAACTGCAAAGTTGGAATTATTGGCATTCGCCAATTTGTAACCGTGAAAGGAATTCCCTTTTAAATGAATGCTCTCGCATCCATCTCCTTCGAAGGTCACAACACGACCGTAGGTGGTTCCGGTATTTTTGAGATGCAAAGTTCTTAGGTTAACGTACTGTGCAGAGTCAAATTTCCACACCCAGTTATCCGCCGTACTTGATCCTTTATAGGTAATGATTACTGAATCTTTATTGGATGGATCAGCTTGAAAGGTTATCGTGTTCACTGCACTTACTCCATCGATGTAAGGCATGGTGATTTGTTCGTTGTAGGTTCCTCCAGCTATATTAAAGGTTACTGCTCCGCAAATCCCGCCGCTCATGGCTGTAATCGCCGCCCCAATGGTTGAATAATCAGCCCGGCTGCCACCAATCGTGTAGGTTCCGCCAAAACCACCTGCGGTAATGGTTCCAGACTCATCGTTACCTGACCCAGTCGAAGAGTTACTGCTGTATGAATTTCCGCAAGCTCCGAATGTAGCACCGGAATAATTGGCAATGGCACCACCTTGAGAAGAGGTAGGACTTCCGTTACTCCCGGAAGAAACCGAATTGCCTGAAAAAGTACAAGATTGAGAATTGACCGTTCCTGAATGATTGAATACAGCTCCACCAAAGCCACCTCCTCCAGAACCCGGGAAGGTTGAATTGCTACCACCATTTCCTCCAATGGCTTTGTTACTGCTAAAGGTGGTTGAAGATAAAGTTACCGTACCCCCATAATTCAAAATGGCACCGCCCATGGCAGCACCACCTCCGCCACCGCCACCGCGATAGCCACTTGAAGCCCGTCCTTTTCCTCCGGTACCGCCTCCATATCCAGCAGAACCAGCACCTGCACCAGAACTCGAACATTTACCAGCTCCGCCGCCGCCGCCGCCACCGCCGAAACCACCGGTTCCGCCTAAACGAGTTTGACAAACGTAGGATCCAGCTCCACCGCCACCGCCGCCACCAAAGCCGCCAGCACCGCCATAGCCAGAATAATTTCCAGAACCGCCGCCACCGCCGCCGCCGCCTTCACCGCCAGCACCGCCGTAGCCACCATAACAAGCTCCTCCAGAACCGCCGCCGCCACCGCCACCGCCGTAGCCACCTGCTGTTCCAACTTGAGATGCTAAAGTTCCACACCATTGTCCATTTCCACCTTTTCCACCGTTATCGGCACCAGATCCACCGGTTTTAGTACCTGAAGTTTTGGTTCCTGCACCTCCACCTCCGCCACCTACCGACGTTCCGGCAGATCCATTAGCATTCCATCCGCCGCCTTTTCCTCCAGTTCCGGAAAATCCACCACCGCCACCGCCGCCACCAGCGTTGCTTGTAGTCCATCCTCCAGCACCTCCATTTCCAGAGATTCCACCACCACCACCGCCACCGGTGTAGTAAGACGAACCACTGGTTCCAGCACCGCCAGTTCCACCAGTAGCCTTGTTACTGTCAAACGTGCAATTGCTAACGGTGAGTTTTCCCTTATTGAAAATGGCACCACCCATTCCGGCACCGCCTCCTCCACCAGCACTGGTTTGAATTCCAGCGCCACCGGTTCCACCTTGAACAGAACCGTCGCTAAACTTTATCCCGTCCAGAATAAGAGAGCCTCCGGTATCCACAAAGAAGAATCGGAAGTCGTTGGTAGAATTTCTCTTAATAACAGAATTAGAACCGAGGATGGTTATTTCTGAGGAAATGATCGGAAGGGCATTAGGCCCATAAATATCGTTGTTGGAAGAAGTAAAACTGTAAGTACAGCTGGAAGAAAGGTAGATGGTGTCGTGGCCGGAGTTAGTATTGGCGGTGTTTATAGCCGAGATCAGCGAGGAAGTACCGCACGTCGCATTGATCGTACCAGCCCTTACCTGACTGAAAAACAGCAAGGTGATAAAAACCACCCCGAGACACGAGAATGCCCCCTTAAAAAAAAGCGTCTTTCGACAAATAGACGTAACCACCCGTAGTAACTATTTTTCGATAATTCCCTGTTTAAATCTCCAATCTAACACACTAAAATAACCAAAACGACATAACGCAGGCCATTTTTCACTCCTTCAAAAAATAACATAAGGGCTGAATATCAGCAGTTTAACCACTAATCACCAGCCCTCAATACCAAAACTTAAATAAAAGGAAAATTTATTTACAAAGTGCAGTTAATCAGAGAAGGTCAATTTTTCTTCGCCAAATGCCCTTTAACGCAGGATAAGCCCCTTTATCGAAAACTTCGTCCATCTGATCCCCTGACATCCAGGTAGCTTGGGTAATATCTTCAGCAAATTGAGGTACGGGTTGCTGCCCAGGTTCAGCTCGAAGCCAATACCAAACCGATTTTTTGATCACCACTCCTTTTTTAATTCGATAGAGGTGCCAGGTTTTATCCGGTTTTGGAAAAAGAAGTTGGTCCGCACGAATTCCGGTTTCTTCCTCAATCTCTCTCACTGCTCCTTCAAAGACCGTTTCATCCTTTTCGATTTTACCCTTCGGTAGGTCCCAAAATCCTCGGCGGAAAATGGTAAGAAAATGATCATTTTCATTTAATACAATACCCCCTCCAGCTACAATCTTTTCGTAACGCTTCTTAAATGATTTCCAAGACTTTGAAGGGTTATTGGAAAGAAAAATCCGGCGAACTTCTGCTGGTTTTTCCAACCATTTTTCCACCTGCTCTTCACTGGGCCCGGAAGTCCTGTAAACCTTGACATTTTTGCCTCCGGAAACCTCCTTTAAGTCACCCACTAAATCAGTGAAAATGATCTCCGTTCCATTGCAGAAAACTTTATACATTTGCTCGCCTTATTAAGTATTTGGTTAATCCAGATTTATTCATGATTTCGACGAATGATACGGCTTTGAATGTATGCGAATATCTGCTGCAAATTAAAGCAATAAAACTTCAGCCCAATGATCCATTCACTTGGGCGAGTGGAATTCAATCACCGATTTATTGCGACAACCGTAAAATCCTTTCTTACCCTCGGATTCGGACCTACATTCGTCAGGAAATGGTAAAAACCATTGAAGACAATTTTGGCAAGCCCGATGTAATTGCAGGTGTAGCCACTGGAGGAATTGCTATTGGCGCTTTGGTCGCTCAGGAACTGGGACTTCCCTTTGCCTACGTGAGATCAAAAAGCAAAGAGCATGGCCTCTCCAATCAAGTTGAAGGAGTGGTAGAAGCAGGTCAATCTGTTATTGTTATTGAAGATTTGATTTCTACCGGAAAAAGCTCTTTAAATGCCGTTCAAGCACTACGCGATATTGGCTGCTCGATCAAGGGTATGGTAGGAATCTTCTCCTATGGATTGGCCGAGTCAAGAGACAACTTCATTCGTGAAAAATGTCAGCTCATTACCTTGGCGGATTATGATTCGCTCATTCAAAAGGCGATTGAAAACAAGTACATCAATGAACAGGATCTAAAATTGCTGCAGCTTTGGAAAAAAGCTCCAGCTGAATGGTCCGTTTGATTCTTCCCTATGGCTGTTATTAAAAGTGATGCGGTTACTGTAGTAGCCCCTTTCGAAACTTTACGTACTCATCTTGAGAATCTAAACCATTACGAAACGCTAATGACCAGCGACCGTATTGTGGATTGGCAAAGTACTGAGGATACCTGCTCTTTTACTGTTCAAGGCATGACTTCGATTGGCATGAAACGCGAAGGCACTGGATTAGACAGCGGAATTCACTTGGTTTCTCATGGCAAGAATCCTTTTGAGTTTACCATGGATATCTTGATTCGCTCAGTAAATGACGAAAGCTGCGAAGTGGAAGTATCTTTTGATGGGAAAATGAACTTTATGATTCAAACCATGGCCTCCACTCCCCTCAAGAATTTGTTCAACATGATGGTGAACAACCTGGCCAATCAATTTTCCTGATCCGGAAGAAATCGAATTTCACGCAGGTCAAATTCCATTGACCCTTTATCGGTATTCATTTGCAATAGTCCTTGGGAAGATATCCCTGTAATTCGCCCAAACAGTTCCTTATCTTGATGAAGGTAAGTGCGCCATTGGCGAAACCCATAAAGGTATTTGAGGTAGGTAGCATCAATTCTCGCTGTTGGCCAAAAAGAGGAATGTATATGAGCCTGTAAAGCTTGATGCAACTGATTCAACAGCTCCATTCGATCGGCTTTTTGACCACTAATTTCACGCAAACTAATCGCATTGGGCAAGCGATCCTTTAGCCCCACTTGGTTCACATTTAATCCAATACCGATAACCACGTGCTCCACCCGATCTCCATCGAGGTTATTTTCAATCAACACGCCGGCAATTTTTCGGCCGTTTACCAAGATATCATTAGGCCATTTTACACTCACTCCTTCCACTCCCCGATCCACCAAAACCGAACGAACTGCTAAAGACACCCTTTTATTGAGCTCAAAAACCTGTGAAACCGGCAGCACATGAGGCTTAAACCAAGTACTAAACAGCAGATTTTCGCCATCTTCTGAGTCCCATTTATTACCACGCTGCCCTTTGCCCGCCGACTGATAGTCGGCCCAAACGATATCCCAGAGTTGCGCCTTTTCCTGACGAATTAAATCTTTGAGGTGATCGTTTGTCGAATCCAAAGAGGGAAAAAAATGGAGCTGGGGCTTCATAAACCGAGAGATTTCGTACAATTCAGAAAAAAAGTTAAGTCGGTAAAAACATTAAATCCAAAAGTAGATATAAGACCGGGATTGGTTATTTTTGTTGACTTATAATTTTACATGGGAAAATCTGCTTCTCCAGTGCCATCAAAAGCACTTTCAGACATAATTGTTAAGGGAATTGAAGACAAAAAAGGGCTTGGTATTTTAGTCCTTGACCTCCGGGATGTTGAAAGTGCCATCTGCGATTATTTCATTATTAGTCACGGTAATACGGATAAACAAGTTGACGCCATTGCAAATTCTGTAGTGGATCACGTTAGGGATGCTTGTGGTGAAAAACCGTGGCATGAAGAAGGCCGACAAAATAATGAGTGGGTCTTAATCGACTACAGTAATGTGGTGGTGCATATTTTCCAAAAGGATGTGCGGGATTTTTACAAGCTGGAGGAGCTTTGGGCCGACGCTCACATTACTCCTGTTGAAGTTTCCTACTAACAACCATCGAGAAATACAGGAACTAAAAATTCGGAAAAGAACTTTATGAAGTCGTCAAACAATAACGGACCTGAAAAGAAAAAACCCTTTAATTTTTATTGGGTTTATGTGATCATCGGTGTGGTGCTGCTTTTTCAGTTACTCGTCAACTTCAATACAACCCTTCCCCAAGTGAACCCAGGTGAGCTGGAGCAAATGGTGAAAGACGGGGATGTAAAAGAAATTGTGATTGTAAACCGGGATTTCGCCCGGGTCTATCTTACGGAAGGAGCACTCGAAAAAGAGGCTCACAAAAATGAAGTAAGCCCTTCTCTTATAGGAGATGCGCCACATTACGAATATCATTTCGTATCGGCTGAAAGCTTTGAAACAGATCTAAAAACCTGGAGTGAGGAAAACACCAATTTTGTGTACCGCTCCAAAACAGAACAGAACTGGGGCCGCGACCTGATTGGTTGGATTCTACCGATCGGAATTATGATCGTGATCTGGCTGTTCATTCTGCGTCGAATGAGCGGTTCTTCTGGGCCGGGTGGCCAAATCTTTAACATTGGTAAATCGAGGGCCAAGCTGTTCGATGAAAATACCAGTGTAAAAGTAACCTTTGGTGATGTAGCCGGACAGGAAGAAGCCAAGGAAGAGGTGAAGGAAATCGTAGACTTCCTGAAAAACCCCAAGCGCTATACGGATCTCGGAGCTCGAATTCCGAAAGGAGCCTTATTGGTAGGCTCACCAGGTACCGGTAAAACCCTTTTGGCTAAGGCGGTTGCCGGCGAAGCTCAAGTACCTTTCTTCTCCCTGTCAGGATCTGACTTTGTAGAAATGTTCGTTGGGGTAGGTGCTTCACGTGTACGTGACTTGTTCAAGCAAGCCAAGGAAAAAGCTCCTTCTATCATCTTTATCGATGAGATTGACGCCATTGGTCGTGCCCGGGGCAAGAATCCAATGCAGGGATCTAACGATGAGCGTGAAAACACACTGAATCAACTACTTACCGAAATGGATGGTTTTGGCAACAATACGGGGGTAATCATCCTGGCCGCTACCAACCGAGCTGACATTCTAGACAAGGCTCTTCTTCGCCCTGGCCGATTCGACCGCCAAATCATGGTGGATATGCCGGACCTTCATGGAAGAAAAGAAATCTTTAAGGTTCACTTGAAGCCCATTAAAATTGACAAGTCCATCGACATTGACATTCTTTCTCGTCAAACTCCAGGTTTTTCAGGAGCTGATATTGCAAACGTTTGTAACGAAGCTGCCTTGATTGCCGCCCGGAAAAAGAAGTCTAAAGTGGATAAAAAAGACTTCCTCGATGCCGTTGACCGTGTAATCGCCGGATTGGAGAAAAAGAACAAGATCATTACCCCAGCGGAAAAAGAAGTAATCGCTTTCCACGAAGCCGGACACGCCTCTGTGAGCTGGTTGTTGGAGCACGCTTCTCCCCTGGTTAAAGTAACTATCGTTCCTCGTGGCCGTTCCTTGGGAGCTGCCTGGTATCTGCCTGAAGAACGTCAAATTACTACCGAAGATCAACTACGCGATGAAGTATGCGCTGCCTTAGGTGGACGTGCTGCAGAAGAGATCATTTTCGGAAAGATTTCTACCGGAGCCTTGAGTGACCTTGAAAAGGTAACACGCCAGGTATACAGTATGGTGGTTTACTACGGCCTGAACAAAAAGATCGGGAACATTTCCTACTACGATTCTACCGGTCAGTCAGAGTATTCTTTCCAAAAACCTTACAGTGAAAAAACAGCTCAGATTATTGATGAGGAAGTAAGCAACTACATTGAGAAAGCTTATCAGGACACCCTGGCTCTTCTACGTCAAAATCAAGAAAAACTGAGAGAAGTAGCTGAGATGTTGCTTAACAGAGAGGTTATCTTTAAAGAAGACATGGAAAATGTATTCGGTAAGAGAACCTTTGAGCGCGATCTTCAACGTGAGCGGGAAGAAAAGGAAATTGAAGCCAAGAGAAATGGCACCACCATTACCGAAAAAAAGGAACCTGAAACTCCTGCAAAACCGGTAAACGGAACGGCCGACTCTTCTACAAAAGCTCCTGAAAATCCGAAGCCGGAAGAGCCAAATATTGAGGAAAGTAGCTCCGAAAAAAAGGAATAACTATTTTTGGGCTACAAGACTATGGAGTCCGACTGGGTAAAAATCTATTCCACTACCGATCATCTTCAATTAGAAATCCTTCGGGAAAAGCTAATGGAGAGTGATATTCCGTCTGCGGTAATCAACAAGCAAGACTCCATGCACATTCACCTGAATTCTCAGATTATGATTGAATTGTATGTGGCCAAGAACAATGCTTTTCAGGCCGTACAGATCATCGAAAAAACGAAAAAATCTTGAGCAACTTTCTTCAGCGCCTTCTAACCGGAATTGGTTTTTTCATTGTTATTCTCGGAGCGACCGCCTGGAGACCTGAAAGTTTTGCCTTGTTGTTTTTGACCATCCTTTTGGCGGGTCAACTAGAGTTTTACCGACTCATTCAAAAAGCCGGAGGGAAACCTCAGATTTTTTGGGGCATGATCACCGGAGCCTACTTGTTCCTTTCCAATTTTTGGTTCGTAAGTCAAGGTTTTAAAGGGGTTGAATTGCTCATTGGATCTTTGTTTTTCATCTTCATGACCTTTGTTTTAGAGGTATTCCGAAAGGCAGATCGCCCTTTTCATAACATTGCCTATACCCTAACTGGGGTATTCTACATTGGACTTCCGTTTAGTTTGCTGAATTATTTGGTCATCGACACCGATTTGGTACCTACTTATGATTTTTCTCCTTGGGTATTGGTCGGAACCATTATGACCATGTGGGCCAATGATTCCTGGGCCTATATAATAGGTTCCTGGTTGGGCAAGAATAAACTCTACCCAAGTGTATCTCCTGGGAAAACCTGGGAAGGATTTATTGGCGGAATCGTTTTCTCACTGCTTTGGGCCAGCTTGATGAGTTTGTTCATTGAAAACATCAGTTGGTTGGATTGGTTAGCCGTAGGAGCGATCGTTTCTCTATTTGGAACGGCTGGTGATTTGGCCGAATCTAAGCTCAAAAGAAGTCTTCAAATCAAGGATTCTGGAAACATCTTTCCGGGTCATGGCGGAGTACTGGATCGATTTGATGCCTTTATTGTCGCTATCCCGTTTCTTGTCCTTTATTTTTACCTCGTTCCCTAATACCTGAATTACTATTTTTGCGACCTAACACCCATGCATCTACATAAAGAAGGCACCAAGATAATGCTGAGCACCCTGCTCGGATTGACCGCACTGAACTTTCTGGTATATTATGCTTTTGGCCTTTCTATAGGCCTTTGGATCGCCCTGGGCATTTCCTTTATTATTCAGCTCGCTGTCACCCAATTCTTTCGGGTACCTCATCGCAAGGTTGTTTTGGATGAAAATCACATCATCTCTCCTGCTGATGGAAAGGTGGTTGTGATTGAAGAAGTGTTTGAAGACGAGTATTTCCAGGAAAAACGGATTCAGGTTTCCATTTTCATGTCGCCACTTAATGTACACGTGAATTGGGCTCCCATTTCAGGTATCGTCAAATATGCCAAGTACCACGCTGGAAAATTTCTCGTTGCCTGGCACCCCAAGTCTTCGACCGAAAACGAACGAACTACGGTAGTTTATGAAAACTCAAAACTATCCGTTTTGGTTCGACAAATTGCCGGTGCTGTTGCACGTCGTATCATTTATTACCCACGCGAAGGAGATCAATACAAGCAAGCTCAGCAGATGGGATTCATCAAATTTGGATCTCGAGTAGACTTGCTCCTCCCCTTGGATGTTGACATTCAGGTGGAAATTGATCAAAAGGTGACCGGCCTGAAGACGATTATCGCCAAGATTCCGGAATAAGCTCTGTTAATGTCGTGTTAAAGATGCCGCAAGGCCATTAACAAATCGAGATATTTGATCGGTACAACAGGCTACCGGTTTAAGGACATTCTTCTTACTTTTAGGCCGATTTTTCTGAACAACATGACACACATCAAAACTCTTACCACCATTCTGTTTTGTGCCCTCCTTAGCTTGCCCGCATGGGCATCAGCCAATCCGAAGGGCAAAGACAAAGAAAAGTCCGATGGATACCGTTTCGAGTTTACCCTAAAGGGTTCAACTGAAGCTGATTCATTGGTATATATGGCCAATTACTACGGACATAAACAGTACTATTTTGATACCCTTCGCCGAAAGAACGATGGGCTTTTCGTGTGCGAAAAGGATAGCGTTCCCGGAGGAATCTACCTGATCGTGATGCCCGATCGATCGTCCTATTTTGAGGTAATTGTTACGGGAGACGAAAAAGAAATCGTCATGAACACCAATCGGAATAGTCTGATTGAGCAAATGGATGTGAAGGTTTCGGATGAGAACAAGCTGTTTTACGAGTTTCAAAGAACCTTGGCAAAAATGACCTTCAGTGCAAGACCCATGCAAGAACGGATAAAGGCGTTGAAGGAACAAGAAGGCCAGGAAGATTCAGTGAAGTACTATGAAGAAAAACTGAATCAGCTTAATGACGAAGTTATAGCTTACAAAACCGAATTTATTGAAACCAATGCCAACTCCT
Organism: bacterium SCSIO 12741; assembly: GCA_024398055.1. NCBI lineage: Bacteria > bacterium SCSIO 12741. The sequence goes on along the minus strand of CP073749.1, from coordinate 2,814,615 downwards.
TTGCGGCCAAGATTTTTAAATCTTCACAAGAGCCAGAAATTCCAGAAAACCCGGAAGTGCCCGAAGGTGTAGAAGTGAACGACTGGAAATACTACTACTTTAAAAACCATTTTTGGGACAATATTGACCTGGGAGATGATCGAATGATTCGCACCCCGGTATTGGGTAAAAAGCTGGAATATTACATTACCAAATTGACCCCACAAATTCCAGATTCGATTACGGCTGCCTCCGATGAATTGATCGATAAAGCCAGACCAAGCCGCGAAAACTTTAAGTACATCGTTCACTGGATTACCAATCATTATGAGCGCTCCAAGATTATGGGTATGGATGCAGTGTTTAGCTACATGGCTGTAAACTACTATGGACGCGGAGAATGCTGGTGGACTGATTCGGCTACCACCGAAAAGATTGTGACTCGTGGAAAGACCTTAGAACCCCTTCTAATTGGCAAGAAAGCATCTAACATTATCCTTCCTGATACAGCGGGCAAATGGCACAATTTGCACGAAATAGAAGCGGACTATACCGTCATGGTTTTCTGGAGCAGTACCTGCGGGCACTGTAAAAAGGAAATTCCAAGAATTGAAAAGTTCTACCAAGAATACAAAGACAAGAACGTAGCCGTATTTGGAATCGGAACTGAGCTGGAAATTGAGAACTTCAAGAAGTTTATCCGCAACAACAAGATTCACTTCTTAAATGTGTCTGACACACCCGAAATCAATGAAAACGCTCACGACTACATGCTCAAAGGGTTGACCGATTTGAACAGCCTAAACTTCAGAACGGTGTACGACATCTTCTCAACTCCACAAGTGTATGTATTGGACAAAGACAAAAAGATCATCGCCAAAAAATTAGGCGCCGATCAATTGGGTGACTTCATTGACAACTATAGCAAGAACCAAACCCAGAATACAGCCCCTTAACAGACTGATAAACTAGTAGCACAATTTCGAAGAGCCTCTTTTGGGGCTCTTTTTTTTGCCCTTATATTTCTGCTCAATTAGCCCCGTTTAAAATTGGATTCTACCCATTTATGCCTTAACTTTCAAGACATAAATACTGTGCTTGAATGAATTCAAAACTTCAAGACCTGACTGAAAAAATCTATCAGGAAGGAATCGAAAAAGCCAAGGAAGAATCCGAGCGTTTGATTGAAAAAGCCCGCTCTGATGCTGACCGTATCCGCAAGGAAGCCGAAACGGAAAAGAAACAACTTCTCGACCAAGCCCACAAAGAAGCAGAATCGCTTCAAAAAAAGGTAAATTCGGAATTACAACTTGCCGGAAGGAAGCTCATCGGACAGATCAAATCAGATCTCTCCAACCTTGTTCAGGAAAAGATGCTGGATACTCCTATCCGGCAAAATTTAAATGATCCGGCTGAAATGGCCCGCTTAATGGAAATGGCGGTAAGCTCTGTAACCTTAAATGGGAACGAGGTATCGCTGCGCATTAGTGAGGACCTAAAAAAGGAAATCGAAAATCATCTCGAACAAAGCAAAAGTTCCCTGCTTCAAAATGGACTCACGCTGCATGGGGAACACATGCCAGGTGGTGGGTTTAAACTGGAACCCGGGGATGGTAACTACCTCATCAGTTTTACCGAAGCTGATTTCCGCTCCTTCTTTGCCCAATTCATCAATCCTGAAACCTTGCAATTTCTGGCCCCAGAATCGGCATGAATAAAGAATACTACGGTTTAGTCAGTGGATTGCACCAACTGGTAGCAGGAAAAACACCTGAACTCTCTTTACTTGCTTTTAGAGATGAGCTATCTAATCAGTTGGAGCCTGCCGATTATTACCAGGTCCTTCTTCTCTTCTATCCCTACGATCACCAGAACCTACTACAAGATCTATTTAAAGAGAATCCGGAGCCCCATTCGCTTGGTAATCTCTCCGAAAAGGAACGAAGTGATCTATTGGCTAAAAAGCTAACTGATGACCTCTATTTCCAGTCCTTTCTGGACAAGTATGACCGATTGCTGGAAGAACCGCAGGAAAATGCCCTTGAACAGGCTCTATGGGAGCACTACTTTTCTTTTTGCCTGGAACATGGAAACGAATTTTTGCAACAATGGATTCGATTGGAATCCACCCTGCGGAATTTAACCGCATTGCACCTCGCTCGAAAGCTTTCCATTTCAGTAGAGGATCAACTGCTCACCACTGGACTATTTACGCCCGAAGAAACCCTTCGGCTCAATCCCAGCGATCTGGATAAAACCCATCCCTGGATAAAGGCTTATATGGAAGCACTCAACCTGGATAAGCCGAAAGAACGAAAAAAACAACTGGACCAAATTCGCTGGGACTACCTGGATGAAAGCACCTTCTTCCACTATTTTGGAGTGGAAAAGGTTTTGGCCTACGTGATCAAGCTAAGCGACCTGGAAACGAACTGGGACGCTGAGGCCGGAAAGCAAGCCTTTGAAAGCTTCAATGAAAGTATACGACGCGATTTGGAAAAACGACTGCTATGACAACTGGAACCGTAACGGGAATTATATCGAACCTACTCACCGTAAAAACCAATGGACCGGTTGGCCAAAACGAAATTGGCTACGTTATTAAAGACGACATGCGGCTCATGGCCGAGGTTATCAAAGTAGGCGGTGACACAGCCTATATCCAAGTATTTGACAGTACCCGCGGTTTGCGTGTGGGCAGCGAAGTGGAATTTACCGGAACCCTACTTGAATTGGAATTAGGTCCAGGCGTGTTGTCGAAGAACTATGACGGCCTCCAAAACGATCTGGACAAGCTGGACGGCGTATTCCTGCAACGTGGTGTAGGAAGTGATCCCCTCGAAAAAGAAAGCCAATGGGCCTTTACTCCTCTAACCGAGGTTGGAAGTACTGTAGTTCCCGGAGATTGGATCGGGGAAGTGGACGAAAATGGGCTGTCTCATAAAATTATGGTTCCTTTTAAATGGAAGGGGAACTTTACTGTAAAAGAGGTCGCCTCTGCCGGAAGCTACTCCATCTACGACACGATGGCCACAGTGGTTGACGAGCAAGGCAAGGAACACGCCATTACCATGGTTCAGAAATGGCCAGTTAAGTTGGCGGTTAGAACCTATAAAAACAAACCCCGTCCATCGAAAATGCTGGAAACCGGTGTTCGGGTTATTGACTCCCTCTGCCCTATGCTGGAAGGTGGCACCGGATTTATTCCCGGTCCTTTTGGATGTGGAAAAACGGTTTTGCAGCACGCCTTATCCAAACAGGCCGATGCGGATGTTGTAATTGTAGCCGCCTGTGGAGAGCGAGCGAATGAAGTAGTAGAGATTTTCACCGAGTTTCCCGAATTGGAAGACTACCGCACGGGCAAAAAGTTGATGGAGCGTACCGTAATTATTGCGAACACCTCAAACATGCCCGTTGCAGCCCGTGAAGCCTCTGTATATACGGCCATGACTATTGGCGAATATTACCGAGCCATGGGACTTAAGGTATTGCTCTTGGCCGATTCTACTTCGCGCTGGGCCCAGGCCCTTCGGGAAATGTCGAATCGATTGGAGGACCTTCCTGGCCCCGATGCCTTCCCGATGGATTTAAGTGCCATCATTGCGAACTTCTACGCTCGTGCCGGAGCTGTGAATCTGCACAATGGTCAAACCGGATCTATCACCTTTATTGGAACCGTATCACCTGCAGGGGGTAACCTCAAGGAACCCGTTACGGAATCCACGAAAAAAGCGACCCGCTGTTTTTATGCCCTGGCCCAAAAACGAGCGGATAGTAAAAGATACCCGGCGATTGATCCCATTATGAGTTATTCCAAGTACCTGGAATATCCGGAGTTTGTCTCCACCATGGAATCAGCAGGCACTCCAGAATGGATCCAGAATTCGCTGGACATGAAAACACTGCTTCAGCGAGGCAGTGAGGCCGCCGATCAGATTAATATTTTAGGGGATGACGGAGTTCCCGTTGAATATCACCTGCATTTCTGGCGAGCTGAACTCATCGACTTTGTGATTCTACAACAGGATGCTTTTGACGACATCGATCAAATGACTCCTTTGAATCGACAAAAAATCATGGTAGAAAAAGTGCTGGATATCTGCAGACAGGAATTCCCCTTCGATCATTTTGACCAGGTAGGAGGCTTTTTCAAAAAGGTGATCAACGGAATGAAACAAATGAATTACTCGGCCTTCGAATCGGATGATTACCGCAAATACGATCAGGAAGTGAGTGAATGGATTGCAGCTCAATCAAGAGTGGAGGAAAACGTTTAACTATGGAGAATTCAGTATTTCAAAAGCGTTTTACGCGAATTGAGGACATCAATAAAGCGACCTGTACGGTTAAAGCTCCTGGTGTAGGCTATGAAGAACTGGCCTGGGTAGGAGACAAATTGGCTCAGGTGGTAAAAATTGTAGGCGAAAAAGTGACCCTTCAGGTCTTCTCCGGAACGGAAGGGATTACCACTGATACGGAAATAACTTTTCTGGGAAAATCACCTACGCTAAAGGTAGGCCCTGAGTTAGTCGGACGTTTTTTCGATGCGATGGGCAATCCGATTGATGATGGTCCAGCGATAACCGGTGAAGAGCGAGAAATTGGAGGCCCTTCGGTAAATCCGGTAAGACGCCTTCAACCCCACCAGTTTATTCCAACAGGAATTGCCGGTATCGACTTGAACAACGCTCTGGTAGCAGGACAAAAGATTCCCTTCTTTGCCGATCCGGATCAGCCGTACAACGAAGTAATGGCTCTTGTGGCTATGCGAGCTCAGGCCGATAAGATCATATTGGGTGGAATGGGATTGACCAATGATGACTACCTCTACTTTAAAAACACCTTCGAAAATCAAGGTGTATTGGACCGCATTGTGTCCTTTGTAAATACCACGGAGAATCCACCAGTTGAAAGACTTCTAATACCGGATATGGCCCTGACCGCAGCAGAATACTTCGCGGTGGACAAAAATGAAAGTGTACTCGTCCTGCTTACCGATATGACTCTGTTCGCAGATGCCTTGAGTATCGTATCCAACCGGATGGATCAGATTCCATCCAAAGACTCGATGCCAGGTTCGCTTTACAGTGACTTAGCCCGGATCTACGAAAAAGCGGTGCAGTTTCCAGAAGGGGGTTCCATTACAATCGTAGCGGTAACCACCTTATCCGAAGGAGATATTACTCACGCCATTCCGGATAACACAGGATACATCACCGAAGGACAGTTATTCTTAAGGAAAGACACCGATATTGGAAAGGTAGTCGTAGACCCCTTCCGAAGCTTATCTCGATTGAAGCAGCTCGTAATTGGAAAACAAACCCGGGATGATCACCCACAGGTGATGAATGCGGCGATTCGACTTTATGCTGATGCAGCTAATGCACGTACGAAGCTGGAAAACGGATTTGACCTCACAGACTACGATGAGCGGACCCTAAAGTTTGCCAAAGAATATTCACACGACTTGCTTGCGATTGACGTAAACATCGACACCGAAACCATGCTCAATTCCTCCTGGGAGTTGTTTGGAAAACACTTCAAAGTGGAGGAAGTGGGAATCAAAAAAGAACTGGTAGACAAATACTGGAAGAACTAACATGGCCATTAAGTACCAATTCAATAAAACCTCTTTGCAGGTGCTCAACAAGTCGCTAAAAATGCGGATGATGGCGCTACCTATTATCAAAAACAAAGAGAGTGCCCTTCGTCAGGAGGTAAAATTGGTGAAGGCTAAATACCTCAAAGCCCGGGACAATTTCGATGAACTACGCCGACAAGCGGAAGATTGGAATGAACTCTGGAGCGTTTTTGAGTTTGACTTGCTTCAAGTTTCTTCCCTAGATATAGGCCAACGAAAAATTGCGGGGGTCCGGGTTCCGGTTTATCGCGATGTAACCTTTGAATACCGGGAAGTCAGTTGGATCGGTCGCCCAGATTGGTATGCTGATGCTTTGTTGCTCCTTCAACAATTGATCGAAGCTCAGGTGAAGACGCTGGTCTTTGAACAAGAGCTCCAGATTCTGGAGCGGGAACGAAAACGAACCACTCAGAAAGTAAACCTTTATGAAAAGGTTCAGATCCCTGAGATAGAAGACGGCATCAAGAAAATTAAGCGCTTTTTGGAGGATGAAGAAAACCTCTCTAAGGCGGCACAGAAAATGGTTAAAGCACGACAAGCGGAGGCAGCATGATAGAACCCATGCTCAAATATTACCTGGTGGTTCACCACAGCGATCACGAAGAGACCATGGACTTTCTTCGCGGCCTGGGTTTGTTCCACATCCGTAAGCTTCAGGACGTGGATGACGAAGTACGGAATCAGTACAAGGAAATTCAAACGCTCAAAAACTTCTTCGAGCACCTGGGCGAATCCTTGACTCCAGCCCCCACTCAGGTGAATTGATTCCTCATCTAAAAGTGTTGGATCTGAAGGATACCTTGGTTCAACTGGACCAGCTCAAAAAGGAAAAGAAAAGCCTTGAAAATGAAAAGCAGGAATTGGAGACCCGATGGGGACACTTTTCCTCCCAGCAAATTGAGCAGCTGCAACAATGGAACCTATACCTGCAGCTTTATCAATGTAAAAAATCTCGTTTCAAATCCTCCTGGAAAGAAGAATATGCCATTGAGGTTTTGGACGAAGGCAACGATAAAATCTGCTTCGCCCTAATCCACGAAGAAGAGGAAGGCCCACAACTACCTGTACCTGCCATCCCTTTACCTGTGCGCGGTCCGGTAGAATTGGAAAAAGCGCTGAGCGATCAGGACAAACGAATTGCGGTGATTGAAGACAGGTTAGAAGAATTTGCCTACCGTAAACTGGGCGACCTGCGCTACACCTATGCCGTGCTCAATGATCGATACGAACTGAAAGCCACGGGACAGCAAAAGCACTCCTGGCACAACGGATCGATGAACATGGTGGAAGCCTGGATACCCAAAGCTGAGGAAGAGGAAACATCGGCTGCCTTAAATGAGGCTGGCATCTATTTCGAAACAGAGCAACCTGTTCCGGAGGAAAAAACGCCCATTCTCCTCCGAAATAAGAAGGTATCCAGTCTATTTGAACCTATCGGAAGTCTATTTAGCTTACCGGAATACACCGAGTTGGATCTAACACCATTTTTTGCTCCCTTCTTCTTGATGTTCTTTGGTTTCTGCCTGGGAGATGCTGGATATGGCCTTGTCCTATTGTTGGCCTTGCTGCTATTTGGCAAAAAATTGGGCCCTGAAAACAAAGGAATTGTTCGCCTCGCTCAACTCCTTGGATTATCCACCGTGGCATTTGGAATTTTAACGGGTACTGTGTTTGGTGTGAACTTGATCCAAAATCCTCCGTCTTGGTTGGAGGGTTACAACAGCTTTATGTTAGTAGAAGATCAGCTCTTCAATCTCGCCCTGGCCTTTGGGGGAGTTCAAATCATATTCGGCTTAGTGATCAAAATGGTTAATCAGAAATTGCAATACGGTTGGATCTACACGGTTTCAACGGGAGGTTGGATTCTGTTGATTATTGGCCTTGGTCTTGTAGGAGGCAGCGCACCAGAAACCATGATCAAAAAAATTGGAGCAGGTTCATCCCTATTAGGTGCTGGCTTGATTCTCTTCTTTAACGATCCAAAGGCCAACATCCTGGTACGAATCGGTAAGGGACTTTGGGAGCTTTATGGGATTACCGGAGTTTTCGGAGACCTACTATCCTACATCCGGCTATTTGCCTTGGGGCTCAGTAGCGCCATTCTCGGATTGGTGATCAACAGCATTGGCTTATCCATTTTGGAATCCAATCCTTATTTGGGTCCAGTTTTCTTCGTCATCTTCCTCATCATCGGACATGGACTAAACTTCTTTATCGCTGGGCTCGGAGCATTCGTCCACCCCATGCGACTCACCTTTGTTGAATTTTACAAAAATGCCGGTTTCACGGGAGGTGGAATGGCATACAAACCTTTTAAAAAACACTACAAAAACGATAAATCATGAATACAGCAATGATCTTAGCCTATACCGGAATTGGATTAATGATCGGACTTTCTGGAATTGGAAGCGCTATTGGCGTATCCATTGGAGGTAGAGCTACACTTGGAGCATTGAAAAAGAACGAAGATGCTTTTGGTAGCTACATGCTTCTGAGTGCATTACCCGGAACCCAGGGACTATATGGTTTTGCAGGATTCTTTATTGTAAACAATGCCATTTTAGCCATTATCAAAGAAACAGGTTCGCTTAACGCTTTTCAAGGAAGTTCCATTTTTGCCGCCGGCCTGGCCTTAGGATTGGTTGGATTGATGTCTGGAATCAAGCAAGGTGAAGTTTCTGCTCAAGGAATCGAAGGAATCGGATCGGGTTACGACGTTTTTGGAAAAACCATGGTATTGGCTGTATTCCCAGAGCTATACGCGATTGTTGCCTTTGCTGCCACCTTCCTGATTAGCGCTGGATTGACCAACGGCTAATTTTAGATGCCCAAGAGGAAAAAGAAACCATCGGCCATTTGTCCCAGTTGTGGGACGGCCAGTGAAAAAATGGATATGAAAACCGCCCTCAAGATGCAGGAGGAGGTGGATCGAAAACAATACAAGCACTACCGGGCTTTAGGAATTGATTCGTACCCATTTTTCATATCCAATGAGTTTGAATGGGCCTGTGATCATTGTATTTCACGAAAGAATACAGAAATAGCCAATCCATTCAACCAGTTGGGAGCTTTTACCCAGCACCTCATTTATTACGACTCACCACGGGTATGTGAGACCTGTAATTCCGACTTTGTATTTACGGCACAGGAAAAGAAAAGATGGTATGAACAGTACCAAATTTGGAACTTCATTCAACCTAAAAACTGCCCTTCCTGCCGTAAGGATGTTCGGGCCTATAAAAACAACAACACCCGACTATCAAATCTTTTGCAATCCGGAGCAGAAGATTTAACCAGCGAAGAAATTCGGGAGGTCATTGCCATTTACGAGCAATGGGAAAAACCCGATCGGGTGAAGTATTACGAATCCTTATTGCGCAAAGCCGAGCAAAGGGCCAAACGGCAAAATGACAATCAGACGACCACCGGCAGCTAGGTAAGGGATTAATTTAGTGGGATGATCCTTCTCACTCCTCTCGATTCGGCTCAAATACCAACCCTCCTTTCGTTCATGGAGGCCTTTTATGCCCTGGACTCCTACCCTTTCGATAAAGCCCGAGCTGAAAAAATGATAGAATCCCTTATGGCTCATCCGGATTGGGGAAAAATCTATTTGATCAATCATCAAAAAGAAATCGCCGGGTATATCATCCTCACTTTGGGATTTAGCTTCGAACACGGTGGTCGAGATGCCTTTATTGATGAATTGTACCTCAAACCCGAATACCGAGGCCAGGGAATTGGAAAGATCGTGCTTGAGCGGGCCGAAAAGAAGGCCAGAGAATTGGGGATCCAAGCGCTGCACCTCGAAGTAGAAAAACACAATTCCCGAGCTCACAAATTGTATCTTGATCAAGGATTTAAATCCCAGGATAGGATCCTGATGAATAAACCCATTAAACCCTAAGAAATATGACTCGTATCGAATTTATTGACGAGCAAATAACCTCCGCCCGAAAATGGACCAAAAGCCTGATTAAGCGAATTCCAGATGATCAGTGGTACCTTACACCGGATGTGATTGAATCGAACGTAGCCTGGCAGGTTGGCCACTTAGCCGTAAGTCAGAATTTCAATGGAATCATTGTGGTTCAAGGATTGAACAAACGAGTTTTTGAGCAAGTTCCTTTGAAAGAATATGCTCAGCTATATGCCATGGGAAGCAAACCAGCATCCGAGGGTCCTACTCCAGAAGAATTGAGAAAAAGCCTGGACTTTGTAGACGAACTGGCTCGGGAAACCTTATTCTCCCTCAAGGACGAAGAACTGGATCAGCCCCTGATGCCTTCAAAATTCCCACATCCCTTTGCCCAAACCAAATACGAAGCACTAACCTGGAATTTTAAACATGAAATGTGGCATTGTGGCCAATTGGCCCTTTTGAAACGAGTCTTAAAAAGTTAATTTTTGGTGAACGGAACGGTTTCCGCCTGAACCACCAACCCTGAACTTCTTTCGATCACAAAGGCAACGAACGTTAGATTTTCGGTCACCCATTCTGTTTGACGATCCTTGGCCAGTACATCGTAGCTCACCGCAAACCGTTCTCCTGAGGCCAAGCCATCTTCAATAAAGACATTGCCTGGTGCAGGACCAACAGAGGTTCTAAGCACGTGATTATGGGTGTACTCGTAGACATTAGGATCCAATCCCTGAATCTCCAACCGAGCATCCAATTGCGGGGATACAATTCCATCCTCGGTTAAATAAACCACCAAATCATAAGCTCCGGTCAATTCCTCATTCGCAATGGCGGTTACTTGAAGGTTGTTTTTATCATCGGGGTTATTTCTAATGTTTCTTAAAATCAATTGAATCTTTGGATTCTCCCGTTCGTCCGAGCCCATAAAATCATGGACCGTTTGATCCCAAAAGCCTCGTAATTGACTTCCTGTTCCTTCCCGGTTAAACATGGCCGAAGGAAAATCAAGAACCCCTCTGTAATCTATGATATAGTTACCTGCATCCGTGCGATAATCGGCCGGGTAACCTTCCTTGACATTGGGTATAGCATAATTGCTTCCATGAATACCAACCAGAACTAAACCACCCGGAAACTTCTGATCCAAATCCTTTAGTTTCTCGGCACCCGCCGGACACCAGGAACAACGATGACCTGTAAATTCTTCAATCAACAATCGCTGTTGGGTATAGGTTGAATCGCTGTAAAGCGTATCACCCGAAAAGGAGGTTCCTACTCCAGCGGTATCTTCCAAGGGAAATTTCACCTTGTCACAACCCTGAAGGATTAGGGCAAAAAACAAGAAGGCAGGTAAATAAGTTTTCATCGTGATTTTCTTTATTAAGATCATACGTTCAATGACCTAAAGGTTTGGCACTTAAGCGTTAAAATTACGAAAATCTCGATGCCACAGGATGGCAATTTCCTAATAAGCGGTAATGTAAATCGGCAATTTTAGTTTCAGGGAATAGCTTTCCACCCGGTCCTTTCCAATCCAGGAATAATTAAAGCCCAGCCCCACGTCCATTGGTAAATCAGTACGGAAGGGCAAATTGAAATAAACAACTCCACCAAATCCATATCCAAATTCATTGAAGAACCCATTCTCAAAATCAGATTGAATTTGAGTTAAGTAATACCCCAATTGAGCTTTAGGAATAACTTTAAACCTTGGTCTCGATATGATCTCATAAGTTGGTTCGATCTCAAAATAGGTTTGCACTCCCCTTATTCTTTCCTGCCGAAGCTCACCTTCCCGAGTTTCAAACTCCAACTCCTTGCCGTAGATAAATCCATGTCCAGCAGTCCAATTCAGTCCGAACTTATCCCAGGAAAAGAATTGGGCCAAGGGAATGGTTGCATAGAAACCGGAGGTGGCGGCTTTTAAACTTTCATCCGAACTAATTCGTTTGGCACCATGATCAGAAAGTAAGCGATCTCCGTAGTGTTTGTAAAGATTGGGCGCACCACCAAATTGAACCCCAAGATGCACTCGAACGGTATCCTGGGCCCAGGAATTGTAGCCAAAGGCAAAGGTCAAAAGAACTACGACCAAAAGTGATTGTATTGGTTTTTGAGCTAAACTCATCCTTGATTTTAAGGGTACTCCTTCTCCCCTTTGCAATTGAAATGCCAAATTAAGTGTTGTTAATTATTGTCATCTGAATCACCTTTCCAAAAGGTGTAGGAACACCATTTCCGTTCTTAGAAGTATATTTGCACCGATCTAATTTCGGTGATAAACCATTTGATCCGCAAGTTGTCTAACGGGTCATCACAGTTTAACACCAGAGGGAATAATTATGAAAGAGGAAAAAAACGGTCAGGCGAACGATTTAGAGCAGTTGGACATTGACATTATTGGTGATAATCACCTCTCTCAAAATCCGGATACTCCTTTACGGGATGATGCTTTCGAAATGAGCAAAGAGGATAAAATTCGCTCCATTGAAGCGGATTTCGCCAAAATCATGTACACCCTTGGTTTGGATATGACCGATGACAGCCTTCGTGGAACTCCGCGCCGGGTTGCCAAAATGTTTGTCAATGAGATTTTCGGAGGTCTTCTTCCTGAAGAGGAGCCTAAAGCTTCTACCTTCGAAAACAAGTACAAATACAGCGAGATGCTGGTAGAGAAGAATATTGTACTCTACTCTACTTGTGAGCATCACTTCCTACCTATCGTGGGTAAAGCCCATGTTGCCTACATTTCTTCTGGTCGTGTTATCGGTTTGTCTAAACTCAACCGAATTGTGGATTACTACGCCAAAAGACCTCAGGTTCAGGAGCGTCTTACCATTCAAGTGGTAAAACACCTGCAGCGAGAACTTAAAACGGATGATATTGCTTGCGTTATTGATGCCAAACACCTTTGTGTGAACTCCAGAGGTATCCGCGACATTAACAGCAGCACCGTCACCGCGGAATACGGCGGAAAATTCAAAGATCCAGCGGTCAAAAAAGAATTCCTCGATTACATCCAGATGAAGCTGGAAGAGTAATAGATTTACCAACATGAAACTGTACGAAAAGTTTCCCCTTAAGGTCCAAAATTCCCTGGGGAAAAAACTGGAAAAATTTGAAACCATTCATCCAGGCCGAGTAGGCATGTATGTCTGTGGACCAACGGTTTACAGCGACGTCCACTTGGGAAATGTCCGAACCTTTATGAGTTTTGACGTGGTGTATCGGTACCTAACCTTCTTAGGCTATAAGGTCCGCTACGTTCGCAACATCACCGATGTGGGTCACCTGGTTGACGACATTGATGAGGGAGAAGACAAAATCGCCAAGCGAGCCAAGTTGGAAAACCTGGAGCCAATGGAAATCGTGCAGAAGTACACGAATGGATTTCACGACGTCATGCGTGATTTCAATATTCTTCCACCCAGCATTGAACCGACGGCTACGGGTCACATCGTAGAACAAATTCAAATGATTCAATCCATTTTGGACAAGGGATTGGCTTATGAAGTGAATGGTTCGGTATACTTCGATGTGGAGAAGTACAATGAGAATGAACCTTACGGAGAACTATCCGGAAGAAAAATAGACGAGTTACAATCCAATTCCCGCGAACTTGATGGACAGAGCGACAAGCGCAGCCCTCTTGATTTTGCACTTTGGAAAAAAGCATCTCCTGAACACATCATGAGATGGCCTTCTCCCTGGAGCGATGGTTTTCCAGGTTGGCACTTGGAGTGTTCCGTAATGAGTTCAAAATACTTGGGCGATCAATTTGATATTCACGGAGGAGGAATGGATCTAAAATTCCCACACCACGAATGTGAAATTGCACAATGCAAGGCCAGTCATGACAAGGAACCCGTGAAGTATTGGCTTCATGGAAACATGCTCACCGTTAATGGCACGAAAATGAGCAAGTCTTTGGGTAACTCCTTCCTGCCTCATGAACTGTTTTCCGGTGATCATGAAGTTTTAGACAAAGGATATTCTCCAATGTCTGTGCGTTTCTTTATGCTTCAGACCCATTACAGCAGTACTCTTGATTTTTCCAATGAAGCGCTCCAGGCAGCTGAAAAAGGATTTAAGAAGTTGACTGGAATGGTGAACGCTGCAGGCAAACTGAATCACCCTGGTGGAGCTGCACAAGATGAATCCAAAGACGAGGAGTTCAAAGCGTTGAGCGAGCAATTGTTCGAGCACATGGGTTCTGACTTCAATACCCCAAAAACGATTGCGACCTTGTTTGAAATTGGCGGATGGATCAACTCATACGCCAACGGACAAGCCGATATCCGTAATATTTCTGAAACCACCTGGAACGAGGTTCGGAATTTATTCCTTGCCATCATCCGCGATGTTTTGGGATTGAGCGATGAAAGCTCAAGCGATGATAGTGGTGCCATGGATGCAGCTATGGATGTTTTGATTCAATTGCGCAATCAAGCTCGTCAAGACAAAGATTGGGCCCTATCCGACGAAATCCGGGATCGATTGAAAGAGGCCGGAATCGTTTTGAAAGATGGAAAAGAAGGCACTTCCTATACCCTTGAAGATTGATTTATGATACTATCAGGAAAAGAAATACAGAACCAATTAGGCCAAAACATTTTTATTGAGCCTTACCGGGAAGAACAGCTTAACCCCAATAGTTACAACCTTCGCTTACACGATCGTCTTTTGGTGTATGATACGGACGTTTTGGATATGAAAAGTCCAAATGCAACCAAAGAATTGATCATTCCTGAAGATGGCCTCGTTCTTCAGCCAGGTAAATTGTACCTCGGTAGAACCATCGAGTATACCCGAACTGAGAATTTGGTTCCTATGCTGGAAGGCCGTTCAAGTATCGGTCGTTTAGGGCTATACGTTCACGTAACCGCAGGATTTGGTGATGTAGGTTTTGCGGGATACTGGACATTAGAAATCCACTGTATCGAGCCGATTAAAATTTATCCGGGCGTTGAAGTTTGCCAGGTATACTACCACAGTATCGAAGGCGATTACGCTCCCTATAAAAGCGGTAAATACCAAAACAACACAGAAGTACAGCCCAGTTTGTTGTACAAAGATTTTGAATAAGACACTTCAACGGATTCTTGCGTTCCCTCTTTTAATACTGATTCGTATTTATCAGGGGGCTATTTCGCCATATCTCGGGTCCAACTGTCGCCACACGCCCACCTGCTCAAACTACACCTACGAAGCTATTCAAGTGCATGGCCCATTAAAAGGACCCTGGCTGGGACTCAAGCGCATCGTTCGCTGCAATCCCTGGGGTACGAGTGGGTATGATCCGGTGCCGCCGAAGGATGAGTCTTAAATTTGAATCATCAATCTTGAATCTTCGGAGTTCTTTAATTTTGGGAATTGAAAATTGAGCCTGAATATTGAACATCGCTCAATGATCCGAAACCCGGTCAATGTGGTAGGGTGGTATGATGTTTCCGTCTTCGTCTTTAAGGGTGGTACCTAATTCGAATTCTACGGCAGAGATGGTTACGTTGTTTTTGAAGTAGTAAACTCCTCCCCATGGGTGGCGCACCTTCCAGAAAATATCACCATGACCTTCTTTTACCACTACCCTTTCGGTGATTTCCTTTTTGCCTTGCATATAGACCTCTTCCGTAACCCCTTCTGGATATTCCGTCGCGATCTCACCGTGAACATTCGGATCCTTCATATTCCACTCGTGGTGTTCCTGGATACTTGAAGTCTTGTTTGTTTGATTCATCGCGGCCTGATCCAACTTGGCATGGAGATCAGCATGTTTATCCTTGGGCTTTAGTTTTTTGGCCGAAGTATGGAGAGTAGGCTTCGGTTTTGGAGCCGGGGTTTCTTTCTTAACTGGAGGTGGAGTAGTCTTTTCTTCCTTAGGCTCAGGTTTAGGTGTTTCCTTAACTTCTTCCTTTACCTCTTCTTTCTTTTCTTCCTTTTCGCCAGAACTTGCAGCCGCTGCAACGGCTCCAGTAGCAGCTACGGCAGGACCCGGTTTTGGTGTAGTCACCTTTGGACTTGTCTTCTTCTCTGGTTCTTTCTTCTTTTCTGCCTCCTTCTTCTCCGTTTCTTTGGCCTTGGCAGCGGCTTCTTCTTCCGCCTTTTTCTTGGCCTCAGCCTCTTCGGCAGCCTTTTTCTTAGCCGCTTCCTTCTCAGCGGTAGCGGCCGCAGCTAACTCTTTTTCTTTGGCCTTTTCAGCTTCTTTTTGGGCGGCAGCATCAGCTTTTGCATCCTGGGCTGCTTTTTTCTCAGCTTCCTTGGCTGCAGCGGCCTCAGCGGCAGCTTTCTTTTCAGCTTCTTCTTTTTCCGCTTTTTCTGCGGCCGCAGTGGCTTCATTAGCGGCTTTTTCCGCAGCAGCGGCTTCCGCAGCTTTTTGATCGGCTGCTTCTTGTTCTGCTTTTTTCTGCTCCTCAGCGGCCGCCTCGGCTGCTTTTTGAGCTTTGGCATCTTCCTTGGCCTTGGCTTTAGCCTCGGCTTCGGCGGCTTTCGCGGCAGCCGCTTCTTCAGCAGCCTTTTTCTTCGCTTCTTCTTCAGCAGCCTCTTCGGCAGCCTTGGCAGCAGCAGCTTCATCAGCAGCTTTCTGTTTAGCCTCTTCTTCGGCCGCCTTAACTGCGGCGGCTTCTACAGCTGCTTTCTGCTTTGCTTCCTCTTCGGCAGCCTTAGCAGCGGCAGCCTCTTCGGCAGCTTTCTTTTTCGCTTCTTCCTCAGCGGCTTTTTGGGCGGCCGCTTCCTCTTCGGCTTTTTTCTTCGCTTCAGCCTCGGCCGCAGCTTTAGCAGCAGCTTCTTCTTCGGCCTTCTTCTTAGCATCTGCCTCCGCCTTTTTCTTGGCCTTGGTATCTTCTACTACTTGGATTTTGGTTTTAACAGCAGTATTGGCAGGTAGGATTACAGCAGCTGCTTCGTACTTGCTTTTAGCTTCATCATAGCTACCTGCTTTCAATGCTTTGTCCCCTTCATCCATCAAGGCATCAAACTGCTCTTTTTTGGCCTTTTCTTCGGCTTCGGCTTTTAAGCGAGCTTCTTCGTCTGCGGCATGTCTCTCTTCTTCTTCGAGTTTTTTCTTGAGCTCCTGAATTTTGCTGTCATTAGGAAATACACTCTCGGCAGATGCAATACTTGCTTTAGCAGTGGCAAAATCTCCTTTGGATAAAGCCTTATCAGCGGCAGCTGTGCTGCGCTCATATTCCCGCTTCTTTTCATCCAACTCATCCTGCAGCTGAGCAATTTGCTCCATTACTCTTAAGGAATAGTCTGCATCCCAATCAAAACATTGGATATCCGGATCGTAGAAGATCTTTCCTACTGGCTCATCGAGGGGAGAATAGTCAATTCCTTCCACCTTTTGAATCATGGAAACCTGCATGGGTTTGGGCTTGCACCCGATATCTACCATTTCAGGGGTTACGTTCTTCAGAAAAACCTGGACTCTTTTTGTAGCGTAATGCTGTTTGCGAAACTCAAGAATGTAGTCTCGTCCAAAATCCAATTCAAAACTGAACTTGCCCGAAGAATTGGACTCGGCCCGTTTTATTTTTTGTCCTCCAGAGTATACAATTACGAAGGCCGTGGACATATCTTCAAATCCATCCTTCATATCGCCTTCCACCATATACCTGTCCATCTGTCCCTGAGCAGTCAGAAAGGACATCAAAATCACAAAGAAGGCTAATATCCGAGCGGTATTAATCATAAATGAGACCGGCCAAATTTAATAGAATTCGGTTAGCAACTTGTGGCGCCATATAATGCTTACTGGTTCTCGAGTCATTTTGTTTTGTAGAACGTCGAAAATTTCGGGATAAGAAATATCTTTGCTTAAATCGCTTTATCATGAAATCACGTGCACTTTCTGTTATTATCCCCTGCTGACATTGCTCTTTTCAGCTTCTGTAGCTCATGCCCAAATACCTATTAATCTCGGTATTATGGGAGGTACCACTTTCAGTAAATATACGACTGATATAGATTCAATCACTTCGGAGGCCAAAACCGGTTGGCAAGGAGGAGTTTTTGCTCGGGTTAAATTGAAGAAATTTTACGTAGAAGGCGATGCCCTTTTTACGGCTAAACCAGGTCAATTCAGACTAAACGCTGGAAACCAAACCGTGGAAAACGATTTGAAAATTTACACGGTGGATGTACCCATCATGGCTGGATACAAAATCATTAAAACCAAACCTTTTAGCCTACGCTTGTTTGCCGGACCTGTGATGACGGTTAATGTAAATGACAAAATTACTACCTCCATCAACGGTAGTGAAGTAGAGCTTCAAGAAGACATTCAGCTAAAAGGTGGTACAAGCTGGGCCGGAACCGTAGGGGCCGGTGTAGATGTGCTTTTCTTAGTAGTTGACGCTCGCTATTTTATCAATTTCTCCGACTGGAGCAACGTTAGCACCTACTCCCTTAACAGCAACGGGTTTATGGTGAACGTCGGGGTTAAATTCTTTTAATGTACAACACCTTTGTGTCCACCTACCAGGGCCTGGAAGAGGTTTTGGAGGAGGAACTTCAGGAGCTGGGCTATTCGGATCGAATAGTCAGAAAGGTACGCCGTGGCGTTTACCTGGAAAAACTTGACCTGGAGGATATTTATCGATTGAACTATGAGCTAAGAACTGCGCTCAGAGTTCTCATTAACTTACGTTCCTTTCGCATCTTTCGAGCTGATCAATTGGCTCATAAACTGCGTCATGAAAAATGGGAACGTTGGTTCCTTCCTGAACATTCTTTCAAGGTGGAAGCGGTGGTCAACCGAAGCGAATTGTTTCGCAACAGTCAATATGCCGCCCAAGTGGCCAAAGACGGAATTGTGGACCACTTCATGGACAAATTTGGGAAACGACCGGAAGTAGAACTCCGTTACCCTCAAATTCGCATTCACCTGCTGATTAGCTCTGATCAAGTAACTATTTCTTTGGATAGTTCCGGTGAATCACTGCATAAACGAGGGTCTAAAGTCAGTAATGGCATTGCTCCCTTGAGCGAGGTTTTAGCCTCCGGCATTTTAAAACTTTCGGGTTGGACACCTGATACTCCCTTGTTCGATCCTATGTGTGGATCAGGTACTTTTTTAACCGAAGCTTATGGTATAGCCACCAAAACTCCGGCCGGAAAATACCGCCGTGAATTTGCCTTTCAAAACTGGAACAACTTCAACTCAGATACTTGGCAATCGGTTAAGGATGAATCGAATGCCAAAACGCTTCCTCACTCAGAATCTCTTCAAATACGAGGAGCCGACAGAAGTCCGGATGCGATGCGAAGTTCTCGTCGCAATTTGGATCAAATTGGAGCTGGAAGAGTGCAGATTTCGAAAGAGGATTTCTTTCGATCCTTTCCCAAAGAATCGGAAGGAATGCTCATCATGAATCCTCCTTATGACAAGCGTATTCAACTGGACGGAGAAGATTCTTTTTACCCCCGTATCGGAGATCAGTTCAAGAAGGCTTACCCGGGATGGCGTGCCGGCGTGTTTAGCAGTAACATGCCTCAGCTCAAACGTACAGGACTGAAACCACAAAAACGCATTCCCTTGTTTAATGGTCCGTTAGAGGGCAGGCTTTTTCTTTTTGAACTGTATTCAGGAAGTAGAAAAGTGAAAGGAAACCCGGAAGAGAATCAAGATTAATTCGTGCCTTGGTATAGCGGTAGTTCGATGATAAACTCCGCTCCTGAATGATAGTCTTCATTCAACCAAATTCGAGCATTGATCCGCATTCCCATCAAGTAAACCAGGTATAGGCCCAGTCCGCTTGAGGTTTCTCCCCGAGTTGGTTGCGCACTGAGTTTTTTAAATTTTCGAAACATGTGTTTCCTGTCCTCGGCTGAAAAACCAGGTCCCTCGTCCCGAATATAAAGCCGAGCTCTATCCTTGAGTTGGTCGACCCGAATTTTTACGCTCTTTCCGTCAGGCGAAAATTTAAGGGCATTGGAAATGAGGTTTCTCAAAATGCTAAATAGAAATTCACGGTGAGACAGTACCTCTTCCCCATTTTTCTCAACCAGTAAGGTCATTCCTTTTTTCCCTGCCAAACTTCTAAACTCTTCTTCCAAATCGGAAAGTAGAGGACCCAATTTCACCCGATCCAGTTGGATACTTTCCATATGATTTTCGAGCTCATAAACCCGGAATAAGGTGCTTACCATCTGCAATCCACGCTCGGATACATGTCCCAACTCGGTGAGTAATTCGCGTACATCGTCGGGCAAATCAATATCTTCTTCGGTGACCAGCAAATCGCTCAAACTCTTGATCGACGCCATGGGAGAACGTAAATCATGAACCAAAATGCCCATGATATTATCCTTTTCATGCAAATGGTCATCTAACTCTTCATTCTTCTGAATAAGCTCTTCATTCAGGTGCCTTAATTTTCGCTGCTGCCAAATAATGTAGGATAGAAACAGCCCCAGAAGAATGGCCACTCCCAGAGTCCATAGGTTAAGCTGACGCTGCCAATCCACTTCTCTAACTGCCTCGAGGTTTTCCTTTTGCAGAAGCTGCGCCTTGAGCAAATTTTCCTTCACTGAAAATTGAGCCTGCGCAGCCGCAAAGGCCTCTGAATGATTTTGACTAAACACCGAGTCGGTATAATTGTCTGCCAGGGTCAGGTAATTTTCGGCCTCCCCCCATTTTTCATCGTGATAGCTTAGTGCTGCCAGGTAACGATAAATTTCATGGTGACGATCAATCACTCCCAAGCGTTCGGCGTAAATCAATGCATCTAAAAACCGGCCCCTGGACTCTTCCGTAAGCCCCTGCCCAAAATAGAGCACCCCAAGGTTTAAGTTTAGATCAATAAGGGGCAAATCTTCGGCCTTGTTCTCATGAATGCGTCTAGCTTCCTCCAGAAAGAAACGGGCTGAGTCTACCTGTTCAAAATCCAGGTAAATCACTCCCAATCTATGGTATACTTTACCCATGCCTCCCCAATCCGCCTGGTTTTGATAATAACCCAATGCATCTCGTAGGTAATAAATCGCTGAATCATATTGGCCAGTGTTGACCAAAACGTGGGCATACTGCACCTGAATGAGCACTCGATTGGTCGAATCACCAGACTCTTCCGCCTTTTTTAAAGCTCTTCGGAAGTAGACTAAGGCCTTTTCCTTTTGAAGCTGCATTTGATAGGCTTTGGCCACTCGATGATACGTGGATATCATCATAACTGGGTCATCGTAAAACTGGTTCATGGCCTCAGCTCCCAAATCCAGTACATGGTCGTGCCGGTTGGCCTCCGCATTCAAGGCCATGAAAAGTTTATACAATTCGGCCTTTTGGTGCCTATTGGCAAAACCCAGAGCTTTGTCAAAATCCAACATCGCCTCTTCAAACTTTTCTTCCTGAATATGGGCTTGTCCAAGCTCGCCGTACCAAATGGCGATCTGTACAGAATCGGATTTCTTGGCTTGGGGATGAGATTCAATCAACCTAAGCAGGCTATCTGATGGACCTGCGGTGGCAGTAATTCCCAGGCATACCAAAAACACCAGGGCACCCAAAAGTCCTTTTTGATTGTTTGAAATCCAATACATCATCACTTGCTCAAGTAGTGGAATTGCAGCGCAAACATCCACATTTTTGGAAAAAGTCTATTCGGTGTTCATCATACACCGGGCATCGTTTGACTCACTCCGAAAAGTAAAGATACATCACCGACATGGCTGACAGGGTATCTTTTGACGTATTGTTATAACGACTTCTTAAAACGTAGGTGTCTTTTTCAGGGAGAGCCATTCCTTCTGTGGAGGACCAGTCCTCGACCTGAATCAATCCAATTCCCGAATCAGCTGACTGCATATTCAACCGACTCACTATCTGACCGGTGCTTTCATTAATCAGCTCCAGGGATTCACAAAAAGGGTGCACGTGAGCGGCAATATAGTGAAGCTGATTCTGCGGTAGCATAACCATAAAGTCCGATACATCCATTTGCAACTCCTCTACCCCCGGAGGAATTTTCCAATGCCCGGTAAACTTGCGGCCATACAGATCGTGATACATATCGAGATTCTGCTGCGGGTTATTCGCCAGCATATCCACGCCACAATTAGGCTGCGTTATTCGGCGATCTTCTTCCGAAAGGTGAGTGGACACCTGAATTAAAGGCTCCTCGCCGCATTTTCCGGGAGGTCCCTCGTATTGCTTAACCATCCAAACGGTTTCCTGAGCCAGGGCTTGCAATGGAGTTTTAAGATCTTCGTCCCGGTAATAACTTATTTCAATTCGATGAATAAAGTTCGAATCCAACTCCGGACGATTGTGGTTTAAGGCCTGGAAAGTAACCTTGAGTTTCTGATCTCCGGGAACCGGAATACCAAATCCTTCGGGAAGTTGGATATCCGTGATGCCAGGGGTCAAAGTAAAAACCCGATTCACTCGATCAAATGTTCTTGACTTCCAGGGAAAAGTTCTGGGTACATCAAAATTGAGGTTGTTGTGGCACATGAAGTCAAAGGCCGCTACAGACGAATCCGGATTTAATACAGTGCCCTTGTAGCCCGTTATCCAGAACAGTTCCCCTTTTTCTCCTAAGGAAAAGTACTGATCTTCCGTGGGCCCCATCATCGAACGATAAATCGTGTCCAAGTGGAAGTTGGAAGAATAAAGAATCCTTTGCTCAGGATCCGGATTGTTTTCCTTAGCTGCATCAGGAAATTCCCGCTGATCACTATACCAGTCCGAAAAGTTTTTAGGCTTGGATTGACATCCTGCAAAAAAGAGGATGACAAGAAGATATAATGAAAAGGATCGAGTCACTTTTAGGGTCTTGAAATTTACCCGAAAATTAAGAAGAAAATTGGCTGATAGTAGGCTTTGGTGTAGCTACCAAACAAAAAAGGCTGAACCCACTACAATGTGGAAACAGCCTTCAGTATCTTTTCGAGAGTTAGATTACTCTGCGTAGTATCCTTTTTCTTTCGCTTTTTTCAAGGCGCCAAGAATTCCAAGGCGATTGATATTGCGAATGCCGGATGCCGAAACTTTCAAAGTAATCCAACGATCCTCTTCTGGAATGTAGAATTTCTTCACCTGCAAATTAGGCTTAAATCTTCTTTTAGACTTATTGTTAGCGTGTGAAACGTTGTTTCCAACAATAGCTTTCTTCCCGGTAATCTGACAAACGTTAGCCATAGCGCTTAAATTTTGAGCGGGCAAATATACAGCTTTAATCCTTAAAAATCGTCAGTTATTTAAAATTTCCTGACAAAGGAAATGAAGTGCGGTTTGAGAAGACTTGATAATGTTCTTGCTTCGATCATTCCCAAATCGGAATTCCCTGGACACCACACCGTTAGGACTGGCAACTGCCATCCACACTTTTCCCGGAGGATTTCCATCCGAATCCTCTCCCGGTCCAGCAACGCCTGATGTAGCCACGGAAAAATCGCTTTGAAGCAATTTTTTCACACCCAAAGCCATCTGCTCAACTACTTCTTGACTCACCGGTGTATACTCCCGAATGGCGGCCTCTTTTACCCCCAAAACGGATTGTTTTACCTCAGGCGAGTAAGAAGTCACCGAACCTTTAAAATAAGCCGAACTGCCACTTACGGTTGTAATCAAATGAGCCACGAAACCACCGGTTAAGCTTTCAGCTACTGAAACGGTCAAGCCTGATGATTCCAAAATTTGTTTCAATTTCTTTTCTGGAGCTCCTTCGAGGGTCCCCATAAAATAATCGGGAATCAAAGTGCTCAGTTTTTGGATGTGGGCGTCGATTCGGGTTAAGATCTCTTCGCGGTCATCGCCACGAGCACTTAATCTCAACCTTACCTGGCCTACTGATGGAAGCCAGGCCAGTTTAATGCCATCTGCCAGTACTTCTTCTTCCCAATCGTCGATCACCTCCATCAAAGAAGACTCACCGATTCCCTGGGTCAATACGGTTTGGTAAACCAATTCCGGAGTTTGGTATTTCTCTTTAATTCTTGGAATTACCTCCTCATCCATTAAGTAGCGCATTTCATTTGGTACGCCAGGCATGGAGACCACAATTTTTCCTTTTTCATCAAACCACATTCCCGGAGCAGTACCTTTCTCATTCTTAAGAACGGTGCACTTGGAAGGCACTTCTGCCTGGTGGCGATTTACCGGAGGCATTTTTACACCTAAGCGGTCAAAAAGCTGACCAACGTGTTCATACACCTCTTCATCAAACCTCATTGTATCGTTGAAGTAGGATGCCAAAGTCTTTTTGGTTAGATCGTCTTTAGTGGGCCCTAAGCCCCCTGTCATCAGAATAATATCGGCACGGGTTTGGGCGAGGTCCAGCGCATCTTTAATATGACCGGGGTCGTCCTGAATGGAGGTGATTTGAAAAACGGTTATCCCTACATCATGCAGGCGATCAGCCATCCAGGCCGAATTGGTATCGACAATTTGACCAATAAGTAGTTCATCGCCGATCGTTATGATTTCTGCGTTCATGGTTAGCGTGGTCCTTCCAAGCGTTCAGATACCTGGTAATCGTTTCGTTTAGGATCGTTTCGAGCGACTAACTCCGCCAAGAAACCGGCCAGGAAAAGCTGGGTTCCTAATATCATGGAAGTTAAGGCAATGTAGAACCAAGGTATGTCGGTAACCAAGGTGCTCCGAACCCCAACCTGGAGGTAGTAAATCTTCATTCCACCAATAATGGCAGCCGCAAAAAATCCAATCAAAAACATGACCGAACCAATCGACCCAAAAAGGTGCATAGGCTTGCGACCAAAACGGGTAACGAAGCTGATAGAAAGCAAATCGAGAAAACCATTGACAAAGCGCTCCAGTCCGAATTTGGTTACACCGTATTTACGGGCCTGGTGCTGAACAATTTTTTCGCCGATCTTATCGTACCCAGCTCTTTTCGCCAATACAGGAATATACCGGTGCATTTCGCCGTACACTTCAACGGACTTAACCACCTCATTTTTGTAAGCTTTAAGCCCACAGTTAAAATCGTGGAGGTAAATCCCGCTCATTTTACGGGTCGCCCAGTTGTAAAGTTTAGTAGGAAGTGTTTTGGTAATAGGATCGTAGCGTTTTTGCTTCCATCCTGAAATCAGGTCGTAGCCCTCTTCAGTAATCAATCGATAGAGCTCTGGAATTTCATCCGGGCTATCCTGCAAGTCGGCATCCATGGTAATGACCACGTCACCTTGGGCCGCTTCAAATCCTTTATTCAAAGCCGCTGATTTACCATAGTTCCGGCGAAAGCGAATTCCTTTTACCGAAGGATTTTTGGCATGTATTTCTTGAACAACCGCCCAGCTTTTGTCTTTACTCCCATCGTCTACAAAAAGAGCCTCATAGGAATAGCCATTGTCCTTCATCACTCGATCGATCCAGGCGCATAGTTCAGGAATCGATTCTTCTTCGTTATAGGTGGGAATTACCAGCGTAATTTGCATGAAGGCAAGTTTTATCGATTAAACATCCGCATCCAGTTCCCGGAAAGGATTCGGATCTGCTTTTTTAAGGATTAGTCCGTATATCGCTCCAAGACCGGCTCCAACGAAGCCATAGATTACTATAGCCATTAGTGAAGTAAACAGAGGTGTCATAAAAGGTTCAGCCATCTTCATAGACTTTATGGCCTCTTCCTGACTCATTCCACTTGAAATGTAACGATCATATGTAACCTGCTTAATTTCATCAACGGCCTCTGGGTTGATATACGTCAAGAAAACATAGGAGTAAACACTCGAAATAATGATAGCAATAAGAAGGGTCAAAAAACCAACGACAAAAAGTTGGCCGAAAGAAGCAAAACCTCCATTATCCTTATTCCTGAATCGAAGCATAAAATAAAAGACTCCTACCAACATGACAATACCGCCAGACCAAGCATTTATGGAATCTCCTGTTTTTAAACCGGCCACGTAAGCAATCACGGAAATCCCAATGAGCATAAGTCCTAAGAAGACTCCGTAATTCATGGATTTTGCAAGGGCTATATTCTTCATAAGTATGGCTTTGCGTGTTCAGGCAAATGTAGGATAAATTGGATGTCGATATTCAGTGCTTTAAGCCCCTTTGATCAAGTTTTACGAAAATTTTGCATTGCCATTCAAGCCATCCGTTGTACTTTTGCCGCCGGGTAAGTCTTTTACGACCAGCTCCCGTCGAATTCCCCCAGGACCGGAAGGTAGCAAGGGTAGATGGTTGTAGCGGTGCGATAAAAGTAGCTTACCCTTTTTTGTGTCTTTTCTGCTGGCGTACTCTTTCCACTTTTCGAGCTCATTATGAGTAATTTGCCCGCCAGTCCAACGCTTCATGACCTGTCCATTTCGCACCAAGAGCACAGTAGGATAAACTCCTTTGGTAAACTTATGAATGAAGGAATCCTGAAATAAGGTGTACTCAAAATCGGCATTTGAAACCTGAAAAAATTCGGGAATCTGGCTCTCCGGACCGAAGAACAAAATGTGAATTCGAGGCAAATCCATTTGTCGCTGGGCAATGGAAAGCTTTTGAGCAGCCGTTTTGCAATGTCCGCAAGTAGTACTCATGAAGGCCAATAAATAGTCTCCGGAATCCAAGGAAAAAGGAATATCTCTCACCACCGAGGGAGGCATGAATGACTGCTCCAAAACATAAGGATAATCCGTGTGATCCGGATTCCCGGAGCTAAGATCAACTCGGTTGAGAACAAAAGGAAGGGGCAGCACAACGGTCATTGTGGCAATTTGAAGAATCAAAAATCCTCGATCGTAAACCTTTTCCCATTTATGAAGCACAAATAGAAGGAAGAGAATGACGACGTTTTTTAGAATGGATTCAAGTGGAGTAAAAACCAGATGATTTCCAAAACACCCACAGTTGGTGTCATTGCCCCTTACAAACCAAAGAATGAGCAGATAGATGGTAAATAGAATGGTTAAACCAGCCAGTAACCTTAAAACAAGAGGATAGTAACGGCTATTAATCAATAGAGCCACTCCGAGGAAAAACTCCAGGGCAATAAGTAGACGTGCCATGAACGGAGCCAGAAACCAGGAAGACATGCTCGTGTCTACCAGAGTTAGCTCAAAAGGCTCTATAGGGTAGAGTTTGAGTACAGCTGAAGCCACAAAAACAGCTGCCAGAATCCCCCGAATAAGCCAGGATAAAATCGTTTTAAGGGTAAGCGATTTCATTGC
This sequence comes from bacterium SCSIO 12741, assembly GCA_024398055.1. Lineage (NCBI taxonomy): Bacteria > bacterium SCSIO 12741. The sequence continues at coordinate 2,787,946 of CP073749.1, read as the reverse complement.
GGATTCAAACTTACGCCTAAAAGAAGGATTGAGAAAAAAATTCCCACCTCCTGAATTTCCGGGGTCTTGGAAAAACTGAAGGCGGGAACCTCTCCTTGTTACCGTTTATTTAGTTCTCGTTACTGCAGTGCGCAGGACTGGGAAGATGTGTTGTAAGCTTCACAGCTGGTTTTGGCGGCGGCTTTGGCTGAGGTAATGGTAATGTCTTCGGTATCGCCGTTCGAGTCGGTACATCTGCAAGTGTGTTCTTTGATACAAGAGGTCATGCTCAACAGAACAAAAGCACTAAAAGCTAATGCTAATTTTTTCATGGTAAAATGATTTAGGGACCTAGCGGTCATTGTTGGTTCAATATTAGCGAGGTAAAGAACCTGGGTCAATAGGTAAAATGCCCTATTTATGGAAAAGCTATTCTGCTTTTCCCTTAAGTAAAGCTTCTAAGGCAGCCAGGTGGTTTTGAAAGGCCTTTTTCCCAGCTGGTGTTACCCGAAAGGACGTATTGGGTCTTTTGCCAATAAACTGCTTGCGAATTTCGATGTATTCCAGTTTCTCTAAACCCGAAATATGACTGGCCAAATTTCCATCCGTAACCTGGAGCATTTCTTTGAGATGCCCAAAATCCACCCAATCGTTGACCATAAGAATGGACATGATTCCTAAGCGAACCCGACTTTCAAAAGTCTTATCCAGGTTATTGATGATACTCTTCATGCTACTGCCGATCGTACTTGCGATGCATCACAATGCCATAAATAATGTGTAAAACACCAAAGCCTAAAGCCCAGAACAAAAGACCTTCTCCGGCAATGATTATAGCCAATAGTCCCATGATGATTTCACAAATTCCAAGGAATCGAATTTCCTTAACCGTATGGCTACTGGCACCTACCAGCGCCACTCCATAGAAGATAAGGGTTAAAGGAGCCAGCATAAAAATCATTCCCTTAAACAGCAAAATCAGGCACAGAATTCCGCCAGTGCCCAATGGAATGATCATGTTGTAAAAAACTTGCAATGCCGCCTTATCGAATAGACTCTGCCCTGTCTTTTTGGCTTTACGTGCCGTGTAAAAGAAGGAAATCAGTAGAGCCCCGACTAAAACCACTACAGCATCAGCCAGAATAAAACCAATGGTGTGGTAGGTCAATGGACCTTTGACGTTGTAAGGAGAATTGAAATAATCGCGGGAAGGATCGTTCAGGAGAAACCAGTAGGCTACTCCGGCCCCAACTAAGGCCAATATTCCAATAAATACGCCAGACAGACCGTGCAGGGAAATGAACTTGGTTGATTTCTCCATCATTTCCCGGATATCGTGCAGGGCCTCCAAGTGTTCTTGTTCGCTTGCCATGGTCAGATACGTTTAAAAAGTACTTTGAGAAACAATGTTAGGGAAAATTGGGGTGTTTATTCTTGAAATTCTCTGAAGTTGTGAATGAGTCCTTGTGCAAGGTCGAAAAGAAGCATAAAAAAAGCCCCTGATTTCTCAGAGGCTTTTCTTTAGATGCGGAGGTAGGACTCGAACCTACGACCTTCGGGTTATGAGCCCGACGAGCTACCAACTGCTCCACTCCGCGGTATCTTTTTCGTTTGGGACGGCAAATATAAGTCAATCTTTATTTTTGTAGCATCAAATTTTAAGAAAAAGTTATGTCGCATCGCTCGGGGTTCGTAAACCTCATCGGAAATCCCAACGCTGGGAAGTCTACCCTCATGAATCAATTAGTGGGTGAACGTTTATCTATTATTACGTCAAAAGCCCAAACTACTCGCCACAGGATCAAGGGAATAGTCAATGGGGAGGATTTTCAGATAGTCTACTCCGACACTCCAGGAATTGTAGATCCCGCCTACAAAATGCACGAAGGAATGATGCAATTTGTAGAAACATCTTTGTCGGATGCGGATGTCATTTTAATGGTGATTGAAGTCGGAGAAAAGGCGATTAAGAACGAAAAAATCTTCGAACGACTCCAAAAAACGAGCGTTCCCATCCTCATTGCGCTCAACAAAATGGACTTGGTCAACGCCGAAAAGGTCAGAGAATTTAAAGAGCATTGGGAAAAATTATTGCCTCAAGCGGAGGTTATTCCCATTTCCGCACTTAAAGGAAAGCGGGTGGAAATGTTGCTTAAACGTCTCAAAAGGCACCTCCCCGAATCCCCCCCTATTTTCCCAAAGACGAATTGACCGATAAACCCATGCGTTTTTTCGTTTCTGAAATGATCCGGGAGAAAATCTTCCTGAACTATAAAAAGGAAATCCCTTACTCCTGTGAAGTGGAAGTAACCGAGTATAAGGAAGCCGAAGACATCATACATATCCGAAGCGAGATTTATGTGGAACGGGAAAGCCAAAAAGGAATTTTAATCGGTCACAAAGGAAGCGCCCTGAAAAAGCTCGGATCAGATGCCCGAAAAGACATGGAAGAGTTCGTTCAGAAGAAGGTCTTTTTGGATTTACATATTAAGGTAAACAAGGATTGGCGGAATCAGGAACGCCAGCTTAAACGTTTCGGTTATTTGAATTAAATCTTTATCCTGCTGTAAGGCAGGAATTACCTTTCTTTGCAGGTCCAAAAATTACCGGGGTATGAACAACATTATTGCCATCGTAGGTCGCCCAAATGTGGGTAAATCCACTTTCTTTAATCGCCTTGTAGGACGTCGTGAAGCCATCGTGGATGAATTTAGTGGAGTAACCCGGGATCGCCATTATGGTACTTCAGATTGGAATGGTCGGGATTTTAACCTGATCGATACCGGAGGATATATCAAAGATTCTGACGATGTATTCGATGCTGAAATCCGTAAGCAGGTAGAAATTGCATTGGAAGAGGCGGATGTAATCCTCTTTATGGTTGACGTGATGGCTGGTATCATCGATTTGGATGAAGACATGGCTCATATTCTTCGTCAATCGGATAAGCCGGTTTTTGTAATTGCGAATAAGGTGGATACTCACCAACGGCGATTGGATGCTGCCGAATTCTACTCCTTAGGATTGGGTGAAGTGTATTGTATCTCTTCTATTAATGGAAGTGGAACCGGCGAATTGTTGGATGAGGTTGTAAAACACCTTCCAGCTGCAGTGACCAAAAACGAAAATGACGGCCTACCTCGATTTGCTGTGGTAGGAAGGCCCAATGCCGGAAAATCTTCTTTCATCAATACCTTGATCGGGGAAGAGCGCAACATCGTTACCGATATTGCTGGTACCACGCGAGACACCAATGACATTCACTACAAGTCTTACGGATTTGAATTTGTCCTGGTGGATACCGCTGGAATTCGTAAAAAGAAAAAGGTACACGAAGACCTCGAGTTCTATTCGGTGATGCGTGCCATTCGAGCCATTGAAAAATCGGATGTGTGTTTCGTTATGATTGACACAGTCGAGGGTATCAGCGCTCAGGATCTCAACATTCTTAACCTGGCCTACAAAAACAACAAGGGAATTGTTATTCTCTTCAACAAGTGGGATTTGGTTGAAAAAGAAACCAACTCAGCACGGGATTTGGAACGCGAAATCAAAAACAAATTGGCTCCTTTTACCGATGTAGATGTTTTGTTTATCTCCGTAAAAGATAAGCTGCGTATTCACAAAGCTCTGGATGCTGGATTGCGTGTATTTAAAAATAGGACCAAGAAGATTGCCACGAGCAAGCTCAACGATTTCTTCCTACCCTTAATTGAGGCCTACCCTCCCCCATCGATTAAAGGAAAGTACATCAAGATTAAGTATGTGACCCAGCTTCCGGTTTATTATCCAAGTTTTGCTTTTTACTGCAACCTACCGCAGTACATCAAAGATCCTTACAAACGTTATTTGGAAAACAAGCTTCGGGAAGAGTTCGGATTTACCGGTGTACCGATTCAAATCTACTTTCGGAAAAAATAGGATTCTAGCGAATCCTCGTTCCTTCAAAGTGCTTTGTCTCCCATTCTGGAAGGGGCTGTCCGAAACTGTAAAACTTCAGGTCATACAGGATTCTTTCACCGTTGTCCAACAGGTGAAACCGCTCATGATTATACTCTGAATCATCCTCCTTGTCACGATAAGTTAACGTTCGGTCTTTGATCTGGGTAAGGTAGACATGCTGACGATCTGCACCCACTTTAAGTGACCAATAATAATATGGCAACCATTCCGCTCCCGTATATTTTTCAGCTGTTAAATAAAAAGTATCGGGTCTCGAAAAACTGGCCCACTCATGGGTTCTACCATCCGGATAAGAAACCGTATGATAGTGTCTATAGGTTCCTACATAAACTCCACCCCAATGTCCAATTTGATATTGAGAACTTGAGGTATCTGGCAACATTTGAGTAGATACTACGGGTTCGGGATCTGGCTCTGTTTCGATGTCCTTTTTACAGGCACTAAACAGGACAATCCCACATAAAAGACCTATGTATAGTTGATGTTTCATGGTTGCTCTTTATTCGTTTTCCTGATTATGGCAGCTTCTTCCCTACAAATTCAGTCTCTGAAGAATAGTTATGCATGTAGGCGGGGTCCAGCTCATCATGATAACTAATGGAATCGGTGGACAGAAGTTTTAAATCCAAATCTCTTTGATCCTCTTGATAATTGTAAGAAGTAGTTCCGGCCTTTAGATCTGGGATTTTTCTGACTTGAATCGTACTACTACGTTTTACCCACCAGTGAGAACTGCCAGCATGATAAGCGGCATGATCCCAACGACGGCGCTCCAATTTCCAGGTCGTTTTGTTCAAAACCGAAATCGTAACTGTATCAGCCACGAGGGTGTCTTTATAGCCACCGAGGCCCGTCGCTATCAAACGAGTGGTACCAGCATACCTACCACTCCATTGATTGATAAAAACTTGAGTGGTATCAACGGAAGAGGATGTGGATGAGGTGTCTGGTGTGGTTACGCTTTTGGTACAGGAAAGGGTCACTAAAACCAATATTATTAAAGAAAGGAACTTCATCGTGGGTTAGTATTAAGGAATAGAACAAGTTACTCATTAAATACGCAAGTTCAATTCCAGTTATATAATGGTCAGTCGAGCTTAAGCGAGAACTATCAAATCTTCTTTCCCTTAAACCGGTAAAAGACATATTCCCTTTGTTCCTGGTTTTGATTCTGGCTATAGATCAGCGAATCTCCATCCCTAAAGTGAACATCCCAATAGTAGGCACGGTCGGCCAGTCGATAGAAGTCTTTTTGCCCATCATAATCTTCAAATACCGTAGTCGTTTCTTCCCGGGTTCTATAAAACTTGTGTTGATTAGGAGTTGCATAAGACATTCCTACAATAAACTTCTTTACTTCAAATTTTGAGGCATCAACTCTCGGAATGATGATGACCGTATCGGTTAGTGTGGTATCGTAGGAAGCTCCATCAATTTGATGAGAAACATAGGTTTGCCCAACATAGGTGGCTCCTGGAATTGGAATAATTTCTTCTTCTTTTTTACAGGATTGAAAGATGACGACAAAAAGGGCTAAGCCCAAGGTAAATTTGGTATAAAAAGGAAGTGTCATGGATGGTGTATTAACTTCTAATACCCGAAGTTACTGCTTTTTGGCCTTTTCCCAAAAAAAGTCCATCTCCTCCAAGCTCATCGTTTTGAGGTCTTTTCCTTCCATTCTGACTTGATCTTCTAAAAACTGAAACCGCTGAATGAACTTCTTGTTGGTCCGCTCCAAAGCACTTTCCGGATCCAGATTAAGAAAGCGCGCATAGTTGATCACAGAAAAAAGAACATCCCCAAGTTCATCCTCCATTTTCTCGACATCGGCTCCGTTATGCACTTCGTGTTTCAGTTCATCCAACTCTTCATGAACCTTTTCCCAAACTTGTTCTTTATTGTCCCAATCAAATCCTACTCCACGAGCCTTTTCCTGGATGCGATTGGCCTTGACCATCGCTGGCAATGACTTCGGCACCCCTTCAAGAACAGATTTTTTACCCTCTTTCAATTTGAGTTTTTCCCAATTGGACTTTACTTCTTCTTCATCCTCCACTTCCACATCACTGTAGATATGAGGGTGGCGGTGAATCAATTTGTCGCAAACCGAATTAATGGCATCTGCTATGTCGAAGGTTTGTTGCTCAGAACCAATTTTTCCGTAAAAAACCAGGTGCAACAGGATGTCTCCTATTTCCTTTTTGATCTCCTCATGGTCATTTTCCAAAATGGCATCGGCCAGCTCATAGGTTTCTTCAATAGTCAGCTTTCGCAGGCTCTCCATGGTCTGCTTTTGATCCCAAGGGCATTTTTCCCTAAGGTCATCCATGATGTTCAATAATCGTTGAAAAGCAACTAAGCGATGATCCATTTCCGGTATTTTTTGATTCCTTTTTTCGGGTATTTTTGTCGTCCTGAAAAACTTGTATGCAAAGGTATTTGATTTTCATTCTGGTGGCATTTCTAACCAGCCAATCTGGCTTCGCACAAGAAGATGCAGAAGTGCCCGCTAATAGTCGACCCAATGTTCAGGTCAAAGCTTCCTATCATTTTGGTTTTTTGATTCCGCATCGAACCCGAATGCAACACATTCCTAAGGAATACACCCAAGGTATTGAGCTTAACATTGAAAAAGCCAGCTCGGGTCACCAGGATTGGGAAAAACTCTACAATCACCCTACGGTAGGACTATCCATTCTCTTTACTGGTGCGGGGAACTATGATGTTTTGGGAAATGCCATTGGCATTAATCCTTACGTTTCGTTTCCGCTCGTTCGATCCGAAAAGTTTCAACTCTACACCAGCTGGGGTTGGGGATTGGGTTACTTAACCAACAAATACGATCCAGCAGAGAATCACAAAAACAACGCTATTGGCTCCCACCTCAATCTATTTGCCTCGATTAAACTCAAGGCTGAATATGTGGTAGCACGTCGATTGGCTTTGTCTTTGGGGTGTGCCTTTAACCACTGGAGCAACTCGGCTTTGCAATACCCCAATCTTGGTTTGAATGTTCCTACCATTAGTGCTGGTGCGCGATACTCTTTTTACGATCCCATTTCTTATTCCAAACTTCCCAAGGCGGAAAGAAAGAAGATCAAGCCAAGTAAGAAAAATGAATTTGCGGCTATCGCCTCGGTAGGGTTTAGAGCGTACTCCAGCACCGACAACAACATCTATCCAGTATATACCCTATCTGGACAATACGCCCGGTTGTGGAGTAAAAAATACAAACTAAGTGTAGGAGCAGATGTCTTTTACAGCACGGCTCTGCAACAACAAATTGAAAATGCCGGCGAAACGGGATCAAAAACAGCTCTTCAAGTAGGAACAATCGTAAGCTACCATCAAACTTTGGGAAAGTTCTCGATCTTACTCGGCATGGGTGTTTACGTGTTTGAACAAACCGACTTTGGCGAAACCTTTTACCACCGGTTTGGTACCCGGTTTAATGTAGGAAAACGATTTATGATCAATACCGCTCTGCACACCCATTGGGCCAGAGCGGATCACATGGAATTTGGAATTGGATATCAATTAGCAAGATGAAAAAGATAACATCACATACGGTTTTGATCGGCTTGCTTTTGATCGGAACTGTTTTACTTACGGGCGGCTGCAAAAAATGCAGTGGAAAACTGGGTGACTTAGCAGAAGAGACCTACCCGCTTTCGAGTTTTGACGCCTTGGACATTCAAGGCAAATTTACGGTTCAGCTTTGCCAGGATTCAACCTTCAAAATGAGGGTGAAAGCCCTTGAAGGATTGATGGATAACATCAACTATGAAGTGAATGACGGCGTGCTCAAAATTGAAAACAAAAACAAGTGTGCCATTCGAACCAATTACTCGGATAAGGTCGTTCTGGAAATTGGATGTGGCGAACTGAAAAAGATTGAGATGACCAATCCAGAGAAGCTCGCCAGCTGTGGAAGACTCCGCTCCGACCGATTGGACATTAAACTCAAAGATTGCTCTCCAGAATTAGACTTAGTGGGAGAATTTGATATCCTCACCTTACTGATAGACGATGGAACACCTAGCACCCGTTTGGCTGGTTCCTGCCGCTATTTTAAGTTGGAAAATGCCTCTCTTGGAAAGTTTGATGCCACCGAACTTGAAGCTTCAGAAATTCTAATCAGCTCCAATTCGACCAGCCACATCGATCTTTGGGCAGTCAACAAACTTACCCTATGGTTAGAAGGCAGCGAAAAGATTCGCTACAAAGGAGAGCCTGAGGTATCGGCTAAAATTCCTTCCCACAGCTCGGCTACTTACGAAAAATTATAAGGTTTTACTTGACCAGTTGAATCCCGGTATAGTTAGAAGGAGTAATCTTTCTAAGCTCTGCTTTGATCTCCTCATTCACATCGAGTGTTTCAATAAAGGCAGCAATAGCTTCCCCATTGATGGTCTCATTCTTACGGGTAAGAGCCTTAAGTGCCTCGTATGGTGAAGGGTAGCTTTCTCTTCTCAAAACCGTTTGGATAGCCTCAGCCACTACAGCCCAGTTGTTTTCCAAATCCTGCTCGAGAGCCTCTTCATTCAGTAGCAATTTACCCATTCCTTTGATCAAGGAGTTGTAGGCAATTAAGCTGTTACCAAAAGGCACACCCACATTTCTCATAACCGTAGAATCGGTCAGGTCACGTTGTAGACGAGATACGGGCAACTTAGCCGCCAGGTGCTCATAAAGGGCATTGGCAATTCCCAGGTTACCTTCAGCATTTTCAAAGTCAATCGGATTCACCTTGTGAGGCATAGCTGAAGATCCCACTTCTCCTTTTTTGATCTTCTGCTTGAAATAGTCCATGGAAATGTAGGTCCACATATCTCTGGAGAAGTCCAGCAAAATGGTATTGATTCTTTTCAATACATCACAAAGGGCAGCCAGGTGATCGTAATGCTCAATTTGAGTGGTTGTTTGAGAACGATCCACTTCCAGGTTTTCGGCCAAAAATCGGTTTGCAAATTCTACCCAATCAATCTCCGGATAGGCCACGTGATGGGCATTAAAGTTTCCAGTAGCACCACCAAACTTGGCAGAAACTGGAATTTCATGGATATATCCCAATTGTTGCTCCAATCGCTCACTATACACTTGAATCTCTTTTCCCAATCGGGTAGGTGATGCAGGTTGACCATGGGTACGTGCCAGCATGGCTACATCTTTCCACTCTTGAGCAAAGTCTTTGAGTTGATTCAAAATAGTTTCCAACTGCGGAGCAATTACAGCCGTTAAAGCATCCCGAATCATCATGGGATTAGCCGTATTGTTGATATCCTGAGAAGTTAGCCCAAAGTGAATGAACTCCTTCTGCTCACTTAGCCCCAAGTCATCCATGCGCTCTTTGATAAAGTACTCAACCGCTTTTACGTCATGGTTAGTAACCTTTTCAATGTCCTTAATGGCTTGAGCATCTTCCTCTGTAAAGTTGCGGTACAAATCGCGAAGTGGTTCGTAAACCGTAGCCTTTACATCTTCCAACTGAGGGAGCGGAAGCTCACATAAGGCAATAAAATATTCCACTTCTACCCATACCCGGTACTTAAACAAGGCGTACTCTGAAAAATACTCTTGTAGATCTGTGGTTTTGCTGGCGTAACGTCCGTCAATTGGTGAAATTGCTCTTAAGCTGCTCATTTCTTGTTCCTTTGTTGAGGCCGCGAATTTACAACTTTTAATAGCGATGGAGGGGATTTATTCCGCGTGATTCTCTTACTTTAAAAAATGCTCGAACTAATCCGTTTTCGACGTTTTGACACAGCCCTCAAACAACACTACCGGGCCTGGGGATTTATGCGCAAAAATCGGTTGACCTGGTTCTTCCTTTTTCCTTTGTTTTTCAATGCTCTGGTCTTTTACGGAGGCGTTCAACTTGTGAGCCACTGGTCCGATTTGGCCATTGAATCCATGCGAGGCTGGTTGGATCTTCAAGCTCAGCAATCCGATTGGGCAGAGTACATCTGGACAGGCCTCTATGTGATTGTTTGGATTGTTATCCGTATTTTATTTTTCATCTTCTTCGCCTATGTGGGAGGTTATGTTGTGCTCCTCTTGCTCTCCCCTATTCTGGCGTGGCTATCCGAGCTAACCGAATCCAAACAGCGCGGCACTAAAACTACCTTCAACGCCAAACTTTACCTCAACAACTTATTTCGGGGAATTGCGATCACCCTCCGATGCCTGATCCTGGAAGCTCTATTCACTCTGATCTTTTTCATCTTAGGGTTAATTCCCTTGATCGGCTTTGCCGCTCCGGCTGGGTTGTTTGGAGTAACGGCCTATTACTACGGTTTTTCTCTCATGGACTACACCCTGGAGCGAAGAGGTTACACCATGAGTCAAAGCATTCGTTTCATGCGATATTATCGTGGAAGTGTCATCGGAATAGGAGTTCCTTTTTCAGTGGTGCTCATTATCCCTATTCTGGGCCCATTCATATCCGGTTTTGTAGCCATTTGGGGAAGTGTCGCAGCAACTTTGGAAACGCTGGAGATATTGGACAGCGAAGCGTTTGAGAAGAATTTTAAAGGATAAATTGCACCATCAAATTTTAGGGTCTTTTACTTCAAAAGGCAAGAATACGGATACCGAAAAGATTGAAAAGTTCAAAACTTCTGCGGCCCATCCCAAGTTCCATTGGACAGCTCTTCCAACTCTTCCATCAGGTATTCAAGACCCAAAAAAGGTTTTTCCAGGTTGTGATTTTGGCTTCGGGCAACTATTTGTCCATTTCGCCGGTCGATGAGAATGAAATCGTATTTCAGGTAAATGACGGTGGAAGATGTTTTCTCGATACTCACCAGATCGTATTCGTAGTCTATGAGGAAGGGATAATTCTCGGATTTTAAGGCAGCATTACTTTCAAGAGATTCAACGGATACCTCCCGAACGGAAATATTCGCCTCATCAATTGCCATTTCTTGAGCGGCTCGTAAACCGCGCAATTTGGAGTCGTGAATTTCTTCGGCTTCGGTACAGTACATTTTGTCCCCTCTTCGGTCATGGCATTTCATACCAATAGAATCCAGGGAAGTAACCAGAAATTTGACTTTCTGCCATTCTTCCACTACCACTACTTCATACCATTCTACCTTTTGCCCGAACAGAGACCCTGAACAAAGCAGAAACACGACTACGAACAACGAAAAAACATTGACTCTCATCGCACCCCTTAATCCTGAATGCAAAATTAGCCCAATCCGGTAGGAATTGGAAATGCAATTCGTCTAAAAAAACATTAAGATAACTGTGAGAAAAAGTCGATCAGGTACTGAAACTTGTTCTCTCGAATGAGGTAGTGTAAAATGAGTGCCGGGTAGGCTATGAGGGTGACAAAATAGAGCAGGTAAAACCGCACTTCATTCTTTTTGTAAAAAAGGATAAAGCCAGGAATGAAAAACAGAAGTGGAAACAAAGGATAGAAGGAGAAGAAATTGAATCCATCCTCCATTACAATTTCACCCTCTTGTTCGTATTTGATAATTCGATAATCCAGGAATTCACGGAGCATGGGACTGTAATCCATGTATAAACTATCGCGGATCCCCAGCTTCAAAAAGACTCTTTCCGGCACATCGATCTGTCCACCATCTACAAAGAATATGGTGTTTCGTGAGAAAAGCTCGTAATGCACCGTATTTTTCACTTTATGCGCCTCTTCTCTTTGAGGAAGTATAAAGTCTACCATCATGATAAATCCAAAAATCACGATAGCGAGAGCAAATATTCTTACCACCCACCAAACGACGCCACTGGTAAGCATATTGAATACGCCCAATTCAATTTCTTCGGCCTCCTTCTGATGCATTTCAGCATACTTACGAGCTCTTTGACGCATGGCTTCACGCTGATCTTCTTCATAGCCATAAGCCGAAGCCGTTTGGCTCGAAGGCCTTTGCGCTCTCCTACTCCTCTGGTAGGCCTCATACATCTGATTGATTTCAGAGCCACCACCCATCAAAGCCTCATAAGCCTTGTGGATTCGAATAAATTCCTCCTTGGCTCCCGGATCCTGATTGACATCGGGATGATAGCGCATAGCCAATTCGCGGTAGCGCTTTTTTATTTCTCCATCACTGGCAGACGGAGGAAGTCCAAGAATATCGAGGTGGTACTGACGCATGGGGTCAGGATTCGGGATCGGTGGAGCAGCCTTTGGCTACATTGATGTCATCAAAAACCCAGGTATAATCTGGATTTTCGGGATCAAAACCAGGCATTTCAATTTTCAGCTTCCACTTCTTCCCTGGAGCCACACATTTGGTCATGTGTCCCGTATTGTGGGCGGCAGCTGTTAGTTTGTATATAAATATGGAAAATGCGACTTCAACCGAGTCAGATTGGTTGTTTCTAATCTTTAATTTGACCAGGTAATCTGATTCAGCTTTAGAAAACAGCCCTTTCTTTTTCACTTTAAAAGTCAGGTCTTGCTGGTTCTCTTCAAACAAGTTTGTATTTACCCCCTGGGCATTGACCGTGAAGGCCATTAACATAAAACCGGCAATTGCAACCGGAATTTGAATCCATCTCATAATTCTTCTACAGGAATTTTCTGGAAGGGTATGTTGATGATAATCTCATAATCCTCACCCGCTTCCAACATATCTTCATCATCAATTTCGTAATACCACTTTACCACAACCGGGTCCAGAGAATTACGGGTCAATTCTTCGGCTTTTTTAAACACATCCAGCAAACATTTGGATGAACTGGTATTGAAATACTCCAACTTGATCACCACTTCAGTGTTTGATCTTGGGGAAGAAACGTACTGATCCAACCAATCGTACAGGGGTTTATAGAAATCAACGGCATTTTCAGGGATACTCCTTCCGCTCAATTCTAAAATACCAGTCTGCGCGTTAAAATCAACGCGAGGTGTTTTCGAGGTTCCTTCCAGCATGAAATTTTCCATAGGTCAATCAATTATAATTTTAAGCAAAAAATAATACAGGCCGTCTTCACCCGGTGTAACCTTGTAAGACAGCTGATTCCCTGATTTTCGAGCCATATCCAACAAACCTAATCCACTGCCCCCTAATGCAGTTCGCTTACCATCCTTTAATACACTTTGGTATTTTTCGACCAATTGCTTGGAGTCTAAAGCATTGATATCCTCAATCTGTCGAATGAGTTTATCCTTATTCTCCTCGGATAAATAATTGCCTAAATTAAGCTCGTATACCCCTTGATTTCTCAGCAAAAGCGCTGTTACCTGATCCTTGCTTTCTTCTAACAAAAGGGCATTCTTGTAAGAGTTCTGCAAGCTCTCTACTAAAATGCTAAATACCTTTTTTCGAATTCGCCTCTCAACGTTGCGTGTAATTAATACCGATTCCGTGAAATGGAGCAAGTCGTTTATTACCTGTTTATCTAACCGACCATGATAGGTGAGAACGATATCGTTCTCCGATAACTTGTCTGCTATTTCTTTCAGGTCAATCATTCCTCTCCTGCCGGTCAATCGTCGTATCAACAACCCCTTGAGGCCGAACAAAGATATCATTTCTACAGGCACTCATAGAAGTAAAATACCATTCTTGTAGGGATTCAACCAATCCTCCCGGTTTGCCCCAAGCGTAGCCAAGATTTATCTATGTTTGTGCCCCATTTTTTGAGAATACTAATCTCGTCTATAAAATTCAAAACAGTTATGTTAAAGAAAGTACTTGTAGCGGCCATCTTGGTTGGGTTCTTAGGCCTACCAGAAGCCCGAAGTGACGAAGGAATGTGGTTGCCCATGTTCATTAAACGGCTAAACTATGCCGACATGCAGGAAAAGGGGCTGAAGCTTACCCCAGATGAAATTTACAGCGTAAACAGTTCTTCACTGAAAGACGCTATCGTAGGATTAGGTCGTCCCGCTTTTAATTTCTGCTCGGGTGAGATCGTATCTTCCCAAGGGTTGTTTATTACAAACCACCACTGTGGATACGGAACGATTCAAGCCAACAGTACTGTTGAGCACAACTACCTGAAAGACGGTTTTTGGGCCATGAACAAAGGAGAAGAAATTCCAGCTGGATTTTCTATTTCCATTCTTGATCACATGGAAGACGTTACCGCTACTGTATTGGCAGCTGTAAACGACAACATGGACGAGACTCAGCGCGCTGCTGCTATTGCTCCAATTATGGATAGCCTTCAAAAAGCTAACTCTGGAGAAGGAATGCAAGCCGTTGTAAAAAGCTTTTTCAAAGGAAATGAGTACTACATGTTCGTTTACCAGGTTTTCCCTGACGTTCGTTTGGTAGGTGCTCCTCCTTCTTCTATCGGAAAATTTGGTGGTGATACAGACAACTGGATGTGGCCACGTCACACGGGTGACTTCACTCTTTTCCGTATCTACGCTGGCAAAGACAACAAGCCTGCTGCTTACTCAGAAGACAACGTACCTTACAAGCCAAAGCACCACTTGCCTGTTAACATCAAAGGGCTAAACGAAGGTGACTACGCTATGATCTGGGGTTTCCCTGGAAGAACTCAGCGCTACCTTTCCTCCTACGGAATTGAGCACATGATCTACAAAGAGTACCCAACTCGTATTAAAGTAAGAAGAATGAAGCTTGACCTTTATGAAGAAGGTATGGCTCGTGACGAGGCTACTCGTATTAAGTACTCAAGCAAGCACGCTGGCGTGAGTAACTACTGGAAGAACTTCATCGGAATGTCTACAAGCCTTGAAGCTCTTGACGTAGCTGGACAAAAAAGAGCTCAGGAAAAAGAATTTTCTGACTGGGTTGCAGCTGACTCTAAGCGTCAGGAAAAATACGGTTCTGTATTGATGATGTACCAAAATGGATACGATACCCTTTTGAAAACTCAAAAGAAAAGAGACCTTTATGTAGAAGGTATCTGGGGAATTGAAATCCTTACTCTTTCTGCTCAATTTATGGCCTTAGACAAGCTTCTTGCTTCTGACGAGGTTGATCCTAAAGCTTTGGATGGAATGATTCAGCAAATCAAAGGTGCTGCTGGCGATTTCTACAAAGACTACGATGCTCAAATCGATCAGAACGTGATGGCAGCTGTGATGAAAATGTACGGTGAAGAAGTTCCTGCTGAATTGCAAGCAGAATACTTCAAGACCTTGGACAAAAAATACAAAGGCAACTACGAAAAGTTGGCAGCTGATGTATTCAAAAAGTCTTTCATGGCCAATGAAGACAAAATGAACGCTTTCTTCGCTAAAGCTTCTTCTAAGTCTTTGTCTGCTGATCCTGCTTTCAAAATGTTCAAGGAGTTCTACATGGACTACATGACCAATACTTCACCTGTGCGTAAGGTTGCCGGTGAGCAATTGGCCCGTGCAGAGCGTTTGTACATTGACGCTATTCGTCAAATCAATCCTGATAAGTCTTACTACCCAGATGCTAACAGTACTTTGCGTTTTACTTACGGAAACGTAGGTGGATATGTACCTCGTGATGCTACTTACTTCAAGTACTTCACTACCGCTCAGGGTATCCTTGAAAAGTACAAGCCTGGTGATTTGGAATTTGACGCTCCTGCTCAGTTGATCGAAATGATCAAAAACAAAGACTACGGTCGTTATGCAAAAGACGGTGACTTGGTAGTTTGTTTCTTGAGCAACAATGACATTACTGGTGGTAACTCCGGAAGTCCTGTAATCAACGGTGAAGGTCACTTGATCGGAACTGCTTTTGACGGAAACTGGGAAGCGATGAGTGGTGACGTTGACTTTGAAGAAAACCTTCAGCGTACTATTTCTGTTGATATTCGTTACACGCTATTTATCATTGACAAGTTTGCAGGTGCTGGTCACCTTGTAGATGAGATGACAGTGATTGAATAATAGCCTGAACTCCTTTATATTTGAAAGCCTGTTGTGGTTCCACTTGAACCCGACAGGCTTTTTTTATTGACTGATGGGGCATCATAATAAATCAGATTGGTTTGGAGAATGGTTTGATTCTCCCTACTACAGTATCCTGTATAAGGATCGTAGCGATTCGGAGGCACGTGAGTTTATCCAACGCCTGCTCGATCACCTCAAACCCAAAGCCGATGCCCGCATTTTGGATTTGGCTTGCGGACGAGGTCGACACTCCAAGGAAATGGCCCGTTTGGGCTACCAGGTCACCGGAATCGATCTATCTGCCCATGCCATAAAACAGGCCAACTTGCACGGTTGCCAAAACCTCCATTTCGCCATTCAGGATATGCGGGAAGTCTACCGCGAAAACTACTTCGATTGCATCTTCAATCTATTTACCAGTTTCGGGTATTTCAATGACTCGGAGGATAACCTTAAGGTTCTTCAATCCGTGGTTCAAGGCCTCGTACCAGAAGGTTGCTTTGTTCTCGATTTCTTGAACTGCCATAAGCTACGCAAACACCTCAACCCCTCCGAAGTGAAAGTTGTGGATGGCATTAAATTCAACATTGAAAGGGTGCTACAAAACCACACCATTACGAAACACATCCACTTTGAAGATGGAGGACGATCCTACGATTTTGAGGAACGTGTTACGGCCTTTACACGAGAGGAGTTGGAAGAACTACTATCTCAAGCTCAATTAAATATTCGGGAAGTTTTTGGGAGTTATGATTTGGAATCGTTTGACTTGGAAACGAGCGATCGGCTTATTCTGATTACCCAGAAGAAAAACTAAGCCATACCCTCTAAAAATCCGGATCCAGATTCAACCGGGTTCTCAAATCCTGTAGCTTCGGGTTCAATTCCATCATCCGATCGAAGCGTTCGCGATTGGTGTAGTACCTTTTTTTCTGCACCTCTACCCTCACCTCTGTTTCAATCTGAATGCCGTAGTTATTAAGTCTTTCCCGCAAGAATGAAAGAATCTCCACCTTCTCCTGATTCATTTCATTTTGCATCACCTTGTTGTCCAGCATCACTTTTAGTTTCCAATTCTCATCCATTTCAGGATCATTGGTAAGCATGGTGGAGGCCAAACTGGAGCGACTTTTCCCCTGAAGATTTTTAGCGTATTCCTTCCAAAGTTTGTTCAGGTCCTCAACCTTAAAAGGGTCACGAGGCTTGTTACGCAGTAATTCTTCTTCAGAAATTTCCTCGGTTTTCTCTTCATCCACCTTATTCATCATGTCCTTTACCGAGACCAATTTGGATTGGAAGGACAAGCCGCTCATCTTTCCTTTGCCTAACTTTCGAGGTTGCGGCGCAGGGGCAGCTTTACGAATAGGGGGAGCTGGAGGTGGCGGAGCCTGTGGAGGCGGACCAGGGCTTGTAGCCGGGTTTGCACTCACGGTGGCCGGAGCCGAAATGGATTGAAGTAAAATGGGAAACTGATCTTCTAATTCGAGCCAGAGGTCAGTTAAGTCTTTTTTTTTTCCAGCACTTTGGATGCAGATGCCAACTGCATGAGGGTCAACTCAACCAACAGACGCTGATTTTTGCTGGATTTGTACTGCACATCACTTTTGGAAATAACACGCAATCCATAGAGCAACCACTCTTGTTCAATAGACTTGGCTTGCTCAGCATAGCGGGCTTTTACATTGTCCCCTACCAAAAGCAATTTCAAAGTTGCCTCGTCTTTACACACGAGCAGATTTCTGAAATGTTCGGCCAATCCGTTGATGAAATTGTGGCCGTCGAAACCGTGTTCCAAAATCTCGTCAAACAACAACAAAGCCTGAGGCAAAGTACCCGTAGCTAAGTGATCTGAAAGCTTGAAGTAGTAATCGTAATCGAGTACATTCAGGTTTTCGATCACATCTTTATAGGTGATGTTGTTTCCACAGAAACTTACGATCTGATCAAAAATCGAAAGCGCATCACGCATAGCACCATCCGCCTTCTGGGCAATAACGTGCAAGGCATCTTGTTCCGCTTCAACCCCTTCTTTTTTGGCAATACCATCCAACTGAGCCACCATGTCGGGAATCTCGATCCGCTTAAAATCGAAAATCTGACAGCGCGACAAAATGGTAGGAATAATCTTGTGCTTTTCTGTGGTAGCCAAAATAAAAATGGCGTACTCAGGTGGCTCTTCGAGCGTCTTCAAAAAGGCATTAAAGGCCGCTTGAGAAAGCATGTGAACCTCATCGATGATGTAGACGCGGTACTTACCCGTTTGAGGAGGGATTCTCACCTGATCAATCAGATTTCGAATATCTTCTACCGAGTTGTTCGAGGCAGCATCCAGTTCAAAAATGTTGAACGAAAAATCTTCATCTTCCGGATTCTCAACACCATCCAAATTGATCTTTCTGGCCAGGATACGAGCACAAGTGGTTTTACCTACTCCACGAGGTCCGCAAAACAAAAAAGCCTGAGCCAAATGATTATTGGCAATGGCATTGTCTAACGTCCGGGTAATAGCACTTTGCCCAACCACCTGATCAAAGGTAGCGGGACGATACTTACGAGCTGAAACAACGAAATTTTCCATAGCCAAATGCGGGTAGCAAATATAGAGGAATGGATGTGCTATAACGGCTGGAAGGATGGATAATTTGTCAACAATTTTAAATTTTTAGGGTCAATTTTTAATGATCAATTATTCTACCTCTTGTGATAAGTTTTTGGATATTTTGATGTTCCAGAAAACAATCTTTTCTTAACTGTAGAGATGCTGGCATAGGTAATCTTGACTAATTCCTCACACTCCTTCTCTAGGCCATTAAATTTTGACAGATCACTTGATTTGTTCAGCCCTTCTAAAATCTGGAGACATACGAAGGTTTCCCTTAATTCCTTCAGGACTATACTTTGTTTGTGAATGAAATCTTTATCTGACTCACTTCCTACCGATTCTGCATAGTTTAACGCAGATGAAGTTGAAGACCTTATTAATTGCTTGCATAAATGGTCACAGGCAAATGTTTTTTGAATGGTATCGGTATAATTGACAGCTGAGATGGAAAAGGCAATTAGCCTTTGCTCTAAATCATATGTTCTCATTAGTAAAGGTTAGTTTTGATTTTGGTTTTATTCGGTTGTTGCTCAAATTTAGTTGAAATAATCTAATGACTAATCGACCCGCCAAATTGATCATTGAAAATTTAACCTGACCATTGAACATTCCACAAAAAAGCAGTACTTTTGCCGACTCTTTTTAAGAGATTGTAAATTTCAATAAATCAAAAATTTAAGTAGAAATGGTTAATCGTTATGAAACTGTTTTCATTCTAACTCCCGTTTTATCTGAAGATCAGGTAAAGGAAACAGTCAAAAAATTCGAGGATCTTTTGAAGTCGTTAGGTGCAAACATCACCTACCAGGATCACTGGGGATTGCGCAAGCTGGCTTACCCTATTCAGAAAAAATCAACTGGTTTTTACCACTTGTTTGAGTTTGAATTAGAAGGAAGTCAAATTGCACGTCTGGAAATTGAGATGAAACGTGATGAGCGTATTATGCGGTTCTTGTCTATCAAAATGGACAAGCACTCCATCAAATTCGCAGAGAGCAGAAGAAAGACAGATAAAACTCCGGCTGAAGCCTAAATACTTGTTAAGTAAAACGCATTAAAAGAAAAGACCATGGCAGATAATCAAAACGAGATCAGATATCTGACTCCGATTAACATCGAAATCAAAAAGGAAAAATTCTGTCGCTTCCGTAAGAGCAGAATTAAGTACATCGATTATAAAGACGCTAACTTCCTGTTGAAGTTTGTGAACGATCAAGGTAAAATTCTTCCTCGTCGTATCACTGGTACTTCACTCAAATACCAGCGTAAAGTTTCCACCGCTATTAAAAGAGCTAGACATTTGGCTTTGATGCCTTACACCGGCGATTTGATCAAATAATTCATTTAAAAAGACAGGAGACAGTTACGATGGAAGTTATATTGAAACAAAACGTAAAGGGCTTAGGCGATACCGATGATTTGGTAACAGTAAAAGACGGTTACGGAAGAAACTACCTGATCCCTAAAGGAATGGCTATTGTAGCAACTGATTCAGCTCGCAAGGTTAGAGAAGAAAACCTAAGACAAAGAGCTCACAAAATTCAGAAGCTACGCGATGAGGCTGAATCTACAGCTAAGAAATTGGCTGAGATCTCAATCAAAGTAGGTGCTAAAGTTGGTGAGAACGGAAAAATCTTCGGTTCTGTTACTAACCTGCAGGTGGCTGACGCGATTAAGAAACTTGGTTTCGACATCGACCGTAAGAACATCAGCATTTTGGAAGAGCCAATTAAGCAAATTGGTACTTACGAAGCCAAAATCAAATTGCACAAGGAAATCGAAAGTGCAGTTAAGTTTGAAGTGATTGAGGAGTAATTCTCAAACGCCATAAATTTTAAAAAGCCTTCTGCCTTTGGTAGAGGGCTTTTTTATTTTCGCACCATGAATAAACTACTTTTCGCCCTTTACCTGATCGCTCTCCCTGCCTTAGGATGGAGCCAACAAGATTCTGTAAAAACCGAAATCAAGCCAACTGAAGTAAAACGATTTGGAGTTTTTAAGGTGAGCTTCTCCTGCTCCTGTTCACCCGATTCCATTTCTCAAGTTCAGATTCCACGTTACATAGAGGTTATGTCAGGCCCCAATCGTTCGAGCTCCACGAGCATTGCTAATGGGAAAATGAATACAACCACAACGATTACCTATCTATTAAAAGCTAACAAGCCTGGTGAATATAGTTTTACCAGTCCTCGTTTTGTTAGTGAAGGCCAGACGCTCGTTTCAAGTACACAAAAAATGACCGTGCTATCCGAAGTGGCCAGTGAAAAGGAGCAAGAGATTGGAAAAAAGACCTCATCGGTATTCGACAACTTCTTCAATCAGAACCCTCCAGACACCACTTTAACCTATCGCATCGTCATTCAAGCGGATTCAGGATATGTCACACAAAGTCGAGGAAAATATGGAAGGGGAATCAAGGTTAGAGATTTATCCAACAAAGAAGTTTCCAAACTACTCAAAAGCCTAAAACTTCCCACAGCCACAGAGACTAAATAAAGGCGGAAATCGGATTTAGCACTGTAGTCCTCCGTGACAAGGCTTAAGCCTCTAAAACAATTAAATACACGCCTTAAAAGGCAATCTATGACCCACGCCTGGGTCGCTGCAATATTACCTATCCCGAAGTTGGATCGCCTGTAACTCATGGAAATAGGAACAAAACCCAAATCAATCACCCTGATGTACAATACATTAGGTCAGGGAAACGAAAATGGTCACTAAGGAAAAAACTATTGGGTGTTGGAAAGGGATGCGCTAATCTTGATATCGCATCGCATCATCAGCTCTAAGAATGCAAAAAGGGTTTCAAAGAAACCCTCATTGCATCAACCAACCAACCTTAAACTAAACTATAATGAATCGAGCGATTCATGATTATCCTATTACCATTCTTATACCAAATTTGGCATCATCAAGTGCCAATTTTGTTTTCACCTGATTCACAGCAGTTTAGATCCATGCCAAAATTTGACACCCACCAACAATAGTCCCAAATTGGGAATTTCCGTCCAGAATGGGGATTATTTTCGATTAATAAGCAAACTTTTGGAGCTCCAATTAATTGCTTTTGGAGCCTGGTCCATAGGGAATTCCACTTTCCATTCCTTATCCGTTACCAAGTAATCATGCAGCATTTGCTCGTCGCCTGCAGATACCACTTCAATTTGCACCGGTAGTGCAAAGGGCTTGTCCTGTTCTTGTATGATTTGAACCACAGCCTTCTTAGAAGCCTCATCGTACTCCCAAGTATAGGCCACGGTTGGAATTCCAGGATTGTATAACCACGTATCAAACAGCGGCTTAAGGTCTTTTCCAGATGCCTTTTCTAGCATCTCCCTCAAATCCTCGGACCAGGCATTACTGTACTGATAAGTCTCGTAATACTCCTTAACACCGGTCCAAAATGCGCGATCTCCCACATAACTTCTTAATGTATGAAGAAACCAAGCCGCCTTTTGATAAGTGCTTGGAGTTAGCAAGCGGTTCAAATCGCGAATATTGGTATCAATAATGGCGCTCTTGGGATTTACCTTTAAATACCGCTTCACTCGCTCCCCAGCCTGATTCATTCCTTTATCAAAGGCCGCTTCGCCGTATACGTCCTGCTTAAAGACCTCGGTTAAATACGTCGCAAAACCTTCTGAAAGCCAAACATGGTGCCAATCCGCTTCACTGGCGGAGTTCCCAAACCACTGATGCGCAATCTCATGAGTCAATAAAGGCTCCTCACCTCTTTTACCATCGATGGAATTCTCATGGTAAAAAATACAGCCGGCGTTTTCCATGCCCCCATATCGGGTTTTGGATTGCACGTTAGCCAGTTTCTCATAGGGATAGGGAGCTATCTTCTTTTCAAACCACCTCAGAATATCAGTAGCCCGAGCATAATCGTAAAATCCCTTCTCTCTTTCCTGCGGATAAACCCAGGCTGAGACCTCGTGACCGTTTACCTCTCCGGAAATATCCATGGCAAATCGAGCAACACCTACCACCATCACCTTGGTTGGCAGTTCTTTAGAAGAAATCCAGTGGGTCAATTTCTGACCATTCCCAATATGGGAAATCTCTTTTAAGGCTCCATTTGACACTACTGAATAATACTCGGGAGCAGTCACTTTAAACTCCAAAGTGGCCTTATCGTAGGGATGATCAACCAGAGGAAGCCAATGGTGGGCACGGTTTGGCCAATTATCACCAAAAAAGGTACGATCGCCAAACTTATTTTCACCGATAATCAATCCATCAGCAGGTATCCCACTGTACTCAACCACCACCTGCATTTCTTTGCCCGTATCGTAGAATTCACCGAGGTTTATGTACAATACGTCCTTTTTCTGTTTAAATGAAACGCCAAAGTTTAGGGCAGATACTGCACTTACGGTCATGCCCGTTTTGCCCTTAGCAGATTGAACCAAATCCAATTGAATCTCGTCCGTTCTATCGGTGAGTTTAAGATCAATGGAAGTCTTTCCATAAAGGCTATCAGAACGGTCGCTCAATTCCAACTCAAAAACATAATGCTTTACATCAAAACCACGATCTCGGTTGTAGCCATCCTGCGCTATTCCCAAAATTGGAAACAGCAAAACAACTACTGATAACCAACCTTTTACTCCACTATTTTTGAATAACAATCCTTCCAAAACTCCAATCATTGGTTTCTTCATTTCCAATTAAATAAAAATATACCCCGTTATCCAGAGTCTGAGTTGGCACGGTTAAGCGCTTCTCCCCCTTATTCCAGAGATAATGTCCTTTTTCCTTTCCGCGAATATCCAACAGCACCACATCCCTGGCTTCTTGATCTGAAATTCGCTCAAAATGGATTTGATCTTTGGCTGGGTTGGGATAGACCATCCAAGGTTTTTCTTCAAATGGATAGGCTCCCAGGCTCAACAAGGATTCATTGATGGAACTGTCGCGTTCGGCCAGGACATATTCCCCCAATTGCAATTGAGTGATCTGAACGGTACCGTTACTATCATTTGGTGCTCCAGCTAACACGTTGTAATGAGGATACAACTCCCAATCGGCGCCAGGGAATTCGCGGTACAAAAGCACCAGGCTATCTTCATGGTATTGAATCAAACCCTGATCCACACCATTGGATTTGGCCCGGTAGAATATCGCTCCGTTAAAAGTGGCGTCCTTGTCCCAGCCGGTAACGGCAAAATATCTCCTCGGATTTACCCTTACACCCAAATCCACTGCGTTCTTCAGATCAATAAAGGGCGAAGTCCAATGAGCAGCTACTTTAACGTAAGCAGAGTCTTTCACTGACCCACAACTCACTGCCATATTGATATGCGTTACATTTAATCCTCCTGGCTGCTTTACAACCTGCTCCTGAGAGGTCATCGCATAATTCAATTCATGATCACGATTGAGCTCAGCAAATACAGCCCATCCCGGTATATCAATAGCAAAGTTGCTTACCTCTCCATTTACGATAATGGGATGATCTGAAGCATTCCACAAGGAATCCCATAAAGTAAGGGTTAGCGGAACCTCGTCGTACCATTCTACGCTTCCTCCTTTTCGTTGACGAATACGTACATGGGCCCGGTTCAATCCGGCAGTAGCTTCCATATAAAAGGTATCCACCGAGAACCCGGGAAATCCAGGCTCAAAAACCCATCGATCAAAAAATGAGGTGTGATCTTTACCTGTATAGGAAGTCAAAAAGTCTCGAAGCGTATAGCTATTAACATGATCAAACTGAAAGGAATCCAGAAAAGCGGTCATGGCATCGTAGAATACAGCGTCACCCAACCAAGTTTTCAAATTATAACCAACCAACGATCCTTTGCGATAGGTGTGGGTGCCATAGGTATGGATACGTGGTACGCCCGAGATGGGTTGATATCCATCTTCCTCCAAGGGAGCATCATGAACCACCATAAACAAGTTGGAAGCCATATCCGCCTTCATGACCTCATCGCCATATAGATCTTCTTGAAAAACGTATTCACTAAATACTGCCATACCCTCGTTGATCCACATATCACGATCGGTTTCACAGGTCACCAAATTCCCCCACCAGTGATGCGAAAGTTCGTGTGCCATAGTCGTTTCATCGGGGAATTGACCACCCGGAAAAATGGGATAACAAATATTAGTAGCATGCTCCATCGCCCCTTGTGTGGTTAGGCTATACCCTACTCGATCCCAATGATAGGGACCAAAGGCTTTTTCATAACTGCGGTAGGCGGAGTCGAGATTAACGAAGGCATTTTTCAATCGGTTGACATCACCTGGAAGAGCGTATAGACTCTTGGGCATAGGACCATACACGCCCTGAATGGTATCAAGTATGGGGGTGTAATTTGCAACCGCTATTCCATACAAATAGGTAGGAATCTGTTGATTCAATTGCCAGTGATACACCAGTGTATCCAATCCCAATGTATCTACTTGGGTTAGAACACCGCTTCCCACTCCCAATCTACCTCCTGTGGTTTTAAGGCTCAAATCATAGGTGGCTCGCTCCACAAAATTGTCGAAACAAGGGTGCCATACTTTCCCAAGATTATGGGGTATGGTTTCAAAACCGACTCCTAAGTTAAAAGCATAACTTCCAGACTTGTACCATCCCCCCATTGTCCATCCTGATAGGGCTTTCCCTGATACCAAACTTCAATGGTCTGCCGGTCACCGGTGTTCATGGTAGGAAGGTTTACTCGGAGTAAACTGTCATTGTACGTATAAGTGGCTGTATTTCCTCCCACTTCCACTTGAGCAACCTGCATTTTGAGCAGATCAAGTTCGATGGAATTCAAATTGTTTTGACGAGCTTCTACGGTTAGCTCGCAATACCCTTTCACTTGCCCGCCGCTCCAATCGGAAACGTCGAGATCTACGTCGTAATGAAGAATATCGAAGGTATCGCTTCGTTCATTTTCAGTGGAAGTCCAGGGACCGTGGGTATGGGTTTGTGCCGAGGCGTCAATTCCCAGTAGGAAGAAAGCCATAAAAAACCAGCACCCGATGTTTAACCATTTATTCATGGCCTAAAAATAACACCCCTAAATGAATTTGGAGGAATTTGAAGACAAGGTCTCCAAAAAGAAGAGCAGACAGGCCTATTGGGCCACCAGTTCAGCTACCCGAGCTGGTAAGTCTGGCCCTCTCAAGTTGCGAGCGAGGATGGTTCCGTTTTCGTCAACCAGAAAGTTCGCCGGAATACCATTCACATTATAAACCTTACAAGCTACCGAATTCCATTGCTGGAGGTCACTCAAATGAGTCCACGTGAGGTTATCCTGGGCAATTGCAGCTTGCCATTGCTCCTTATTTTTATCCAGCGAAATACCGATTACATCAAAACCTTTGCTCTTAAACTGATTGTAGGTACTTACCACATTGGGGTTCTCCGCCCGACATGGACGACACCAGGCAGCCCAAAAATCAACCAAGGTCACTTTACCCAACATGGAATACAGCGTCTTGGAAGTTCCATTTTCATCGGGCAAGCTGATATCCGGCAACTTACCACCAACCTGCAAAGCCTTAACGCGTTCGATCATTTCATTGAAATCGGTCAACAATGGATCACCGGAAATTTTGCTTTCCAAGCCAGCGCTTACTTTTTCATACAAAGCCAATTCCTGCTCCGGATCTAAGCGGCGAATAGCACTCAATGAAGCCAGGTAGTTGGAGTTGTTACCCACAAACTTCTTAATGTCTTCCATCGCCTGAATCTGCAGTTGCTGTTGCGCTCCCTGCAGGGTTTGATAGCGAGCAAAATCCTGATTCATTTGAGCGTTTTGCAACTGACGGTTGTTTTCCTGAATACGCTCCACATAGCCATTAAACAGGTCATTAAATTCTTTCAGTTTCGACGTCTCTTCTGAATTAACCACCTCATAACTGTCTTCCAACTTGGATGCATCAGCATTTAAGGTTACCGTATCATTGGGGCCTAAAATGACGTTTACAAAGTTGTTGTTAGCCACAAACAAGCGGTAAAAACCCAACTGATTCACCGATGGACCGATCCGATAGTTTCCTTCGGCATCAATCTTCAAGGTATCCATGGGCTCCACATTGTTGGTAGTCAACTTCTGAAGAACAACGAATTTACCTTCTTCAACTCCTGTGAGTTTTCCCGTTAGAATGGTCCCGGTAGGACTCGTTACATCAGGCTTGGTATTGCAAGCAGCAACCACTCCGGCTGCCATTAAGATTAAGGCAAATTTCTTCATTATTGTTCCAGTTTTTCTCTCAACATTTTATTGGCCAATTTGGGGTCAGCCTTTCCACGGGACATTTTCATCACCTCACCCATAAACATTCCAATGAGGCCTTTTTTCCCTTGTTTGTACTCTTCGACCTTAGCTGGATTGTTTTGAAGCACTGCTTCTACAAATTCCAACAAGGCATCTTCATTACTTTCCTGAATCCAGTTATTTTTTTCAGCAATCGACTGGGGTGCTTCTTCAGGGTTCTTGAGCAATTCCGGGTAAATCTTCTGGCTGGCTACCGAGTTACTCACTTTGCCATCAGCAATCAAATTTACAAGGGCGGCCAGGTTAGCTGCAGAAATGGGGAACTCATCTACGCCCAATCCTTTTTCATTCAAATACCCTTTCACCTCACCCATAAGCCAGTTGGCAGCTGACTTATAATGCTTGGTATGAGCAACCAGCTCCTCGTAATACAAGGCAATTGGCTTCGAATCGGTGATCAGGCCGGCGTCGTATTCTGACAAGCCCAATTCACTCGTGTATTTCTTAAACAGATCCGATGGTAAAGGCGGCATGTTGCTACGCACGGCTTCAATGTCTTTTTCGGTAACAAATACCGGTAGAAGATCAGGTTCTGGGAAGTAGCGGTAATCATTGGCTTCTTCCTTACTACGCATACTGGCTGTAGTTCCAGATAAAGCATCGAAAGAGCGGGTTTCCATGAAGATTTCATCTCCATTTTCGAGGCAATCGATCTGGCGATTGATTTCAAACTCAATAGCACGTTGAACGTTACGCATCGAGTTCATGTTTTTTACCTCTACCTTGATTCCAAATTTATCCGATTCGCGAAGTTTTACTGAAATATTGGCATCGCAACGCAAACTTCCTTCTTCCATGTTACCATCACAGATATCCATGTAACGAACGAGCTTTCTAACCTCAGATAAATACTGATAAGCTTCTTCTCCACTTCTTAAGTCTGGCTCCGTTACAATCTCCACCAAAGGAACGCCTGCACGATTCAGGTCAATTAAGGTGTTGAATGGATCCTGATCGTGAATACTTTTCCCGGAATCTTCCTCCATATGGATACGGGTCAGGTGAATTTCCTTTTCACTGCCATCCTCTAATCGAATACGCACCGATCCACCGTTACATATAGGAGTATCGTCCTGCGTAATCTGATACCCCTTAGGCATATCCGCGTAGAAGTAGTTTTTTCTGGAAAAACGGTTCTCTTCCCGGATCTCACATCCACAAGCCAATCCCAATCGGATGGCATGTTCCAACGTTTTTTTATTGAATCGAGGCAAAGTTCCCGGATGAGCGAGGGTAATGGCACTTACCAAGGAATTGGGTGCTGCACCATATTCATTCCGATCGGAAGAATAAGCCTTGCTCTCGGTCTGTAATTGAGCGTGGACTTCAAGTCCAATTACAGCCTCGTATTTATCGTACATTTTATACATTCCGGCATCTATTAATCCCTCCGGCACAATGAAGGCTGGGCGCGGAGTTCATTAGGTTTGCAAAGGTAACAGAGTTGTGCATTCTCAAGGAGTGCCCAAAACATTCTTTCACAGCTTTTATCAGTCAGGTAAATGGTCCAACATTTCACCGATAATAGCTGCCATTTTAGGCTCTGCCGCTTCGGCTGCACGCTGCACATCTTCGTGGGTTACTTTCACAATTTTACCTGGCACTCCCAAGTCTGTAATTACCGACATGGCAAAACAAGCCAATCCCATGTGGTGACCGGCGATTACTTCTGGTACCGTAGACATCCCAACCGTGTCGGCTCCGATCACCCGAATGTAATGGTACTCAGCAGGAGTTTCCAGGCAAGGACCACTCACTCCGGCATAAATACCCTTCTGCACTTTAATACCGAGTTTGTTGGCCGCATCCGTAGCCATTTGAATTAGATTGGCATTATAGGACTGACTCATATCCGGAAAACGTGGACCCAACTCATCTTCATTTGGCCCCATAAGAGGATTAGAAGGAAAGAGGTTAATATGATCCGTCTGAATCATCAGATCTCCGATTTCAAAATCAGGATTCACACCACCTGAAGCATTGGATAAAAAGAGATACTTAACTCCCAATTTTGCCATCACCCGAATGGGGAAAACAAGCGTATGCATGGAATGCCCTTCGTAGTAATGGAAGCGCCCTTGCATGGCCACAACCGGCTTCCCATTTAAACGACCAAACACCAACCTTCCGGCATGGCCTTCAACCGTCGTTTCAGGAAAACCTGGAATATCTTTATAATCAAAGGAATGGGTAATTTCCATGGAGTCCGTCAAGTTGCCCAAACCGGATCCAAGAACTAACCCTACAACCGGCTTTTCCCCTGTTTGTTCCCGGAGGAAATCAGCTGTACTGGATATTTCTTTCAACATAATTAATGATTCTTTCGTCAAACTCCTGCTGATCTTTTCCGTGGAAAGTCACTTCGATCGGCAAGTAATATATAGGATAGGATTCCAGGATTTCCCGGATTCCTGGTAGTTGCATTCTAATGGAATCTTTCTCCGTAGTGAGAATAATTTTACGTTCCCCTTTCAGCCCTTCATAGCCCGAAACTATTCGATTGATATCGGACATTCCAAAAGCGTGGTGATCCGAAAACCTCAAGTGCTCTACTTCCTTTACGGAATTTTTGATCTTATAATAGAGGTTACCCGGCTTAGCTATTCCAGTAAATAAGAGAACAGAAAGCTGAGCATTCAACTTACCTTCAAAAGGTGGTAAAGAGGAATAAACAGGTTTTAGCGCCCCGTATTTGATGTAGGAAAAATAGACCGACTGGTAGGGCTTAACCTTTAACCTTTTGCGAATGGCTCTGGCATCCACCGGAGAAAAAATATCCGGACACTTAGTCACCACAATAATATCTGCCCGATTGGCACCTCTGCGAGGTTCACGCAAATATCCGGTTGGAAGAACAAAATCCTGAATGTATAGTCGACTGTAATCGGTCAATAGAATATTAAGGCCTGGAGTAACTGATCGATGCTGGAATGCATCATCCAAAATAACACCTTGTGTTTCGCTGTATTTCTTGAAAATTTCCCGAAGGCCTCTTCTGCGATTTCCATCAACGAAAATCGGCACCTCAGGGTAATTGGATTTAATCATGACCGGTTCATCCCCGCACTCTACAAACGTGGATTCGGATAAAACCTCGGCAAAACCTGATGTTTTTCTTCCGTACCCCCGACTTAGGGATGTAAAACGATAGTCTTTGCTAAGCAATTTCAACAAATACTCCACATGTGGACTTTTACCCGTTCCACCGGCAGCGAGGTTCCCCACATTGATTAAGGGGAAGGTATACCGTTGGCTGGAAAAGACTCCGATGTCGTACAGAAAATTCCTCACCAGAACAACAGCAGCGTACAACAGGGAGACGGGTAGCAATATGAACCGTAGTACTTTCATTGGGCTGACAAATTTATTCAATTTGGAGTAGCTCAATTCACCCAAATTGTCCTTTCCATTTTCCCGCTGTATCAGGTTTTATAAGTTTGTGAAATGAAGATTCAAGAAATCATTCGATCCCTCGAAAAATGGGCCCCTCCAGCACTTCAGGAATCCTACGACAATGCCGGCGTGATTTGTGGAGACACCCAACAGGAACTCACTGAAATTCTGGTGAGTTTGGATTGTACAGAAGCTATTGTGGATGAAGCCATTCAAAAAGGATGCAATCTCATTGTATCTCATCACCCTATAGTTTTTCGAGGTTTAAAGTCGTTGACCGGAAAAAATTACGTGGAACGCACGGTTATCAAAGCGATTCAAAACAACATTGTGCTTTATGCTACCCACACCAATCTGGATCACGTTTCCACAGGGGTAAATTTTCAGATTGGCCAGAAACTGGGCATTGAAAACCCGAAAATTTTAGCCCCGAAAAAAGACCTTTTGCAAAAGCTGGTCACATTTTGTCCTAAACAACAAGCCGAAGAGGTACGTCAAGCTTTATTTGATGCCGGTGCCGGCCACATCGGTCAATATGATCATTGCTCCTTTAATCAAGCGGGATCCGGAACTTTCAGAGCCTCTGAATCTGCGAATCCCTATGTGGGAGAAATCGGAAAGGAACACCTGGAAGAAGAGGTACGCATCGAAGTGGTGTTGCCGGCCTACTCCAAAAATCAAATTATTTCTGCTTTGCTCAAGGCCCATCCGTACGAAGAAGTCGCCTGGGACCTCTACAACCTGGCGAACGAGCACCCCACAACGGGTGCAGGTATGGTTGGCGACTTGAGTGAACCCATGGAAGTTGAAGCTTTTCTTACACTGCTTAAAGAGAGATTCAAGGTCCCGGTTGTTCGCCATACTCCCTTGGTAAAATCTAAAGTTCAGCGAATTGCCTGGTGTGGTGGAGCTGGAAGCTTTCTGATTGGGCAAGCCAAAAGAGCAGGTGCCGACCTCTATCTCACAGGCGACGTAAAATACCACGAATTCTTCGATGCTGAAGACGATTTAATCATTGCAGACATCGGGCACTTTGAAAGTGAGCAATTTACGATCCAATTGATTGCATCGCATCTAAAGCAAAATTTTTCTAAATTTGCATCCCATTTGACGGAGGTAAATACTAATCCTGTAAAATACTTTTAATTAAGCGTATGGCTAAAAAATCAAGCACGGTTACTATCGAAGAAAAATTGCGCTCATTGTACGACGTGCAGTTGATCGACGCCCGTATCAACCTGATTCGTTCTACCCGAGGTGAATTACCTAAGGAAGTAGAGAATCTGGAAGATGAACTGAACGAAGTACAAGGTCGGGTTCAGCAGCTGGAAGACGAAATCAAGCAATTGGAGTCTGAAATCAGTCATAAGAAAATCGCTTCTCAGGATTCTGAAGCTCAGATCAAGAAATACAAAACTCAACTGAAGGATGTGAAAAACAACCGTGAGTTTGAGGCTTTGTCAAAAGAAGTTGAGTACCAAGAACTGGAAATTGAATTGGCCAACAAACGCATTCGTGAGTTTCAAGCCAAAATCGCCAATAAACAAGAAATTCTGGAAATCGCTAATGGTAAACTTAGCGAGAAGAAAGAAGATCTCGCCGTGAAAAAAGGTGAGCTGGACAGCATTATTGCTGAAAACCAGAAAGAGGAAGACGATTTGATTAAATTGAGCGATAAGTATGCTGTAAACATCGAAGAGCGTTTACTTACGGCTTACCGCAGAATCCGCGACAATGCTAAAAACAAATTGGCTGTTGTACCGGTTATCGACGGAGCTACTCAAGGATCTTTCTTTATTGTTCCTCCTCAGCGTGAGTTGGATATTCGTGCCCGTAAGAAAATCATTTTCAGCGAGCACTGTGGTCGAATCTTGGTAGATGAGGATTTGGCAAACGAAGAATCTGAAAAAATGGAAGCAGTTTTCGCTAAAATGTAAACTACTCCAAAAACACATAAGAGAATCCCTCTGGTCGTAGATCAGGGGGATTTTTTTTTGCCCGATTTACAGGTATTCCTCAAATCGGAATCCAAAGGTAAGAACCACCTGATGAAAGTTGCGATCAACACGTGTCGGCTCTAATTTAACTCCCTCTGAGTAATGAAGGTACTGCTGAGAATTCTCCCGACGGGCAAAGGAGTATCCCAAATCGAAAAAGAGTTTTTCATACTTATAGCCAACCCCGACAGAAGCTCCCCATTGACTTCGATTTTTTCCCGATTGACGATAGGGATTGCCCCAATAGGAACCTCCCACCCTCCAGGATAAAGGGCCAAACACCCATTCGCTTCCCAGCCTATAATTAAAAGTGGCTTGAAAGGTTGTGTCAATTTCCGTATTGGCATCACTAAAGTCCATTTCAAAACCGGTGGTTGAAGCGTAACGCATTGAGGTGTAATCCACATACTCCACATCTAAATTAACGGACCCCACCTTGTATCGGACCCAGGCCAAACTTCCCACAAACTTGTAGGGAGAGTAATACCGGTATTGGTTATACCCTTTGGGAGATTCTGCAAATGAGGGAGATTTGTTTTTCCAGTGAGCATCAATTCTGGCCGTATAGTTATCGGAAAGTCGAAACCTTTCCTGGCTGTTAAATGCCAACCCCGCTCTCCATTGCTTCGACAAATGAAAAATGGCGCCCAGCTTAAAATAGAATCCGGTACCTGCAGTAGACAATTCGGTCACCTCTTTCCAGCTCCGAAGAACTGAATTGGTATCATCCTCGGGCAATATCTCGTAATAGGTCCACTTGTTTTGATACCGAATGGAACTAAAACCCAAGGTAGCCCCGAGGTACAATTTGTTTTGAAAATTGGTTCCTGCTCCCAGGTAAAAATCAGACATGCCCCGCATCGCTTCCTCTCGTCGACCTTGAACTTGGCCATACCAAGGGTTAGCATGGTAGTACTCCCCGTTGGCCGTATCCAACAGCTCTGCTCCCCAGGCCAAACCAGCACCAAATGGAAAATAGGCTACTATATCTTCCACAAAAAGACCAGGCTCTTCAACTACATCCAGCAAGTATCGATCGAGATAGGAACTTTCGTTGTTCACTCCTTCTGACACGATGTGCGAATAGAAATCGTTTTTATTCTTGTAACCAAAAGCAAAGGTTCCACCTTTAAAATCGGTGGTTTGAAAAGGCCCCGAAAAAACCACATCCAAATGAGACAGGCGCACCCCCGAACCACTTGCCGATTTAGTAGACCCGTAGTGCTCGGTGGTATGAGATTGTCCGGTGACGGCTAATCCAGCAGACGACATTCCCCTTCGAAACACACCCCATCCACCTGGATTTACACTGGCTCCAGAAGGATCAGCACCCAAGGCACCAAAGGATCCGGACATGCCAATAAAACGAGCACTTCCACCAATCTCGGTTTGGCCATATCGAATGGCGTCATCGTTGTTTTGAGCTTGTAGAAAAGGAAAACTAAGGCAAAAGGAAAAGATCAGAATTCCAGCCAGAAAAAACCGAGGCTTCCACATCGGCTACCTCCTTCTTACACCTGAAACTGTGGGACGTGGAGTGGATGGATTGCTACCTCCATAATTGGTCGCTCCACCACGGGTACTGTTATGGTATCCTGGGGCGTATAATTCTCATGGGTAGATCCGCGAGTCTGGTAGCGATTATTTGAATTTGGAAAAGTATACCCCGGATTTGGAT
This sequence comes from bacterium SCSIO 12741, assembly GCA_024398055.1. Lineage (NCBI taxonomy): Bacteria > bacterium SCSIO 12741. The sequence continues at coordinate 2,754,222 of CP073749.1, read as the reverse complement.
TGGGCCGGTAGTTTTCCGTTCTTGAAGGTGGACGATAAACAATGGGTCGCACAGGGTCCGGATCGGAAGCTGAGCTCACTTGTGGCGCAAATCCAGAAGTTCTGGTATTCGGATAGTACGTTTGTCTGGGTGAATAAGGACCATAGGAAATCGGATAATAACCCGTATTTCCATTCGCCATATTCCAGGATCCCACTCCTACACCAGTTCCTACAGCAATGATCGTAGATCCAGTTCTCCCATTCTGCCTCCAAGAGTTATCTTCTTGGGATTGTAATAATCACTGGTGTCGGCTTCGAAAGAAACAGGATCATCTCCGCCAATTCCCAATCTTCTCTGATAATCCGGACGAAGGGAAGCTGCATAAGACTCATCGAAATAAACCAAGGCTGAATCCGGTACGGCCACCTGATCATTGAGTCCAATGGTATTGGGATTGATGTTATGGTGAGAAGGATCGCTGTAATACAAATCGTCCTCTACATAGTTGGATTGCAATTGGATAGACTGGCATGAAGTTAAGCTCACTACAGCCACCAAAACCAGAATTCCAAAACCAACTTTTCTTGTCATGATCAAACCTTTCAATGCAACTTTCATGCCTAAATCAGACCATAAAGTTACGAGGAAAAAGAATTAGATAGACAGTCGACTTGGAATTTCAGCCAGCATCGTGTCTGTAAAATCCAAATGAGTAACCATCCTGACCAAACCAGGACCGAAAGGAACCACTTTTAAACCATGGCTATCGAGCAACTGAATGTATTCGTTAACATCCATGGCGTCATCCAAGCGGTAAATGACAATATTGGTTTCCACTGGTAGCACCTCTTGAACATAGGACTGATCCTTGAGCATATCGGCCAATTGCCGAGCCCTTCTGTGATCATCTGCTAACCGATCCACTTGGTTGTTCATGGCAAAAAGGCCTGCAGCAGCCAAAAAGCCCGCCTGTCTCATACCTCCACCCATTCTCTTACGTACCCGCTTGGCTTCGTAAATAAATTCCTGATCGCCCAAAAGCAAAGAACCGACCGGAGCTCCAAGCCCCTTGGACAAACAAACACTTAGAGAGTCGAAATAGCGCCCTAATTCTCTTGGGTTCGATTTTTTGGCAATCAAGGCATTAAACACCCGAGCTCCATCCAAGTGCAAAGCCATCCGATTGTCGATACACAAGGTTCTGATTTCCCGAATAGACTCCAGGCGGTAGATACTACCTCCACCTTTGTTGGAGGTATTCTCCAGGCAAACCAGTTTTACTTTCGAAAAATGAGGATCATCGGGCGGTAGAGCAGCCTTCACCTGATCGGCGGAAAGTCGGCCTCTATCTCCTTCGAGCAGAATAGGACTTACACCTGAATTGGCGGACATCCCTCCCCCTTCATAACGATAGACATGAGCGTTGTGATCACAAATTACCGAATCGCCGGGGCGGGTATGAACCTGAATGGCCACCTGGTTTGCAAAAGTTCCACTTGGGAAAAATAAGCCAGCTTCTTTATTAAAAAGGGAGGCTGCGAATTGCTCCAATTCGATTACGGTAGGATCTTCTCCAAATACGTCATCCCCTACTTTGGCTTGCACCATCGCGTCCAGCATTCCTGGAGTTGGATGAGTAACGGTATCACTTCTTAAGTCTATAGTCATGGTTGAATTTATTTGGTGGTTACTTTACCCTTGCTACCATCAAGCCGTCTCGAATCGGCAGAAGTACGTTATCCACCCTAGGGTCCTTTTTTATTTTCATGTTGTAAGCCTGAAGAGCTTGAGTTTCCTGATCACCAGCAGCCGCTTCCTCGAGTACTTTTCCACTCCAAAGAACATTATCGGCAATGATGTATCCTCCAGGATTCATACGATCAATAACCTGATCAAAATAGTGGGCATAATTTTCCTTGTCCGCGTCGATGTATACCAGGTCAAAATTGCCTTCAATGTCGTCAATAATTTTAGCGGCTGTTCCGATATAGCGTTTGATCTTATCCCGGTTTTCACATTGCTCGAAGTAACGGTCCTGAATATCCTGCAACTCTTCGTTGTGATCAATGGTATGGACAACCCCATCTTCAGGCATTCCTTCTGCAAAACACATGGCCGAGTATCCGGTATAGGTTCCAATTTCGAGAACCACCCTGGGCCTAATCATAAATGACAACATGCTTAATACACGACCTTGGTAGTGTCCGGCGATCATTCGAGGAATCAGCACTTTGAGATGCGTCTCCCGATTCAGGTTTTTCAGAAGGTCAGGCTCATCGGCAGAATGCCGAACTACGTAATCATCCAGAATGGGATCTAAAAACTCCATAGCATTCTAATTTGTAGGAACATTTCCTTTAACGTCCATAATCTTTCCAGCTCGTAATACGCTCAAGGTAAACTCTCCTCCCGGAGGTAGATTGACCAGAATGTCGTTCGCTTTTTCCAGGTTTTCTTCCGTTGTAAAAGGCACTCCGTTAACACTCAAAATAATGTCTCCACCGATGAGCACTTCTTCTCCTTCGATGTAGGCCTTAAATGTTCCTCCTTGAAGTCCCATTCTCCCGGTAGGCGAAACCTTAACCACCTTTTGAACCAGCAATCCACCGGGTTGCGGAACGTTGAGCGCCGCAGCAATTTCATCTGTTACGTAAACACTTTCAAGTCCGGTCCAAAAATGATTTTCTTCCAATAGCATTTTGGAGGCAATTTCAGAACTGGCTGCGAAACCGATTCCTTCAAATCCACCACTTTGAGTGAGAATGTAGCTCACCAATCCGATCACCTCGCCTTTCATATTGAACATGGGGCCACCGGAGTTTCCCTGGTTGATAGAAGCATCGGTTTGAAAAAACTCCAACTTCTTACCGGAACCAGTCACCCGGTTCACATAATGACGTCCACTAATTACTCCACGAGAAAGGGAATGCTCCAACCCCATTGGCGCTCCAATGATAAAAATATCTTCACCCACCTTTACGTTTTCGCTGTTTCCGAGTGGGACTGCTTTTACGGCTTTAAAAGGCTTCCAGTCGAGTTTAATCAAGGCCACATCAGAATGAGGAACACTTCTCACAATGGTAGCTGGGATGGATTCGCCGGTTACGAATTCAACCTGTACTTTATCTGCCCCTTGAACCACATGAGCCGCGGTCATAATCAGGCCTTTTTCACTGTCTATTAATACTCCACTGCCCAATCCCTGAGCAGAAACTTGATTCAATCGACTACCACCGCCAAGCGCTTCTTTGCCCTCGGTATAAATCACCACTACGGCCGGATCAACCTTTTCATACAAAGCCACTAAATCCTGTGCGGATAGCGAAAAGCTGGCTACCAGGGCCAGAACTAAACCATAAATCTTTTTCATCGTGTTAATTAATTGAAGGTAAACGTCACCACCACCGGAAGGTGATCTGAATAGCCACCATAGTAGGTATCCCGACTATACGTTCTCGACGGTGCATGGTTTTGGTACTTCTTGTTGTAATAAAGCATATAAGGGCGACTATGGGCATAAACCGAATCTACCTGATCAACCAATGGTGCATTTACGATCAACTGATCCAAAAAGTCCCACTCGCCTTTGTAGTTATAACTACCTACGGTATCGCCAAAGGTTGATTGTGCCATCAAATTTTGATAAGAGAACTCATCCCCCATCCGGCACCCAAAATCTCCTGTACACTCTTGTTGGTTGGATAATCATTGAAGTCTCCCATGGCTACAAAGTTGCCATCAGGATTGCGTTTATCATAGGCCGATACTTCTTTACGAAGCACTTTTGCTGCAGCTATCCTTCCTGGCTCTGAAGCTTCTTGCCCTCCATAGCGGGACGGCCAATGGTTTACAAAAAAGGCCATTTGTTCGCCACCTTTCAACTGTCCGGTCACTTTAAGAATATCTCGAGTAGTTCGATCAGAATTGGGAAGCTTTACGGTAACATAATCATAGCCATTTGGTTGATACCAAGCACTGTCGTAGATCAAAGCCACATCAATTCCCCGAAAATCCGGGCTTTGTTCATGTACAATACCCCATCGACGGTTAGCCAAGCTGGGATGCGCAATTAAATCTTCCAGAACAGCTCGGTTTTCTACTTCAGCCAGGCCAAGAACAGCCACTGGCCCCATCGAATCTACAGAAAGGACAACTTGAGCCAAACGATCCAATTTTGTTTGGTAGCGTTCAAGCCCCCATTTTTTATCACTATCCGGGGTAAACTCCTCGTCTTTGGTTTTGGGATTATCTATCGTATCAAACAGGTTTTCCACGTTGTAAAACATGATTTGAACCTGATACGCTTCCTTTTCCTCTTTTTCAACCGGTTCTACCGGGCTGACAACCTCCGAATTAGAGGGAGAACCCCCGCAGGAAGCAAGTCCAATAAACAGGACAAAAAACAAAAAAATGCCTGGCCTCATCGCAATCAAATTTTCGTACCAAACTATTCAAAAATCCCTTATGAATACCCGGATCTTACCCTATTGATGAAAAAATGTTCCGAGTTTTTGAAGGCCCAAAAAAGCGAATGGGAGACCATCTACTCCAAACTCATCACAAATGAACTGTAACCCCTTCAACTTTAAAGCCATAGACATAAGCACCAAGCCAACTTGACTTCAAAAAACAGGTTAAAAAGTAATTTGAAAATTTCCGTGCTCTGAAATGAACCCATTACAAATCAGGAAAAAAGCCTTCCTAAAGGCCCTTCTTGTCCGTTCTAAACAACCTGGAATATCCTATTCGGCTACCACCTTCAAGGTATCTTTCACTTGATGAGCTGTTTTTTGAGCTTCTTCCAAGGTATCAGAAACGATGGTCACATGCCCCATTTTCCGGAAAGATTTGGTTTGGGTTTTGCCGTACAAATGCACGTAGACTCCCTTCCAGGCAGTTACATCATTCAACCCTTCGTATTTAACTGGTCCTTGAAATCCCTTTTCTCCTAATAGGTTAACCATAACTGAAGCGCCACGAGCTGAAGTATCGCCCAAAGGCATTCCGGTGATGGCACGAAGGTGTTGGCCATATTGTGAAGTATAATTTCCTTCAATGGTTTGATGGCCTGAATTGTGTGGACGAGGCGCCACTTCATTAACCAAAACTTCTCCCTCTCGAGTCAAAAACAACTCCACCGCGAGAATTCCTACCACGCCAAAAGCTTCGGCCGTTTTAAGAGCAATTGCCCGAGCCTTTTCTTCAATTTCGACTCCTACCCGTGCCGGGGCAAATAAAAACTCAACGAGATTAGCTTCCGGATTAAAGTCCAACTCTACCAGCGGGAAAGTTTCCATTTCGCCCTTTTCGTTTCGAGCAACAATGACAGAAAGTTCTTTTTCAAAATCAACAAATTTCTCGAGTACGGATGGGCAATCAAACCCTTGGTTCATTTCCTCCTCGTTTCGAACCGGAGTTACTCCTTTTCCATCATATCCACCTGTTCTGGCTTTTTGCATAAAAGGCATTTCATGGGCCAATTCAGCCATTCCAGCTTTATCGTCAACCAGGAAAAAGTCGGCCGAAGGAATGCCGTTTTCTTGGTAAAATAGCTTTTGCTTGCCCTTGTCTTTGATGATTTCCAACACTTCAGGTTGCGGGAAGACTTTTACGCCCGAATCCCTTAAATCTTTGAGCGCTTGAACGTTTACGTGCTCAATTTCCACGGTAATTACCTGCTTGTCGCGACCGAAATCCATCACCGTTTGATAATCGGCAAAATCACCTTGAACAAAGTCATGTGCAATTCGACTGCAGGGTGCTTCAGCCGAAGGATCCAAAGCCGCAATTTTCACGTCATAATTAATCGCTTCCTGAATCAACATGCGACCAAGCTGACCGCCGCCCAATACTCCTAATCTGAAATTTTTATCGTAGTACTCCATCCCGGCAAATTTGAAGGTGATACATTTGGCTGCAAAAGTATGGAAAGGTCCCAATCCACAGCTCAAGTAGCGGGTTTCATTGCTCAAAAGCTTACCCTCCCTGCCTCACAAATCGAATCGGCCTTGATTCTATTCAACGAGGGAGCCACCATTCCGTTTATTGCCAGGTATCGGAAGGAGAGAACCAAAGGATTGGATGAAGTTCAGCTCGAATCCATCCGAGATGCCTACCAACGCTGGAAGGACCTGGAAGATCGGAAAGAAACGATCCTGAAAAGCTTAAAGGAACAGGATGTTCTCACGGAAGAACTTGAGCAATCGGTATTGGATTGTACTGAGCTCAACACCTTGGAAGACCTTTATCTCCCTTATAAGCCCAAGCGTAAAACGAAAGCCACTGTAGCCATTGAAAAAGGTCTTCGCCCCTTGCTGGATCCATCATGAAAGGCAGTGGAGATCCCGAATACCTGGCTGGAAGATTTGTTAAGGGTCCGGTAAAATCCATGGAAGAAGCGTTGGAAGGAGCTCGCCACATTATGGCGGAATGGATGTCTGAAAATCGTCGGTTGCGAAATACGGTTAGAAGGTACTACCAACGCCATGCGGTAATTCAATGCAAGGTAGTTTCTGGAAAAGAAGAGGAAGGAGAAAAGTACCGCGACTACTTTGATTTCTCCGAAGAAGTAAGGCGTTGTAAACCCAATCGATTCATGGCCATAAAACGCGGCCAGCGTGAAGGTTTTCTCAAGTACCAGGTACAACCCGATCGAAAAAAAGTACTGGAAGAATTGGAAAGACAGGCCATCCGATATTCCTCGCCCTGCGATACCGAAATCAAAAAGGCGCTTCGAGATTCGTACTCCCGGTTGATTCGTCCTTCGATAGAAAATGAATTTCTAAAAGATTGGACCGAGAAATCGGATGAGGTGGCTATTCGCATTTTTGGCGAAAACCTCAAGCAACTTCTCTTGGGCGCACCGGTGGGTGAAAAACGAATTCTGGCCATTGATCCAGGGTTCCGATCCGGATGCAAAATAGTCTGTCTAAGCGAACAAGGCGACTTGCTTCACAACGAAACCATTTACCCACACGCCCCTAAAAACGACCGTAAATCAGCCGGAAAGATTTCTACCCTGGTCCGTTCCTATCGTATAGAGGCTATTGCTATCGGCAATGGAACGGCTGGAAGAGAAACCGAGCAATTGATTAGATCCATTCGATTCGATCGGGACTTACAAGTATTTGTGGTTAGTGAAGCAGGAGCCTCGGTTTACAGCGCTTCGAAAATTGCCCGCCAGGAATTTCCACAGTATGATGTAACGGTAAGGGGAGCTGTTTCCATTGGTCGCCGCTTGATGGATCCTTTAGCCGAGCTGGTAAAGATTGAACCCAAGTCGATTGGCGTAGGACAGTACCAACATGACGTGGATCAAACACGACTTAAAAATCGACTGAATCAGGTGGTGGAAAACTGTGTAAACCATGTGGGTGTAGACGTAAATACAGCAAGCAAGGAGCTACTTACTTACGTTTCGGGCTTGGGTGAAAAGTTGGCCCAAAACCTGGTCAACTATCGCCAGGAAAAAGGAGCCTTTACCACCCGTGAAGAATTGAAGAATGTCCCCCTTTTGGGACCAAAATCCTTCGAACAAGCAGCTGGATTCCTTCGCATTTCAAATCCAAAAAATCCCCTCGATGGATCTGCGGTTCACCCTGAGCGCTATTCGGTGGTGAAGAAAATGGCCAGAACTTTGGGCGTATCTGTAAGCGAATTGGTCGGTAATTCGGAATTGACCGAACAGATAAACACCAAGGATTACCTCACCGAAGAAATGGGTGAATACACCTTAAATGACATCCTACAAGAACTTCAAAAACCGGGAAGAGACCCCAGAAAACGAGCTAAAGTGTTCGAATTTAAGAAGGGGTTAAAAACAGTAGATGATTTGACCGAAGGCATGGTTGTACCAGGAATTGTAACCAATTTGACTGGATTCGGAGCCTTCGTTGATATCGGGATTAAAGTAAATGGCCTGGTCCACCTATCTGAAATGGCCGATGCCTATGTAAGCGATCCTACCGAAGTTTTGAGTTTGCATCAGACCCTGGACGTTAAAGTCATATCAATCGATCGGAAAAGAAACCGAATCGGACTTTCCATTCGCCAAGTGTAAGAAATCAATTGTTGTTGATCAGGCTTCCTGATCCGGTGATGTTTTCTACCACATCCAAGGTATCGGCGCCACCCGTATAAAGGATATTTCCAGAGCCGGAAATGGTGGCATTTAGGTAGTCCACTACGTGAATTTCATTGTAACCTGCTCCATGCAATTCCGTCCATACGGAATCAGAAACAAGATTACCGGAATATACCGAGGATGCTGCATCAATCTTATTGTAGTATTTGTGCGCATACCCTTGAAAAGTTCCACTTCCTTTTCCTGGATAAAGGGTAGCCAATGAATCAATGAAAAAGGTCATATCAGCTGACAATGTCCCATTCACCTCCACGGTAAAATGATCTCCGCGGATGGCGGTGGCCGTTTTTACCCGAGAAGAGGAATTGAAAATGACTTTTTTTAATCCACCGGTGTAAAGGGTAAATCTAAGATCCTGGTGATCTTGAAAACAATCATCGAAGGTAACGGTGACGATTCCAGAACTCAGCTCAGTACTGATTTTACCCAGAACATTTTTTTGAGCAAACAAAACCAACTCACTGGATGGGCGGGCGGTATCATGATGAAGAATAACCTCTCCAGGCACATCGAGAATGAAGGTATGAAAGTTTGGAAAGTTCCTTACCTCTTCAACCCGATCACCTCGTCCCTTCTCACAATTCTGCCAAGGCCATTTGGTACACGATGTTGCCAATACGGCCATCAGAAGCACCATGGTATTTGTTAGTAACCGTCGCATTTCCTATTGCTCACCCTTGCTGCGCAAATATATCCAATTATATGAGCTCACCTTTTCCTCCCTAATAACGGCGAGGGAATCGAACTGTTTGGTTGAGGGTCTTAAAATTGGATAAAATCATTTCTGCTCACACTCCATTTTCCTCGCTCGGCCAATTTTAACGTCTGTTATCTTTCCCATAAAACGGATTCCGGTACATTTTCCTATCTTGCCAAACCACTTCGAAACCGAGGGAACTACAGGTTTCGACCACCGGGATTTAGATCTTAAACATTTAAAATTTCATCTTTATGTCAGAAGAAGAACGGATAAAACGTGCCTTTAAAACCAAAAACTGGAACGAAATTAAAACCAACGACTCCTGGGCGATTTTCAAAATCATGTCCGAGTTTGTTGAGGGATTTGAAAAATTGGCCAAAATTGGCCCCTGTGTTTCCATTTTTGGATCGGCAAGAACCCAACCTGATACTCCCTATTATTTAATGGCCGAGGAAATCGCCTACAAACTTACTTTGGAAGGTTACGGTATTATTTCAGGCGGAGGACCAGGTATTATGGAAGCTGCCAACAAGGGAGCACAACGCGGCAATGGAAAATCAGTGGGATTGAACATTGATCTTCCTTTCGAACAACATAACAACCCCTACATTGATGGAGATAAGTTGATCACCTTTGATTACTTCTTTGTTCGCAAATTGATGTTTGTGAAATACGCCCAGGGTTTTGTGGTAATGCCAGGTGGATTTGGTACCCTGGATGAGTTTTTTGAAGCGATGACTTTGATCCAAACCAAAAAAATTGGAGCCTTTCCCGTGATCTTGGTTGGAAGCGACTATTGGACCGGATTGATGGACTGGGTAAAGAATGTAATGCTTAAAGAAGGCAACATTAGTCCTCAGGATTTGGATCTGTTCAAAATCGTGGACAATTCAGACGAAGCGGTTAGTGAAATCAACAAGTTCTACACCAAGTACTTATTGCGACCAAACTTCTAAAAACCCCGCAACAACCGGGAATTAACATTTCATTTTTAATAACTCCAAGCCCTAAAAAGGGCTTTAAAAACACCATTAAAAACCAGCTTAACACACTGTAATTCTTAAACTTACATATCAAGCATAGCAAACATAGGCCTTCCTTATCCACAGGTTTATGTTTGCAACTGCGGTTAGTTTTGAACAGAAAGCCGCATACGGTAAGGGTAGCTTTGTTGCTAACGCATATTCAAACTACTCGCTATGCTTCGAAATTTGTTCGTTTTCCTTCATCTTTTCCCACTCATCTTCTTGCCTACTTACGAGTACAAAAAGGAAGAATTGAAGGTCGAATTGGTCGCTCCAGAAAAAGCGGAAGCAGGATCAGAGTTCACCGTAGAATTAAAATTCACACCGGGTGAAGTCAAGGGATTTACCAAGTACACTGAAACTTTACCGGAAGGATTGACCGCCGAAGCCGGCGAATTGGGCAATGCCTCCTTCACCTTTGCCAATGGGCAAATCAAAATTTTCTGGGTTGAATTTCCCGAAAAGGAACCCTTTACGATTAGCTACAAAGTGAAAGTGGCGTCTGGCGTTCAAATGACCGCAGACATTGGAGGAAAATTCTCCTATATCGAAAACAACGAAAAGCGGGCTTTCCACATTCCCAAAAAACAAATTGCCATTGGTTCTGCGGATCAATTGGCGGCAGCAGAAGCCAGTCAACAAGAAACCAAAGTGGCAGCCAGGGCTTCGGTTAAGCGTCGTGTAGTTTCCTCTCAAGGAACCTTGCACACCATTGAAATTACGATTGACAAAGAGGGAATCGAGGGTTTTAGCCGGATTCAGGAATATGTTCCGATGGGTGGAAAAGTAACTAAAGGTGACACCAAGAATGCCTCCTTCTCCTTCGTCAAAAACAAAGCTCGATTTGTCTGGATGGCGGTACCTCAAGATCAGATTGTAACTATTACTTATGACGTAGACTTGTCGGGTGCGAGCAACCAGGATGTTACTGCCATCTACGGAGAATTCTCCTACCTGGATGACGGACAAACCGTGAAAAAAGATATTCTGTTTGGCGATGAAATGATGGCCAGCAATGAAGGATCGACTGAGGAAAGTCCTTCTACCCAAAGCTCATCCAGCAGCACAAGTTCTGAGGAATCCAACAATAATTCGTCTATCTCTTCTGGAAATGGAAGCACGGGAACAGGAGCAGCTGTGGCCGTTGCACCGGTAAAAACCCAGGAACCGGAAGAGACAGAAGAAACTGAAGAATCGTCAACCGAAGAAACAACCGCCACGGCAACCTCGGAAGAAGAGGAAACCACCACAGAAGAAACTTCCACGATGGCTCAGAACGAAACGGCCACTCAAGAAGAAGAAGTTACGGAGGTAACCGCCGAAGAAACCACTACCGAAGAAGAGGTGAAAGAAGACGTTGTTCTAACCGAAACGCTCACCAATACGGACACGGAAGAAGAGGCCACCGAAGAAGAAGCGACCGAGGTTGTAGAAGCTCAGGAAGAAAATAACACCACCGAAACCGAAGAGTCTAACCCGGTTTCAGCAAGCAATAATGATAACTTAGGAAACACCTCACCCATCCCTTCACCCAACACCGGTGTTAATTATCGTGTACAAATAGCTGCCGGGCACAACATTGTGGATGCCGCCTATTTTCAGAAGAAGCACAACTGGAGTCAGGAATTTATTCTTGAAAATCACCAAGGATGGGTGAAATACACGACAGGATCCTACCTTATATATAAGGATGCTCGTGATTCCAGAGAAGAAATTAATGCGGGAGGATATCAATTTGACGGTCCCTTTGTAACAGCCTACAACAACGGAGAGCGCATTACCGTACAAGAAGCCCTCATGATTACTCGCCAAAAGTGGTTTAAGTAATCGGGGTTCTGGGTATTGGATTATATTTATGGGCGAATTATTACTTTTAGGGCTTTGATGACGACCCGATCGACATACTTAACGATTCCTCTGATAGTCGTTTGTTTTTTACTGTTCAGCCTTCCTCAAACTGGAATCGCGCAAACGGATAGTTTAGAAACAGAAGAGCCGGTAACCGCCAGCACAGAAGAAGAAACTCCACCAACGGAACCCGAAACCGAGTTCTCGGGTTCGGAGCCTGAAAGCGAGATCAGTGATTTTAGACCGATCATCGGATTGTCTGGTGGATTCCTCACTTATTTCGGCGATCTTTCTAAAAATCAACGAGCGAATAATCCACTTACATCCAACCTTGCTGCGGAACTCCAATTGAGTTTTCCTCTAAAAAACAGCTTTTACATCGAATTCAACACGATTTTTGGTAAGGCTTCGGCCAACGAAAGATCGGCTCAATACAACCGAAATTTTGAAAGCACCATCAATACTTTTGGTGTAAACCTGCTTTACAATTTCCACCACTTCTTAAATTCCGAACGCATCGTTGATCCTTATTTATCGATTGGTTTTAGCTCTTTGATCTTCAATTCGAAGACGGACCTTTATGATGCCAATGGAAATCTTTACCATTACTGGAGTGACGGAACGATTCGAGACCGGGAAGAGACTCCGGATAACCTGAACTCGGCCCAAAAACTGGTTCGCGACTATAATTACGAAACCGATATTCGGGAAAGTGATATCACCGGAGCTGGTTACTACGAAAAATTCACCTTCATGATTCCTTTTGGAGCTGGAGTGAATATGCGAATGACTAATCGGATGCATGCGCAGGTAGGTGTTACTTATAACATTCTATTATCAGACATGATCGACGGAGTGTCGAAAGATGGGAAGGGTTTATATAAAGGCGATGGCGGAATTGACCAATTGCTCTATACCCACATTGGGTTGACCTATGACTTATCTAAACATCGTGCTCAGCAAACCATGGCCGACAACCTAATTTCGGACGAAGAATTGGCTGAAATGACTACAGGTGATGAGGACGGAGACGGTGTACAAAACCTGATTGACCAATGCCTCGGCACTCCTCAAGGTGTAGAAGTTGACAGTGTTGGTTGCCCTTATGATACCGACGGCGACGGTGTTCCAGATTACCGTGATTTAGAATTGAATTCGGCTGAAAATTCTGTAGTTGACTCCAACGGTGTTGCACTTACTGATGAGCAGCTGGAAGCCATCTACCTCCGATTCCTGGATTCTACCGGAACCCTTTCTAAAATTGAGGATACCATTTATACCAAGGATGTGCCTTCGGCTACGGAAAGAAGAAAATACAGCCGCTACAGCGTTCAAATCTCCGGAGATGAACTTTCACCCGATCAGGCTAAAGATTTGTTGAGCGAACCTGCCTTGAAATCGGTTAACGATGGTGATAGCTCAGCTATTCTGGTTGGACAGTACGATAATATTGCCGATGCAATGGCCAAGGACAAATCGCTACGAGATAAAGGATTTGACACCCGTGCTATTGTAGAAGAAACCGTTACGGGTAAAGTAGTAACAGCTGATACACGTGGTGTATTCGTTGGAGACAGTAAGGGTAAAGCTCTTGAACAGGAAGGAATGGTATTCCGCATCCAGGTTGGTGCCTTCCGTAATCAGGTTCCAGCCGGTACATTTGCTGATATTCCAGGTGGAGTCATTGGCGTGAAGAGCAGCGATGGCCTTACCCGCTACTACGCTGGTAACTACAAATCGTATGAAGATGCCGCCTCTGGTCGAGTTGAACTTAAGGCTCAAGGTTATGGCGACTGCCTGGTTAAGGCCTTTAGCGAAGGAGATCAAATTCCATTGTCTCAAGCGGGTGCCACCTACGAACCTCCTGCTGGTGGAGAAAGTCCTACTACCACTCCAACAACAACGACTCCTTCCAACGTGAATTCCAAGGATGTGAAGTTCAAAATTCAATTGGGATCCTACCAAAATGCCATCCCGATGACTGACTTCAATCAATTCGTTAAGTTGGGAAGCATCACCTATGAAAAAGGAAATGATGGACTGACCCGCTATTATCTTGGACCATACGATAGTTATGATGAAGCTCAGAATGCGGCCAGCGGATTGCCCGGTCAGAACATTAAGGGAGCGTTTGTTGTAGGTGAGTACCAAGGCAAGACCATCACCTCCAAGGAAGCCTTGGATTTACTGAAATAAAATCCCAGTCAGAGCGTTAAATTGGCTATTTTTACGCCCTCATGATTAGCCGCAGAAATACCATTATTTTCAGTACCATACTGCTTTTTGTGGGTATCGCATTTTCGGGATCCGCTCAAATCAAATTACTGAAAGCCAAAATCATAAGCACCAAGGATTCTACCCGATTGGCGGGAGTGCATGTGGTGAACAACAATACCGGACACGCAACTCATTCCTATACGGATGGAACATTTATCCTCCCCTATCGGCAAGGAGACACGATTGAGCTCTCGTCTATTGGTTTTAAGGATAAGCTGATTTTTACCCAAAGTCTGTTTATTCCGGATGCGATCGAAATTACCGTATTCATGGAGCCTGAGGTTTATGTACTGAATCCGGTTAATGTAAATCCTTTCGGATCGAAAGACGAATTTGCGGATGAGTTTAAGACCAGGGAAATCGAAGGGAAGGAAGTTGAAATCTTTGAGTACAAAGATCAACCTAAGACGCTTGAAGATGTCCCCACCGATTTGAACGCGCATATATCCTTAGGCTCACCGATTACCTTCCTATATAATAAGTTCAGCAAGGAAGCGAAGGAAAAAAAGAAACTGTCCAAGGCTAAGGAGACTAATGCTCGTGAGCGTGAAATTCAACGGAAGTACAACATTGACGTTGTCAAAAAGATTACGGGAATTGAATCCGATTCTGACGCCGCAGCCTTCATGAAGAACTGTCCTTTGGAAGATGACTTCGTTTATCGAGCCGCCGAATACGACATCGTTAAAGCCGTATTAGAGTGCCAGAAACAGAACGCACCAGCTGAGCAATAAAGCTCCCTCTGCAGTTTTGTGAAATAGTCTGAAAATCGCCAGCCCTTGGTGGTTATATCTCCATTTTGTACTTTTAAAGACAATACTTACTTACACGATTTATCAACTTTAGCCTTCCGTTATCGTGATAATTTAAAAATAATAAGCGTGATGAAAAGCAAAAAGAACTTAGGAAAAGTTGCTGCCATAGCAACAGGTACCCTGACTTTGGGTGCGTTGGCAAATCCTGCTCAAGCTGGTGAATTGTTTCAAGTACAAGACCTCGGATCAGGGGCAGAGTTGAGAAGTGAGTTGATTCAATTGAACAACCCATTCGATACTCCTGTAATGATGAACAACAGCGAAATTGAGCTGAAATGTGGCGAAGGAAAATGCGGTGAAGGCAAGTGTGGTGAAGGCAAATCCGGAGAGGATAAGAAAGCTGAATCCAAAGAGAGTAAATCGGACGAGAAGGCTAAGTCTGATGAGAAAGCCAAAGAAGGTAAAACTCAAGAACACAAATGCGGTGAAGGTAAGTGTGGAGAAGGCAAGTGCGGCTCTCACTAATCTCAAATAAACTTTAATACGAGGCCCTTTTGCTTCCGGTAAAATCGGAATGCCAAAGGGCCTTTTTTACATGAATACAATCACAGGAACAGGTATTGGTTTTCGGCGAGATATCGCCGATGAAATAATCTCACTGGAAGACGGAAAGCCTGACTTCATTGAAGTTGCTCCCGAAAACTGGATGGGACTGGGCGGATATTGGAGAAAAAAACTGGATGAAGCAGTAGAAAAATATCCTTTGGTTTGCCATGGTCTTTCCCTTTCTATTGGAAGTCCGGATCCGCTCGATATGGACTTTCTGAACGAACTCAAGAAGTTTCTGGATCACTATCAGGTGTCGTTGTATTCTGAGCATTTATCCTACAGCAAATGCGACAACGCTCACCTGTATGATTTGCTCCCCATCCCCTTTCGCCAAGATGCTGTGGATCACATTGCGGAACGCATTCGTGTGGTACAGGATTTTTTGGAAAGGCCACTTATTCTGGAAAACGTGAGTTACTACACTCCACTGGCTCCGGAAATGAAAGAAGAGGAATTCGTTTCGGCGATTCTGAATCAATCTGACTGCCGTTTGCTACTCGACGTTAATAACGTTTATGTAAACAGCTTTAACCATACTTATTCAAGCACCGATTACATCAACGCCCTTCCTCTTGACCGGGTGGCCTACATCCACATGGCTGGGCACGAACAAGTAGCTCCGGACCTCATTATTGATACTCATGGGCAAAACATCATTGATCCGGTGTATCAGCTATTTGAAGAAACCCTGCCCAAACTTAATCCGGTTCCGGTATTGTTGGAACGCGACTTCAACATTCCCGATTGGCCGATTTTACAAAACGAATTGAGTCGATTACGATCCATAGGTCAAAAAGCATGGCAGAAATCACCCACCCATTAAGCGACGATACCCGTCATTGGCAATCCGAATTGGCTAACTACTGCCGCACTGGTGAAGCTACCGATATGCCCGGGGTTTCTCCTGATCGATTGCCCCATTACCGCCGTTTGGTCTATAACATCGCTTACGACACCCTAAGAACGGCCTATCCTGTCACCTTTCGTATTCTCAGTAAAGAGGAGTGGAATGGACTTGTTCAACGTTTTTTTGCTGTTCACCCTTGTCAGAATTACCAGGTTTGGAAAATGCCTTACGAGCTCGTGGTTTATCTCAGGGAAAATGAATTTGAGCTTAAAGAAAACTATCCTTACCTGGAAGAACTGGTCTTTTTTGAATGGACAGAAATAGAAGTGTATTGCGAAGAAGATCAACCCGTGGAAGTCTACCATGAGAGCGGTGATTGGAGAACGGATCCAGTGGTATGCAATCCCCATCATCGTCTACTCACTATCTCCTACCCATTTCATCAGGTAAAAGCGGAAGACGCGGCTCTCCAACCTGGAGAATACCACCTGCTCATTCTTAGAGATCCCGATTCAGGATCTGCCCAGTTTATGGCCTTATCGCCTCTCTTTTTTCAAGCCTTGGAACAGCTAAGTGCTACGGCCAACCACCTGGGAGAAGCCTTAATTCGTGCAGGTGCCTCCTTCGGCGTTAGCGATTCAGACTTTTTGTTTGAACAGTCACAGCCCTTTATAGAGCTCCTTCGTTCCCGAAAATTTCTTCTTGGATTCCCCTTAAAAGGATAGGCCGCAGCATCGGAATTGGTTACCTTCGTTAAGGTAAAAATTCAGATATGAGAACCTTATTTTTTCTACTTGCAGCACTCCTTATTTCACCTGTCTTAAAATCACAAACACACCCCGGTGGTGGTGACATCAACCTGGATGACAATCGAATGAATTTCGATTATTCCTGGGAAGAATGGCAGGATCGAAAAAACAAGCATTGGCAGGGATTGGATATCGGTATCAACTCCTTGATCTATGAGGATGGAACGGATGTACCTCCAGCGGGTTTCAAAGGCATGCAACTGGATTATGGTCGCTCCTTTTACTTCGGAGTCAATATTTATGAGCAAGGCATTCCTATTGTTGGGGAGTACTTCAAAGGAGTGGTTGGAATTGGGTTAGATTACTACAATTTTCAGCTCAAAGGAAACGACCTTATGGTATCAGAAGGTGACTCCATGACCCTAAGAACGGATACCGTATTCGGCTACCGTAACAATAACATGAAAAATAGCTGGGTAACAGTTCCCTTGCTTCTGGGAGTAAATACATCTCAATACAACTCTTCGTCTTTTCACATTGCAGCAGGTGTAATACTCGGCTACCGATTGACGGGAAAACAAAAGATCAAATTCTGGGATGGTGAAATTTGCAACACCATACGCCGTAAATCCAACATGCATCAAAACCCCTGGAGAGCCACTGCTACGGTTCGCATTGGTTATGGAAACTTTCACTTGTTTGGCAATTACAGTCTTACCGATTACTGGGCTGAGGGAGAAGCCCCAAAAGCTCGGGTCATGGTGGTTGGAATCAAGGTGATCCCCTGGTAATTATCCGGCCATTCCAAATCGGATAAAAGGATACCAGATAGCCATTCCGATCAACACGAGAAATCCAACGTAACTCAATCCCTTTAATAGAGGATTCATACGCAGATGGCCCGCTTTTTCAGCTTGTCGAATGGCCAGGAAATTGAGTAGGGCCAAAAAGGGAGTAGTAAGAAAGGATAAGGTAGTCGCCAAATCGACCATCTGCCCCATATTGCCCAGCAAAAACAGAATGAACAAGATGGTTCCAGCTACCAGGACCAACATAAACAAAGGGTAGGTTTTCTTGTTGCCCTCCTCCTTTCGACTTGTCAATAATCCACTGGCCTCACTAAGTACTCGTGGAAAAGCATCTAAACAAGTGAGTGTGGTGCTAAACATCGTCGTAAAAGCCGCAAGAGCAATTACCCAGAAAAAGACCGGCCCAAGCAAGGTGGTGTACATGTCAATCAACTGACCAGCAAAAGCCAAAGATTTCACCTCCAATTCGTTTCCTGTACCGTAAAACATCCGGGCGCCTAACACCAAAAAGCAAATGGCCAAAAGAGCCGTTCCGATAAAGCCTACATTAAAATCGAATCTGGCTTGACGCGGTGAGGCTTGATGACCAGTGAGTTTGTTTCTTGTCTCGGCCCAAACCGAGTGCCAAATCGAGATGTCCATAGGAGCCGGCATCCATCCAATAAACGCAAATAGAAACAGTAAATGGGCCTGGTCTTTAAATGAAAAAGATAATGGAGTCCCCACCTTTTCAGCGCTCCAACCAAAGGAAGAGAAAAAGGCAACCAGAGTAGTAACCGATAAAATGAGAATGACCCATTTAATCATTCTGTCCAGGAGACTATACTTACCTACCAGAAGAATGAGTGCGCAGAAAACCGTGAGGCCTATGGACCAAACTACCGGATCAAAAGACCAGGGTAATAGATGACCAGCCAAACCAGCCGTAACCACCGCAATGGCGGCGATAACAAAGAACATGGTTAGGATGGTGAGCACGAGGAAAGACCAAACCGCCCAATTTCCTAATTTCTTGTAACCCGCTAACAAACTCTCACCGGTGGCAGCGGTATATTGAGGCCCCATTAGAAAAAAGGGATACTTCACCAAATTGGCCAGCACCAGAGCATAAATGAGGGCATAACCAAACTGGGCTCCAGCCCGAGTGGATTGAACCAGGTGGGAAACACCTACCGCAGCACCGGCGTACAACAGGCCCGGTCCAAGAGCCTTCCATAGGTCAGATCGTTTCGTTGACATGAGGAAAACAAAGATGGTATAAGTTTTTTTAGATCGTGAATACCCGCCGTTTTACCGTTCAAAAAGGATATCTCGAATATGGAAGGAGGCATGCCGCCTCTGTGAATGACTCTGCTAAATTTGCAAAACGCATCATGGTTACCCTTTTTGTTGACGTCATATTACCTCTTCCCTTGAACCGGCTCTATACTTACCGGGTTCCAAGAGGACTCAATGATCAGATTCAAGAAAGGACTCGGGTGGTGGTCCAGTTTGGAAAATCTAAATTGTATTCAGCTCTGGTAGCCCGAGTACATGAGCACCCCCCTCAGGATTATCAGGCCAAATACATCGATGAGATTCTGGATGATGCTCCTATCATTTATCCGGAACAGCTCAAGTTTTGGGAGTGGATGAGTGATTATTACCTCTGCTCCATGGGTGAAGTAATGCTATCGGCTCTTCCTTCAGGATTAAACCTCAGCAGCCAAACGATACTTCAAATTCATCCGGACTTTGATGGTGACTTCTCTGAACTCAACGACAAGGAATACCTGGTTTCTGAAGCACTTGAAAATCAAGAGAAACTGACTCTGCAAGAGATCTCTGAGATATTGGGCCAAAAAACGGTAATGCCCCTGGTAAAAAGGCTAATCGAACAAAAGGTGGCCATATCAGAGGAAGACCTAAAGCTGAAATACAAACCTCAAATGGTAGACTGGGTGCGGTTGACTCCAAGCTGCCAACAGGAGGAAGTGCTTCAGGAAAAATTTGATGAATTGTCACGTGCTCCAAAGCAGTTGGAAGTGCTCATGACTTACATCAAGCTATCCGGGTGGCATACGGCAAATCCAAAACCGGTAAAGAAAACCGAACTGTATCAAGCGGCTGAAGCCTCATTGGCTCAGGTGAAGAGTTTGGTCGAAAAAGGAGTGCTCGAAGTATATGCTGAAGAATTGGGAAGGGTTGGCGAATTTGAGGATGCCGATGAAACCGATTTTCCGCTCAACGAGCACCAGGAAAAAGCCTTGGAAGAGTTACGAATCAATCTGAATGAAAAGCCTGTCACCTTGTTACATGGGGTAACTTCCAGTGGCAAAACAGAATTATACATTCAATTGGCCCGTGAGTGCATCCGACAAGGCAAACAGGTGCTCTATCTGGTACCCGAAATTGCCTTAACAACTCAGCTGGTCAATCGCCTGAAGCATCGCTTTGGCAATCGAATGGGGGTTTACCATTCTCGGTTTAACGTGAACGAAAGGGTTGAAATCTGGAACCGGGCATTGGCCGATGATGGCTACGATGTGGTAATCGGAGCACGCTCTACTCTTTTTGTTCCCATGCCTCGTTTGGGTTTGATCATCGTGGATGAAGAACACGAAACCTCCTTCAAGCAGTTTGATCCGGCACCTCGCTATCATGCCCGAGATTCAGCGGTGGTATTGGCCTCTATCTACAAGGCTCAGGTTCTTTTAGGTTCAGCCACACCAGCGATTGAAACCTATCGAAATGCTCAAACCGGAAAGTTTGGGCTGGTATCCGTTAAGAAGCGACATGGGAATATTCAACTCCCGGAAATTTTTGTTGACGATCTAACCAAGGCCTACAAGCGAAAAGAAATGAAAGCCAATTTGGGGCCTATGCTTTTCCAAGCGATGGAAGAGGCCCTGGAGAATAAAGAGCAAATCATCCTTTTCCGCAACCGGCGTGGATTCTCACCTACACTGCGCTGCCAAACTTGTGGCTGGGTGCCGCAATGCAAAAACTGCGACATCAGTTTGACCTACCACAAATATCGAGATCAGCTTTCTTGCCATTATTGTGGGTTTCATCAACATGTACCTCATACTTGTCCAGCTTGTGGCGGGCACGAAATAAAATTGGCCGGATTTGGAACAGAACGGGTTGAAGAAGACCTCTCCCTGCTTTTCCCCAAAGCGAGAATTGCCCGAATGGACCTGGATACCACTCGCAACAAAAACTCCTACCAGCGAATGCTATCGGACTTTGAAGCCGGTGATACCGATATTTTGGTTGGGACCCAAATGATCACCAAGGGACTGGACTTTGACCGGGTAAGCCTGGTGGGAATTCTTAGTGCTGACAACATGCTCCATTATCCTGACTTTAGAGCCTTTGAACGTTCTTACCATTTGATGGCTCAAGTAGCCGGACGAGCTGGAAGAAAAAACAAACGAGGCAAGGTAATTATCCAGTCCTTCGAACCCGAACATTTCATTATTCGAAAGGTGATCGACAACGACTATGAAGGCATGGTCAAAGATCAATTGGTTCACCGCAGGCAGTTCAATTATCCACCCTATTCCCGCATTGTTCTGATCACTTTAAAACATCGATCACGGGAGTTGAATCAAGATGCTGCCCGACAGCTGGCCCGAATTCTACGCGGTCGATTCGGAGATCGAATTTTAGGGCCCGAAACTCCCGCTATCGCAAGGATTCGGAACTTGTATCACGAAAATATCCTGATCAAACTTTCACGCGACAGTTCCAATGCCCAGTTAAAAATTGAGCTGCTTGAATTGCTCGATGAATTCCGAAAGTCCCCCAACTACAAGGCTGTTCGACTGGTTATTAATGTTGATCCTCTATAATTATTTAGGAAAAAGTGGATTTTGAGTTAATTTTGCACCGACCAATGCAATGCGAAGTTTGAAACGTACGATTTTCATATTTACCTTGTTTGCGCTGAGCTTTCAACTAGCCTTTGCTCAACGAACCTCCAAGAATGCAAACAGCAAGCGAAAGTGGAACTTTTACCGTCATGAGCTTATCGTGGGTGTCGGTGGAAGTAACTACTTGGGTGAATTAGGTGGAAATCCCGGCCCGGCTGCTAACTTCTCACCAAAGGATGTTGAGATTTCCATGTTTAGACCTTGCTTTAGCTTGGGCTATCGGTACAACATTGATGACCGCTTTGCCATTCGTCCACAATTCTTTTATGGCCGGGTAGGCGGAAGTGATGCTCTTACTGAAAACGAAGAGCGGAAATACCGGAACCTTGAATTTACCTCCAACATTTTTGAATTAGCCGTTCTTGGAGAATATCATATTCTTCGAGCCAATTACGGACGCGGCTTCTACCAAAAATCGGTCATTGGAAAAACCGGACAAAAGTTTGCTGCATCAGCTCATTTGGGAGTTGGATTCTTTTACTTTAATCCCAAGTACGGAAGCGTTGCCTTACAACCTTTGGGCACTGAAGGACAAGGAGTAGGTGGCACGAAAAAATACTCCCGTTTGGCTATAGCCTTTCCGGTTGGAGTTTCTGGTGGCTATATGATTACCCGGTCTATGCAATTGGGATTGGACCTGACGTATCGCTTTACCACCACCGATTACCTGGACGATGCTAGCACGGTTTATTTTGACAAAGAAGAAATTCGCAAAGCCAACGGCGATCTCGCCGCTGAAATGAGCGACCGAACCGACGGATCGAGAGATGGATGGTCGGAACCTGGATCTCCGCGAGGAAATCCAGACCGTAAAGATTCCTACTTCTCCGTAGCCATAACCTGGACCTACGCACCCTTCATTCACATCTACAAAAAGCCCAAACGTAAAGTACGTCCAAAATTTTAGCATCTTCTCCGTACCTTGCCAATATATTTGTTTGGCACAACGTTGGTTAGCATAACCTTAGCGGTTAGTCATGAAAAAGATTTGGACCATACCTGTTTTATTGGGAGCACTGCTTTTTGCTCTGCCCAGCTATGGTCAATACTTCAACCAACAAAATGCCTGGCGAAAGCACCGTCACGAAATCATGTTTGGAGCTGGCGTCGCCAACTACTTGGGTGACCTCGGTGGTGGAGCCGGTGCCGGACGAGTATGGCTGCTTGATTTGGAAATGAGTCAATTTAAACCGGCTATAACCTTCGGCTATCGCTATCACCTCTCCTACCGAATGGCGGTAAGAGCCAATTTTACTTATGCCACGATCAGCGGGAGTGATAAATTGACATCCAACCCGGAAAGGAATTACCGGAACCTCTCGTTTACGACCCAGATCTATGAAGGAAGTCTTCTGTTTGAATACTACATTCTAAGAAACAAAGTGGGCCACTTGTTGCATATTCCTGGAGCAAAAGGTATGGCCAAGCTCCCGATCGATGTGATTGTATTTGTGGGGGCAGGCTTTTTCTATTACAACCCTAAAGCCGATGGTACTGCCCTCCGTCCCTTGGGAACAGAAGGACAAGGCCTGCCCGATGGGCCAGAACCCTACTCACCTTTTTCATTTTCCATTCCATTTGGATTGAAGGCCGATTACGTTCTCAGCCAAAACTTTAAGGTGGGCTTAGATTTGAGCTATCGATTCACGTTTACAGATTACCTGGATGACGCTAGTACGGTGTATTACGACAACGATGTTTTACGTGCCGAAAAAGGCGATGCTGCGGCTGATTTAGCGGACCGAACCGATGGAAGTAATCCAGGATGGAGTGCGAAGGGGGCACCTCGTGGAAATCCTAAAAACAAAGATCATTTTCTAACCGCCACGGTTTCTTTAACCTACAATTTCACCAAAATAAGGAAGCGCACTAAGCGTCCAGGTGGAGCCCACCCGTTTATCAAGAAAAGAAAGCGTAGAATGAAATTCTAATTAGCGGCGTCTTCTGGATTTGTCTTTCCGCAATTGTTTTTTCTCCGGGTCTTCATGAAAGAAGTAACGGAAATCTAAAGTGAGGTAGTTCCCATTGGTGGTTAAGTACATGGGAGTGACAACTGAAGCTGTATCCAAACGATTGTAATCGTATTCAGCAATAAACTCATACGTATCGCCAAAGCTTCTGTGGTAGGTTCCTCCAATGTAGAATGAACCATTTTCTTTGGTTCTCCACTCCCATCCGATGTTCGCCGATAAAGCTGGAAGAATCCATCCTGCACGCTGGCCAATCATGTTCACCCGATCGTCATCAGACTCAACCTTAATATCACTGGGGTACATATCGAAAGAAACTCCGAAAGATGTATTCATAAATACCTGATCGCTCAATTGGATATAAACCAATCCAAGTAGCGGTATTTCATAACCCACGGTTCCAAACTCCTGATCAAAGGTGTAGTCTCTAACCGGATCGTAAACATGGTAATTCTGATTACGTTGCACAAACGAAATTCCGGATTCTACACTGAACATTTTAGTAAAGTCATGACGGATCACCATTCCGGCAGAAAACCCGAACTGCTTGGTTACTTCAAAGTTGATTCCATTTTCTGTTCCAGAAGGGACGCCTTCATTGATTAAGCTCCCGGATATCATGGGTTTGAACTGAACACCAAAGTAAGTGCCTCTTCTCTCTTGAGAATGGCTCGAAAAAAAGCCCAGCAGAAGGGCCAACATAATTGGGAATGCTCTGGTCATAGGACTGAGAACAAAGTTATAAAAAGCACTTACAAGCCCGCAGGGTATTCGTAAGCGACCTATTTTTGAGGACAAAAGGGACACGGCTTGAGCTTATCTGTTTTTCGTTCTTCTGCCGGATCGGGCAAAACATTTACACTGGTTCAGGAATACCTGAAAATTGCATTGACGGATGCCTATGAATCAGGAATCTCCTCCATTCTTGCATTGACCTTTACCAACAAGGCATCCAACGAAATGAAGGAGCGAATTATTGCAGCCCTCCTGCAATTAGCCGATTCAAAGGAACGTCACAACAGTCCACACTTCTCACTTTTACTGGAAGACCCCAGCCTAAAACTGGATGCTACGGAAATAGCTATCCGCTCCAAAAACTGCCTGGCTCAGCTGCTGCACAACTACTCCGCCTTCTCGGTTCAAACCATCGATCGCTTTATCCACCGCATCATTCGAACCTTTGCCTCGGAACTGGATTTGAGCAACAGCTTTGAAGTAGAATTGGACGAAACCCGATTTCTTCAGGAAGCCATCACCCGACTCATGGATCGTGCCTCCGATGATCCGGATTTGATGCGTTTTTTAACCGAATTCGTATTGGACCGGGTGAGCGACGACAAGAACTGGCGGGTAGAAGCTGAACTATTGAATTTTGCCCGTATACTACTCAGCGAACAAGCCCAGCCCTATGTAAAGCAATTGCTCACGGTGAGCGAAGAAGATTTTCTAAAGGCTGGTAAAGCCTGGGAAAAGGAAGTGGCTGAGCTCGAAAACCAGTGGGTGGAATGGGGTGAAGCCGGACAAGGGCTTATTCTGGAACAAGGACTCAGCGAGTCGGCTTTCTTTTATGGTTCACGGGGAGTGCCGGGACTGTTTAAAAAGCTGATTCGAAAAGACATTTCCAATCTCTTTAATAGTAATGTAGAGAAAGCTCGGTCCTCAGATAAATGGGTTTCGGGAAAGGCCACTGCAGAAGAAAAGCAGAAAATTGCTGGAATTAAGCCCGAACTTCTGGTCTTGATGGCCAATACCGAAGAAAGCCTGGAAAATCACTTGGGTCGGTATAAGATGCTCAAGCTTTTGAGTAGAAACCTTTACTCGATGGGACTTTCTCAGGCGATAAGTGAGGAAATTGAAAAACTGAAAAAGGAACGCAACGTAGTTCTCATCTCGGATTTTAACCGAATCATTTCTCAATTTGTTGCTCAGGAATCGGCTCCATTTATCTATGAACGAACCGCCCAGCACTACCAACATTTTTTGATCGATGAGTTTCAGGATACTTCTAATTTGCAGTGGAAAAACCTGGTTCCCCTACTCGAAAATAGTTTAGCTCAGGGGGGAAAAGATTTGATCGTAGGAGATGGGAAACAAGCTATATACCGATGGCGGGGAGGAGATGTAGACCAGTTTGTGTACATGCCTCAATTGCCTAATCCCAATGAAGATCCGATTCTCCATGAACAATTGATTTCGCTAAGTCATCACATTCAGGAATTTAACCTGGAAAACAACTATCGGTCTAGCCCGGAAGTTGTGAATTTCAACAATGAATTATTTGAGCGCATTGTAGATGAGCAGCCTCAATTGGTCAAAGACATATTTCTGAATCACCAGCAAAATCCGGTTCGGGAAAAACCGAAGGGTTATGTAGAAATACAGTTCAAACCCGAAGAGGTGGACATGAATGAGTGGCATTCAGAGCGCCTGCCTAATTTGTTGCAGGAGCTAAAAGCTGACGGCTACGCTTGGAAGGATGTTTGTATTCTCTGCCGGAAAAATAAAGACCTTTCCTATCTGGCCTCTTTGCTCTTGAAACACGATATTCCCGTCATTTCATCCGAGGCTCTACTCCTGTTTGGATCTATCGAAGTCAAGCTGGTTCATGCCTTTTTGAAAGTTATTGCCCATCCACATCAGGTTCACAGACAGGTGGAAGCTTTGACATTATGGAATCAACTGAATCCAGATCGAGCCACTTCGCATGAAGTCTTTCAGCAACTGATTCGACATCCAGGATTGCACACCTTTAGTAACGCATTAGAAGATTTAGGTATTTCCCTAAACTTAAAGCTACTCCTCCATGCCAACGGCTATCAGCTGGTGGAAACCATCATTTGTGCCCTGCACCTGGATCAAAGTGACAATGCCTACTTGAGTGCCTATTTGAATGAGGTTCATAACTACTTTCAGAGTCGGGAAATGCGCCTCAACGGCCTGATTACTTACCTGGATGAACGCAGAGAAAAGCTGAGTTTAAGCTTACCTGAAGGAGCTGAAGCGGTGAGCTTGATGACCATTCACCAATCCAAAGGACTCGAATTTCCTGTGGTCTTGTTTGCGTACGCCAATTGGAAATACCGACTTACTGAATTTACCTGGCTTCCATTGAATGAAGAGCAATTTGGCTTACCGGCTGGAATTGTAAGAACCTCAAAGGACCTGGAATTCACCCCTCATAAAAGTCGGTATGAAGAAGAACTCAATAAAACCAAGCTGGACGAGCTCAATCTGCTCTATGTTGCCGTGACCCGAGCCGCCGAACGTTTGTACGTCTTTACCGAAGACGAAGGACGAAACCTGTATTTTGCCGAATTGTTTGTTCCCGCCTTACGCAGAATGGATGGTTGGCAGGATATCACTTTTGTACGGGGAAGTAAAGAGCCTGTAATTCGTGAATCCAAGGCAGATCATTCGGGAGAGTTTCACCTTGAACAATTGGGATCCTTCCCAGAAGATGATCGATTTATTGAAGCCTTGAATAGCCCGGCAACAACTCCAGATCCAGCCTTGGAATGGCACCTTAAGCTTCAGAAAAAATTGGCTCAGGTTATTACTCCAAATGACTGGGATATAGTTTGGGAGTCTGAGATTCAAGCCCTCGAGAAAGAGGAAGAACAAACGATCCAACGGATTGAAAATCTACATCAAGAATTAAACAATTCAGCCCAATTTTGGGGAGATCGCATCCTCAATCAACCTGAACTGCAAGCCCCTTCAGGCGATCAAGTTCGCCCCGACCGCGTGGTTATGCAACAGCAGGAGTGGCAAGTCATTCATTATCGAATGGGCAAGGTGAAAGAAAAGGACAAACAGGAAATGGTATTGGGCAAACATCTCGTAAGCCGAATGACCGATAAACCTGTGAGGTCCTGGATATTTCATACAGATCTGGAAACATGGACGGAAGTATAAAACAGACCTTTAAGACCTGGGAAGAACTAACTCGGGATGAATTGTATGCCATCCTTCAATTAAGAACGGAAGTATTTGTCGTTGAGCAGGATTGTCCTTATCAAGAATGCGATGGCCGAGACCAGGACTCGGTTCACCTAATGCTTGAGAAAAACGGATTGGTTGCCTACCTGAGAGTGGTGCTCCCAAAACCTGGACAAGATCCCGCCATTGGGAGGGTTGTGGTTAAACGTTCGGAACGAATGAACGGCTATGGAATAGACTTAATGAAATCAGGAATTGAATGGTGTCGGGATCATTATCCAAACCAAGGAATTCGCATTTCTGCACAGGTATACCTTAAGCGATTCTATGAAGACCTGGGCTTTGTTGGTTATGGAGAAGAATACCTGGAAGATGGAATTCCCCATCGCGCCATGAGGCTGGAATTCTGACTACTGCTCTACTTCGCCCAGGAAAAAATTGTACTCGGCTTCGGAAGAATCCAACCAATATCCTCCCTCTTTCTGGAGCATATCCTGAATTCTCAAACGCTCAGCATAGGTTTGAATTTCAATCCGGTAGTGGAAATATTGTTCCCCAATCTTTTGGACCTCTTCAAACTCCGTTTCCGAATTTATTTTGAAGAAATTTCGCTCATTGGGGTACTTGCGGTAAGCGGGAAAATCAAACATGGATTGAATTACTTTTGAAGCCACAAAGATCGTGTATGAATCTGGTTTTTACTACAAACAATGCGAATAAACTAAAGGAGGTCCAAAATCTGGTTGGATCCCGATTCACCATTCAGTCCTTGCAGGAAATTGGCTTTAGCGGTGACATTCCAGAAACCCAAAATACCCTGGAAGGCAATGCCTCTCAGAAGTCACATTACATCAAAGACCGCTATGAAGTCAACTGTTTTGCCGATGATACGGGACTAGAGGTGGATGCCCTCAACGGTGAACCCGGGGTTTATTCAGCCCGGTATGCTGGAGAGAATTGCTCTTATGAAGACAATTGCAACAAACTGCTTCGTGAAATGGACGGCAAAGAAAACCGTACTGCCCGATTCAGAACCGTAATTTCTCTATTGCTCAATGGCAACGAATACTACTTCGAAGGCATAGTAGAAGGCCAGATCATTGAAGAAAAAAGAGGTGACGAAGGTTTCGGTTACGATCCTCTATTTATCCCCAAAGGGTTTGACCGCACCTTCTCAGAAATGAGTTTGGAGGAAAAAAACCAGATTTCTCACCGGGCAAGAGCGACGCAGAAATTGGTTGATTTTTTACAGCAGTTGGATTAGTTCACGGCCATCTTTTTGCCCGAAACCATTTCCGAGATTTGCTCATCCAGAATAGTACCCAAGGATAACCCGGCATGTTCGATCATCTGAGGCATTAAACTCATTTTGGACATACCTGGAACTGTGTTTACCTCAATGAGGAAAAACTCACCATCCTGAATGATGAAGTCGGCTCTGAAAAATCCTTTGCAATTGAGTCGTTCAAAAATCTCGGCAGAAATCTTCATGCATTTGGCATAAAGATCATCGGATATGCGAGCTGGGGTAATTTCCTGGGTATCTGCTGAATTGTATTTGGCTTCATAATCAAAAAACTCACTGGCAAACACAATCTCCGTTACTGCCAAAGGGGTGACCTTTCCATCCTTGCGAATAACACCGCAAGTAACTTCTGTACCCTGAACAAAGCGCTCAATCAATACCCGATTTCCAGCCTCAAAAGCCTTGTGGATGGCCGGTAGCATTTCTTCTTTGTGCTTCACCTTGGAAACACCAATACTCGAGCCACCATCGTTGGGTTTCACAAAGCAGGGCAAGCCCGTTACTTCCAAAATCTCGTCTACAGATCGTTCTTCAGGATCAAGCAATAGAACCGAATCAGCAACGCGAATTCCGGTTTGCTTCAAATACTGATTACAAAATCCTTTGTTGAAAGTAAGAGAACTGATCAAGA
Source organism: bacterium SCSIO 12741 (assembly GCA_024398055.1). NCBI lineage: Bacteria > bacterium SCSIO 12741. The sequence goes on along the minus strand of CP073749.1, from coordinate 2,724,715 downwards.
CATCACAGCTGTTGTAAGGAATACCGAGCATGTCAAAATACCCTTGAATCAATCCGTCTTCACCAGGCGTACCATGAACCGCATTGATCACGGCATCAAATTTCAGGTTCTCTCCCTGACGATCACAACTGAAATCAGCTCTAACGATCGAGCATTCCTGCCCCAAAGAGTCGGAAACCTTCCAACCGGAAGTTTCTAAGATAACCTGAAAAATTTCGTACTTGGCCGGATCCAAATTCTCCATGATCGTGGCCGCGCTCTTCATGGAAATGTCGTATTCCCCACTGTAGCCACCACAAATGACGGCGATATTCAATTTTGACATAGACGCGATTTAAAACAAAAATAATCGCCTGTTCTGCGGCAAAGATCAGCATTACCCCGTAGTTTTCAAGGGAATTACTAACAGGTTTAGGAAATCTTAAGGGTAACTGTTAAAGTTCAATCTCCAATCTTGAATCTCGCATCTCCTTTCTCGTTTCTCGCATCTCCTGACTCACATCTCCAATCTCTTTTAACTCTAATTCACGAATGGTTGTGTACCAATTCCCAGGCAAAGACGTGTTATCCTGAAAGACCGATTATCTTTGCCGCTTATGTTGCGTTTTATCCGTTTCGTATTTACTCGCCAGTTCTGGATCAACCTGGCCATTTTCGCTGTTGTGGTTGTCCTCAGTATTTGGGCTACTATGGCCCTTTTAAAGTCCTATACCCTTCATGGAGAGGAAATTGAAGTTCCCAACCTTCGTGGCTACCATTTGTCTGAAGTGGAGTCTATATTGAAGGAGAGACAGCTCGATTACATGGTAGTAGATTCGATTGCATTGGAAGACACGCCTGGCGGAATGATCATGGAACAGATTCCTGATTCAGGATTTCACGTAAAACAAGACCGTAAAATTTACGTGTACGTCAGCACCTATGCCTCTCGGAAAATTCCGGTTCCCACGTTGGTAAATGTGGTTAAACGCAGTGCCATTTTTCAGCTACAAACCTTGGGATTCAAGATTGGAGAAATTCGCTACATCCCAGCTGTTTGTGTAGATTGCGTGGAATGGCTGGAGCTGGATAGCGTTCGGGTAAAGCCCGGTGAAATGCTTCCCTCCGGTACAAAACTCGATTTGGTATTAGGTGGAGGTCAAGGGGATGATTTCATTCCTGTACCCAACTTGATTGGAATGCACGCCTTCGCTGCTGAAGAGTATTTGGCTGAGCAAGGGTTGAGACTAAGTGCCGCCGTTCCGGATGGAGAATACGACCCAGCCGATTCACTTGATTGGTTTATTTACCGTCAACTTCCCGAAACAGGACCGGAAGCAGTTGTATATCTGGGCACTACCGTTAAAGTATTTATTACCAACGACCGCAATAAAATTGCTGTATCTTCGATAGATAGCGTACTAACACCGCTAGACACCAATGAAGTTCCGTAATCTCTATATCGGATTGCTAATCATGTTGTGTTCCTCGGTTGCCTTTGGGCAAATCGAAGAGGTTCACACGCTACCAGCTGCAGCCTTTGAACACCCTACGCAACAGAAAGCCGAAAGAGGGGATGGCAGTCGGGCAGACGATGTGGTTATCCACCATCTCCTTGACACCTTAAGCCTTCCGCTATTTGACGACTTTGTAGATTACAAAATCAAGATCTTCACCCACGATACCAACGATCCATCAGTTTTTGATTCAGCAAGCTACCATTTCAGCGCTGACGGACAATTTCCAGATACCCTTGAATTCCGCACATCGGCCGTTTTCAATTACGTAGAAGATCCGATAAACGGAGGATTTGATACCATCCGGGTAGATTCATTTCTGGTTCAGGTTTACGATAGTCTCGAACCTTTCAAAGTCAAAAAAGAATTCTACGTTTTTCCCTCCTATTCCCTTCACACTCAAAATGGGATAACCCGGAAATTACCGTTGACTCCGGATTCCACCATGTACAACTTTAAGTTGAGGCATTATTTTTCCAAAGACGATGGTAGCTCCTATTGGATTGCTGGTAGTGTCAGATGGAATCAAACGCTTTGTGACAGAAGCCCCTCATTAGGAGTGGTCTCGTTTGATGGATTGGATAGTTTAAACTGGCCTTATGACAACTCCGAAGATTATACCTACGGAATTGCGGACCGCTTTACCTCTAAACCAATCAATCTTTTTGATCATCTCGTAGGATCTACTCTTGTACCCTATTTGCCCGGAGATAGTATCGGTCTTAGCTTTTTTGTTCAGCCCGAGGGCTTGGCAGATCAACCGGAAAAAGAAGATTCACTTGTCCTTCAATTCTACAGCCCGGTAACCAATCGGTGGTCTACGGTTTGGAGTCGCGAAGGTGATACTAATCAGGCTTTTCAAAAAGTGTTGATTCACATTGACGAAGCGAAGTATTTGCAAAAGGGATTTCGATTCCGCTTTCAGAATTTTGCCACTTTATCCGGAAACTTTGACCACTGGCACCTGGATTACATTGAAATGGGATCTGGCAAATCTGTTAATGACACGATAATTGATTTCGCCATTGCCATGCCCTTGAGAACCACCCTTAAGGAATATACGGCAATGCCTTGGTTGCACTACAAAACAAATCCAAGCGAATTTTGCGGAGACTCCATTAACCTGGTCATGAACAACCTGAGCCAAACAACGGATGAATGCCGGGCCTTGTTCCGAGTCTACAAAGCGGGTAATGTAAATCCGCATTATACTTCTAAGACTTATCAAAACACCTTTGTTCCGGCAAATTCGTTTTATCCGATGGACATGCCTTTCAATGCTTTTGACGAGTATTTCACATTTCCCGTGGATCAAGAAGAAAGACAATGGTTCCGGGTCTATTGTCAAGCGAATGCATCCTCGGATGTGTTTAGAAAGGAAAACAACCATTTAGAGCTTTCTCAAATTTTTGATCGCTACTACGCGTATGACGATTGGTCGGCTGAGCAAACCTATCACCTGAATCTGGTTGGAACCCAGGTGGCTGTGGAATTTGAAACACCTATTGAAGACACCTTAAAAGCCATTTACATCAACTTCGTAGAAACATTTAGTCCTACCCTAAATCACCGGGTGAACCTAAAAGTGTTCAGAGACCTCAATTCGGGTCCCGTGTATGAAAGCGGTTCCATTGATGTCATCAATACTCCTGCCGGAACTTTTCACCGTTATACCATTCCTCAAGGAGTGGTGGTTGATGGTAAATTCTACATTGGCTGGGAGCAAATAAGCAATTACAAAACCTACGTAGGCTACGACAACAGCTACAATAACGAAAAGAGAACCTTTATTTCTGAATTTGATGGCGAGTGGAAAAATACGTCCTACAAAGGAACCATTATGATCCGCGCCGATTTTGGAAATGGCGATGAAACCCCATTAAGTAATCAAACCATTATGCCTGAGTATTCGGGCCTCTCCATCTACCCTAACCCTGCCCGTGACTGGCTTCAACTGGATGGTTTAGAGTCGGGAGAATCAGCCCAGGTTCAACTTTACAACCTCCAAGGCAAAGAAGTACATTACCAGCGAACAGATGGTGAACCAGTAAGTCTACCGAACTTACCCAATGGATTTTATGTGGTCCGGGTACAAAGAGATGGACACCCTGATTTCACTGGGAAGCTGGTGATTTCCAAATAGCATGGTAAAGGAAGATTCCGAAAAAAGTAGCTCCGAAAATGAGGAGCTTTACGAGGTTGAACGTATTCAGGTAGATCCAGGGCAGCAGCTCCTTCGAATTGATAAGTTCTTGTCTACCCGGCTCCCTCACGTTTCCAGAAGTAAGTTACAACAAGCAGCAAAAGCTAATTGTCTTGAAGTAAATGGGAAGGCCGTAAAGCCTAATTACAAGGTGAAACCCAACGATGAAATCGTGTTGTTTCTTCCCTACCAACGTGAAGAATTTGAACTACTTCCTGAAAATATTCCCCTGGATATAGTCTACGAAGATGAAGAGCTGCTGGTGATCAATAAGCCTGCTGGATTGGTCGTTCACCCGGGGCATGGAAACTATACAGGTACCTTGGTAAATGCGCTGGCCTACCACTTTGAAAATCTTCCGGCACGTGGGCAGGATGATCGTCCGGGATTGGTACATCGACTGGATAAGAACACGTCCGGATTGATGGTGATTGCCAAAACCGAATTTTCCATGGCTCACCTCGCCAAACAATTTTTTGATCGAACAACGGATCGAAGATACCATGCTTTGGTATGGGGCGAACCCGAAGCTGAAGGAACCATTGAAGGCCATTTAGGGCGTAGTCCTAAGAACCGAAAATTAATGACCGTATTTCCCGATGGCGACTACGGCAAAGCGGCCATTACGCATTTTAAAATGCTCCAGTCTTTTGGCTATGTTTCACTGGTCGAGTGTAAATTACAAACCGGTAGAACTCATCAAATCAGGGCGCATTTTAAGTACATCGGCCATCCTCTGTTCGGAGATCCGGAATACGGCGGCGATCGTATCCTAAAGGGAACGATTTACAACAAATACAAGCAGTTCGTTGAAAACAACCTTCGGATTCTTCCGAGACAAGCCTTACACGCTAAAACCCTTGGCTTTACCCACCCCACCAAGGGAGAGTTTATGCACTTCAATTCAGAGTGGCCCGAAGATTTGAAAGATGTGCTGGGTAACTGGGAAAACTACGCGAAACACCGAGCCATCGAATAACCCATTATTTGAGTTGATCCAGAATAATTTCCTGGAGTACCCCTCGCTTGATTTTACCGGTATCTGTTCTGGGAAAATGGCTTAAGCTAAGTACCTTCTTGGGAATTTCATAGCGCTGAAAATCCGACCAATCCAGATGGGTCGGGACATCACCCTCCACGACCAAAACGAGCTGTTGCCCAAGCGTTGAATGAGGAATTCCAATAAAAGCGAAGGAACAGCTCAGCTGATTATCCAATCGTTCCTCCAGTTTTTCTGGATGGATTTTTACGCCACCACTGTTGATCATAAAATCGCTTCGGCCTAACCAGACAAATTCTCGTGGAGAATGGATCTCCACCCGATCTCGGGTCAACAGTTCTTCTTCTAACAGCCCTGGAGCTTTGATCGACAGGCACCCGCCAATACTTTGAATGCTTATACCCGGTAAGGTTTGATAATAAGCCTGAGAATCGGCACCATTTATTTGTTTTAGGGCAATATGGCTGATGGTTTCGCTCATTCCAAACGTCGAGTATACTCTACCCCCAACCTCCTTTAAATCGGATGCCAGCGTTCCTGAAACGGGTCCACCACCGATTAACAGATTCTGGATATTTCTCAACTTCTCAGGAGCACGTTCCAATAAAGTCATCACCTGATGGGGAACCATGGCGCCCAAATCGATTTGTTCCGGCCGTTTTGAAGCCACCAAGGAGTCCATATCCGGACCATCCACATGCAGATTCATTCCTGTAATCATCGCCCTAACCACCATCATTAGCCCCCCAATATATTTAGGCGACAAGGTCAACCAGGCTGTATCTCCTGCTCTCAATCCCAAAAACTGCACGGTCATTTGAGCAGAGGCCATCATTTTCGACTTTTCAAGATAAATAGGCTTGGGCTCACCCGTGGTCGTTCCAGATGATTGGAGTTTCATGAGCTTTTCATCACTCATCCAGTTTTGAAGAATGGAAGCTAATTCTTGAGGGAATAGCTCCCCATTCTCAAGAGCGTTTGAATCAAACGCCTTTCCATTTATGGAGAACTTAGGATGGATCATTCCAATTTAAGGATTGAACCTCCCACTCTCCTGTTCCATAATAGAGATGCGCATCCCGAATTTCCAAGGGAGATGAAATGTTATTGGTAAAGAGTTGACCTGTTCCCAGTCCTTGATAACGGTCCGTTTGGAGCGAATAGGTAAATTGAGCAATAGCATTTAAGCCAATGTTGGATTCCAGGGCCGACGTTATCCACCAACCCATTCCACGTTCTTCTGCTTTCCGAATCCAGGTTCTTGAAGCTTCCAAGCCCCCTACCAGTGCTGGCTTGAGAATAATATATTGGGGTTGAATTTCAGTTAACAAACGATCTTGGTCCTCAGGTCGCGTCACACCAATTAGTTCCTCGTCCAAAGCAATGGGAAAAGGGGTTTTGCTCACCAAATCCTTCATTTCATCCAATTGCCCCGCCCGGATCGGCTGCTCAATCGAATGCAAATGAAACCGATTTAATCGCTTTAATTTGTCCAAGGTCTCTGCTGGTGAAAAGGCTCCATTGGCATCCACCCGAATTTCTAATTCGCTTGGATCAAAAGTCTTTCGAATTTCGGAAAGTATCTCGATTTCCTTATCAAAATCCAAAGCCCCGATTTTCAATTTCAGGCAACGAAATCCAGCCTGAATCTTTTCTTGAATCTGCTCCTTCATAAAAGCAGGATCCCCCATCCAAATCAATCCATTAATGGGAATTCCGGCTTCGGATCGGGTAAAGGCGGAAGGAAACAACTCCCACTCCTTATCCGCCTGAAGGGCCAAATACGCAGATTCCAACCCAAATCGAATGGATGGCCAATCGGTCAATTGAGATAAAGAAACATTTAATGAATCCCAATCTTGGATAGCCCCACACACCTGCTGGATTTTTTGAGCATATTCCGGTCGATCGTCGTAACTCAAGCCACGGAATAGTCCCGTTTCACCGATTCCAACTTTACCGGTATCTGTGTCCTCCAATCGGATAAACCAAGTCTCCTTTTGACGAAGAACTCCACGCGAGGTTCCACCAGGTCTTTTAAAATGAAGCTGATAAGGAATGCAAGTAGCCCGAATCATAACCACTGAGCTAAAATGATTCCGGTGGCAAACGTGAGGCTAAAAAAGAAGGTTCCTAAAGCCAATTGTTTGAGCGAGGGAATAAGTTCTTGAGGGGTTTTGTGGGTGTATGCTTTTTTGCCATTGGCTATAAAAAGAGGTAAGGTGACCAAAAACAATAATTGCCAAGGTGACTTCCAATTCTCAAAGGTGAACAACAACATCGCCAACCAACCTACTAAGAGTAAAGACAGATGATACCAACGCGCCGCTGGAAGCCCCATTGAAACCACCAAAGTTCGCTTCCCCGAATCGCGGTCATTGTCAATATCACGCATGTTGTTCAAATTGAGCACTCCCACCGAAAAACAACCAATAGTAACGGCTGGGAGCCAGGTGTGCCACTGAATTTGTCCAGTTTGAAGAAAGTAGGCTCCCAAAACACCGACCAGACCAAAAAATAGAAAGACAAACAAGTCTCCCAAACCTCGGTACCCATAAGCTCCCTTGCCCATCGTGTATTTGATCGCTGCCAGGATTGAAGCCAGCCCCAAAATAAAAAACAAGAGCCAGGTCAGATTCCAGGAATCAAAAGCCAAGAAAAGCAGGTAAACCCCAGAAAACAAAGCCAGAATACCACAAATGATAACCGCCTTTTTCATGGCCTCTTTACTGATCACACCACTTTGAACCGCTCGTGCAGGGCCTAACCGGTTTTCATTGTCAGTACCTTTTTCGGCATCACCCAAATCATTGGCCAGATTGGACAACACCTGCAACAGCACCGTAGTTAAAATGGCCCAGGCAAATATGGAAGGGGAAAAGCTCTCACTTCCCCAGGCAGCCATCGATCCGGTAATAATACAGGATAAGGCGAGAGGTAATGTTCTCAATCGAAAAGCGCCTAACCAAGCCTTAATTTCAGCCATAATTAATGATTGATCAAGGAATCCACTTGATATCTGAAAAATCAGGTTTTCTTTTTTCCAGGAAGGCATTCCGGCCTTCTTTGGCCTCATCCGTCATATACGTTAAACGGGTAGCTTCTCCAGCAAAAATTTGTTGCCCCACCATACCATCGTCGGTAGCGTTGAAGGCAAACTTGAGCATTTTGATAGAGGTGGGTGATTTTTGCAAAATCTCCCGGGCCCATTGATAGGCCGTATCTTCCAATTCTTCGTGTGGAATAACCGCATTGACCATGCCCATTTCAAAAGCTTCCTGAGCGGAATAATTTCTTCCTAAAAAGAAGATCTCACGTGCTCTTTTTTGCCCTACCATTTTTGCCAAATAGGCGGACCCGTAGCCTCCATCAAAACTGGTTACATCAGCATCGGTTTGTTTAAAGATCGCATGTTCTTTACTGGCCAATGTCAAGTCGCACACGACGTGCAAACTGTGACCACCGCCAACTGCCCAACCTGGTACGACGGCAATCACGACTTTCGGCATAAAACGAATCAAACGCTGCACTTCCAGGATATTTAACCGGTGCATTCCATCTTCTCCGACATATCCCTGACGGCCTCTTACGCTTTGGTCTCCACCACTGCAATAAGCCCAGCCACCATCTTTGGGTGATGGCCCTTCACCAGAAAACAATACCACTCCAATGGAAGTATCTTCCCGGGCATCAAGGAAAGCTTTGTACAATTCTCCCACTGTTTTGGGGCGAAATGCATTTCGTACTTCAGGTCGATTAAAGGCAATTCGGGCTACCCCGTTGCATTTTTTGTAGGTAATATCTTCGAACTGGCCGACTGTTTGCCAATTGGGTTTATCCATGGTTATAGTCCTTTAAATGAGTAAAATAGTGTTTAAGAACCTCTGCGTTATCCAACCTCGGTGTAAATACTTCAAGCAACCTTGCCGTATTACTTTCCGAGAAAAAAACCTTTAATTGCTCCTCAAGTTCCGCTTCGTTATTTGAGGCTCTGTATTCCAGGCCAAAGGTAGTGGCTATTCCCTGGAGATTCAAGCCATGGTGCGTTTCTAAATACTGCTCAAAACCGTCCACTGATCGAGGACCGGCGATGTAGCGAAAAATGCCTCCGCCCTGGTTGTTAATTACAATGATTCGGAAGTCTTTTGGGAGGGACTCATTCCACAATGAATTGGAATCGTATAGAAAGCTGATATCACCACTAATATGCACTACGGGTTCCTTACTTCCATAACCAAAGCCTGCAGCTGTAGAAGCACTTCCATCAATGCCACTGGTTCCTCTGTTGGCCCTTTGGGAGCGAATATGAGGAGACTCAAATAGCTGGGCATATCGCACTACGCTACTATTTCCTAATTGCAGATGATAGTTTGCCGGAATATGTTGAAGCAACGGGCCAAATGCTTTTAGGTCAGAAAAAGGAGCTTGATTCAAAAATGCATCGTGTCCTTTTCTACCTTGTTGGTGGGCCTGAAGCCAGGATGATTTAAATCCTGTGTCCTCTACTTCCGAGGTGTCACTTAAAAAGGAAAGTAACTCAACGGGTTCAATGGGATAAATGCGATTTAAACTTTGGAAGGTATCTACTACCTGAAACTCCTTGGAAAAATTCCAGTGATGTTTGATTCCGGCTCCCCTTAAAAAGGCTTTGATACGTTTGGATACTACTTGTGCACCAATAGAAATCAGTAAATCTGGTTTGGTATCATCCGTTGTATTCAGGCATTCCAGGGCCCTGTCCACGGTTGATATCAGATTTTCTCCTGAGAGATTGGAAACCGTTTCACACAACACCACCGTATCGCTTCGTTCTGCCAATTGAGACAGCACAACATTGAGCGAATCATTGGGTGGAAGGCTTCCACACAAAATCATTTTTCGCTTTGAAGCATTCCAAAGGGTTCTGGTTTCCGCTTCTTCTTCAGGTGTAAGTTGCTGCCAAGTAGCTGCCGATTGAATATTCTTTACCCGAATTTGCTCCCATTCTTTTTCCTGGTAGAGCGGTTCGGATAATGGAACGTTTATATGAACTGGCCCACGGTCTCCCAACAAAGCTCTATTCAAGGCTTCGTTAATTTTCCGTTCAGCGAACCAGCGTTCATCTTCCGAGCGAAATTCAGATTCCATTTGAATTGAATACCGGGAGAAATTACGAAAAGCACCTTCCTGTTGAATGGATTGCCCCTCCGCCTGATCGATCCAAGCTGAGGGTCTATCTGCAGTAATAGCTACCAAAGGCAAGTTTTGGTAGAATGCTTCAGCCATGGCCGGAGCATAATTGAGTAAAGCCGTTCCACTGGTACAGATCAAGCCCACAGGTCGACCCGTTGATTGAGCGATTCCAAGGGCAAAAAACGCAGCTGCGCGTTCATCTACTATCGAAACACATTCGATCTCAGAATGGCACTGAAAAGCCTTGAAAATGGGAGCATTTCGAGATCCCGGAGAAACGATTACTGTCTTGCCACCTTTTTGGAAAAAAAGTTCTGCAAGAACTACCAATCCCTCTTTATCCGTATTCATCCCGCTAAATTCTACAAATTTTCCATCACAGACAAAAGGGTCCTTGATTTGTGCTCAGTTTCCCTCCATTCTGATTGCAACTCAGATTCTGCTGTGAGTCCGCCGCCAACATAAATTCTGGCTATATTATTCTTAATCCGAAGGCACCGAAGGTTCACAAATAATTTCCAATTTTCAGGGCTTATGGAACCAACAACACCCGTATAAAAGGAACGATCGTAGCCTTCATGTTGTTCAATCCATTTTTGGCTTTCAAGCAAGGGCTCCCCGCATACAGCCGGTGTGGGATGCATTCGTTGTACGAGTCGAGAAGCAGACCAATTGATTGGGCTTTGTCCCCTTAACATGGTCAATAAGTGTTTCACTGCACCAGCTTCATGCGTATTGGGGCCATCACATTGAATAGGTGAAATACCTTCTTCTGCCCATAGTTTACTTATGTAGTCGGTGACAATTTGTTGCTCGTGTTTAGTTTTTTCATTCCATGGTTCGATCGAATCTACCGGTAAGGTTCCGGCCAAAGCATAGGTCTGTACCTCTTGTTTATCTCTATTTAGAAACAACTCCGGAGTAGCGGCGGCCCAAATTTCACCTTCCAATTCTGCTACATAAACGAAGGCCTTTGGGTATAACTGATCCAATGCCTGAAACAATCGGAAGGGATCATCTTGAAAAGGGACTTCCAAATACCGGCTCAACACGACCTTTTTTAACTCCCCTTTTGCAAAGCTTTCAAGGCGCTTGTAAAGGCCTGGTCATAGGATTTAGAAGGATCGGATAGATTCGATGAATTAGTGCCCCTCTCGGCTACTTTATAGGTATTGGAATCCAGGTTGGATACTTCTCCCCGAATCAAATAGGTTTTGCTTCCATCAAAAGAATGCATAATGAATCCTTCCTTATCATTCCATGCATTCCAATCCGAGGACAAATCATCCCAAGTACCTTCCACACAACATCCCGATTCCCCAGGAATTCTATACCAAACTTTAGCCATTGCTTATTCTATACGATCGTAACCTTACTTCAGTTTAGAGCAAAAAAAAACCCCGACAAAAGTCGGGGTTTTTCTTACAGGTTAGTACCTGTTCTTATCGTGACAATTGAATTTTGCTAATCACTTGTTCACTACCGATGGTAGTTTCAACGTAGTACATTCCAACAGCCAAGTTTGTCAGATCAATAGAGATATTGTCCTGAGCAACTTCACCGCGCTCTACTACTTCAACTACTTCACCCAAAGAAGTCAGTACACGAACGCTTACGTTCTCAGCACCGTTTAGGTTCAGTTCGATATTCACCAACCCGGTAGTTGGGTTAGGATAGATTTGGAATGCTCCAGTCGCCAACAGATTGTTGATTCCAGTGTACTCACTGAAGATATCAATCTGAGCAGAGAAGGTACATCCGTTGTCGTCTACTACAGTTACAGTGTTAACACCGTTAGCCAATCGAGTTGAAGTTGCGGTAGTATCACCGTTGCTCCAAGTATAAGACTGGTAAGGAGTAGTTCCACCTACAGCAGATGCAGTAGCTTCAACTTTGTTCTGTCCGTTATCCACAATGTTAGTGAAAGTAATAGTTACTGGGTCTGGAGCAGAAATGGTGATAACAGCGTCATCATCACATCCAGCAGCATCAACCATGTGCAACTTGTACTTACCAGGACCAACACCGTTAAGGTCAGCAGTCTGAGCATTCATGTAATCCCAGCTGTAAGTAAATGGAGCTGTACCACCAGTGAACATCGTAACAATTGATGTTGTATCGTAGCTACAGTTCAAGTTCTGATCAGCAGTAGAGATTACAGGAGAGTTAGGATCTACAACAGTAACTTTTCCAGTTTTAACACATCCCAAGGCATCAGTAATGGTTACGTCGTAAGTTCCTTCACCAAGACCTACTGCTTTAGAAGTAGACTGGCTGTTAGGATCACTCCAGAAGTACTGATAAGGAGCCATACCACCAGTGATAGAAGCAGTAGCGCTACCGTCAGCCATTTTACAAGCTGATGGACTTGCAGCACCCATACCTACATTGATAACTGGAGTTTGCATTACATCAACAGTGTCGATGGAAGTACAACCACTTGCATCAGTTACAGATACATAGTAAGTACCAGCAATCAAACCAACGTTAGTAGAAGCATTTGGAGTTCCACCAGCATTCCAGCTGTAAGTGTAAGGCATAACACCTGCATCTACAGTAGAAGTAGCAGTACCATTTGCATCACCGTTACATGTCGGGTGAGTCCAGGAGTTAGAGATAGTTGGGTACGCACCCAATACCTGAACATCCAATACTTCAGTACAACCAACAGAGTCAGTTACAGTAACCTGGTAGTCATCACCAGCCAATCCGCTAACAGCATCACCTGTCATACCGTTGCTCCACTCGTAAGTGTAAGGAGCAGAAGTACCAGAAGCGGCTGCAGTAGCAGAACCATCAGACATACCACAAGAAGCAGCAGTTGGGTTCGCAGTAAGAACAATAGGCTGAGTTACAGAAGCTATTGTAGAATCAGAGTACTTACACCCGATATCATCCCATACAGTCACACCGTAAGTACCAGCAGTAGCTACAGTAAGAGTTGGGAAGAACAAACCATTGCTCCAGATCTGAGACTGGTACTTCTGGTTTGGTACAATCTCGGCAGTTCCACCGTTACAGATTGTAGTTGTAGGCTCAAGAACATCTGGAGCTCCCCAGCGACCGAAGTTGGCACGCAATAGGAAAGTCATGTTATCAACGATTGGGTTCAGACCAGCATCGTCAGAACGTCTCCATCCATTTCCGTCGTACAAGTCAACGTAAATGTAACGAGCGCTTCCGTTACGGCTTGTGTTGTAACCCAAGCTCATGTTTACAGGATTCACCTGGTGTACACTTACAAAGTAAACACCTGGCTGAAGGATGATTCCTTCACATCCAACTTTCTGAGTATACCACATACCAGTGTTCACTTGAACCATTTCGGCACGTGTAGAGTCCATCAATTGATCAGGAGCACCAGCTGAGTCAGTATTGTAAATCAATACACGAACAGTTGCACCGACGGTTGGAGTAGTCAACCAGAAATCAACAGAGGTTAGAGTATCTGCAGTAAATACTTCAAAAGTTTGACCAAACTCAAGTGGAGTTGGGTTACCGATTCCGTTAGTAGAAGCGGTATCATCCTCACGTTGGTAAACTGTATCAGTAATATTGATAGAAGTGTAGATTGTGTCATTTTCAGCATCACAATCAGATTCGTTAATCGCTACAGAAGCTCTTGCCTGGTAAACACCAACAGTGGTACCCAAAGCAGCTACAGTATTGATTGTAGTATCAGAATCGATCAACATCATTCCGATTGGAGTGCTTGAGGTGTTACCATTAACATCGAAGTTTACAGTTACACCAGTAATGGTATCAAGACCAGCAGAAGCAACAGTGGCGTTCAAGCGAACACTCTGTCCTGCAGGAATACCAGCATATCCGTGAGAAAGATCTCTCATAGCACCATCGAAGAAACAAGGTACGAAAGAGTGAGCACCGATATCTGGGTGAGTAGCATCGTACATTCCGCTACGGTTGTCCATAGACACACCAGTACCAGCCATACCTGCACTATCCAACTCAAGAGAGTTAGGTCTCAAGTCACCATTTGCCTCATCCTTAAAGCGAGGAGTAGCATTCACAGAGTTAGTACCTACAGTAATACCGAAGGTTCCGTTGTTAGCAATGTTTCCAGTCCAGAAAGCATTGTAATCGTTCGTACAGTTAGACCAAGTACGGTTATGGTACCAAGTGTAAGCTCCACGCTCGTTAGAGATGAAGTTGTTGTAGAACGCACTGTTATACATGTAGTAAGTATACAAAGCACGACTGAAGTTCGAAGAAGACGAGTTACGAATCGTGTTATGAATAAACTTGTAGTTGTATCCACGGTACATGTAAATACCATACTGAGTACCAGCATTCTGATCGTTAACGTTTGCTACAGAGTTAGCATAAGTCAAGTTAGAGTCAGCACTCTGACGGTTGTAGTAGTTACCGTAGTAATCGTAGATACCATATCCACCACCACCAGAATTGATAGTAATGTGGTTACGTCTCAGCGTATGATTGTTACTGTAACGAATGTTGATTCCATAAGGAGAGTAGTATACTCCTGGATCATTTCTCATAATGTTGTCATCAACATGCATATCCAACTGGTAGTATGCGTAAAGACCGTACTGAGAGTAATCAGTCATGGTGTTACCAGAGATGTTAACTCCTTCATCACGAGCATTACGTCCTGATCCACCTCCGTAGAAACGAATCGCCCAGTAAGAACCAGAGATGTCGTTACCAATGATATCGATGTCTTTACAGTTGCTACCGTTGTCATCATAGATACCAGCGGTTGCATTACTTGTAGACTTAGGAATATTGATATCGTTGCTATCAATCATAATGTTGTTACAATTTCCTTTCAAGTGGAAACCATAACCAGTGTTCGTTACGATCAAGTGGTCGAAACGTACGTATTCAGCATTTTCAAACGAGATTTTACCTTCGATCTCACCCATTTGAGTGTTGTTAGGATCAGAAGTAAAACGAACTGTGTTAACAGCGCTAACACCATTGATGCTTCCGTAGTCAACATCCCCAACCCATACAGAGTCATCCAAATGGAATGTCAACGGACCACAAACACCCAAGTTCTTCAGATCCATAACTGCACTGTCAACAGAAGTATAGTCACCATTAGAACCAATAGTGAAGATACCGCTCATTGCAGGCTGAATCATTTCAGGCAAGCTATCGTTAGAATTCTTTTGATCTGTCTGTCCAGAAGGATCAGAAGTGTAGAACATAAAGTTGTCAGCAACACCCAAGGTAAACATGTGAGAACCTAAAGTAACAGTGGTGTCGTTTCCAGGAGCAATGGCAGATGATGGTACTACCAATTGAGTTTGTCCTACTCCGTTAATGGTCCAATCTACTTTAAAAGAGGTAAGTGTTTTGGCACCATAGTTTTTCACTTTAACCATTACGGTTTGGTTACCTGGACATGGAGCAGCTGAAGCCAACTCGGATACACCAGCATCATAGTCTGGCAACCAGAATTCATCAGCACCTATATCTGGAGCCAATCCGCTACCAGTACATCCAGCCAATGGACAACGAATATCTCCGTCGAAATCGTCATCAATCAAAGCAGTAAGGTTAGCACCAGCGTTGTGAAGAGCTGGAGACTTAGCATGCAAATCAGTTGTAGAAACAAAGTCTGGGTCAGCAACTACAGAGTTAGTACCCAAAGAAGTGTTCCAGTGACCTGTTCCATTAGGAGCGAAACCAGCGTTGTTTGTGCGAGTTTTAGAACCCAAGATATAGAAGGCGTGTCCATTACCGTCATTACGTACGGCGTTGTTTTGTAGAGTTGTGCTTGTTCCGTAGTAAGAGTAGATACCACGAGTAGAAGAACCGTTACCACCAGCAACATAAACACTGTTGTGAGAAACGTCTACATAGTTTGCATAGTAAGAATAGATACCGTAAACACTACCTGTAGCAGTGGCACGAGTAGCTTTAACCATGTTATTAGCAACCAAGTAACGATCGCTTGAAGTACCGTAACAACGGTAGTAGTATAGTGGGTAAGAATAGCTTGTACCAGCTACTTCAATATCGTTACCAATTACATTGGTTTTGTAGTTGTAGTAGCAGTATACTCCAGAAGGACCACAGCAGTAAGTTCCCTTACCTTTCATCACGTTGTAGTTGATCTCGTATTCTTCACCGTAGTAAGCATATACTCCACGGTAAACGAAATCCATAAACGTGTTATTCTCAATAGTCCAACGGAACTGGTGGTTAGAAGAGCTTACACCGTAAGCATAGATACCATAAGAACCATTTGTAAAGTCACAGTTTGTGATGGTAATGTCTTCTGCTTTGTTTGCACCACCTGTCCAGTCATAAACCATCGCCATGTTAGTAGAAGTACTGGTAGTAGTTCTAGTTTCAAGCGAGTCATTATCCAGAGTAATGTGGTGGTTATAACCTCTCATGTCTACAACGCGTCCGTAAGAACCGTTCTTTGAGATCATGGTAATATTCTTGATCGATACGTGAGCAGAATTGTTAAAGCTACATACGTAGTTATTAGCACTTGAGCTGTTGTATTCCCAAACAGAATTGTTTGTATTGGTAGGATCAGACTGAATGGTAACGTCATTTACCATACTAACACCAGGAATGGCGTCAATCTGAACTTGCTCATCAAAAGTTTCTTCTTTCAAGTTAAGAATTACTGGTCCACAAACACCATTGGCTTCCAAAGCATCAATTGCAGCTTTGATCGTACCGAAGTCTCCTGCAGTACCAACAGTATAGGTTCCAGAAAGAGAAGCCTTAAAGTTCAAAAACCCAATAGAGTCATTCACTGTGTTTTGGTCTGTCACATTGTTAGGCAAGCTTGTCCAGAAATCCATGTTTACTACTGTAGAAGGAGTAAAGTTGTAAGATCCAATAGTAACAAGCGTATCCGCCAAACGTGGCAAAAGAAGACCAGTTAATGTAATAGGAGTAAAAGTGGTAGTACCAACAACACCGTGAACACGAACTTGTTTCAAGGTATCAGAACCCATGTTTACTACTCTCACATTAAGTGGCTGAAGACCTGTACACAAAGTAGAAGGTGACAACTCAGTGGCTGCCGCATCATTGGGAACAGGAGGAATTACGTGAAATGTATAATCCTCTACGTCACCTGTGTAGGATGAATACCCACAAGGCTGCATTTGCCAGTAGTACCCTTGCAAAACCCGCATTCTCAAAGAACCGGTTGCTGCAGTGTTAGGCACTGTAAAGGTGTGCGTCTCAGTAATGGTAGAACCACCATTATAAGAGCTGGGTACAAAAATAGCTTCACCTGGATCGTTAAAATCCTGGTCATTGTTCCAGTCGATCCACAAACCAGCGCTATAGCTGTGCTTCAATTCGACTGATGCTGTGGTACCAAGACCATAGCTACAAGAATCCGTAGCAGTGAAGTCATTCACACTGTTATTGGAGGTTCCTGTGTTCTTACTAATATTGACAACCCCTCCAGTCGTCTTCACCTCCTGATTCGAACCCCAGCTCGAGCTTGTATTTGGATTACAATACTGAGCATTAGCCGAAAAAGTTACGAAGACTCCTGCTGCCAGGACCATCAAAAACTTGTAACACTTTTTCATCTAAAAATAATTAGTTAATAAAACTTGCGTTCAAATGATTACACATGTTGGGCACACCCTGTCCTTGAATGAAAAAACCCCGCTATCAGTTCAGATTTCCCTATGTCCGTTTTAGGAAACCCGCACTTCAAGCCATGAAGTCATTTTAAGCCTTCTTTGATTAATGACGCAAACTTTGTTAAAAAGGCTGGGTAAAGTAAATAAATTTTTAGGTTAACGAAAAATTACCAAGACGTCAATTTCATTAAAACCTTTCTGGTTGGGCGTTACGGAGATTAATTAAGGATTAATAAAAATCAATTTTTTTTTATTTTTTTCTCTTCCGGTCCTTTTTCAGAAAAACGGGTATTCTTTTACATTTGGCAATCATGAATCCCAAAATCCTTTTAGTTGAAGACGAGCCCAAGTTGGCTGAAGCAATCCTACTCAATTTAGACATTGAGGGCTACGATTCCTTTCATATCAGCAATGGGCAGCAGGCGGCATCGCGTATTTTGGATGAGCCCGAATTCTTCGACCTCATTGTTTTGGATGTGATGCTACCGGAAATGGATGGCCTTGAAGTTTGTCAAGTTATCCGCGAAGCTGGGGTTCAAACTCCGGTCTTGTTTCTGTCGGCACGTAATACGGCAGAAGACAAAGTAAGAGGACTTCGCACTGGAGCTGATGATTACCTGGGTAAACCTTTTAACCTGGAAGAACTTCTCCTTCGTATAAACATCCTATTAAATAGACATGCCCACAAAGTGAACCGCGCTCCGGAACAATTTTCATTCCCCGGTGGCAGTATCAACTTTGAAGCGTTTACCATCGTTACCCGTTCGGGAGAGGAACTTTCGGTTGGTCAAAAGGAAATCGCCCTTCTGCAAATGCTGATTCAAAAAGAAGGGAAAGTGGTTTCTCGGGAAGAGATACTGGACAAGGTCTGGAAAAGCACCAACGTTACGGGTCGCACCATTGACAACCACATTCTGTCTTTTAGAAAATGGTTTGAAGCCAACCCCAAACAGCCACAGCACTTCCTCTCTGTTCGCGGTGTGGGTTATCGCTTCAATCGCTAAGCAAAGAATTTCTGGTAGGCATCCTCGTTTCGAACAAAAGGAATTTCCGGATTGAGCATTTCCTGAACAACAGCCGAAACAAATCGAATAAATTCCTGTTGAACTTCTGGGGAGATTTGAAGGTCCCTATTATAATAGAGGTATAAAAGTCCAGCTTTGGCATTTCGAAAGGAATAAATGGAGGCTTGAACGGGCCCAGAAAACAAGTGTTGATTATTGCGACTATACAACACAGCATAATACAACAACTGAAGAGCCTTGCTCATTTTTTCTTCAAAGGGAAGCCAATCGCCAGATTCCAACTTCAAGTCCCGGTCTTTTACCATGCCCGTTTTGTAGTCAGTAATCAGGTATTCGCCTGAATCGAGCTGATCTACCCGGTCCACAATTCCTTTTAAGCGAATGGGAGTAGAAAGGCCTGTTTCATGGGGTTCAAGAATGGTATCTAACGGTAATTCCACAGCCGCCACCTGAAATTTGGATTTTTTGGCCCTTTTTTTCTCATTTTCCAAAAAGTCTGCCACCCATTTCTTCACGATGGGTCGAAGAAGTTGAATTCTTCCGTTGGCCATCATATCGGCGCTGAAGTGTTTTTCCATTTCCTCCCCTACCCTTTTCTCACCAGAAGATTGCCAGGACTTAAACAGCTCTTCAAAATCAGGAGTGCGATTGAGGTATGGCTTGTAAATATCTTCCAGTAGGTTGTGCACCAACTGCCCCAGGATGGCATGGTCAATATCCGAACTTAGCCGATCTTCTTCCCTTAAGCCCAATACGTAGGCCAGGTAAAAGTCATGAGGATTTTTTAGATAGGTAATTAAGGCGGAGGGACTTAGTCCCTTTTCAGTAAGGTAGGCTCTTAACCCCGCCAGTACTTCAGGCGTTTTCTCGATTTTTAATTCACTTACAGCCGGTTGATTCAAATCGGCAACATGAACCTTCCGTTCGAGATTAAGAAAAGGGTCTAAAGGAGCCCACTCATTTTTAATCTGCAGCATGTATCGGGAGGTTTCTCCCCACCTAAGGCCTGCACATCGGCCGTATGAAATAGGTTCACCTCTTCCGCTCGGGTTAAGAGGCGAAAAAAATGGTAGGAGAGCGCCGCTTCCCGATCAGTTTTTGAAGGAAGCTGATAAAACTTCCTCACCTCGAGGGGAATGAAAGACTGATGCTCGATGGCCGGAAAAGCAGATTCATTGAAGGAGAGAACATACATTCGCCTAAAATCCAATGCTCGGGTTTCAAGCAGACTCATGATCTGAAGGCCTTTGGTTCGCTCACCTTTAAAGGTGATTTGCCGGCTTTTCATTTCCCTTAGGAAGAATTTTTCTACACTCAGGGAGCTCATCCAATGTTTCGGAATATTCTCTAGGGTTTCTTGAGTTTGATCCAACACGGTTTCGATCTCCTGAAAAACTACTTCATAGCTCTTTAGCTTGGTATGGCTCAACCATTCGGCAATCAACTCCCTCAAACTGCTTAATAGAGACTTGTGGGACGCAAAAAGCCAATTCCATGGTCCCCATTGAGCCTCCACATAATCTCTCCATGAATCCAAAGGGTTGTCCGGGTTCTGTAACCAGCGAATTCCATCTTTCTGTGCCTTTGTTCCCTTCCAAAGACGAAAAAGAGGCTCCTCCAAACATTGGATGTACAATTCTCGCTGAGGCCGGTCAGCCTGTAAAGCTTGCAACCAAGTCAGAATAAATCTTCCCGGAAGGGTTTGAGCCAGGCTTCTTCCGATTCCAATATTTACCTCACCCACATTTGGAGGTAGGGCATTGAGCAGCAATGGTAGTTCAGATGAGTCCAAAAGCACCAAAACCGTTTGATCGAGTTGATCCGGAGAGAGTTTGGACAAATAATTACCCACCACCTTAGCCTGATCGGTTGAATGCAATGTTTGTACTCCACTCCATGGATCACGGTGTTTTTCCTGACCCTGGATTAAATGAAATCCTTTAACCTGTTGCTGGTTGCGGTCGATAAAATGATTGGCCTCAAATCCCAATGAAGCTGGAATGGCCGGAATACCATCCATCACAAAATGAAATTCGACCCGTGACTCCAATTGCTCGGTCATCTTTTGCTCGAGCGGAGTAAGGGCAGTAAAACCAGCCATGACAACCTGAGCAATTTCGCGTCCCATCCATGCGGTTAAATCAGTAGCAGAACCGCCTTCCAATCGGGCGTTCAGCTTTTCCATGACCATGGAGGAGGTGTTCATGTTCTTCTCCTCGAGGCGGTGGTAAAATTCCTGGTAAATGGTGGCCAGGTTTTCCCAGAAATTCAAGTAATTCCCAAGAACTGGGGAATCGGTATTCGGATTGGGATCCCATTGCTCTAAATCCTGGAGAATTCGAACCTTCTGAAAAATACTTGTCGGATCAATTCCATGTTGCCTAACCTCTTCAAAATCGGAGTAAAGTGTTTTGGCAGTAGCATAAAAGCCTTCAGGGGAATCCCCCTCCGGGTAAAACTTTCGATAAGCTGAATACAACTCGACGAACCACTCATTACTTCCAGATGCTCGCACCCCAGAAACCCGTTCCTTAAAATCCTGAAGGGTGATTACCAAGGGGAGCCATTCCGTTTGCTCCGATTGGAGCGACCATTGCTTATGAAAAAGGGTAACAGCCCGCTTGGTAGGTAAGATTACCAACAGCTGAGAGGTATCTGTTAGGTTAACCCGCTCCTTGGCAAATTGAATCAGTTCCGGTATAAAAGCGCTCATTCACGCAGTTTAAATCCGTTGCGAATAAATTGAAGGAACTCTTTCATCCCTTTACGGGTGAGGAATACTTTGGCCATCTCCCCCATCAAACTTCCGGCTGGGGCCTCAGGTTCAGGAGCGCCTTGTTCCTTGAGCTTGGACATCATTTTTTCCCGGTACTCCTGCGCGCCAGCAAGCTTATCGGCCCGCTTTATACTCTTTTCAGCCTCTTGTTTTCGACCCAGTTTTTCGAGAAGCATTCCCAGGTTGTTATGAGCAATGGCATCTTCGGGGTCGAGATGAACGGCCTTTTGGTAATCTTCTACCGCTCCTTGGGTATCGCCCATCACATCGCGGATATAGGCCCGGCTGGAATAGCGGTAGGGATTGTTGGGCTGAAGCTTTTGGGCCCTATTCATATCCTCCAAGGCCTCTTTAAATTTCTTCTGATGAAAAAAGCACACGCCACGGTCAGATAACCAATAGGCGTTTTCAGGCTCTTCGTTCAAGGCCTGGCTCAATGCCTCTAATGCTTCTTGTAACTTTCCCTCTCGGTAGAGGGTCATCCCTTTTTCGTAATGTTCCTTTCCGCTCATCTTATAAATTTCGCACCATCATACATTTGGGTAATCATCTCCACTACCCTTAATCCGTCGGTGGCTGGCGTCATTATTTTTTCGGTTCCCATTAAAGTGTTCACCACGTTGTCAATCACTTTATCGTGATTGGACATAGATCCTTCGTAAAAACCATAATTGTTGGCCGGAGCTGAAATCGGGAGGTTGTCAATGGAAAAGCCTTCCGTCTCTTTGTATTCTAAAGAATTCAGGTACTTCCCTCCAATTTTCAGGGTAGCATTTTCCGCAAAAACGGTTACCGACCCTTCCATATTTTGGTGAAGCGCCGCGGTGGTAAAGGAGAACGTTCCAGGAACTCCATTTTCCATTTCGAAGGATATACTTCCTGTATCTTCAAACTCAACATAAGGTTGGTGAGCCGCATTTCGCACAAAACCATTGGCTTCTTTAATCGAGCCAAACAAGTAGTAAAGGATATCGACAAAATGGCTGAACTGATTGAACAGGGTTCCACCATCCAGTTTCCGGGTTCCTTTCCAGTCTGAATTTAGGTAATACTCCTTGGGGCGATTCCAATAGGCATTAACGGATACTTGATAAACCTGTCCCAAGGCCCCCGTATCTATCAGCTCTTTCACTTTTTTCACGGGTGGGTTGTAGCGGTTTTGCTTGACCACAAAAAGCCCCTTTCCATTTTGTTGAGACGCTTCAATCATATCCTCTGCCTCCTTCACGGCAAGCGCCATGGGCTTTTCAACGAGCACATGCTTTCCATGGTTCAAAGCCTGGATCGCATGTTCGGCATGCAGACCACTTGGACTGCAGATCACCACAATATCGGTAGGGGAATTAAACAGCTCTTCCGGGGAGCGAAACCACGAGGTTTGAAAGCGATCAGCGAAATTCGCGGCCTTGTCCGAATCAATATCGAAAACTCCGGTTAAATTTGCGTTAGGGTGGTCTATTATATGCCTGGCATGTCGCTGAGCAATATGACCGGTTGCGAATATGGAAAATCTCACCATTTTAAGTCGTCCGTATTGATAGATCTGGTATTCATATTGGCCTTTTTCGTATTCATGCTGGTCTTTGCATTTTATGTACGCTTCAAAAATGCTAAAAATCCCCATTACCGCTTTTATATTCCGGCCATGATGCTGAAATTGTTGGGTGGATTGGCCTTTGCCCTCACCTACAAGTTCTATTACAAATACGGAGACACTTTTGGCTATTATGAAGGGATTATTATCCTGAGTCAAATCTTTCAGGAAAATACGGGTGCCTGGTGGAGGATTATGATCAACTTCACCAACTCCTTCGACCCGGAGACCTTCGTCTACATGCTTCGATTCGACCGACTGAGGTTTACGGATACCTTTACGGTGATCAAAATCGGGACAATATTTAACATCCTCTCATTCAACAACTTCTTCCTACTAACTCTTTGGTTCTCCTTGTTTTCGTTTTTAGGAACCTGGAAACTTTACCTGGTTTTTGTCGATCAGTTTGAGAACATTAAGAATTCCAGGATTTTAGCCATATCTGCCTTGTTTATTCCTTCGGTACTCTTTTGGGGTTCTGGAATCATGAAAGATTCACTCATTCTGGGTATGCTCGGGCATTTCGTCTACCACATGGCTCATATTCTTAAGGCTCCGCTATCGTCGTTCCTTCACCTGGTTTTGGCCCTGTTTTTTGCCTTTCTCATTTTCCTGATCAAGCCCTATGTAATTATATGTCTGGCTCCGGCTATGCTGCTTTGGTTCTTCTTAAATGCCCGTAAGTCTATCAAGCACCCCATTATTCGGGTATTTCTTGGGCCTACCTTCATCCTATTTGGTTTTGGAGCCTCTGTAGCGGCTATTACAGGAGTAAGTCAGTATTCCAGCCGTTATGACATTGACAATATCTTGAGTACCGCACAGGTCTACCAGAACTACCATTCGGCAAGCTATGAAGTGAAGGATGGTCGACGATCGAGTTATGATCTGGGGCAATACGACAAAAGCTTTACAGGTGTGGTTTTAATGATGCCTGCATCCATTAATGTGACCTTGTTTCGCCCCTATCTTTGGGAGGTAAACAGTGTGGCGATGCTGCCGGCGGCGATAGAATCGGGAATTTTTTTCTTCCTGCTTCTGAGGATGTTCTACATAACATCCTATAAGCGGCTCCTAAGGGAATTGGTCTCGAACAATTTCCTAACTCTTTCGTTAACGTTTTCCCTCGTTTTTGCCTTTGCGGTTGGATTTAGTTCCTACAACTTTGGAGCCCTTGTGAGGTACAAAATACCGTGTCTGCCATTCTTCCTGGCCACGGTGCTCTACCTAAGTCGTGTTGCCAGTAAAAAGGTGATTCAGGAAGAAGTTTACCGAAGAAGATCCAGGTACTTCTCTTCCAATGCTGTGGTGGAGAAGTAGTTCTCGATTCTCTTTCTTCCGTACCCCCCCATTTCCTGACGTTTTGCAGAACTTTGATACAAGGTTTTTATCGGTTCTTTCCAGTCCCCATTTTCGGGCACCAAGAATCCATCTCTTCCCGGCGTTATCATGGCACTGTTTACGCCAACGTCAGAAGCCACACATGGGATTCCCAAGGAAAGGTATTGCAAGATCTTAAGGCCACATTTCCCTTGGCTCCATGAAGAGTTTTCCAAGGGCATTAAACCAATATCCATTTCGATCAAGTCGTCGATCTCCGATTTCAGGTTCCAATTTCGGTACTCGAGATTGGGAATTTCAAAATCTGGTGCAGCGTTGCAAATCAGCAAGAAGCGAAACTTAACTCCTTCTTTTTCCAATTGTTCCAAAGAGGGCACTACCGCTTTTAGGTACCTCAAGGTGGTGTGACTTCCGGTCCATCCTATCGTGATCTCCTCTTTGTCTTCGTGAACCTTCGGCCGGTTATGCAAATTCTTGGTATCAATGGAGGTAGGAATAATCCAGGTTTTATCCTGATGCCCAGTAGACTTGGCCAAGTACTCATTTCCTGCTACAATGCGGTCACTAAGCTTAACGACTTGGCTAAAATAAGTTTTGGGCCTCACCAGCAAACGGGAAAATCGCTTACCCTCAATGCGCATAAAAAGAGCATCATCGAAGTCGTAAATAATCCTCAGTTTTTTGCCCCTTATTTTACGGGCCATCCACTCCCACCAAGCAGGTCCAACGGGTGCGGATTCGCGGTGAATGAATACACTGTCATATCCCTTCAATCTGAATAGCAGAACAAAACGCTTCCAAGTGCCAAGAACAACGGCTTTGATTAAGGAAAAATTAAGCCTCTTTTCAATGCCAAACTCAAAGTTTTGACGGTTAAAAAAGGTGAAGTAATCCACCTCAATCTCGTGCTCATAGAGGGTATCCAGGTATTGCTCAAAACGGAATCGCTGGGAAGGCGAAATTCGTTTGGGATAAGTGGCCAAAAAGAGCACTTTACGCTTCCAACTAATCACCTTTTCGTAGAACTCAATGGTTTCCCTAACCATTCTCTTTGGTGTATACTTGGTTTGGAGAATTTTCAAGCCATTTTTTCCAATTCGATCCCTTTTCTCAGGGTTCTGAAGCAGGTCAATAATGGCATCCGCGTAGGCGTTGGTATCGTAAGGAGGAACAATGATTCCACTCTCCTCGTGTTTTAAGTGTTCGTTCAAGGAAGGCACGTCGAAAGAGACAATCGGCCGGGAAGTTGAAAAGGCTTCCAACACCACTACTCCAAATCCTTCGGAAACGGATGGAATCAACACCACATCGGAAGACTCCATAAAACTGCGTCCATCTGGCTGATACCCCAGGAATCGAACGTATTTCTCTACACCCAAATCCACAACTTGCTGTTTTAACTCCTCTTCGAGAGCACCTGAGCCCACTACAATGAGTTCCACATCTGGGATCACTTCTGCGACTTTCTTAATGGCCTGGAAAGCGAAACGGTGTCCCTTAAACCCCGTAAGTCGTCCAACAATGACCAATTGGTTCGGAGAAAAGCGTTTTTCCGGATCCGGATTATGGGACGTTGGAAATTCAAATCCATAGTAGATCAAATCGGTCTTTTCCGGTTCACAGATACCCAATCCAACATACAAGTTTTGAAGTCCACGAGAAATCGCAAAGGAACGGGTCATACGGGTTTCAGCCCATCTTGCTAATTTAAAATATAGGTTACTGGCACCCGGTTCTGGATCAAATCCGTGCTTGTTGTTGTACCATTCATCGTAGCCATGTTTGGTGGATACGATGCGCAACTTTCGGTCAAAAAATCGCTTGTAAAAGGACAGGAATAAATCGGCATGAATAAGGTGGCTATGAACAATATCGTAGCCTTCTTTGGAGATCAATGCTTTGATTCGGTAAAAGAACAGAGGATATAGGATCAAGCCAAAGGGAATGCTATGAACCTTAATTCCATGCTTCTCAAGCTTGCCAATAAATACATCAATGATCTCGGTTTTCTTGCCTGGGTATATGCACAGAAAGTGAACCTCAATACCCTCATTTTTAAGCAAAGGCAGAATCTGAAGTAAGTAGTTCTCAGAACCTGCGATTCCGGTTATATTATGGACATGGAGAATTTTCAATTGCTGGAAATTTGTAGCTCAATAAGCCGAG
Organism: bacterium SCSIO 12741; assembly: GCA_024398055.1. NCBI lineage: Bacteria > bacterium SCSIO 12741. Next base: position 2,698,323 of record CP073749.1, on the reverse strand, counting down.
TGTACTCCTCTATCATTTGGGCGATATTATACAATTTATCAACGTGGTGACGCAATTCCACCCGAGATTCGTTTTCAGAAGAACTTCTCAAGGCATGTTCAAGGCGTCGCTTCAAGTCTTCCGGGTCGCGATTATCAAATAACCCTGGGTAATCGGAAGGCATGAGTCGGCGAATATTGGGAATATCTGAGGCTACAACAGCACACTCCGAAGCCATGGCCTGTAACAACACGGTGGGCATATTTTCAGCATCCGACTTCATGACGAAAACCTGAGAACGAGCCAGTAAATCGGCCAAATCCTCTTCGTTTAAATAGCCGAGCAATTTTGCTCTACCCTCTCCTCTTTCTTTAATGATGTTGTCCAGTTGCTTCAAATGTTCACCTGTACCGGCAATTTGTATCTCGGCTTGTATATCCGAATTCTCGTCAAGAATATCCAAAGCCATATTCAATGGGGTGACATAATCTTTGGGGTAATTCAATCGGCCGGCCATAGAAATAAGCACTGGCCGCTGCTTGGAAGCTGGTTTATAAATCATTAGATCCACGCCATTTTGGATCACCCGATCTTTTTTCCTGAATAATCCCTGGGTCGCAGGCCAGGTGCTCTGGCGATAATTCGGTTCCAGGATTACGGTAATGGCTGAAAAGATCAATGCGAGGATACTCGATAACTTATCCGGCCAACTTTTTAAACCGCCCGTGTGCTCCACACTGATAAAAGGGCACCTATTCAGGAGGGAATAGTAGATTGTAGGAATCGTAAGGTTTAGGGAATGGAGCAAGATGACATCCGGCGATTGCTCCTTCAAGCTTTTGAGGTAATCCTTCCAACTCGCCATACTTCCCCTTCCCTGGTGATGTACGTAGCTGAATTCAAGGGATTCATCTTCACAAAACTTTTGGAAACTCTTCTCTAATGGTTCTACACCATAATAAACCAAAGACGACTTTTTTCCTTGCTCCCGAAATGCCTTAGCCAAAGGGTGTGCAATGGCCTTATGCCCCCGAGGCCGGAATACAAAACCTGCGTTATTCGTATGTTTTTTTCAAGCCGATGCATGGATCTTAGGGCCCAACGAAATTAGGTATTCTTAGAACTCCGATTTATGGGAACAAGAGTGTTTTTTAGGGCGGCTACGAAAGATTTTGATGCGATCAATTTTGGATTGAGGCTTAACGCTTTATTTAACGATCCGAGGCCTGATATATATTGATTTGCAATCAAATAATTGTTGGCAGCAGTCAGGTAATAGGTCGCCAAGATGTGGGGTAGTTTATCCTTGTATTTGGCCATAAATTCCTGATCGGATCGCAACACAGATTCTACCTTCTGAGCGGAGTGAACAATCTTGTCAGGATCCATGCTATTGACCGACCTGGCGTCGTGCTGCACAAATTGATAGGTAATCTCGTCATTCACGTGAATGGGATAGCGCGCCAGAAGTCTCAGCCAGATTAGCCACTCTTCGCCAAATACAACCGACCGATCTTCTAAGAAAGGAAATTCAATGGCCACATCCCGCCTCAGAAAAACCGCTATGCCCATAAAGTTGATCTTCAGTAACATTGATTCAGCTCGATCGCCAACGGTTGGAAAATTTCGTAACACGGCTCCACCTTCCGAGAGCATTTGCATCCGATTATGAAGTATTTCAGGAAAGGAATTACCCTTCAAAAAATCTGCAGCGACCTGCAAGTGATTTGGGGTAAGGCGGTCGTCTGAGTCCAAAAAAAACACGTACTGCCCCCGGGCTTGTTTTACCCCATAATTGCGTGCATGGCCCCTTTCCTTATTGGCCGTTTTGAAATACCGAATACGAGCATCTTTCCAGGTGGATGATAAACGTTCGGTTTCATCGGTGCTCCCATCATCAACCACCACGACTTCCCAATCTTCAAAGGTTTGATTCAGCACATAACCGATGGTTTCAGGCAAAATATGCGCTCGATTGTAGGTCGGAATAATGACCGAAAAGAAGGGATTTTCGGAAGAATTCACCGTACCATTTTGTGATTAAAGGTTTGTGGATTGAGGTATAACTGATCCAAATCAAAAGCAGCCAATACTCTTTGAATGGATTTCCAGTCTTCCTCGTTGAGATGTTGTTTCCATTTTTCCAATTGACTATTCCCGGATTGAACCGCAGAATTGGCCGTAACCGTGGAACTTGGACGCTTGAGCGTAGACGAATCAAAGGAAAATGGCAATTCGAGCTTACCCTGTAAATCGGTCATGGTTTTTTCTGGATTCAACACCATTTCTTCGTACACCAACCAGTTTACATTCGGGTAATTGCGGATGGCCTTTAAGGCTTCTTCTGCTCCAATAGCGTAGGTGTAGGCCAACTTCTCGACAGCCGTAGAAAGTACCAATTCTTCCCCTTGTGGATTAGCGTAACCGGCCTCCGATGGTTGCGGGCATGAATGGAATGGTGAAAAAACTGAGCCTCTTTCCCTTTCATGTAAAGCAGTTGAGAAGACACCACTGCCCCAGGATGTCGGAGAATAATCAAGGTGCTTTCCGGAGAGAAATGCGAGCAAAACCAATCTACGAGTTGCATGCCTTTGATAAACTTGATCAACACCCGGGTAGATTGAAAAACTTTACGAGAATCTTTCTTCAACAGCACTCCGGCATGAATGCCCGTCCCTTGACCAACGAATTAAAATAGGTCACCAGGCGCATTTGCGGGGCCGTTTTCGGCTTTTCGAACCGACGGTATCCCATTTCAACGATCGGCTTTAAATAAGCTCCTAAAGGCTCATAAACGACCACTGTTTTGGAATCATTGGAAAGTACTTCCGAAATCCAGGTGGTTCCACCCCGGGGAAAACCGAATAGAAAAAAGGCCTGATTCGATTTGTAAGGAATAGCTGTTCTAAAAAGGCGGTGAACAGCAAGATAGATTCCAAGCAGTTTTTGTTTCATATTCTGGGCAAATTTAGGCCATCCCTTTTAGGGTTTCCCGAATTAGAACCAACACCTTGGAGATTTGCCGATTGAATACCGATACCGCCATTAAACCAAACAAAACAAGGGGTAAAAAATTCAACCACATGTACGACAATTCCGCCTCGGTAAACTGAAGGAACAAATAAACTCCGATGTAACTCAGCGTAATGAAGGCTACCGCGTAAACATTTTTGGTCAAGCCAAACAAAGGAAGCTTGTGGTAGTCATAAACCCGATTGAAGAATAAGGCTCCGCCCAATTGGGTATACTTGGTAAATATCACGGCAAAACAAACTCCCAAAATTCCAAAAGGAGGAATGAGAACGAGGTTAAAAATAACGCCTCCAACCAATGCAATTAAACTAATAAAAGGCATGACCTTGGTTCGCTTGTAATAAAACAATGGAAGGGTGTAAATGATGTAAAAATTCTGCGCAAAGTAGAACAGAAAAAGTAAGCCGATATACTCCCCGATTGGGAAGTACTTAGGATCAATAAGCAATTGAAGTATGGGAATTGCAACGGCTATGGCCATCACAATAATAGCCATCATAAAAAGCTGAAAAACCTGGTGAATCTGACTCACCTCTTTTTGATAGCCCTCCCCCTTTTCGGATAGCAACTTAAACAACCGGGGGTTGATGGCATTGTACACCGAATATTGAACCACAGATATGGCCGTCCCCATCAAAAAAGCAAAGTTGTATCTCCCTAATGCATCGAGGTCAAAAAACTGATCGATCATGATCCGATCAATCTTGTTGTAGGCCACCAGGAGCAGGGAATAGGGAATGAGCGGCAGGCCATATTCAAGCATGGGCTTGATAAACTTGAAGTGGATATGAATTCCATTTCGAAACAGGTAAACCAAAATGGCCAAAACCATAAATGCAGTTGAACCAATGGCACGTCCTGCAATGTTTCCCATGGCACCATATTCCAACCAAACCACACCGCCCAAAATGCACACTAAATTGGTGAGAAAAAAGCCCAAAGAAAGCATACCATAGGCCTTCACATTCTCTTGGTTTCGATAGTGGCTCAAAAACAGTTCATTGATCAAGGTAAAGTTGGTGGAAAGGAGAATGAGCCAGCCAAATTTGGAGTAGGAAAACCCAGGGCTATTAAAGCTTATCCCAAACAACCAATCTCCCACAAAATAGAGGACCACTGCTACGATGCCAAACATGGACAACATCCAAAACAGAGAGGTTGTAAAAAGGGCATTCAAGTCCTTAGGCTTCTTGTAATAGTCAAAGAAAAAACGGGCATAGGCCTGCTTAATTCCCAGAGACAACAAGACGGCCACAAAGCCATTAAAAATGTCCGCCAGCCCTATGATTCCATATTCATCGGGAGCGAGGTATATGGAGTATAAGGGAGCCAACAAAAAATTAATTCCCATGGGTAAAAAACCCAGGATAATATAAATGCTGGAAGCCTTTAGTATGGATGCTTTATCGTTCAATACAGCGAATCGGAAACTTTACATTTCAAAGACTTGGCCCATGATCAATCGACGACCTGAAATCAAAGGAGTACTGCTGTGTAAGCCTCTAAAGTCCGCCAGAAGCAAGGTGCCTTTTTTTCCGGTACAGCTATGTTTTTCATAGCCGTTTTCCTCACATATTTTTAGCATCTCCTGTTCAAAGAAATGACCAAATCGTCCGTAGCCACCATCTCTGTCGTATTCACGGAAATAGCGCAGCATCCAAGGTTTGGGAATGTGGCTCCCTTTCCAATAATTCATAGGGCCATTTTCGGGACCTACATCGGTGAGGAATAAAAAGGCTTTAAACCGTTGCCGCCAGTCGTCAAAGTGAGCCATATCAGCATCGGCCACTGCTCCGGGAGTCAGCTTAAAATCTACCTCACGTCTCGATGATTTTACCTTTTTAGAAACATAAGCCTTGGCCAGGTCCTGAATTCTAGCATCATCGTAAAATACTCGCTTGGCCAGCTCACTATTCTGATCTACCCGACCTATGCGAACAGACTGCAGGGCCCCATTTTGGAAATAGCCTGGATACTGATCCTTTTCGGCCAGCTCAAGCATTTCCATGGATTCCTTAGCCAATTGATCTATTTGATCGTCGGGTAGGAAATTGGGAATGAAAGCGAGCCCATCTTTTTCTAAGGTTTTCAGTAATTCGTGATCCTTGGTCAAGGAATAATCAATCTGACAATCCTTGTACAATCGGTAACGCTGAAGCTTGTAATAGAGTCGCGATCCACGAATCCAGGGTGAGGCCTGAATCCAATTACTGATGTGGTTCTTAAGTGACATTTTTTAGATATTCTGCTAATCGCCGATGCGATTTACCATCGGCTTGATACAAATATTGGTCAACAAATTGACTTAGGATTTCTTCGGTGCGCGAAAATGTGTCGAACTGGATATCTTCTGGTTCAAACGTAAAGAAATCCAGCCCCTTCATGAGACCACTGCGCAGTAGGTCTTTTTGCAAGGGCAAGTCATAAAAGGTGAGCACGTAAACCTTTTTAAAGTAGGCTGCCGGAATCATCAAAGTGCTAAGCGTGCCAAAGCAGGCCTTACTTTTTAGAATCAGCGGCATGGGATCCGAATGGGTTAAATAGTCGGTGTTTTCGTGCTCAAATATGCGTTTGCTTCGGTAATTATCCGGGTGCAATTTAATTTTCAATCGTGCCCCTCGGCTCAGGCAAAAATCATTGAGCTTGGAGTACATCCGGGCATGGTCTTGTTCGCTAATTCCAAAACCACTAATTCCATAGGTATCGTTATCGGAAAGGGGTTGATCAATGAGCAGGTAGTAGTTCTCGGACGCCTGAAAATTCTGTTCAAAATAGGGATCAATTTCCGGAATACCTGTGGATAACATTCGATCTTCCTGAACGCCGTCACGGTCAACATGAAGCTGGCCATTAAAGCGGGTATAAACCAGGTAATAATCGGCTACTCTGGCAGAGAAAAGCATTCGATGAAGTGCCAGATGCCCGTTCATTTTACGGGTCAAAAGCTCCAGGCGAATGGACTTGATAAAGGTTACAATACCAACGGAATTCCACAAAAATCGAAGGGCATGCTTGGGATCACTCTGCTCGCTTGAACTGTGGGATGAGCTGATTTGCGCATCTTTCTTTTTGGAGGTATTTCGCTCCAGTTTGAGGTAAAAATCCATGTTGGATTCAATACCATGTTGAAAGAAAAAAGTCGTAATGCCCCGTCTCTTACAGGCCTGATTTAGCGAAATGCTGTACGGTGAATGAATGGACATAAAAAGCACCTTATCGGGCTTTATCTCCTCAATAACCTCCGAAGCAGAAGAAAACTCAGACCAATACCGAATGTTGAAATCAAACCTCTCATCTTCCTTATCAGGAAACTTTTTGAAGAGGTAATGAAATTCAAATTCATCCCTTAAATCGAAGAAGGGCTTATTCCACCCAGATCGATGATATCCCCAAACCAATAAGATTTTGGGTTTTGCTACCATTAAGCTCTAACGTATTTCTGTTGCTCTTCGGGAGTCAAATGAACTTTACCATAGGCCGTTGGTTCTCCGGTAATATCCATCTTGTGCCATTGCCCATCTCGTATCCACCATACTCTTGGATCGCGGTAAGTATCGGCCAAATGATCGAATTGTTCTTCGGTCCAGCCAACAAAGTCAAGCCATTGATAAACGTCCTTGCTTTTCACATGGTCCATCTGCTGAATGATCTTGATGCCCTCTTCACGGGTCATTTTTCCAGCCCGGATATCCTTACAGGCGTGATCGGTTGCCCGACCGTAACCAAACTTGATAAACTTGAGGTAGTCGTGAATTCCGTTTTCGTAGAAATCGTCGAGGTTCGACATACGACGGTAGGTTCTTTCAAAAGGCTCTTCGTTTTCTAACCAGCCATATTTTTCCATCATCAGAGGGCCGTGTTCGTTGGCCTCCCACTTAACGAAGTTGGCCATGTAGATACCTCTAACCCCTACCCGATCAATTTCTTCATCGCTTGGGTATACAAATGGAATCATTTCACGGCGTTCAAGGGTCTCGCCGTACTCGGCAGCCTTTGCCATAAAATCGGTCCACTCAAAGCCACGTAAAATGTGTTCGTGACGATAGCGATAAGTAAACTCAACGAAATCATTGTAAGAGTGCATTCCTCCAATATCCATGTGGCCGTGCTCTCCCCAAATCAGCAGTGGAATATTCATCTGTACAGCTACCTGAAAGGGATAGGTAAAAATCCCACTTTGGTAATGCCATTGTGTATCACCCATGATTTGAACCGAAATCCGATTGAGCTTTTGAAGGGTATGCACACTGGTAGTGAAAAAGACATGATCACAACCGAAAACGTCCCTCATCCGCTGAAGGTTTTTAAGTCCAGTAGGAGTGTAGTTGTTGCTGTTGTAGGTCACCAGCAAAGGATTGAATCCCATCTCATTTTTTACCTGATGAACCTGGAAGAAGCTGTCTTTCCCTCCACTCACGGGAATAATGCAATCGTAATTGCTTCCATCCTTGCTTCGGTATTGCTCCAGAATGCGTTGAAATTTTTTCAATCGTCTGTCCCAATCAATGGCTTCCTTCTCCTTGGAGGTTCTACAGGCCGAACATACTCCATGATCATCAAAAGCCACAGGAATGGCGGAGCTGGAAGGCAAAAGACATTTTTTGCAGTAATTGATTTGAGGGATTGTTGCAATCATCTATTTCTTCGTTTATCGTACGTTAATTCCATTTTCCTTCAGGTATTTCTTGGCTCTCGGATAACTTCTTTCAGTAAAATGAAAGAGATTTCCTGCTGCAATTCCTGAAAGGTTTTCTACTTCTTCGGCCAACTCCTGAAAATCAAATTCGTCGGCTGCACCGCCACATGCTATCACGGGCAATTTGGTGCTTTCCACCGCAGATTCGATGGTTTCAATATCATATCCATTGCCCTTTCCATCTCGATCAATGGCATTCAAAAAGATTTCACCCGCCCCTTCCTGCTCACAGCGACTGATCCATTCGTTTACGGTCAATCCGGTGGCATGAGTTCCGAAGGAGGTAAAAACCTGATCCTTTCCATCTACCATGCGGTAATCGACCGAAACGATCACACATTGCGATCCGTATTTGGAGGCTGTTTGCCCAATCAGTTCGGGAGTTTCGTAGGCACCGGTATTCAGAATAATTTTATCAGCTCCGTTGCGAATTCTCAAATCCACATCGGATAGGTTTCGGATTCCACCACCAAAGGCTAAGGGCATAAAACAAACCTCAGCAATTTTCCGAATGATTTCTTCCATGCTATAGTAAGCATCCAGGTTGTAATCATCACGACGGAGATCGTACTCCTTTTCCCGGCTGATGTCGATGTAAACCAGCTCGTCTACGTCCCAATCACTGTAGCGTTTCGCCTCATGCACCACGCTTCCAATGAACTGGTGATAGTCGAAATTCTCACTTCTAACAATAAGTCCATTTTTGATAAAAAGAGCCGGTATCAGTCGTTTTTTCAGCATGGAAGTTCGGCGAATTTTTTTAGCAATTGAAGTCCGTGTTTCTGGCTTTTTTCGGGGTGAAATTGGGCCCCAAATACCTGACCATGCTCCACTACTGAGCAAAATTTTATTTCGTATTCGGTCATTCCTTTTTGCTCTTCATCCCCGGTCGGGTGGCAGTAAAAGGAATGAACGAAGTAAAAGTCTTCGGCTTGTTCAGGAAGTAATCGAGAACCGGATTGGGGGTAAACGGTGTTCCACCCCACATGAGGAATCCGGTGATTTTTCACCTGATCTCCGAAGGGAAGTACCTCACCCGGAATGTAGCCTAATCCGGTGTTTTCGCCATGTTCGAAGCTTTTCTCAAAAAGCAATTGCATGCCCAGGCAAATTCCCAACAAAGGTTTATCGCCTTTCTCCACAATAGCATCTAGGGCTGTTTTGAATCCGGATTCTCGTAAATTATCCATGGCCTGCTTAAAAGCCCCAACACCAGGAAGGATCAACCGCTCGTATCGATCAAGATCATTTGGGTTGTCCACAATCTCGGCATCCAATTCCAAAGCTTTTAAGCCATTGAGGACGGAGGCCAAATTGCCCATTCCATAATTGATAATTCCGATCATTCTTCTCTAAATCCTTCTACCATTTCAGCCTTAAGCGGAGTTCCTGCCTCCACGGCTGTATTAAATTTCTTTCCGATCAAAACATCCCAATACCTGGGATGCATCCCGTACCCGGGACGAACGGATTTGATATTTTCCGGACCAATGGTTTCGCCTGCTTCTACCCGGCGGGTTACAAAGAGCGATCGGCTAAATGCCCGGCTATTTATTTTTCCCTCATCCAGGGAGTAATCTACCTTGCCCAATGCACTTTCGGCCAGCCTTACGGCTTTGACCATTTCGGAAAATTCCTGCTCATCGAGCGAAAATCCGGCATCGGGTCCACCCAGATTTTTGTCGAGGATAAAATGCTTTTCAATTACCCGTGCACCCAGTGAAGTGGCAACCACAGGAACCGCTGTACCCAAGGTATGATCGGAGAGACCGGTTAGCACCCCAAAACGATTTCTCATATCGGGGATCATAGCCAAGTTGGCCTTTTCGATGGGAGCGGGATAGGAGGAGGTGCATTTCAACAAAACGATCTGATGATTACCCTGCTTTTTACACGCCTCCAAGGCTCGTTGAATATCCTGATCATCGGCAATGCCGGTGGAAATGATGACGGGCTTTCCCTTCGAGGCCACGTATTCAATCAACGGAATATCGGTAATCTCGAAGGACGCAATTTTGTAGGCTGGACAATTCAACTCTTCGAGCAAATCCACAGCTGTGGGATCGAAGGGCGAGGATAGACAAACTAAGCCCTCCTTCTGAGCTTCATCAAACAAAGCCTTGTGCCATTCCCAAGGTGTGTGGGCTTCCTCATACAAATCGTAGAGGTATCTACCATCCCACACGGTACCTTGATCGATTTTGAAGTGTTCATTCTTAACGTTCAGCGTAATGGTATCGGCTCGGTAGGTCTGTAGCTTAATGGCATTGGCACCGGCACGCTTAGCCGCACGCACGGTTTCAAGTGCTACATCCAGCCTGCCAGCATGATTGGCCGATAATTCAGCAATGATCCAAACGGGAGCATCGTCATGAATTCGATCGGGTCCAATGCGAATATCTGAGTGGGTTACTTCCATATAAAAATGTCGTAGGTCACGCCTTCGAGATTCACCTCTTTTAGATTGTCAAAATTGCAGTTTTTAAAAGTCACCGCAGAGGCCAAATTCGATTTTTTTACCCAGGCATGAAAGACCAGGCTGGCATCCTGTTTCTCCTCTATAAATTCAGTCATTCCTCTACCGATCAAAAACTTTCCAAGCCCCTTTCCTCTGAACTCCGGATCCATGGCATAACTAATCAACCAATGACCTTCTCGCTGTTCCAAACGCAGGTAACCAACGGGTCCGCCAGGGTGCTCAAAGACGTAAATACGAGTATTCACATCCCTAATTTTGGAAGCGAACCAAGATACATGAGTTGGGTAAGGTATAGGCTCTGATTGGGTTGAATTTTGCCGGGTATCCGGGTCGTTTGCCCATTGGTAGAATAGGTCTACGTCCTTTTCGCTGGCTTGACGGAGGGTAATTGATTTTGTGAGGTGGAGGTAGTTAAAGAGCTTTCTGAATCGGGTGGGTGGGTGGGCGTCCATCAGCTTTTTTTGAAACTCGACCTGTTGTTTCTGCCCCTTGAGTTCATCAAAGGATTTTTGAAGTACTTCTCTGTCCAGGGTTTCAGGAGTTCCAATTCCAACGGCCGCCTTCTCCTCTACTATTTTGCGGTAGTTTTCTTTTTGATTCTCTACGTATTGCAAAAGCAACATGGGAATCCCTACCGTACAGGCTTCTAAGGCAAGTGTTCCCGCCGAGAATAAACCGTACTCATGACGGGTCATCAGGTTCACCATTTCATGGGCATTGGCTTGCGCAACATGCTTCCATTCGTTCAGTTCGTCGAGTTTCGCTCTACTATCCTCACTCAAATATCCCAACCAGGTAATGCGATCAAATCCCCCAACGGATTGCAGCATTTCAATCAAATGAGCCGAAAAACGAGCATCGCTCCCCCCTAAACAAACGAGTAAAGTTCGAGCATCCACCTCTACTGGTTTAGCCTCAAAAAAGGCGGGACGCAGCATAGCGTAAGCGGCTCCCACGGCATAAGCCCGATAAGGCATAGCCGGATATTTACCCCGTGTGGCAGCTGGAGATGGGTTAATGATCGCATCGGCCGAATAGTCTTGGTAGTAATCATCGATCCTTACCGAGGTTACACCGAGGGGTCGTAGTGATTCAAAATACGCCCGGTCGTAGGAATAACCATCTACCACCAGTAGGTCTCCTTCAACGGCGAGAAGCTTTAGTTCTTCCAAGGAGTAAGCACTATTCTCGGTCCAATGAATGTGATATTGATCCGTTCCGAAAAGCGATAAGCGTTCCCGGGTTTCAACGGGAAGCAAAAAATGACAATCGAAATCCTCTTTCAGGTAACCGGCAAGAGCCGTACAACGGCTAATATGGCCGTATCCGGTTTGAGCACCGCCCTCTACTTGAAAAAGAATTCTTGGCTTATTCATGAACCGAAATACGCGTTTTTTGATTGAGGGTATCGATCAAACTCTGATCGGTTTTATAAACCAAAGCGCAGTGAGCATTGATTTGAGCAACTTCTGGTGTTCGATCCAAGAAGTCAATTAATTCCCGCAAGGAAAACTCAGGATGCTCAGCAAAACGCTCTTCAATGGCGTTAAACATGTCCAAATCTTCCGGATAATCCAGAGTGAGTCGGTAATGCCTTACCAAATCGGCAGGTAACTCTACGAATTGAAGATTAAAGTGTTCGGGGTTATTCTGAAAATACCAGGTCATGTATTCGGAATACTCGGCAAATGGGAAGTGTTTTCTCACCCTCTTCAATGCACTGGTATTGATAATCTCTAAATTGGTTCCTACTGCCGCATCTTTCCCTACGGTATAATCAGCGCCGGTTTCAAAATGCTTTTTGAGCAAGGGTTGCAAAATCTCATCAGAGATATACGGCATATCGGCGGTAACCCGGATGATTACGTCAATGCTATGTTGCTCGGCAGCATCCAAAAATCGTTGAATCACATCGTCAGGATGGCCCTTAAAAAAATGAACTTCATCAGAGTAGGTATGATTCTCGAGCTCGGCATCTTCATCAGCGGTGGAGGTTGCCAACACAACTTCATCTACGCCCTTGAATCGCAAGGCATTTTTTAGGCAGTATTCTACGGATGGCCACTGACCAATCTTCTCAACTGCCTTTCTTTTCAAGCGAGATGATTTCAATCGACAAGCTACAATCACCCCCACTTTAGCTTTTCTCCACACGTCGTTGCTTAGGGTACTGTCGGCGTCCAAATCTTTAGCCAGTATTTCTCCCTTGGCCTGGTGCTCTTGAATGTCTTTTCTGGAAATTCCTTCTTGGCCGGTTCGGCGGTATTTCAAATCGCGATCCAAGTCAACTAAATCTCCTGAATCTTTGCTGTTTTCCAATACAGGAATCTGAAGGGTGGTCTTCAGGTAATTCTGCTCCCGCTCATTAATAAAGGGCTCCTGAAGTAAGTGTCCATAACGTCCAAGTTGCTCTCTGATTTTCAGAATCTGAGTTTTTCCTACGGATGAGAATCCATCGTACTCGGGTTCGTAATGGGAACTTCTAATGTGTTTTTCTACGATTCCTGCACCTTGCATAGCAGCCATTACGGGCAACCAAACGGCGTCTTCTGACTGCGCATCTACATGGTCGGCGAAGGCAATAGTTTTACCTGTCAAATCTTGAAGTTTAGGAATCTTTCCCAAGCCTGAGTCAGCCAATTCTGTAGGATAGGCCTGAAAACCAACTTGTAGGATGATTTCCTTAAACCCAAATTGACCTTCAAAGGCCTGTAAAATGGACTCTACCTCGTCTTCTTCCATGGCAGCCACATTGAGAATCAGCTTCAGGGAAGAAACATCCAACTGTTGCAATCCTTTTCTAATTTCCAGATTTTGAAGCACGGATGCCTGCAATTTAATGCCGGTAATTTGATCCAGGTACTTTCCCAGAATTTCGGTACCATAGCTGTCGAACAGATCTAACCAAACTTCTTTGGTTTTCTGGGCTTCGGTTATCAGCCTTCCCCAATCTTCTTCGGAGAAACACAACTTGGTGTAGACGTCAAACCAGGAATAATCAGGTAGGGCGATACGATCGTCCTTAAGTACCTGAAACTTGATGCCCACGTTTTCCTGAACATCTTCGAATTCCTGAATGAGCTGGATTACTTTTTCGGGATCTCCCCCGTGCGTATTGGCTACTTCCAGCAGCGTGTAAGCCGGATTTTTCATCAGACTATCCAATTTTTTTGATTCTGAATTGATTCTCTTTTATTTCCTGAAGCTCAAGAAGCTCTCCCTTCTCTTCTACAAATTCGTTCACGGCCCTTCGAACTCCATCCGACCACCAGTTTCCATCCTGGTAATCATCCCCGGTGATCCAACCACCCACTTTAACCTTAGCGTAGAAATGATCTAAATCTCGTTTAACAAATTCATAGGAATGATCACCGTCGATGTAAACCCAGTCCAGGGATTCATTTTCAAACTTTTCCAGCGCTTTGTCCGAGGTCATTCGAAGCATTTCCACCTGCCCTTTGGTAATGGGCCCGGCAAATCGAGCTGCTACAAAATCGTAAATCTCATCCATGTTGGATTGAGATCCAATGGGCTTGCCATACCAGGCGTTTTCATAGCTCTCTATGTATTGGTATGGATCGATTAAAAACAATTTAGAGGGCTCAACAATGGTCAGCATTCGATCGGCAAAAGCTCCTTTCCAGGTACCAATCTCGGCTCCAACAGATCCTTTGGGCAAGGCCTCCAAAAGAAAATCCTTTGGGCTTGTTGCTTGGCGACCAATCATCTTTTTGACAAGTTGCTTAATCCTGAATAAGTGAATATTCATAACCCAACTATTTGTTTGACCCCAATCCGAAACCGTCTTCCTCTATCACCAGATGGAAAGTGCTTTGAGGGTAGGCTAAGCGTTACTCTTGGTCAGTTCTCCAGGAGCCACGTAGGTGTCAATCATTTCACGCAATTGCTCCACGGTCAACCATTCATCATTGGTTCCGGAGTTGTAGGTAAATCCTTTTTCGACTTCCTTGTATTGAGTAGCTTCCTGATATTCCTTGATATCCCAATTGGTCAACGTAGGTAAAATCGCATAATACTTACCTAAGTCCACCGTGGTGTAGGAATCAGAAGGCGTGATCATTTCTTCATGAATTTTTTCACCCGGGCGAATTCCGACTACCGGATGTTCGCACTCAGGTCCGATGGCTTGGGCCAAATCGGTAATGCGGAAGGATGGAATTTTGGGAACAAATATTTCTCCACCCCAGGCTTCTTCGAGCGCATATAGAACCAATTCGGCACCCTCTTGCAAAGTGATATTGAATCGGGTCATTTCAGGATCTGTAATCGGCAAAACACCTTCCGCTCTTTTCTTCAAAAAGAATGGAATCACCGAACCTCTGGAACCCATTACATTTCCGTAGCGAACCACAGAAAAACGTAAATCTCTCCAACCTCGAATGTTATTGGCCGCCACAAACAACTTGTCAGAAGCCAGCTTGGTAGCTCCGTACAAATTGATCGGGGCTGCCGCTTTATCGGTAGACAAGGCTACAATGCGCTTCACATTGGTGCTCAAGGCTGCCTCAATAATATTTTCTGCTCCCAGTACATTGGTTTTTACAAACTCCATCGGATTGTATTCCGCTGCTGGAACTTGTTTCAATGCGGCCGCATGAATCACATAATCTACTCCCTGAAAGGCTCGAATCAATCGATCACGATCGCGAATATCTCCTAAGAAGTAGCGCATTTGCGGATACTTATCCATCGGGTAACGCTGCGCCATTTCAAATTGCTTCAGCTCATCTCTCGAAAAAATGATCAAACGCCCTAAGTCTGGATACCTTTCCAGCAACATATCAACCAAACACTTACCCAGGGAACCGGTACCACCGGTAATCAATATCGATTTGTCTTTCAGATCCATAAATTAATTCGAATTCAAGAGGTACAATATTAAGCGAACCGGTCCACTTATACCAGTAGCTTTCGGTATACTTCCGCATATTGGGATATTCCTGTTTCCAAGTCAAGTTTTTGGCAAGCCTGCTCCCATCCGGCCTCGGGATATTGGTAATCTTTCAAGCCGCCAACGACCTGATCCATAGCAGATTTACTAAAGTCATCAACCAGAATACCAATTTTATAATCCTGCACCCATTGGTCCATATCTCCTATGCCCGTATTGGTCACCACCGGAATACGAAGTCCGAGGTATTCGGCTAATTTGGTTGGGAAGGACGCTTTTTTGGAAAAGGTGGGGCGAATAAAATAGATTCCATATCGGCATTTATTCAGCCAATGAGGTACCTCACGATGTGGCACCTTACGAATATCGACGGATGACAATGGAATGGAATTTCGCGACAATTGTTCTTCAATAACTTCGGGATTCTCGGGCGTCAAAAAAAGCATTTTGGCGTTCGGATTCTGGCTTCGATAGCGGCTAAAGAATTGCACCATTTCCTCGAGCATGTACCAGGTCCCGATACTACCTACGTACCCCAAATCGTATTCTTTCGAGTCTCCTCTTTCCGCTGAAAAAAGATTCAAGTCAGCACAACAGGGTATGACGGTAATTTTTGTGGCCGGTACATTCCATTGATTAGCAATAATACTCTTGCCGGTTTCGGTCAATGAGATTAATGCATCACACTGCTCAAACCATTGACTCTCTTTTTTCTTAAAGTAGCGGTAGGCCCAAGAATAGAGCGGATTATTCGCGTTCCAAATTCCACCTTCAATGCGCTCATCGGCCCAAAAGCCACGCATATCAAAAACAAATTTCAAACCCAATTCGCGCTGAAGTTTATGCCCAACCCAAGCTGGAAAATAACTTCTACAATGAACGATTTCCAAGGCATTATCTGAAGCCACAGTCTTGGCCTTACGAAGCATTTTGTTCAACATGCTGTATTGCGACCAAATGGGAATGGATTTGTGGTACTCCATCCAATGCCAGTTCCAATCCTTAGCATCTCCAAAAAGCCTTTGAAAATCTTCAGGTGTCGGAGTCTTTTTTTCAAAGGAGATGATGTGAAACCTGTAGCCTTCCCGATACAACCCTTTCAGATAGGGCAAAACCTGTGATTGCCCCAATGGGTCCAACAACCCGTCGTAGGTGATGTAGAGGACGTTAATCAAGGGTTTCATAAAGGGTTTTAATTTGACTTCGAAAATACCCCGGACTCAATCGTTCGTATAAAGCTTGTGCTTTCTCCGGTTCGGGCATTTGAACGGGGTGTTTTATTCCTTCGGACAAACTTGATGGATTGTCCAAAGAAAGAAAAGTGGCCACCTCCCCAAAAATTTCTCGGTAGGTGGGAATATCTGCTAAATACAGGTTTAATCCCGAACAAAATGCCTCGGCAGCTGCAATTCCAAATCCTTCGTATTGTGACAAAGACACAAACACATCGTAGGGTTTCCAAAAGCTTGGAGTGACGGGTTGCCTTCCCAAAAGTTCAACGTTTTCAATTTTCTCCTCCCGAATCAGCGTTTTCAATTCAGATTCTTGAGGTCCTCCCCCAACTACGGTCAACTGATAACCCTCTGGAGCAAGGTCCTTAAACCGACGTACCAATTCCAATGTATTCTTCTGGGCTTTCAAACTTCCAACCGTCACCCAGTTTTTCCCCATGGGTTTAACCGTGCGATCGGTCTGAAAATATTCCTCGGAAACACAATTGGTAATGATCTCTGCTCGACGTGGCTTCCCAACCAAGGCTTGATAATCTTCGCGAATGCTCTGCGAAACAAAAACCTGGGAATGACGGCGTCTATACAGCAGTTTCTCCAGATGCCGATACATGGGTTTCTCCTGAAAAACACTTTTTGAAATCCGATTGTGCAGATGGCAAACGAGTTTCATAGAACCTAATCGAACTTGTGAGCACAATAACCCGGATAAAAACAAATGGGCATGAATGATATCAGCCTCCATGGCTCGAGCTGCATGACCAATTTTCCGAGGGGCTTTTAGCAGATCGGTGCGGTTTTCGCAACGGAGATTATGAATAACAAAATGAGAGAGTTCTTCCTCAAAATCATTTTCACCACTCAAAATCAAAATCTGATTGAACTTGGGATCCTGATGGCTTAGGAAGGTGGCTAAAAGAGTTTCTGCCCCTCCCCGTTCCAAGGTATCGATAACATGGAGCACTCGTTTCATGAAAGCTCCTTAACCTTTTGAGCAGGATTGCCAGCGTACACCGCTTTTTCAAGCAAGGATCGATTGACCACGGAGCCCGCTCCGACGACGGTTCCAGAAGCAATTTCTACTCCTTTCAAAACAACCACTTCAGCTCCTATCCACACGTTGGGTTTTATGAGGACCGGCGCCACATCAAATCCTTGTTCGGCAATGTTTTTTCCAACCTCTTCAAAACGGTGGTTTTGATCCCGAATAGTTACCCGTTCGGCAATCAAGGTATCTTTTTCAATGGTGATGGATTGCATGGCTTCGATGGTACAGTACGCTCCAACTTCACAATCCGTAAGTTCAAGCCTGCCTTCTCTTTTGGTTCGAATTTGACTGCCTTTTCCCAAGGTACTTTGACGAATAACCATCAGCGATCCCTTCACGCAAACCAGTTCCACTCCTGGGGCCAGATAACTCGAGCCATCAATGGAGAGTCCGGGATACTTGAGTCGGTAGTAGGTTTTCATGCAACCCGACCGAAACAGGTCCGCCTGATGCGACAAAAATCGAAGCAATAATCCGATCATGGTAGTTTCCAATGAGTCAGATTCCAGGACAATAATTCCTCCAATTGACTCACTTGTTTGTTATTGAATTCCCGCAGCATTTCCTGAGCTTCATCTTGCTCCGATTTGTCCACAGGTTTTTCATTCCATCCACGCAAAGTAGTATAAATTTTGGAACGCGTTTTATCACTCATCAATCGACGCGCCGATGCCGACAACCAAGCTGGAGGATGCCGATACAATCCGGCTAAACCAGCAAACCGATTGTCACTGGCTGGGTTATGAACCTCTGGTAGAATTTCCTGACTAAGGTCGTCCACTTCCAAAAATTCCAAGAGTTCCTTTAAACCGGCCGGAACGTCATCAAAAAATCGATCGAATTGGATGATGTGAATTTGCTCGGGTGGAAAATGCCTTTGGTATTCCTGAATCTGCTCGGCCAACGATGCCATTCTTCTATACAAAAGACGGCCTACCGGCTCCGGGTCATGAGGAAGGTAGTCCCAAGAAGCCCGCTCTGATTCCAAATTCAAGGCCTCTACCAAGGAAGCACTGGTCTCTACGGTATTGCTCCTATTCTGGTAAAATGCGGAAACAATCAAGGCCCATGGCTGACGGGTGGAAATAACTACTTTAGCATCCGGGTTGAATCGAGCTAAATTGGCCGGTGCTTCCTTTGACATCAAGTAAAGCGGAGTTCCTTCTCCACGAACTGGAAAGGACGCTGACTTTTCAAACAGTTGAAAATACTCTTGCTCAGACATACGGTTTTTCCGGAGCAGATCGGTATTAAAAAAATTGGGTTCCTTGGGCTCCGTGATAAAAACCTGAGGATGTTGTCGAAGGTAATTACACAAGGAGGTTGTTCCGCATTTGGGAGCACCAACGATAAAAAGATTGGGGAGAGTCAACCGGGTAATTTTTTTCAAAAATAGGCATACAAGCATGCAAATACCCACTTCAAAAAAGAAGTTTGTTTTGTACTCAGAGCCCCGAACGGGTTCTTCTTTCTTGTCGTTGTGGTTGAACAATCACCCTGAAATTCGATCGCATGCCGAGGTATTTCTTCGGGCCCAACCGGGTCAGGATAAGTTTGAATTTTATTGCCGGAATCATGCCCTTAGAAAAGTTCTGTATCGGGTATTCCTAAATCGTTTTACGGTGGACATGAATCCTGGCCTACAGAAGAATCTAATCCGTGGCTACCTAGATAAAATGTTCAATGATCCCACGTTTTCTTACCCTTATAAAGAGGGAGAGGACAAAACTCATTATTACCCCAATCCTCGCTTCGTCACGGAAAAGTGGGTTGGCTTTAAACTGATGCGGGTCCAAATGGAATTTTACCCCGTTCTTCGGGATTGGCTTCAGCAGGACGATTTAAGCATCATTTACCTTCATCGGGAAAACCCACTCAAGCAATTGATTTCCTGGTACCAGTTGGAGCAATCAGGACAGGCTCATAGTACCGAGAAGTTTCAAGCTCCCAAGGTGACCGTGGATACCAACCAGCTGATCAAAGACTTGCACGCTCATCAGCAAAATCACCAGCGAAATCTACAGCTAATTCACCGGCAACCTCATTTGATATTGAGTTATGAAGAACTCACTGGAGACTCTCAAAAAACGGCTCAAAGAATGGGCGATTTCTTAGGAATTGACTTTTCTGAAACACCTCTTCCCTCGCTTCAAAAAGTGGGAAAAAAAGACTGGACGGATGCGGTGACCAATGCCGCTGAAATTAAGGATGCGTTAAGCCAGGTTGAATTCGCCAGGTATCTGTAACCTTAGCTGCTCTTTAACCCGAAAGAATCCAATATATTTGGAGGCTCAACGCAAAGCATCGAACATGAAAGATTCCGTGATATTTTCCCTGATCAAAGAAGAAAAAGAAAGGCAAAAAAGAGGCCTTGAATTGATCGCTTCAGAAAACTTCGTTTCCAAACAGGTAATGAAGGCTATGGGTTCAGTATGTACCAATAAATATGCTGAGGGTCTACCAGGCAAACGTTACTACGGTGGCTGTGAGGTAGTGGATCAGATTGAAGATGAAGCTCGGAACCGCTTAAAGAGTTTGTTCAATGCCGAATGGTGCAATGTTCAGCCTCACTCGGGTGCTCAAGCCAATGCCGCTGTGATGTTGGCATGCCTAAAAGCAGGCGATGCTATTCTCGGATTTGATCTGTCACACGGAGGTCACCTCACCCATGGTTCTCCCGTGAACTTTTCGGGTAAGTTGTACAAACCTCATTTCTATGGTGTAAATCGTGAAACCGGAATGATCGACATGGACTCGGTGGCCGAAAAAGCCAGAGAGGTTAAGCCCAAAATGATTATTGCTGGTGCTTCCGCTTATTCGCGCGATTGGGATTTCAAACGATTCCGTGAAATTGCGGATGAAGTTGGAGCTATTCTATTAGCCGATATTTCTCACCCTGCTGGACTCATTGCTCGTGGAATTCTCAACGATCCACTTCAGCACTGTCATGTGGTGACTACCACAACCCACAAAACCCTTCGTGGTCCACGTGGTGGCGTGATCATGGTTGGAAAAGACTTTGAAAATCCATGGGGCATCAAAACCCCAAAAGGAATCGTCCGTAAGTTCAGCTCCTTACTCGACTCTGGTGTATTCCCTGGAACGCAAGGTGGTCCGTTGGAGCACGTTATCGCGGCCAAAGCAGTTGCGTTCGGAGAAGCCCTGACCGATGACTACATGGACTACGTTATTCAGGTTTCTAAAAACGCCAAAGCCATGGCCAAATCCTTTACGGATAGAGGTTATCACATCATTTCAGGCGGAACGGACAACCACTGTATGTTGATTGACTTAAGAAACAAAGACATTTCAGGTAAAGGTGCTGAAGAAGCGCTGATCAAAGCAGACATCACGGTAAACAAAAACATGGTTCCATTTGATGATCGTTCACCGTTTGTTACTTCTGGAATTCGAGTTGGAACTCCTGCCCTCACCACTCGTGGATTGGTAGAAGTCGATATGGAGCGCATCGTAGACTACATGGACCGAGTGATCATGAACCCGGAAAGCGACGCCATTCACACCGAGATTCGGAACGATATCAACGACTGGATGGAAGGTTTCCCTTTGTACCAGAAAATTGCGGTTACTTCTGAAGTTTAAACTTCATTTCGATTTAATTTTGCCGACTAAATTTTATGGATTTAGCCCCTCGTTTTTAAGGGTAAATCCTGTTCATCATATATTAAAATAATACTATGCTCGTTTCCAACGATCCCCATAAAAAAAGCTGGGTTGAAGTAGCTCCCGGCTCCGATTTCCCTATTCAGAATTTACCCTTCGGAATTTTCAGCACCGACACCAGAAGTAAGCGTGTTGGCGTAGCCCTGGGTAACCAAATCATCGATTTGTGGGAATTGGCTCAAACCGGACTTTTGGATAACACTGGAGTGGCTCCGGATGCTTACCAAAATGACTTTTTGAATGCCTTCATGCAGCACGGAAAGGGAGGAACTCGTCAAGTACGTGAGCGCCTTTCTGAATTGTTTACGGAAGGTAATACCGAAATTCAAGATGCCGGAGCAGTAGATAAGGTTTTGGTAGCCATGGCTGATGCCGAAATGCACCTTCCAATTCGCGTAGGTGACTACACAGACTTCTACTCTTCAAGAGAGCATGCTACCAACGTAGGAACCATGTTCCGCGATCCCAAGAATGCCTTGATGCCAAACTGGCTTCACATTCCTGTAGGATACCACGGAAGAGCGTCCTCCATTATTCCTTCCGGGCAAGCTATTCACCGCCCTAAAGGACAGCAAAAACCAAACGACACTGATCCTCCCGTTTTCGGACCTTGTAAGCTTTTGGATTTCGAATTGGAAATGGCCTTCTTCACTTATGAGGGTAAGCCACTTGGAGACTCAATTTCAACAACAGAGGCGGAAGACTACATCTTTGGAATGTGCCTTTTGAATGACTGGAGTGCTCGTGATATTCAGAAGTGGGAATACGTTCCACTCGGACCATTCCTGGCTAAAAACTTTGCGTCTTCTATTTCTCCATGGATTGTTACGCTGGATGCTTTGGAGCCTTTCCGTTGTGATACCCCTGAGCAAGATCCTAAGCCTCTTCCCTACCTGGAGTATGAAGGACAGAAAAGCGTGGATATCAACCTGGAAGTACTTCTTCAACCTGAGAACGGCGAAGAAAAAAGAGTGGGTCTATCGAACTACAAGTACATGTACTGGAACATGAATCAGCAATTGGCCCACCATACCGTTAACGGATGCGACGTTAAGTGTGGAGACTTGATGGGTTCAGGAACCATTTCTGGCCCTACTCCTGAGTCTTATGGATCGATGTTGGAAATCACCTGGAAAGGAACTAAGCCAGTTACCATGCACGATGGTACTGAGCGAAAGTTCATCCAAGATAAGGACACCGTGATCATGAGAGGTTGGTGTGACAATGGAGAAGGAAATCGCATTGGCTTCGGCGAGGTGAGCACTTTGGTGCTTCCAGCTAAGTAAAAAACATAATTTTCCGACCGTTCCCTATTCAAATGGATAGGGAACAGTTGGAAATGAAAAAGGCAACCTTAAATTTTGCTATACCAATCCTGAGAAAGCGGTATATCATTGATCACACACTTAACCTGAAAGGTCTTCTTCCCTTCGAGTGTGATAAATAAATGAGCCCGTTTATCAATAATATCACCCGTCCCTTTAAGTACAATTTCCTGGTACATATCTTCCAGAATTACGATATCTCGGATTCTCAAATCAGCAAGGGTTAAAGCATATTTACTGGCCAGCCACCATTTTCTTTTTTTATCTATTTGGACCATACCCAAGGTAAGGCCTTCCCATTCAAACCGATACTTCGTATCCTTGTCCATGGCCACTATGTATACGGTTGGTTTGAGGGCAAATCGCATTTCCTTGGGCCATTCCCCGCCACCTTGAGAGATGGCCTTTTTATACCCGGTTTCCTCCTTAAACCATTTAACCACACCCTGAGATGACGTATCAGAGGTTGACCTGACCGTAAATCCAATTTGATCTACTGTCTTGTCAATATCATCAATGACCAATTTGTCCACAGCCGAATCAAAGGTCTTTCCCTGGCTATCAATCTCGTAATTGGAATTATCAATAAGACTATTAATATCGAATTCAACCACGGTTGAGGCATAGGTAAATCTCATATCCGAATTCGTACGGTATTTAATATCACTCATAGAAGTAAAATTTAAGAGTTGAAAAATGAATTAGTTATAGATCTGAGACTAAACCTATCGGATTTCAGCAGGAAGAAAAAAACAAAGTTCTGAGCCTTAACTATGTTGTAATGGACATCGACTATTTTGATTCGAAGCAAGATGCGATTCTGATGTTTCGATCTACTTGTTGAAGCTTCACCCCTTAACTTCCTTTTAATAGACGATAGGTAATGGTATCTGGTCTGAGCAGGCCAGCAGTACCATAAAGGTTGTTAATGATCAGTATTTGGTTTGGATCTTGTGCCACAACTTCCCAAACCTCGTCGCTTTTACCCATACGATCTGGGAAATAAATGAATCGTCCTGTCTGGCTGTAAATCCATTTACGCGAATGGAAATGACCAAACTTCCGAATTCGAATTGAGTCCTTGGAAATTTCGAGAGCAGACCGAATATCTGTAGAATCCTCCTCATTAGGTGGCGGTATTCTAACTCCGGTAAAATCAACTTCCTCCCAATTTCCATGAAGTGACTCGGGCATTGCTGCTAAATCTAATTCTTCCAAAAAGTAAACCTTATGATGGAATCCTCTTAACTCCTGCTTTATCCTACCATCCTCAGTCCAAGAGGAGACTAAAAAAGGGTTTGTATAATTTCCAGCTCTAAAAGTTGGTAGTCCATCCCGATCCACCAATTCCCACCATAATAATGAACCCATCCCTCTTTGTTTAGTAGGTTGAAATGCCAATCTATTGGAAATAAATTCAAGGGTATCAACAAATCCTTTGACTCCCTCGACCCTGAAACATTTGCCCATTAAATCAGACGTATCAATTGAGTGTAGCGGTCTTTCGATGCGAAGAAGTTTCTGAGTATCGGGATATTCGGTATTGGTTACCAATTGAAGTGTATCCTTGCCTAACCACGAAATTTTATACGTAAGGGAAGTATCCTCCCGTCCAAAAAGGACTGCTTGTGTGTCGGATAAGGAACAGTGCACCGGAAATCTCACAGCCCATTCTTCTGTAGAGTCATTCCAATCTCTAAAGTCCCAATGAATAAAACTATCGGAACGAATGACCAAGAGCCGGTTGTAGGACATCTGAGTTCGATCGGCTTCAGGTTCCATCGGAGCCCAATATCCTATCACAGGATTGGGTTCTGGAGTACAACTAACCAGGAGGATCAGAAAAATGATCGGTACTAAAATGGTGGTTTTCATGGTTTGAAAAAGATACAATTCAAAACAACAACTGCAACTCGGGATAAGAGAAGGGCTGTTGCACTTCGGAAACGTTGCTGTTCTCCGTGCGGCTGGTAATTCTTTTGGAGATGGTATGGGCATCCAAAGTATCCTCGGGCAAACCGATGGTAAGTTCTTTCAATAGGCTGGGTGGTGAATCCCCTATCCATTGTCTTTCCTGATCAGGAGAAAGCATGACGGGCATGCGTTTCTTGGTGTTATGAATCCGGGCCATAAAGGGATTTGCCTCGGTAGTAAGGATACTGTAGGTCGAGTGAATTTCGCCACTCTCCTGATCGGCCCATTCTTCCCAAATTCCAGCAAAAGAAAAAATGCTTTGATCCTTTAAATGAATGTAATGGGGGTACTTCTTTTTTTGAAACTCCATCCACTCATAAAATCCGGTAGCGGGCACCAAACAACGCTTGGATTTGATCGCTGATCGAAAGGATGGTTTTTCCCAAGCCGTTTCGCTTCGCGCATTCAAGGTTCGGGTTCGAATCAGTTTGGCATCATCAACGGATTTTGTCCAGGAGGGTATTAAACCCCATTGAAAAAACTGAAGTCGGTCGGGTTGCTCATTGGTCACTACCGGCATCACTGGAAAATCGAAACCAGCAACATGAAAAACAGGATCATCCCCAGCGGGGAGATCCTGTTCCAATATCACTTTGTAGCGCTCAGCTACTTCTTTTACTTTCTTACTTAATGCGTAGTGAAAACACATTTTGAATTTTCAATTTTCAGGTTCAATTTTCAATTTACAACTCATTCGGATTTGCAATCCGGATGGGCGAGCTGCGGATTTGAAATCCGCGACTATAACTTTCGGATTGCAAATCCAATAGAGTCAATTTTAAAGTTCTGCCTGAAAATTGAATATTGCTTTAGCTCGCTTGCTGCGCCTTGATCAAGTTCAATGCTGATCCAGCACGGAACCACTCAATTTGCTGAGCGTTGTAAGTATGATTCACGGTAATGGTATCTGAACTACCATCTTTGTGAGCCACCTCAATAGTCAACGGTTTTCCTGGAGCAAATTCATTCAAATCCAAGAAGTTGAAAGTATCGTCTTCCAATACTTTATCGTAATCCGCTTCATTGGCAAAGGTCAATCCGAGCATCCCTTGTTTCTTCAAGTTCGTTTCATGAATACGGGCAAAGGACTTAACGATTACAGCTCTCACTCCCAAGTGACGAGGTTCCATCGCGGCGTGCTCACGTGAAGAACCTTCTCCGTAGTTATGGTCTCCCACTACCACGGTTGGAACTCCTGCGGCTTTGTAAGCCCGAGCTACAGCAGGCACCTCACCTTTATCACCGGTCAATTGATTCACGACTTCGTTAGTTGCTCCACCAAAAGCGTTTACCGCACCAATCAAACAGTTATCAGAAATATTATCAAGGTGACCACGAAAACGCAACCATGGACCTGCCATCGAGATGTGGTCTGTGGTACATTTTCCATAAGCTTTGATCAAAAGTTTGGCACCCGAAATATTCTCTCCGTCCCAAGGTTGGAAAGGAGTCAACAATTGCAACCTTTGAGAATCTGGCTTTACCACCACTTCTACATTCGATCCGTCTTCAGCCGGAGCTTGGTATCCCGGATCTTCTACATCAAATCCTTTTTGCGGAAGTTCATCTCCTACCGGTGGATCCAATTTCACTTCTTCACCCTTGTCATTCACCAAGGTATCGGTAATTGGGTTAAAGGTCAAATCTCCGGCAATAGCAATCGCAGCTACCATTTCAGGCGAGGCTACAAATGCATGTGTATTGGGGTTACCATCCGCACGTTTGGAGAAATTCCGGTTAAACGAATGGATAATGGTATTTTTTTCACCTTTCTCAGCTCCTGTACGAGCCCACTGACCGATACATGGTCCACAAGCATTGGTAAAAATCGTGGCCTGAAGATCTTCAAAAGTCTTTAGCAGTCCATCTCTTTCAGCCGTGAAGCGTACCTGCTCAGATCCCGGATTAATTCCGAATTCGGCTTTTGTAGCCAATCCTTTTTCAACCGCCTGTTTAGCGATGGAAGCAGCTCTCGACAAATCTTCATACGAAGAGTTGGTACAAGAACCAATCAAGCCCCACTCCACTTTCAAAGGCCAACCTTCGTTAGTTGCCTTGTCTTTCATCTCAGCAACAGGAGTTGCCAAATCTGGAGTAAAGGGTCCATTCAAATGCGGAGAGAGTTCGTCCAGGTTAATTTCAATAACCTGATCAAAGTATTTTTCGGGATCCGCATAAACCTCTGGGTCGGCAGTTAAGTGTTCTTTGACCCCGTTAGCCAAATCAGCTACTTCAGCACGACCAGTAGCACGTAGATAACGCTCCATGCTCTCATCATATCCAAAGGTCGAAGTGGTTGCACCGATTTCAGCTCCCATGTTACAAATGGTTCCTTTACCGGTACAGGAAATGGATTCAGCACCCTCCCCAAAATATTCTACGATACAACCGGTTCCACCTTTAACAGTAAGGATTCCGGCTACCTTCAAGATTACGTCCTTTGGCGCAGTCCATCCGTTCATTTTACCGGTCAACTTTACACCAATTAATTTAGGGAATTTCAATTCCCAAGGCATATCGGCCATGACGTCAACAGCGTCAGCACCACCAACTCCGATGGCTACCATCCCCAATCCACCGGCATTTACGGTATGGGAGTCAGTACCGATCATCATTCCACCTGGGAAAGCATAGTTTTCTAAAACCACCTGGTGAATAATACCCGCACCTGGCTTCCAGAATCCAATTCCATACTTGTTTGACACCGATTGTAGAAAATTGAAAACCTCGTTGTTCTTGTTAATCGACTCTTGCAAGTCTTTAGAAGCTCCTAAACGAGCCTGGATTAGGTGGTCGGCATGCACCGTTGAAGGCACAGCGACTTTTTTCTTTCCAGCCTGCATGAACTGAAGCAAGGCCATTTGTGCCGTTGCATCCTGCATAGCCACCCGATCGGGAGCAAAATCCACATAATCCTTTCCCCGTTCATAACTGGAGGTAGCATTACCATCCCAGAGGTGGGTATAGAGAATTTTTTCGGATAGAGTCAGGGGTTTGTTAACTTGATTACGTGCTGCCGCGATTCGCTCAGGGTACCGCTCATACAGCTTTCGGATCATTTCAAGATCGAATACCATATTTTTGAAAATCTAAATGTTCTATTTGCAATTAAGGGGGTAGCGAATTTAATAAATTCAACGCTCTTTTTATCCAAAAGCCCAAGTGCAACAGGCAATTATTAGCAAATCTTAAAGTGAAAAAAGAAATCCTTCGAGAAAATATTGGCATTGCCTGGGTGGCCATCCGAAGCCAATGGGTAAGGACCATTATTACGGCTGGAATCATCACGATTGGAATTACGGCAATGGTTGGCATACTAACGGCCATCGATTCCATCAAGGCTTCCATCAGTACAGAATTTACGAGCATGGGAGCCAATACGTTTATGATTGGTCAGTTGAGAAGCCGGGTCAGGCAACACAACAAGGAACGTAAATACGGTCCACTCAAATATGATGAAGTACAGGCCTTCAAGGAAGATTTCCATTTCCCGTCCCAAATATCGGTTTCTACCCGATCGAGTATCAATTCTACGGTAAAGTATCGCAGCAAAAAGACCAATCCTAATGTGGCTGTTTTTGGTTGTGATGAAAACTATTTATCTACCTCAGGCTACCGGATTGATCGGGGACGAAATTTCAACGAAAACGACATCCAAAATAACCTCCGGGTCGCCCTGATTGGAAAGGAAGTGGCTGAACGGCTTTTTGATGTGGAAGACCCTTTGAATCAATACATTAATTTGGAAGGCATTCGCTATAAAGTGATTGCTGTTCTCAAGGAAAAAGGCTCAAGCTCGGGTTTTGGTGGCGACCGTACTATACTCATACCACTGGACGTGGCGCGTCAGCAATTTCGAATGACGGTAGAACAATTTACGGTCAATGTATTGGTCTTTGGCCCGCAATACCTCGACCTGGCCATCGAGGAAGCCCGAGGAACCTTTCGACGCATCCGTAAATTACCCTTGGGTAAAGAAGATGATTTCGAGGTGCGACGTAGTGACAACCTCGCCACCAAATTGATTAGCAACCTCGAATTTGTAAGTGTGGTCTCCTGGTTCATTGCCCTTATTACTTTACTCGGAGCGGCGATTGGCCTGATGAACATTATGTTGGTTTCTGTTACGGAAAGAACCCGGGAAATTGGAGTCAGAAAAGCGCTGGGCGCCGCCTCTGGAATTATTCGTATGCAGTTTTTACTGGAGGCCACTATCATCAGTCAATTGGGTGGATTGTTTGGCATCGTTCTCGGCATTCTAATTGGAAACATTGTAGCCTTGTTTACCGGTGAGCCCTTTATCATCCCCTGGCTTTGGATGGCACTGGGAGTTTTAGTCTGTTTACTGGTAGGAGTAGCCTCAGGATATTACCCCGCACGAAAAGCCTCACGTCTGGACCCCATCGAATCGCTGCGCTACGAATAAGATTTTAAAGAAATCTGTACCCCACATACAAGCGGAATGCTCCGGAGGCGAAAGAAAAACTACTCTCGTTTTGGTTGTAGTTAAAGGATAGGAAGTCGTTGAAGTAGGATATTCCAGAGAAAAAGCGCTCCGAATTATAACCCATCCCGATTCGGGTATTAAACCGAAATGCGAGCTTGGTGGAATTCGCAAATTCTTCTCCTTCAGCATCAATTTCCCTCAGTCTTAATGTCGACAATCCCGGAGCCATAGCCAGGGACACAAAAAACTTCCGCTGAATAATGAAATTGTAGGCATATCCCCCAAAACCACCGAGGGTAAGAATGTTGGCCCGCATAAAGAAATCCTCTGGGACCAGACTATCGACGAGCTCTGTTGGTGCAATAGCAGAATCTCCGGCAATGGAATAAAAAGAAAAGGCAGTACCAGCATAAAATGATCCCGAACTTTTGGTTTGCCATTCGTTGTTTACGAAGGAATTCCGAAAGGAGAATTTTTGATGGTTGAACACGTAAAACATGTTCGCACCCAAATTGGCTGTCCGAATATCGAATCGAGTGGGCACTCCAGAGTCGGATACCCAGTTCTCATCTAAGTTCTGGGGATTGTCAATGTAGAATCCCTTGTAGTATTGAAAACGTAAGTCAAACCCAAATTTGCGGGTATAGATATTTCCTTGGAGGTCCAGACGTTGGGTTCTACCGTGGGTACTAAAATCCCTTCTTCCTAAAGGAATAAAAGCCATGGAAAATCCGAGCCATTTGTAGTTAAAGCCAAATCCAATACTGGAGCCATCGTTGGGCTTGTATTCTGTTTGAAAGCCGTTACCGTCATTGTCGTTATGACTGACCGTAAACGTGTTCGATTTATCTACCAGATAAGTCTTAAGTGTAAGTTTTTGGGTAAGGTCGGTAATGTAGGAGGTATCAAACTGCATTTTCTGCAAAGTGCTGTCCCTCTTCTTACCGTGAAGGTTAAATGCTACGAGCAGCAACAATATGAATATCCAGTTTTTCAAACCTTTAGAAGAACGGCAAAAGTAATACCATAGTCTATTAAAATAACAACGCCGGAAAGAAAGCTCTCCGGCGTTGCCATTCAACTATATGTAATGGGTGAAATTATTTCACCTCTTCGAAGTCCACATCGGTCACTTCGTCATCGGCTCCAGAAGCCTTAGCTCCGGCACCTTGAGGTTCACCTTGTGGAGCGCCTTCCTGAGCACCGCCAGCTTCTTGCTGAGCTGCATACATCTCTTGAGATGCAGCTTGGAAAGCTGTGTTCAACGTTTCCATGGCCGTGTCAATACGTGCATAGTCTTTTGCTCCGTGAGCTTCTTTAAGCTCCTTCAAAGCATCTTCGATAGGCTGCTTCTTATCTGCAGAAATCTTATCTCCGAATTCTTTCAGATTCTTTTCTGTTTGGAAAACCAAGTTATCAGCAGCATTCAGCTTGTCTGCATTTTCGCGAACTTTTTTGTCCTCTTCTGCATTCGCTTCAGCCTCTTTCTTCATTTTATCGATTTCGCTATCAGAAAGTCCGGTAGAAGCTTCGATACGGATAGACTGCTCTTTTCCAGAAGCTTTATCCTTAGCCGATACATTCAAAATACCGTTTGCATCGATATCGAAGGTTACTTCAATTTGAGGAACCCCACGTGGAGCTGGTGGAATACCATCCAACTTGAATCGGCCAACGGTTCTGTTGTCCTTCGCCATTGGACGCTCACCTTGCAATACGTGAATCTCTACTTCCGGCTGATTGTCAGCAGCGGTAGAGAAAGTTTCTGATTTTTTAGTCGGGATAGTAGTATTCGCATCAATCAAACGAGTGAATACACCACCCAAAGTTTCAATACCCAAGGAAAGTGGAGTTACGTCCAAAAGAAGTACGTCTTTTACTTCTCCGGTCAATACACCACCCTGGATGGCAGCACCAAGGGCTACAACCTCATCTGGGTTAACGCCTTTACCAGGCTCTTTGCCGAAGTAGCTCTTTACTGCTTCTTGAATGGCCGGGATACGTGTAGATCCACCAACCAAAATTACTTCGTCAATATCTGAAGGAGTCATGTCTGCGTTTTTCAAAGCAGATACACATGGCTCGATGGTTCTTTTGATCAAGCTATCAGCCAATTGTTCAAATTTGGCACGAGTCAATGTTCTTACCAAGTGCTTAGGTACACCATCAACTGGCATGATGTAAGGCAAGTTAATTTCAGAACTGGTTGTGCTTGACAACTCAATCTTGGCTTTCTCAGCAGCTTCTTTCAAACGCTGAAGAGCCATTGGGTCTTTTCTTAGATCGATGTTTTCGTCAGCAATAAATTCTTCTGCCAACCAGTCAATGATCACTTTATCGAAGTCATCTCCACCCAGGTGAGTATCACCGTCAGTTGATTTCACTTCAAACACACCGTCACCCAATTCGAGAACGGAAACGTCGTGAGTACCACCACCACAGTCAAAAACAACGATTTTTACTTCTTCGTTTTTCTTGTCCATTCCGTAGGCCAGAGAGGCAGCGGTAGGCTCATTGATAATACGCTTTACAGTAAGTCCGGCGATTTCACCAGCTTCTTTGGTAGCTTGACGCTGAGAGTCATTAAAGTAAGCAGGAACAGTAATTACTGCTTCAGTTACTTCTTGTCCCAGGTAGTCTTCCGCTGTTTTTTTCATTTTCTGAAGAACCATGGCCGAAATCTCCTGTGGAGTGAACAAACGGTCATCGATCTTTACCTTAGGTAGGTTGTCAGCGTTTTCTACTTTGTAGGAAACACGTTGAATTTCATTAGCAACTTCATTGAAGGTATGCCCCATAAATCTCTTGATCGAGTAAATGGTCTTTTCCGGATTCGTAATTGCTTGTCTCTTGGCAGGATCTCCGACTTTTCTCTCTCCGCCCTGAATAAAAGCGACAATCGAAGGGGTTGTTCTTTTACCTTCATTGTTTGGAATTACTACCGGCTCATTACCCTCCATGACGGAAACGCATGAATTCGTGGTGCCTAAATCTATTCCAATAATCTTGCTCATATCTGAAATGTTAATTTACTTTTTTCGAATTTGAAAACCCTAAGTCAAATCGTGTGCCACGAGCCAAGCAAGTCATGACAGGAAACGTATTGTCAGACTTAGCGGCAAAACGAGTCCAATTCTGACAGTTTTTGTGACAAAAAGACAGAACGAATTTTCAATTTTTAGGGTCAATTGTCAATTTTCAGGGTTTGATAATTGACCATTAAACCTTAAAATTGAACTTTGACATATCGCGTATCATGCTAAAAACCATTCTATTTCTTATTCTCACCTTGATCATCCTACCGGTGGTGGCCTTCTACTATGACACACCTCTTAGCCCGGAAATTTTAAATGCTCTTTACTTTGCTGCCAAGGTAATGTTGGGCGTGGCACTCACTTGTTTTCTTCTGGGTGAAATCACTGGCAACACCAGTCAGGTGGATAAGATCTGGAGCATTATTCCGGCCGTGTACCTCTGGATATTTGCCTGGAAAAGTGAATGGAATCCCAGAATCATTCTTATGGCGGTGGTCATTACCATTTGGGCCATTCGGCTTACCTATAACTTTGCTCGTCGTGGGGGCTATCATTGGATTCCCTGGAAGGGCGAAGAGGATTACCGATGGGCGGTTCTTCGTCAAAAGCCCGGATTTAACAACCGATTCATTTGGGCGATTTTCAATCTGTTTTTCATTTCCCTCTACCAAAATTCCTTGCTCCTACTCATCACCCTTCCGGCTCTGGTGGCCTGGCAAGGAGCAGATACCGCATTAGGTGCCGGGGATTTTATCCTCGCCGGATTAATTCTAACCGCCGTTACGATTGAATTCATCGCAGACCAACAGCAGTACGACTTTCAAACAGAAAAATTTGACCGTATCAATCAAAACCTTCCCCTTACCGGTGATTTAGAAGATGGTTTCTGCCAGCGTGGGCTCTGGAAATGGGTAAGGCATCCAAATTATACCGCCGAACAATCGGTGTGGTTTTTCCTGTATTTCTTCAGCGTAGTAGCCACGGGACGGTGGGTCAATTGGTCACTGGCAGGGGTTATACTTTTGATGCTTCTTTTTATGGGCAGTTCAGATATGAGCGAAAAAATCAGCTCGGGCAAGTACCCCAAGTATGCCGATTACATCAAAAGAGTTCCTCGATTTATTCCCCGATTTGGCGGACCTCCTGCACCAGGAAAAATTCCGGCCACCGAAAAAACTGCTTAAAACACCTTGATTCGGATTGCTTCAAACCACCGGGGCCGCTCCATTTTTTAACTTTGCATTATGGAAATGACCGAAGAATATTGGCAGGAATTGGAGCGAAAGGAAAAAACGGCCATACTCCGAGCCTATAGATCCCTCTTAAAACCTGGGAAGGTTCCCGTTTCGGAAGAAGATAGCGAGGAACTTCGCAAGGCATTTGATGTGGCCTTGGAAGCCCATTCGGGAGTTCGGAGAAAATCAGGTGAGCCCTACATCTACCACCCTTTGGAAGTGGCCAAAATTGTGAAAGAAGACATTGGTCTGGACACGACCGGAATTGTCTGCGCCTTACTTCATGATGTGGTAGAAGATTCTAACCTTACCGTTGGGGACATCCACCAACTATTCGGAAAAAAGGTCGCTTCCATTATTGATGGCCTTACCAAGATCTCAGAGATCTTTGATCAAAACACCAACCTCCAAGCTGAAAACTTCAAGAAGTTAATCCTTACCCTCTCTCAGGACGTTCGAGTTATTTTGATAAAACTCGCCGACCGCCTTCACAACATGCGTACCCTGGAGTCGATGCGGGAAGATAAACGGCGAAAAATTGCTTCAGAAACGATGTACCTCTATGCGCCTTTAGCACACCGCTTGGGCTTGTACAACATCAAGTCTGAAATGGAGGACTTGAGCCTGAAGTACATTGAGCCAGAAGCCTACGAAGAGATTAAATACAAGCTTCAAAAATCGAAGGCTGTTCGGACCCGTTTCCTGAATCAGTTCGTTCTTCCTATCGAAAGAGAGCTAACCCGGGCGGGATTGAAGTATAAGATTGTTGGCCGAACCAAATCCATCCATTCAATTTACCAGAAAATGAAACGTCAAAATGTTCCTTTCGAGGAGGTTTTTGACATTCTTGCCGTTCGCATTATTCTGGACTCTCCCCGGGAACAGGAAAAAGCCGATTGCTGGAAAACCTATTCGGTGGTAACGGACTTCTACAAGCCCAACCCAGATCGATTGAGAGACTGGATTTCCACACCCAAGGCTACCATGTATGAGTCCCTTCATATTACCGTAATGAGCCCGACTGGAAAATGGGTAGAAGTACAGATTCGGAGTGAGCGGATGGACGAAATTGCCGAAAACGGATACGCGGCTCACTGGAAATACAAGGGTGAAGAAGAGGAACATATCATTGATAAGTGGATCGGTCGGATTCGGGAATCTATTGAAAACACCGAATCGGATTCTGAAGACTTCCTAAATGAATTCCGCCTCCATCTGTTTGAAGACGAAATTTTGGTCTTTACCCCAAAAGGAGATGTTATTTCGTTACCCGCAAAATCGACCCCGGTTGACTTTGCCTTTGAGATTCATACCCAGGTAGGAAATACCTGTATTGGAGCTAAGGTGAATAACCGTTTGGTGCGATTGAGTAAACCGCTAAAGTCGGGAGATCAGGTGGAGATCATCACTTCTGAAAAAGGGCATCCGGAAGAAAACTGGCTCAAATTTGTGAGAACGGCCAAAGCCAAGTCTAAGGTAAAGGACTTCTTAAAAGCCGAAAAGAAAAAACTGGCAGGTGTTGGACGTTCCATTGTTCGACGAGAATTAAGAGAGCGAGGTATAAAAAACACCAACAACAACCTCTACAAGATTGCCTATTTCTACAACCTTCCCACCTTGGATGAATTGTTTTTTCAGGCCAAAGCGGGGAAGCTGAAGTGGAAGAACTTGGACAAGCTCAACATTGACAAAGGCCAGATCAAGGACAAATTCCGAAAGACCAAAAACACCATTATTACTAATGTGGGAGGTAAAGCGGAATACGAATCCAGCAACGACAAAGTGCAGAATGTGGAGTATAAACTGGCTCCCTGCTGCAACCCTATTCCTGGAGATAAAGTTTTTGGATTTATCGGCGAAACCGGACGAATTACTATTCACCGCACCAATTGTCCGAAGGCAGTGGAAATGCAGAGTCACAAGCATTACCGGGTAATTGAAGCCAAATGGACAAGCCAAAAGGATATAGCCTTTTTGGTGGGAATTAACATGACCGGTATAGACCGGGTGGGTATTGTACACTACATCACCAGCATTGTATCTCAAGACATGAATGTGAACATGCGTTCCATCAATTTTGAATCGGTGGATGGTGTGTTTACCGGGGAAATCAGAGCCTATGTAACGGACACAAATCACCTCAACGCTTTGATTAAGAAAATCGGGCGAGTGAAGGGCATTGAAACCGTTGTTCGGATCGACGCCTCCAATTAATGTTAAAAACTCGGTAAAGACCGGCCATAGCGCCCTATTGCCAAAACGAAAAAAGATTACTTTTACACTCTAATTTTTAGCACCTCTTTTTTAGCTATTTGAGGTGCCCAAGAAGGTTAATTGAGCACATGACGAAGGCCGAAACCATTGAAGAGGTAAAACGGATATTTGCTGCATTTCTCAAACAAAACGGTCACCGCAAAACCCCCGAACGATATGCTATTCTGGAAGAGATATATCAACTGGATGATCATTTCGACGTGGAAGCGTTGTACATTTTGATGAAGAATAAGAAGTACCGGGTAAGCCGGGCTACACTGTATAATACCATCGACTTACTACTGGCCTGTAACTTGATTCGCAAGCATCAGTTCGGTAAAAAAATCTCTCAGTACGAAAAATCTCATGGTTACCGTCAACACGACCACATTATCTGCACAGATTGTGGTAAGGTGATTGAATTCTGTGACCCGAGAATTGAGCAGATCAAATCGACGCTCGAAGAGCAATTAAATGTGAGAATTTTGCACCATTCGCTCAACTTCTATGGAATGTGCAACGATCAATGTAAAGATTAATTTCCCAAATGTTAGGTATGAACAACAAAGTAGACGTATTGCTTGGATTGCAATGGGGTGATGAAGGAAAAGGGAAGATTGTAGATGTATTGACCCCAAAGTATGACGTGATTGCACGTTTTCAAGGAGGGCCAAACGCCGGACATACACTCGAATTTGAAGGTATCAAACATGTATTGCACACCATTCCTTCTGGAATTTTTCACTCGGAAACGAGTAATATCATTGGTAACGGGGTAGTAATTGACCCGGTTATCCTTAAAAAGGAAATTGAAGCCCTTCGCCAATATCAGGTGGATGTGAACAAAAGCCTTTCGGTATCCCGCAAAGCTCATTTGATTCTACCTACGCACAAATTGCTAGATGCCGCCTCTGAAGCAGCCAAGGGAAAAGATAAAATTGGATCTACTCTTAAAGGAATTGGTCCTACCTATATGGACAAAACCGGAAGAAATGGCCTGCGTGTAGGTGACATTCAATCTCCGGAATTTGAAAAACGATACAACAAACTCAAAGGAAAACACTTGCAATTGTTGCAGAACTTCAACTTTGAGCTGGACAACCTGGAAGCTCTGGAAGCGGAATGGATGGAAAGTATCGACTTTTTACGCGAATTGGTTCTCATCGATAGCGAGCATCAAGTGAGCCGCGACATGAAGGCTGGCAAATCCATTTTGGCAGAAGGTGCTCAAGGTTCTCTTTTGGACATCGACTTCGGTTCATATCCTTTTGTGACTTCCTCGAATACCATTTGTGCAGGAGCTTGCACCGGATTGGGTGTTGCCCCAAATCGTATTGGAGAGGTTTTCGGAATTTTCAAGGCTTACTGTACCCGGGTGGGTAGCGGCCCCTTCCCTACCGAACTTTTTGATGAAGACGGTGAAGAACTGAGAAAAACCGGTCATGAATTTGGTGCAACTACAGGTCGTCCAAGACGCTGTGGTTGGTTGGATCTCCCTGCCCTGAAATACGCCATTATGTTGAACGGTGTAACGCAGCTGATTATGACCAAAGCAGATGTATTAAGTGGGTTCGAAACCATTAAGGTTTGTACACACTACATCTACCGCAACGAAAAGATTGATTACTTCCCTTACGATATTCAAGGTGAAGAAATTGAGCCGGTATACCTCGATTTACCAGGCTGGAAAAAGGATTTGACAGGATTATCTGAAGTAAGTGAATTGCCAGATAACCTGATGGCCTACATCGACTTTTTGGAAAAGGAATTGGAAGTTCCCATTACCATTGTTTCCGTAGGTCCAGACAGAAAACAAACCCTGATCCGGGAAACTGAGGGTGCCTAATCGTTCCTCATACTGGTCCTGGAAAGCCCTTGGACTTATTTTGGGGCTCGCCCTGGTTTTTGCCTTTATTCCCGACGGTCATTCGGTTAAATCCAAACCGAAAAAGAAAAGGAAAGAGGGACGTAAAGTACAGATTGTTCATGCCGACAATTTGATCTACAACGAGGAAGGTGGTGTTCGGGCCAAACAATTGGTCGGAAACGTGCAGGTAAAACACGGAACCACTTTAATGTCGTGCGATTCTGCCCTGATTTACAACAAGCCCAACTTAATGAAGGCCTATGGACACGTGGTGATCGAAGAGCCGGATAGTGTCAAGATGTATGGTGATTCTCTGAAATACTACGGAGATCGCAAAATGGCAGAGGTTCGTGGGGATGTGAAGTTGATTCAAGGCGACATGGTCCTGACCACAAATTTCCTGAATTATAACCGTGCGAGTCAAATTGGCCATTATTTCAATGGGGGTCAAATTGTAATGAATGAGGGTAAGGATACCCTAACCAGTGAAAAGGGATACTTCTACCAAAAAACGGATGAGGCTCACTTCAAGTCATCGGTAAGAATGATTTCGAAGGATTACGAAATCATTACCGACACCATGCAATATGACATGGGCGAGGAGATTTCCCGGTTCTTTGGACCTACGACCATTACTAGCGAAGACAACCGCATTTATACAGAACGTGGCTTTTCAAATAACAAAACGGGCGTATCGGTTTTCACGAAGAACTCTCAAATCTATACCTCCGAACAAGAGTTGAGTGGTGATAGTATCATCTACGATCAGAAAAACGACATCGGTGAAGTATTTGGAAATGTAATGATGCTGGACACGGTGAATGATCTCATGGTGGAGGGTCAGTACGCTTTACACAATCAAAAAGACAGTACGTCCTTGGTGCTGGGCGATCCACTAATGACCCAGTTTTTTGAGAAGGACAGCTTGTTTCTTCATGCCGATACGCTTTTCTCTACCTACGATTCTACTCGAGAATTCCGCTTAATGCACGCCTATCCCCAGGCCCAATTCTATAAATCGGACATGCAGGGAAAATGCGATTCGTTGGTATTTTCCGACATCGATTCAAGTATTCATTTGTACTACGATCCCATTATTTGGTCTGAAGAGAATCAAATTACAGCCGAATTCATTCAGATTTTCCGGGCCAATGGTAAGATCGATCGAATGGCCATCAATGAGCAGGCATTTATCATTTCCCGGGAAGATTCTTCCCTAATGTACCCCAAGTTCAATCAGATCAAAGGGGACAGTATGATGGGATTTATGATAGACAATGAATTGCGCAAGGTTGAAGTGTACCACAAAGGAAAGACCATTTACTTTGCCAAAGACGAAAAAGAAGCCTACATCGGTATGAACCGGGCCGAGGCCGAATACCTGACTATTTATCTGGACAGTAGCCAGGTAAGTAGCATTTTGTTTAGGGAAAATCCGAAAGCAACACTCTATCCCTTAAAGGATGTAACGCCAAGGATGCAGTACTTAAAGGATTTTAAATGGAGAGGGAAGGAAAGGCCGTTGAGAAGAGAAGATGTATACAATTGGAAGGAGGAGGAAGAGATCAAGGAAGGAGATAAACCCTGATCTCTACTCCTCTATCCTACCAATTTAGCATCGGGGTATTTCTTTAACCAGTAATCAACCTTTACCATGGATCGGACGG
Organism: bacterium SCSIO 12741; assembly: GCA_024398055.1. Taxonomy (NCBI): domain Bacteria; species bacterium SCSIO 12741. The sequence continues at coordinate 2,659,460 of CP073749.1, read as the reverse complement.
TGATGAATGTCCGGTAATCCAGCTTGATTCTGAATATCTTTTTGGCTCTATTTAGTTTTTGAAGTTCCATGTTTGGATTGCTCTTCTGATAATATAAACAGCAAATCCTCCAGATAGTTGGCTCCGTACATCGGATTTTTTTTCCGGAAAACGTGAACGGCACTTTTCAATAAACGAACGGTCATTTTCATCTTTTTACAAGAAGCTGACATTGGTCAATTCACCCAGATGTATTTTACCGTATTTTTGTGCACTTAAAATTGATTATATGGAAATTGGAGCCATCATTATTATCGCTTTTTTCTTGGGTAGCTGGTATCTATCCTTGTTCACCCAATCATTTTTCCACCACCGTTATGCCGCTCATGCACAATTCAGAATGAGCAAGTTTACTGAGCGATTTTTTTACTTCCTTACCTGGTTATTTCAAGGGCCTAACTACCTAAGCCCTTACGGATATGGTATTATGCACCGTCTGCACCACAAATACGCAGATACCGAAAAGGATCCACATTCTCCAAAATACGACAAGAACCTTTTCGCCATGATGTGGCGGACCAAGAAGACCTATTCAGGTTATGCTAACTACGAAACTGAAGTGGACAGCAGTCTTACGGCTAATGTACCTCAGTGGATATGGTTTGATAAAATGGCAAGAAGCTGGCCTTCAAGATTGGCTTGGAGTGCTTTCTACATTTGGGTTTACTGGACCTTTGTTCCGGAAGGAATGTGGTACCTGTGGGCTTTGCTTCCTATCAATCTATTGATGTCTCCCGTTCACGGAGCCATTATTAACTGGTACGCTCATATCTACGGATACCGGAATTTCGATGTAAATGATACTTCGATGAACCTACTTCCATTTGACTTTTTGATGTGGGGAGAAAGCTACCACAACAATCACCACAAACATGGTGGAAGTGCAAACTTCGGTGGATTCCGTTGGCATGAATTGGATCCTATGTACATTTTGATCCGTTTATTCCACGCCGTAGGAATTATCAAGTTGAAAAAGGTTGAGCCTTTCTTCAAGTACAAAAACAAGGATAAAGCCACACTTACCGTGGACAAATCCGAAACTAAAACGGAGAAAGTTAAGCAGACCAAGAAGGTTGCTTAGATCCTCGGATTAGTTAAAAGACTTGAGCAAGCGGTCGTTTGGGCCGTTTTCCATTCCCTCAAATAGCTTTTTTAAGGCTGCCTCTACATCGGCATGATTTTCTGATGCAGGACCTTCGTCTTTGCCCAGCATGGTTTTGATGATAAAGGATAAGGACAATTGATCCCGATCTCTTGCCGGTTGGTAAGACACCTCGTCCATGCGTTCTACATGAACAACCAGGTTCTTATCCTCCATATCATCGAGGAGTTGAAGCAAACTTTCCTGAGGTACCCCAACTTCTTTAGCGATCTCCTTAAGGGTTAAAAAAGGCTTATCATCGTCGTAGTGGCGAGCCAATACATGCATGGTCATCACCGCTACTTTGAGCGTTTCAAGCGTAGAAAATTCTCGTTTGTGTTTCAGCTCGGTAAGTTCATCAATATTCTGGTGGGCGTAGGCCAATTCAGCACCAAGAAGCACAATATTCCAACTCGTTTGCACCCAGATCAAAAACAAAGGAAGGGCCGCAAAACTACCGTAGATACCGTTGTATTTAGAAACCCCTACCTGAAAGGTAATGTAAGCCCACTCCACCAGTTGGTAACCGGTTCCTGCTATAATTGCACCAATTAAAGCACTGGAAAATTGGATTCTCCGATTTGGCATGATCATGTAAATGGCCAAAAACAAAATCCAAATCATCAAATAAGGCACGAACTCCAGGCTCAACTGAAGGACCGGCCCAATCACCTCAACAACCTCGTTGCGCTCAGAAAGCGATCTAACATTGGTTGAAATGAAAACGGTAGCACTACTTGAAATAATAAGGGCAAACGGAGCCAAAAGTGTAATGGATAGATAGTCGGTAAACTTTCTAATCCAGGAACGAGGCGTCTTTATTTTCCAAATGTCGTTGAAGGATGTTTCCACCAGTGAAATGGTTCGCAGCAAGGTGTAAAACAACAGGACAATACCAATACCAGCTACTACTCCCCCTCTCGCATTACGCAGGGTATTTTCCGCAAAATCGAAAAGGTAGAGGTAGATTTCCTGGTTTTGATTGACGTTGTCCAGAATATTCTGTCGCAGGCTATCCTGAAAACCAAAACCTTTGGCAATACCGAAAAGCAGGGCCAAAATGGGCACCAGTGAAAGGGTACTGTAATAAGTTAATGCAGAAGCACGCAATCCGCATTTATCGGCTACAAACTCCCTCCCGGCAACATAGGTAATTCGGGCAGCCTGAATAAGTATTCGAACCACTTTGGGGCCACCGCTGGAGTGCCATAAAAGGCCATCCACTTTCTTCAACCAGTCTTGGATCATGTCTCAAAGCTAAAAATTTGCCACAGTCGGGGGTAATTCCAAGCCTAGGATGACGCATTTTTTCGTTTATCCCGATCCATTACCTTCCGCAATTGATAAAGAATTCGCTGCAACACGGTTAGGTTTTCGGTCACAATCTCTGCTCTACCAGCCATCTCAGGAAGGTATTGGAGTTCATAACCATAGTTAGTCTGGAGATCTTGATTTAGGGCCACTGTAACCCGGTATTGATTTTTATGAGGAATAGAAGCGACGGTTTTCACTTCTCCTTGAAGAATGCCATATTCCTGATGAGGATAATTGTCCATCTGTAAACGTACCTTCTGCCCAATTTTCACCTTTCCAAATCCGGAGGTGCTCAACTTAATGATTCCTTCGATTTCACCTTCAGGAGGAACTACCGCAAATAAGGCCTGGCCGGCACCTACAAAGGGGTCGGATTCGTAGTCATCCAACCACACCAGTTGTCCTGTATAGGTAGACCGAATCACATAGTCCTGATCCCACATACTTAGTTCATTTCTGATTTCACCAAGAGACAACTGAATTTCGGTAGTAAGGTTCCTCATCTTTTCTGAATAACCATGCTCTACTTCGAGCAACCTTTTTTCAAGATTAGCCAGGGTAATCCGATTCTGAACCTCCATTTGAAGAAATCCTTGAACGGCCTGATTCTTTTCATTGAAGCGAGCCTCCTCCTCTAAATAAGTCATGGGAGCGATAACCCCTTGTTTGAGCAAATCTTCATCCGCCTCAAAGTTTGTTTTGGCATTTTCTAAATCCCGCTGGGATAGATTTACCTGTTCCTGGTTTATAGCCAGCAGCTCCCGGTAATGATCAATTCGGTTTTGAATGTTTCGTTTTTCCTCATCCGGATAAGGGTCCTGATAAAAATGCTGATACTCCAAACAGTTTTCCTGAAGTCGGGTTAATTCGGCCTGAACGCTGGCAAAGACCAGACTCGTATCCACAGGTGGAAGTTCTACGGATCGCCCGGCCAACATAGACTCTACCTGAATGAGGTATTTCTCCAGGTAAACGACCCCAGAGATATCCATCGGATTTTCTAAAAAGGCAATGGCTTGACCTGGTTTAACCTCCTCTCCATCCTGAACCAAAATCTGGGTGAGTTTGCCATTGATATTGGAAGACAATTTGCTGGTGGGCACCTCCGTATTTAAATGCATTTCTCCAGAAATGATTTCCGGGTACTCCACCAGCCAGGCCAGAACCAAAAGCAGGACGATTAAACCAAAAATTAAAGTTATTCCCTGCCGGATGATCCACCTGGGTGTATGGCCCAGGATTTCCTGGACTTCTTCAGATCGAATTTCTTCAGTCCGATCTCGTTCAGGTGGCCGTTGACTACGCTCCACCCGAGTATTTACTGTTTTAGTTTCAGGCATAGTTTCCCCCTATTTGCCAATCACACTTGTTGTAAACGTTCCAATTCCAGCTGGTTTTTCACCAAACTGTAGTAGCTTCCTTTTAAGGCAATTAAGTCTTCGTGACTTCCTTTTTCAATGATCTTTCCCTTGTCCAAAACCACGATCTGATCAGCATTGCGCACCGTGCTCAGGCGGTGAGCTATGACAACCGCGGTTCTTCCTTGAAAAAATCGATTTAGGTTTTCCATAATTATTCGCTCATTCCGAGCATCCAAGGCACTGGTAGCCTCATCGAAAAAAATGAACTTGGGATCCTTGTACACGGCCCGGGCAATCAACAATCGTTGCTTTTGCCCAGTACTTAACCCAACACCTTCCAAGCCAACCCGGGTATTGTATCCTAAGGGCAGCGACTCGACGTATTCCCGGATATTCGCTATATCAACCGCTCTGAGTAAGCGTTCACGGTCTACGATTTCTTCGCCCAAAGCGATGTTGTGGGCAATGGTGTCATTAAACAAATAACCTTCCTGCATAACCACTCCGCATTGTGCCCTCCAAGCCTTCTGAGAAACTTGACTTAAAGGATAGTTGCCAATGCTAATTTGCCCTTCTGCCGCATCGTAAAATTTGAGCAGCATTTTCATCAAGGTTGTTTTTCCACTTCCACTTGCACCAACTATGGCAGTTATTCCATTGGCTGGAATTTGCATATCCAATCCTGCAATAACATCTGTGGAAGTTCCCGGATATCGAAAATGGACACCATCCAGTGAAAATCCGGATTCCAGGGGCACATCGCTAATCCGTTCTTCATCCGCAGGCTCTTCATCCGGTCGCCCGTGAATTTCGGATAGGCGTTCTAAAGCAATCTTTGCATTTTGAACCGAGTAAACAAAACCAATCAGCTGCTGGATAGGGCTATTTAGCTGCCCAAGAATGTAGGAGATCGACATCATCATACCCAGGGTTATCTGGCCCTCGATAACCAATTTGGCGGCGAAAATGCTGATCAAAATATTCTTGAGTTCATTGATAAATCCTGAACCAATACTCTGGGTCTGCTCCAACACCAGGCTTTTGGTGGAAATCTTAAACAACCGGGCCTGAAGGAATTCCCACCGCCAACGCTTTTGTTTTTCAGCATTGTGCAGTTTAATTTCCTGCATACCGTTGATCAATTCAATGACCATACTCTGCTCATTACTCAGTTGATTGAATCGCTTGTAATCCAAGTCTTTTCGCTTTTTCAAAAAGATGACAATCCAACCTATGTAGAGCCCGCTCCCCAGCAGGAAAATGCCAAAAATTCGCCAGTCATACCAGGCAAGTATTGCCCCGAAAACCACCAAATTGAACAAAGAAAAGAGCACGTCGAGCGTGGTATTGGTCAATAGGTTTTCAATCCGCTGATGATCACTTACCCGCTGCATAATATCTCCCGTCATTTTAACATCGAAGAAGGAGATAGGCAAGTTCATTAGCTTGATGAAGAAATCCGAGATTAGAGATATGTTGATCCTCGTGCTCAAGTGAAGCAAAATCCAACCTCGAATGAGCTCGATTCCCGTTTTGCCCAAAAACAAAAACAGTTGAGCGATGAGGATCAAAAAGATGAAATGGATATCCTGGTTTTGAATTCCAATGTCTACCACACTTTGGGTAAGAAAAGGGAAAATGAGTTGCAGCAAACTTCCTGCGAGCAGCCCAATGCCGAGCTGAACCAAAAATTTCTTGTATCGGAACAGGTAGCGATAAATAAAGGCAAATCCCTTTACTTCAGTATGGTCGTCGTCTTCAGTCTGATTCAGTTTGGGAGTTGGTTCCAGCAAAAGAGCAATACCGGTTCCATCGGGACCAGCATTATCTCCAACCCAGCTCTTCATAAATTCTTCACGCGAAAATTCCATCATGGAATAAGCGGGATCGGCAACAAATACTTTGTTTCCTTTTACTTTATGAACGACCACAAAATGTTCTTGTCTCCAGAAAACGATGCATGGCAACGGCACATCATCTTTGAGCTGGTCGTAGGTTAAGCGCACACCCAGGGTTCTGAAACCGACCTTCTCTGCTGCGTCCGCCAGATTCTTTAGCGATACTCCTTCACGGGTAGCCTCAGCCAGCCTCCTCAATTTTTCGAGCGATATACTTCTCCCGTAAAATTTAGAAATCATCCGAAGGCAAGTTGGACCACAGTCCATGGTATCGGGTTGTTTATAAAACGGAAAACTCATATAGGGTATATGGATTCGTTCATATTCATGTGGGGCTATTGCTCAAGAGCTACTTCAGCTTTTGCTTTTCGAGCTTTCAGAGAGATGTAAAACTTGTGCATGAGGTTGTAGATTACAAACTCATAAAGACGCTGACGGTCACAAAAAATGCGGTTTCCTATCATGTGAACCATACTGGCCAACCGGTTTTTCCATTCAGCATCCCCGGCTTCTATTTGCTGCCTGATACGATTCCAATGGTCTCCCATAATTTCGCTTCGATGCTTGAGTACATAATCAGCCAGTGAGGCATCGGAATCCATCTTCGGATTCAACACTTCTTCGAGTGTTTTACGGGTAGCTCTAAACTTCTTATCCATTTGAATCTTTTGGATTCTTCCAGCCTTAAACTCCCGATCGAAAGATTGTTTCAGGATTCCCATCAAATCCAATTTCTGGTTTAGGTCGAATTCCAGTTGGTTGAACATATCGTCAATGGAGTGCACAAAGAAGGACCACCTTTCGCGATCGCCACTGAGGCTGGGCAATTGTGATAAAAAGTGAACCGTGGCTTCGCTATCTGCATGGAAGAAATGCTCAATATCCTCCATCGATTCAGGGCCATATCGTTCCAACTCTCTTATATAATCATCTGGCAAGAGTGCTTGAACCTTACCTGACTCACGTAATTCCTCTAATTCGTGATTGAGCTCCTGAAGAAGCTTCGGATAGTCGGATGATTCCACAAGCCTCAATCGAAGCCGAAGGTGAGGGTCCGGATCCGCATAGCGAATAAAGAACCATTGCTTCATCAACCCTTCGTTTGACCACTTATTAATGAGCGGGTAAATGTTTCGGACCAGCACCGAATCAGCCGTTTGGGTACTCCCGTAGATTTTCACGAACATCCACTCCGATCCCAATGAAAACCTACGCTGCACTTTACCGGTCTTCGGCAATTGAAAGGAAAACGGTTGGTGCTTTTTGTTCAAGGTCAAAAAGGAAATGAGTTTATGGTGATAGCCCTCTCCAAGGGCATCGTGCAAAATCATTTCATCTTGAGCAGCCGTAAACTCTTTCAGCACAATCTGGGATTCGTTCTTAGCAGCATGCTGAAAAACGGCAAGACCAGCCTCCGTTTCTAAATCAATTAACAGCTCCAAATCTCCATCGGCGAGTAAAAACTCGGAAGGAACTTGCCAGCGAGCTCTCCACGACCTGATTGTTTCAAGAGTCAGATCATTCTTCAATAGCTCTTCAAAATCGCTTTTCGCCAGGCACCAGGTGGCAGGGCTAACCTGATGCACGCCATAGTATAGAGCTGGATAGCGCTTTAATCGATAGGGCATATTTTCCCATTTGAAATACACCCCTGTGATACCTGATTGAAACTGCAGGTCACATAGAAATTGATAAATCGGCAGGGCGCTTTGTCGAAACGACTGGGCATTGGCTTTTCTGGGAACTACTCTTTTGTTGAGCCTTTTGGAGCGCAAAACGACCTCATTGTTCTGAACGGAAACCATCAAGTCTCCAATTAAGATCTGATTTTCCACTGGTCGTTCCGAGGGTGCACCAATCGGTATTTCGTAATCCCTAAAACTGGGTCTAAAAACAATGTTTCCTTGTTTCGGCCCTGGGAGGTGGACGACTTCGGCCAAAACCGTATCTTCAGGGTATTTGGACTTTTCTCTTTCAACCAGGTCATCACAAAGTTCCTTCATAGAATCGCTGGTGGAGGCAAATCGTCCCAAAACGTTTAATGCGCTTGGCCCCGTGGCCCCATCAAATTCCAAGCTCACTTGCCCATCCTTACCCATCCGAACGCTGTACATAGCAGCTAAGCTATCCGGCCATTCCGTAGGAGTTGGAGTTTTAACGAAAGCCATTTTCTTTAGATCCATCGGAGTATCCATGGGATGTCCGACCAACTGCTGGAACAGACGAAACTGATTGGTCGTCATTTTAACCGACCCTCCGCTTTGTTGTCCGGGAGAGACGTCTTTTAGAAAAGGAGCCAAATCTCCCATTCCGGAGCCGGCATAACCAATGCCGAGTTCCAGATCCAAAACCTCAACCAAGGATACTTCCCGGTTTTCATACCTCCTGGAAAATTGCTGTTTGAAAGTTTCCAATCGGTCATGGGCTGAGTCGTTGGGCAAATCGATGGAGGCCAAAAAAGCAACCATCTCCTTTAACTCGTATCCCACCTTTTCATCCAGTTGGGCCTCTTTCAAGGGTTTATAGAGATCTGTGGCTACCGGTGAACGGTCATATTCCGGGAGAAGTTCTTTTACCCTCTCCGTCAACCGACCAAGAAGCTCATTCCCAAATCTTCCTTGGGTATTTCCTTCTTTCAGGGTTTCACTGAGTCCGGCGAGGGTGGATGCAAAGGACTTTTCGGCCGACCAGCTCTTTGATTTTTGAAGAAGCGACAACACATTTTCCAAAGGCTCCTTACCTGCAGCGGTCAAATTAAGCTGTGGAACGAGTACCTGTTCCTGGATCAACTCATCCAAAAATTCCCTAATCTCTTCCTCGGTAAGTTCCTCGTCCAACATTTGGAACCACCTGATCATTTCAATCTTTCTCATCCCTCCGGATGCAGTCGGCAGCAAGGCGGTCAAATAATCGTTGGTATCCACCGTGCACAATTCAAACTTCATACGATCGGTTCCCGGAACGCGCATCAAATACCTAAGTTTTCCTTGAAACTCAATGATCGTTTCGTTAGGCACAAAGTATTCGCGTTCACTCCACCCAGGTTGTTGTTTCAATTGGTTGATCACCTCGGCGGCAATGGTCATATCCAGCTTGGCCTTAACCTCCCATTGATCCCTATTTTGGGAAACCAGATGAGTTTCGGTACCGAAGGTCAGAAGAGAGGTCCCTGCAAACAGACCAAAGGGCGTACACCTGGTTTTCATCCTGACCAGGTACTTGTAAAGGGTGGTTAAAAGCTTAGGGTCATTCTTGGGAAGTTCGCCGTGCTCCAGAAGTGCCTGCCTCACCTTTCTATGTAGGTTGCTGGAAGCGAGCTGCAAAGCGTTTAAAAAGTAGGTGTCCTTGACTGCTTCGGCCAACTCTTCATAACTAAGTCCAGGTTGATAGGGCTGAGCCGGACTCCGTAATAAGGAAATCGGGTATATGTCGTAAGTTTTGTTCATGGTTTAGTAGTTAATTAGAAAAGGATGGTCCCAGGGCACTTGGATAGAGTGGTTTTGCCCAAGTAAAGTCATTCCTATTCCAGCAATTCCAGTGAGTATTCCATAATCCTCCATCGTCTCTCCGTTATGCGTAATGGTAAATCGCTGTAAAAGTTCACCGGTCTGAATGTCCTTTACGGTATGTTGAATCCAATGATTACTGGCTTCCAAAAATTCCTCCCGATCTGTTTGCTTGGCCAATAATTGAAACAGATGAGCCATTCCAACTGTACCATGGCAAAATGCGGGATCAACGAGGCCATTTTTTTGTTTGTCTCTTCTTAAAGAAGCATGTAGAGCAATGTTGAGGGCCCAATCGTAAGTGTCAGTATCCTGGGTCAACTCGGCCTGTCTAATCCACTGCAAAGCAATTCCTGGATCTCCATAACACCAGGCTAATCGACTGTCATAGGAGGTTTTCTCCGGATTGTCCGGTTCTATCGAATAGGGAAAACAACTCGGTTGATCGAAGCGTGCGATAGACTGCATGAACCCTTTCATCCCGGTTAATGCGTGATCCACTTCGGACCAATTCTTCCATGAGCTAATTCTTGAAAAAAGGGCGACATATGCCGGCATTCCATGAGCAATTCCCAGGTTGATCAATGGCGCCACGCCATGTTTAGGTGGACTTAGGAAGTAGGCCTTTCCCTCCTCCCCTTGCATCTGCTCAATGAGCAAGGCAAGAGTGGCTCGAATCCGATTTTCGTATTCCTCGAAATCTAAGGCTCCTGACTCAATTAAAAAGAAGAGATCTCCTCCAGCTCCATAGAGATAGTCCGTATTTCGTTCCTGACAATTCTGTTCGAAATTGGAAATTGCCAATTCAATCACCTCTCTTTCAAAATCTTTCCAGTCCTCATCTTTTTCGGATGGATCAAACAAATGATTCAGTGCCCAGGTAACTCCCATAAGGCCATCACTCAAATCCAAACTGCCAATGCTATTGACCTCCTCTATCAATCGCTCTTTCACCAACTGAGTTAGGTTTTGGCTTTGACCCGGAAAAGCCCTTTCGTATTCCTTCAAAAACAGACCTATTCCGCTAATCCCTCCCATCAATCCAAGCTCAGACCAAGTGGGTACGACTTGGCTCAATTGCTGGTAAATAGCAGACAGTATAAATTCAGGTACATGAGGCACCGACGAATCGGTTACCTCTTTGGCGGTTGGAGATTTAAGGTTCATTCTTTAAATAGTTTTTTTCGGGTTGAACATTTTTAAAAAAGAGAATGGCATCAAACTGATCGGATCGGGAGTCTGGTTCCGGAATGCGATCAACGAATAAATGTCCCCCCTCAAATTCGGGATAGAGCTTTCGCTCCGACTTTTTTAGTTGATCAAAATCCTGAAGGGAAAGGGTTCGAATAGTTCGTTCACTCCTTTCTTTCAAATGCATCATCATGGATTTGCCGGTAAGTTTTTTGTCTACCGCTTTCCAATCATAGGATAAGTGCATATCTGCTGCCCATAAAATGACTTTGGTATTTGGCTCCAATTGGTTGAGTACCCATTCAGCATTCAGGGCCATAATGCTGTCTCTAAACAGAACTGCCTCTCTTCCTTGAAGTTGCATTTTCTGAATGAGGTAAATGCGATTTTGCAGGCATTGACGCTCCCAAGATTGGGCAGGAAATAAAACTAACGATTGGTGGTACAGCGCAGTATCATTTAAGTGGATCTTATCATCGGCCTGGTGCTTTCCATATTGCTGGTGTTGATTGAGCCAAACATTCCACAATACACTGTCTAAAGCGAACAGTTCATCCGCTTGTTCAAAATCAGCGGCTTGTAATTGCTTCCGTAGAAAACGGGAAAACCCTAAGTCATAAGGCCCATTCGGATCCACCCCATATAGTTGCGGCTGTGTTGAACTCTCATCAAGAAAGTGAAAGAGGTTTAAAAGATCCGGCGTTCTCCAGATCGTGGGTAGAGTTTGAAACAACCTTTCCCTTCCTGTATATTTTTCGCGATCGGCAATAAGTGCTCCGTAGATCGACGATTCAAAGACCACCACCGAGTAGCCATGCTCTTCCATTAAATAGGGGATTAATCCCGATTTGAAGGAATTGTAAGTCTCGAAGCGATGCCACTGTTCTCCCAAGCAAAGGACCTGAGCCTCTTGGGCAAGCGAATCAATAAATGAGTACGAAACGGTTTGGGGTTTAGTAAGCTGGTCGGAAAAAGAGCATATCACGAAAATTAATACACCAAGCACCCAAGTCAAGAAAACCTTGGGTAACAGGTAGCTCTTGGGTTCAACGAGGACTTTTTGGAGAGTACGGTTGACGTCCTTAGTTGGGCGAAGCATCATGGATTATTCGTAACTATTTAAGGTTGCATTTTACATTTAAGGTTGTAGGCGTTGACAAATAGCGTTAACAGGAAAATCCAGCAACGAGGTTAAAACAAAAGGAAGGGAGCAGGCAAGCTGCTCCCTGTAAAATTTACGTGGTCTCTTCTTACATTGGACCTTGCTCGTTAACTTCTCCTGGAGCTTCGTCCGATGGAGCAGTACTGTGGCAGAAGCAAGTTCTTTCTGAGCTACACTCGTAAGTTTTAGAGGTTTTCTTTCCGCACAACCAGCGAGACTTGAAAAGTCCTCCTTGAATTTCTTCCATTTGGTTGTTGTTCAACGTTGCGATCGTCTCTTTGTTAAGCTTTAACTTTTTCATGATAGTTTAAAAGTCTAATTAGTCGCCTACTCTTTTCACAAGCTTTTCGGCATACGCTTACAAATTTGCTCTGGCCAGAAAATCAAAATTGCAACGTAAAGAGAATGCATTGGAGCGCGATTTTTCCGCACTGAACCAAGGCAATCTACCAAATACATGAAAATATTTGTGAAAATCCGAATCTGCTTTGCCGCCAACGATTCGGTTCATGTTTAAACTATCGCCTTCAAACAAAGGCCCTCCCTCCGAGTATATGTAGGATTCGCGCATGGGATTGTATTCAATCTCCACACCATATCCTTTAATCTCATTCAGCAATTCAAAAAGGCGGCGCTTCGACACGCCCAACTTTTGAGCAAACTCCTCGGGGTTTCCGGTCGCTCGACGTGCAATCAGATCATCGATCCGATGCAACCGGATTAAGGTTTTTCTAAGGTTCATACTTAAGGGTAAAGTAGTTTAATTAAAGTTTAATTGGGCCCGGCACAATCCAGACAGACAACTCGGTTGAGGAATTGATACTGCATTTTAAGGAAGACCGGTAACTCCTGACAAAATTAACAAATGTTGCCTGATATCAACGATCATTGTAAACGCGATATTGTTGTACAAACACTGAAATAGGGGGTTAACGAATGTTATCTCCTGATTACCTTCGCACTATGGATACAGCGAAACGCATCATTGAACAATACAAAGCCTCCAATCGCTTTGGAGATTTTTTGGGAATGGATTTCACTCTTGTTGCACCGGGTCAGGTAAACTACTCGTTGCCTTTAAAACCGGAATTTGAAGCTCTTCCTGGAACAACTCATGGAGGGCTTATTGCCGCATTAATGGATGGCTTATTGGGAGTTACGGCTCTTTCTGCAGTAGCTGATGCGGGCTGCTTAGTGAGTACTGTTGAATTTAAGATTAACTACCTCAATCCAGCAAAAACGGGTTCTATACTGGAGGGAAAAGGTCAGGTAATTCGTCAAGGAAAAAGATTGCAAGTAGTGGAAGGTGAGATCAAAGTGGGTGACCTGATCATTGCGAAGGCTATGGGAACTTTTAACGTATATCCGGCTCGATAAATTCCCAGGATTTTGGCTAATTAACCTCACATTTAGGCTTGTTTCAGGAACAAAAAGACCATTTCATTCATTTTTCAAAGTCCAATCGAACGTTTTGGTCCGGTAAAAAACTATAGGGATTGGCTGAACCAAACCCTATAATTTTCATGCAATATCTTAGATTGGACCATCTCCCATGGACTGGTCGGAAGAATGATCTTCAGATGGCGTAATTCCACAGAAGCAAGTTCTCTCGGAAGGACATCCGGGAGGCATCGTTTGTTTCTTGCGACACAAAAAACGAGATTTGAATAATCCGCCATGAACCACCTCCATTTGATGGTTGCTTAAAGTCGCAATCGTTTCCTTTTTTAGCTTTAACTTTTTCATGCTAATCTTTTTAAGAATCAAATTTTTCCGCCTACTCTTTTAAAAGGTTTTCGGCTTCCACTTACAATTCGATCCGGCCAGAGGTCAAAAATTGCAGGGTAAATAGAATCGAATGCAGTGCAGTTTTCCCGCACTAAACCAAATCATTTTGAGCATCACGAAAAAAAATAGATGCCTAATAAAGTATTGGGGTCAGATTCCAGGTGGGTTTCTAAATTCTTAAAAATCGAGCGGGTATTTCCGGTTGTATTGTTCGATGTACTCTCCTATCGCCCTGGACTTCTTCTTTTCCAATAAATAGGATTGATACATCTCTGGGTCTCTTTGGAGTATATCTTCAAGATTGGCACGACGATTTCGAATCATTCGCTGCTCATCAAAATCCACAATCAAATCAATGACTTCCGATTGCATTTGCCGATCCTCATTCATCAGGTTGGGAACCATGTTAAAGTTGTCATCAAACTCCCGGGTATAGCTCAAAAAACTAACCCTCCCAAGCAACTTTACCCGAATAAAATTTTCACGACTTTCAAATTGGATATGCTGATAAGGAGTTCCATGAATACAAAGCCCCCAAATCTCTTTGACATCAATAGTCACCCTTCCTGTACCGGTGTCGCAAAGTACCCGGTGACTTCGAATATCAATGTTGCTTCTTACGATTTCCCGGGAAGTAATTTCTACCAAAACTCCTTTCCGCTGAATGGAATCCCTGTACCTCCATTCCTTATCTGAAATCAAAACCCATTCGGCTGAAGGTGAATTGGTGTAGAATTCCTCGGCATTGAGGTAAATCCCATCTTTCATCCATACCCGGCTCGTATCGTCCTCTTTCACCCACTGAGCTTGAAGGGAAAAGGAAGTAAAGAAAAGAATCAACAACAGAAGGACTCGACTTCGGGTGAAGCACAGCCATCTGATATGGATCCGGGCTCGATTCAAAATAGGGAATTAGTAAGTCATGAGCTCTTCCATTTTGGCTCTAACCTTATCGGCATTTGGAATCATAGTAAACTCGAGGGTACTGTTCAATGGAATGGCCGGCATATTCTCCGAACCTATCGCCATGACAGGCGCATCCAGGTTTTCAAAACATTTGCGCTGAACATCTCCAACAATACTCATGGCAAAGCTGTTCAACAAGGGCTCTTCGGTTACCACCAAACAACGTCCATGTTTTTTCACCGTTTCCATCACCAACTCTTCATCCATTGGATAAAGGGTTCTAAGATCGATGATCTCTACTTGGCCTGGATAAGATTTAGCTGCCTCCAAAGACCAATACACACCCATACCATAAGTAACGATGCAAATAGACTCACCTGTTTCTGAGTAACTGGAATCCGCTTCCAAAACCACTCTTCCCTTACCAAAAGGAACCACATATTCCTCATCGGGCTCAATGGTCTTGGCACCTTCGGTACCTTTTATTTTGGACCAATACAATCCTTTGTGTTCCAACATTACTACTGGATTAGGATCGTGGTAGGCGGATTTCATCAATCCCTTCAAATCTGCTCCCGTAGAAGGGTATGCAATCTTGATTCCCCGAATACTGGTCAAAATGGATTCCACCGAGGACGAGTGATAGGGGCCACCACTTCCATAGGCTCCAATAGGAACCCGGATAATAGCCGAAGCAGGCCATTTTCCATTCGACAAGTAGTAGGATCTGCTCAACTCGGTGAACAACTGGTTCAACCCGGGCCAAATATAGTCAGCGAATTGAACCTCAACGATGGGCTTCAAGCCTACAGCAGACATACCTACGGTACTTCCTATAATGAAGGCTTCTTGAATCGGAGTATTAAATACCCGATCATCGCCAAACTTTTGAGCCAGGGTAGCCGCTTCACGGAATACTCCTCCCAATCGGCCACCAACGTCTTGTCCATAGAGCAAGCACTCTTTGTTGGCTTGCATTAATTCTTGAACCGCAAACAAGGCACAATCCACCATCACGGTAGATTCTTTACCCGCTGGCTCTCGAACTCCTTTTTCTTCGGTAATAGGTGTTGGAGCTAAATCGTAATCAAAAAGATCTTCAGGCCTTGGATCTTCAGCGGAACGAGCTTGTTCGTATTCCTCGTCTACCAGCTTGCGAACCTCATCTTGGATTTTTTCCAACTCTTTTTCGGTCTTACCCAAATCGAGCATTTGCTTCCACAAAATCGGCAATGGATCACGTGTTTTATGCTCTTCCAGATCATCGCGATACCATTCTCTTCTTACACCTGATGTATGGTGCCCGAGCAATGGAACTTTGGCGTGAACCAAAAAAGGCCTACGTTCTGTACGCATCAAATGAATAACCTCTTCCAGCGTCTGGTAGGCTGTTGTAAAATCATTGCCATCAATCGATCTTACTTCAATTCCCTTGAACCCCTGGGCATACTCCGCTGCATTCTGAGCACGGGTTTCTTCTGCATTGGCAGAAATATCCCATTCGTTGTCTTGAACCAGGTACAAAATGGGGAACTGCTTCAAGGCTGCCATTTGCAAGGCCTCGGAATATTCACCTTCCGTAGTTGCCGCATCTCCAATGGAGCAAACCGCGATAGGAAGGTCTTTTGTCTTAGGATCAGTTAATCCTACCTTTTCTTTGTATTGCATCCCCATAGCCACACCCGTAATTGGAATGGCTTGCATACCTGTCGCACTGGACTGGTGGGGAATTTTGGGCATATTATCCCGATTCAAACTCGGGTGCGAATAATAGGTACGGCCACCTGAAAAAGGATCTTCCCTTTTGGCAAAAAGCTGAAGCATCAATTCATAGGGACGCATTCCAATTCCCAATAGGATGGAATCATCGCGGTAATAAGGAGCTACAAAATCCTGGGGTTTAAGCTGTAATCCAAGAGCCAGCTGAATAGCCTCATGTCCTCGAGAGGTAGCATGTACATACTTGGCTGTTTCTTTAGCGTTCTCTTCGTATTTATCACTGAGGGCTCTGGCGGTGCTCATTAACCGAAAGGCCTTCATCATTGTTTTATCATCTACCATTCCCCGGGCTTCCATTACTGCCTCTTCTGCCATACTTATCTCCTTGATCTAATTGTCGAATTAATTGCCTTCGTCCTTATGCTTCAGGACTTTCTTCCGAAGAAGAACTGGCTTCAGCCTCTTCCGTGGCTTTCTTTTCCAGTGCGTGGATTTCAATATTCAACCGCTTTTGCAGTTTGCGAATATCGTCCATTTGTGCAACAACCTCTTCCGCTTTCTCTTTCACCTCTTTCAAGAGTGGGTTATTTCCACTTTTGTCTGAAAAGAAGCTGAGGTTATTTTCATATTGCAATTGCTTCTCACGCATTTTATTCAGGCGCTCAGCCAAACGTTTACGTTCTGACTTAAGCGATTGGATCGGATCGTCGTTGTTCTTAATTTCACTCAAACGCTGACCAAACAACAACTCTGTTTTCTCTTCTGCGTTCAAGCCCAATTTGTCGAGTACCGAATCCATGGCTTCAGAAAATGCGTCCTGAAGTCTTCTTTTCTCTTTGGATGGGACGTAACCAATCCCAGACCACTGGGCGGAAAAGGCCTTTAACTTTTCCTGAACCTCTTCCTTCGCTCCTTCAGGAGTCCATTTTTGAAGCTCAGCAATTATGGCCTCTTTCTTACTCTGGTTTTCTTTCAACCGATCGTCCTTACCATTATAGTAGGACGACTTGCTTTCGAAAAATTCGTCGCAAGCCGCACGAAACTTCTTCCAGAGCTTTTGCTCTTCATGACGTAAAGATGAGCCCAGTTGCTTCCACTTCTTTTGAATACGGATAAAATCATTGGTACGTCTTCCCCAATCAAAATCGTCCAGGTTCTCGGGGAGAATTTTTAAGCGCTCAGCTTCTTCAATCAGCTTGCGTTTTTCTTCACCGGCACCTTTTTGGGTAGATTTTAACCCTTTGAAGTATTCTCTTTTTTGCTCAAAATATTGATTACAGGCCGCCTTGAATCGTTCCCAAATGATTTCATTTTGAGATTTTGTGGCAAAACCAATTTTGCGCCATTTTTCCTGAATCTCCCGGATTTTGTTGGCGCCATTTTGCCAATCTTTCGAAGAGTCTGGAAATTTGACCAGAAGGGCTTCAACTTCCTCAACCAAGGCCGTTTTCAAATCCAGGTTTTCGCGTTGACGATCACGAATGCCCCGATAGTGATTCTTAATTTTATCATTAAGCGCCCGGGAGGCGGCAATAAATTCTTGTTTAATTCCTTCCCATTCCTCTTTAAAGGTAGGACCAATGTTGTCCCACTCCAGCTGGTAAGCCTTTTGAAGAATCTCGATTTCCTTAATACTGGTTTCATCTTTGAGTTTAACCATTCGGGCAATCAAGTCCTTCTTGAGTTCGAGGTTCTTTTTCAGGTCGTTTATCTTAAGCTCTTTGTAGATGTGAATTTTGTAGTAAAATTCCTCCACCATAAGGCGATAATCATGCTGCACCTCTTTATAGGGTATAGCAGCCATCTTACCTACCGAATTCCAACGCTCTTGAATAGACTTGAAGTTGGCAAAGGCTTTTCCGATCACCTCTTCGTTGTCGATGAGATTACGCAACTCTTTGAGTAATTCCTTTTTAACCTCGTAATTCTCGAGTTCGTTTCTTCTTTCAGACTCTTTGTGCTTTTTCAGTCTGTCTCGAAAGGTTTGTTCCAGTGCCTCAAATTCCAGGTCTGCTGGATCTTGGGGCATCACAAAATCTTCGGGACTATCACCGTCGGCAACAAAGGCTTCAAGTTTTTCCTTCTTTTCATTGGATGCCAGTTCTTTGAACTCAAGGATGATTTTTTCGATTTCGTCCTTAACGGAACCAAAATTCTCCTCTTGGAGGCATGCTTTTATTCGAGCATTCAGATCAGATTTCATAACCGTAGGGTTTTAACGGACAGATTTATGGCTCCAAAAATACTTATTAAAGAGGAGTTATTTGGGGAAAATACACGGATTGATCGCCGTTCACAAAATTTAATTTTGGAACTTATTTTTATTAGATTAACTTTGCCTTAACATTAAGTTAACATTGAAAGCATTTTACCTCATAGTATTATCCCTAATCATCGGGTTCGGGACTGTTCAAGGCCAAAACAGAACAGACTACTTTTCTAATGGTAATGCTCGTCATGAAGTTAAGGAACTTCCCCGTCAAATGGTACAAGTCACCTCCTTTTATCGCAACGGCGAGGTAAAGGAAGTAGGCCAGTATTACCGGGGAAAGCGCCATGGAATTTGGCAAAACTTTCATCGCAATGGTGCCACAAACACCAAAGCCTTCTACAACAACGATCGCCGCGATGGAATGTGGAAGTTTTACGACAATGAGGGTAACCTTAAGGCCGTAATTTATTATCGCAAAAACAACGTCATTCGGTATTACGAAGACGAGTTAGCGATTCGATATCCTTAAGAGGTAATCATTCGAAATCTTCGTACAACAGGTATTTTTTCCTGATTTCCTTGAAGGCATCCAATTCAGGCTGCCAACTCTGTCGGATTTCATCTTCCTTTTTGCCCTCCATAATCTGGTTGCGCAATTCATCGGTTCCTGCGAGCAAATCGAAAAAGTGGTTTTCCAAAAAGTAGGGGCCTTCGATTTCCTTTTTTAGGTTAATAACCCAAAACAGGTAAAGGCTTTTTCTTTTCGGCATATCGTTTAGTCCAAAGTTCACCAAATCGTAGCCCTTGCACTCCTCACCCATCAACTTGGGATACTTGGCTCCAGGTCCACTCTCCGGTGTAAATTGAATATCCCCTGTCCCAATTTCCGGATGACCGATCATTTGGAAAGGTTTTTCAGTTCCCCTCCCAACACTCACCACCGTTCCTTCAAAAAGTCCCAGGGATGGATAAAGATAGATGGATGCCATATTGGGCAAATTTGGAGAAGGTTTAATCGGTAATTTGTAATAATCGTTGTGGTCGTAATTGATGCAAGGAATAACCGTTAAGTCACATTTTAGATCCTCGCCCAACCAGCCTTCTCCATTAATCATTTGAGCCAACTCGCCTACCGTTAGGCCGTGAACCAGTGGAATGGGATGAATACCTACAAACGAAGAAAACTTCTCTTGAAGCACCGGACCATCCACGTAAAATCCATTGGGGTTAGGGCGATCCAAAACAATGAAAGCCTTGTCCATTTCGGCACAAGCCTGCATCACATAGTGCATAGTAGAGATGTAAGTATAGTATCTAACGCCTACATCCTGAATATCAAAAATGACCACATCTACATCGGCCAGATGGTCGAAAGTTGGTTTTTTCTGGGATCCATAGAGCGACACAATTCTCACTCCAGTAGTTGGATCCTTTTTGTTTTTAACCATTTCTCCAGCGTCGGCGGTTCCTCTAAAACCATGCTCTGGAGAAAATACTTTGACCAATTCAACTTCCTGTTCCAGTAGAAAATCCACCAGGTGAACCTCACCCACATAGGAGCTGTGGTTGGCCACAACAGCCACCCGGGCTTCTTCGAGTAGGTCGCTATACTGCGTAAACTGCTCTGCTCCTACCACTACAGTTTGTACGGTCTTATAGGGCACCTGAGCCACAGCCTGACTGCAAAAGATCAGGTTGAGAGATACCACTATCAGGCCTATAATTCGTCTCATCATAAAGCAACATCAAATTTTAATCCTTTTTGCTTTCCTTTGCAGGCAAAGCCCCTAATTTCTGTGAACTACGAATTGTTCATAGCTCAACGGGTGTTCCGCCCCGACAGCTCCGGTACAACTTTTAGCAAAGGCACTCGAATCATCCTGTGGTTCGCCGTGATGGGTATTGCCCTGGGCCTCTCAGCTATGATCATAGCTTACAGCATTGTAACCGGATTTCAAAGCGAAATTCGAAACAAGGTTGTTGGCTTCGGCTCCCATGTACAAATCACGGAATTCAACTACGAGAATCCACTCAACTTTAAACCCATATCCAAAAACCAGTCCTTTTACCCTTCTCTGGAAGATTTGCCGCAAGTCAAAAAGATTCAGGTTTATGCCCTGAAGGAAGGCATTATCAAAACCACGGAAGAGATTCAAGGCGTTTTGGCCAAAGGGGTAGATACCGATTTTGACTGGTCTTTTTTTCAGCAACACCTGAAAGAAGGGAGCCTACTTGAGATTAACGATTCAGCCAAAACCAACCAGCTGATGATCTCTTCAACGATTTCGAAGAAAATGCAAATCCACCTTCACGACAAGGTGGTTATCTTCTTTATTCAAAATGGAAAATCAAGGCCGCGAAAGATGGAAGTGGTAGGCATTTTCAATACCGGATTGCAGCAATTTGACAAGAATTATGTCTTGATGGACATCAAACACATTCAAAAAATAAATGGTTGGGAAGCGGATAAAGTGAGTGGATTTGAAGTTTTGCTAAACGATTACGAAGATCTGTTAGCCGCCAACAAAGAGGTTTATGAAACCATTCCTCCTCATCTCAATGCGACTCCTATTACGACCCAATACCCGGAAATATTTGGCTGGCTGGAGCTTCAGGACATGAACATTGTCGTAATTGTAGTACTTATGATTCTGGTGTGTGGCATCAACATGATTACCGCTTTACTTATCCTCATCCTGGAAAAAACCAACATGATTGGGGTTCTCAAAGCTCTGGGTGCTGAAAACTGGAGCATTAGAAAAATATTCCTTTACATGGCTGGCTTACTCATCTCCCGAGGATTGATCGTTGGGAATGTACTGGGGATCGGCTTACTCGTGTTGCAGGATCAATTTCATTTGGTGAAGCTTCCTCAAGAATCTTATTACATTGATCACGTATCGGTAAATATGGATATACCGGCCTTCATTTTGCTCAATATCGGCACGCTGATTCTGTGCTTGATTATGCTCATATTACCATCCATTGTAATTTCAAATATTTCTCCCGTAAAGTCTATAAAATTCAATTAGGACCCAATACCTTTGCAGGGTAAAACAAGACCATGAAATACTACAACAATATATTGGAAACCATTGGAGATACTCCACTGGTTAAGATCAACAAACTGGCTCAATCTGTGCCTGCCATGGTTCTGGCCAAAGTAGAAACCAGCAACCCTGGAAACTCGGTAAAAGACCGAATGGCTCTTCAGATGATTGAAGATGCGGAAAAAGAAGGGTTGATCAAGCCCGGAGGTACTGTTATTGAAGGTACCAGTGGAAACACCGGAATGGGATTGGCCCTGGCTTGTATTTCGAGAGGCTACAAATTGGTTTGTACTCTGGCTGATAAGCAGAGTAAAGAAAAAATGGACATTCTCCGTGCCATGGGTGCTGAAGTAATTGTTTGCCCGACCAATGTTTCGCCGGAAGATCCACGTTCTTATTACTCCGTGGCCAAAAAAATGGCGGAAGAAACACCGAATTCACTTTACGTAAATCAATACGATAATCCATCTAACACTAAGGCTCATTACCTAACTACTGGTCCCGAAATCTGGGAACAAACGGAAGGTAAAATCACCCACTTCATTGTAGGTGTTGGAACCGGGGGAACTATTTCTGGTGTTGGAAAATACCTCAAGGAGCAAAATCCGGATGTTCAGGTTATCGGAATTGATACCTACGGATCGGTTTTCAAGAAGTACCACGAAACTGGCATCTTCGACGAAAGCGAAATCTACCCCTATATCACAGAAGGAATTGGTGAAGACATTCTACCCAAGAATGTGAACTTCGATGTAATCGATCACTTCGAAAAGGTAAATGATAAGGATGCTGCTTTGTATACCCGTCACCTGGCCCGCGAAGAAGGAATCTTTGTAGGAAACTCTGCCGGTGCTGCAATGGCTGGTATCGTTCAAATGAAAGATCGCTTTAAGCCGGATGATGTGGTGGTGGTTCTTTTCCATGATCATGGAAGTAGATATGTTGGAAAGATCTTTAACGATGATTGGATGCGCGATCGCGGATTCCTGGAAAAAGAATCCAATGCCATGGCACTTATCGAAAGCCACAAGGATAAAAATCTGATCACTGTTCGTACCACGGATAAGGTGGAAGATGCCTTGCTCAAAATGAAGCAATTCCACATCTCCCAAATTCCAGTACGCGATGGAGACAAGTTTGTAGGATCTCTATCCGACCACTTCTTGTTTAACGAGATGATGAACGATGGAAACCTAAGACAAAAGCCGGTGGAAGAAGTGATGCAGGACCCGTTCCCATTCGTGGAGGCCAATGACAGCTTGAAAGAAGTTTCCAAGTTGATCAGTCGCTCCAATCCTGCTGTACTGATGAAGGATGCCGAAGATCGGATTCACATCATCACCAAGTATGATCTTATAGACGCCATGCAGTAATGCACTTCCGGGATCAGGTCGGTAGAGAATTGGATCTAACTTCTGTTCCCAAACGTATTGTTTCCCTCGTTCCGTCGATTACGGAGTATTTGTTTTGGCTGGGTCTTGGCGCCCATGTAGTCGGGGTAACTCGATTTTGCACCCATCCATCTTCTTGTAGGAAGGAGAAAGCGGTTGTTGGTGGTACCAAGGATCCCGATATCGACAAGATTCGAGAATTGGCTCCAGACCTGATTTTAGCCAACAAGGAAGAGAATCTGCGTGAACATGTGGAGGAACTTGCTCAAGAATTTTCGGTTTGGGTGAGCGATGTGTATACTTTGGAGGACAGTTTTGAGTTATTCCGTGAAATCGGTAAAATGACCGGTACCATGGAACAGGCAACAACGCTTGTAAAAACCGTTCGTAACAACTTCGATAACCTCGATAAAATCACCTCGCCCAAACGGGCAGCCTACTTCATTTGGAAGGAGCCCTGGATGGTCTGTGGATCAGAAAACTTTATATCTTTCCTGATTGAGCGAGCTGGATTCACCAATATTTATGGGACAAGTAAGGAAAGATACCCCATGGTTACCCTGGATGAAGTGAAACTGCTCCAACCGGAAGTCATCATGTTATCTACTGAGCCCTACCCTTTTGGAAGTCGAAATCTACGCGAAATGGAAGAAGAGTTTCCTGAGGCTAAAGTCATCCAGGTGGATGGTCGGTTGTTCTCTTGGTATGGATCGGCACTGATGGAAACCACTGCTCACATTAGAGAAATCCACAGCAGCCTAATGTAATACTTTTGAAACCTTGCCTCTAAAAACCTACATAAACGTCCTCATTTTGGCCCTTATCTTGTTGGGACAATCCGTTGAGTTAAGAGCTCAGCGTGTTGGGTTGGTTTTAAGTGGAGGTGGTGCCAACGGTTTGGCTCATATCGGAGTGATTAAGGCACTGGAAGAAAATGGAATTCCAATTGACTACATTACGGGAACAAGTTCAGGTGCCTTTGTTGGAGCGATGTATGCGTCCGGGTATTCGGTAGAGGAAATTGAAGCCTACTTTCTTTCCGACAAATTTCAAAAATTGGTACATGGTGAAATCGAAGCCAGGGAACAGTTTTATTTCAAAAGCAGCGATCCCAACGCATCCATGCTCACCTTGAAAATATCTAAGGAATT
Organism: bacterium SCSIO 12741; assembly: GCA_024398055.1. NCBI lineage: Bacteria > bacterium SCSIO 12741. The sequence goes on along the minus strand of CP073749.1, from coordinate 2,635,631 downwards.
TTCACTCTCCAACTCTCTTCCCACCACCCTTATTTCTCCGGCTCCGGTCGATTTTGAAATGATGACTCTTTTTACGCAGGCATCAGCCGCTTCGAGTTATGATTTTGACAAACTATTTGTCCCTTTCCGGTGCGTGGCTGCGGACATTGAAGACAAGAAGGAATACATCTTTTCAGATGGAAACTTAAGCACCGCCGTACGAGCCTCTTTTACTTATCCGTTTTACATCAAACCCATCAAGGTGGGTAACAAGTTGCTTTATGATGGTGGACTGTACAACAACTTCCCTCATCAACTCATGACCGACACCTTTGCCCCTGACTTTATCATTGGGGTAAAAGTTACGGCCAACGAGCCTCCCCCTACTCGCGACGATTTGATCAGTCAAATTAGATCGATGTTGGTGAGTAAAACCGATTTCGATTTGAAATCGCCTGGAATGATTCTCGAACCTCAAACCAACAATGGCACCTTTGAGTTTAAGGATTTGAAAGCGGTTATAGATTCAGGTTATTCAACTACTATCCGCTATCTGGACAGTATCAAAACTCAGGTAAATCGCGTAAATCCTGCTGAAAAGGTTCAATATGAACGGACCCAATTTCGAGGCTCCGAATCCGACCTGCGATTTAATGAAGTAGAAATAAACGGGGTTAAGCCCAAGCAGAAAGTATATGTGAGAAAGCTATTGTGGAGAAACAAGCGGTCGATGGATGTCAACACCTTCAATCGCTCCTTCTACCGAACCATTAGCGATTCTCGGATCAATACCCTCTACCCCACAGCCCAATATGATTCATCAACGAGCATGTACAATCTCCATGTAGATGTGATCCGCGAAAATCCGCTTGTAGTCGAATTTGGTGGTAATGTTTCCAACCGACCAATATCCACAGGATTTGTTGGTGTAGAATACAACCTCATGGGTAAAACAGCCTTAAAGCTCAAAGCCAATACCTATTTCGGCCGGTTCTATGGTTCCATTCTTGCCGGATTAAAATGGGATATTCCAGGTAAGGTTCCCTTCTACTTTGAAGCCGATTATGTGCAAAACAGTTGGAACTATTTCAAGAGTAAAAGTTTCTTTTTTGAAGATGAGATTCCTTCCTACTTGATCCAGAATGAGAACTATGCCTCATTTAGGGTAGGCGTTCCGATTGGCTACTCGGGAAAATTAGCGGCCACGTATTCCTATTCTGAATTGGTGGATGAATACTACCAAACCCGAGATTTCAACAGCAAGGATATTCCGGATCAAACCACAATTCATCCAAACACAGCTGGGGTCTACTATGAGTATAACACCCTAAATCGCCCCATTTATGCAAGCTCAGGTGCATACCTCACGCTTAAGACACGATATTCAGTAGGTAATGAAGAATCGCTTCCAGGCACTACTTCACCTGATTTTAGTCCTTCCTACAAGTCTCATGAATGGGTATATGTACGTGGAATTATGGATTATTACTACAAATCCAAAGGTCGTTTACGGTTGGGAGTGTATGGCGACGTTGCTTATTCCAGTATGGGCCTATTTTCGAACTATACAGCGAGTATTTTGCGGTCACCGGCATTCCAACCTACCCCAGAGAGTCAAACGCTGTTTTTGGAGTCTTTTCGGGCTTATCAATTTGCCAGTGCAGGACATAAGTTCATTCTATCTCCCATCAAGAATTTCGACATTCGTTTAGAGGGATACATCTTTGCTCCTTATGCCAAGGTAATTCGAAATGAAGATGGGACTCAGACCTACAAGGAAGGGTTTGAATCCATATTCTCCCTGGCCACCGCTACAGCCGTATACAACTCACCTTTCGGACCGGTAAGTGCTGGGCTCAACTACTATTACAATGTGCCTGAAGTGGTGCCTGAAGATGAATTTCCTATCACCTTTCTCTTCCACTTCGGCTACATCATCTTTAATCGCAAAGCGCTTTATTAATTCTGAATCCTGAAATTTGAATTTCCAATCTTGAAGGTTCTGCCGTCCAGCGAACCTCGGAATTCAGAATTCGAAATTCAATATTCATCAAGCTTCCCCTGCAGGGCCACCGAAATTTAGCGGAATAGAAGGTAATTCCGGACTTCCATGGTCTTTGATCTCACCATGCATTTCTTCATACTTAGCCAGGTTATCCTGAAGCGCCTTGTACAATCTTTTTGCGTGGTGTGGATTCAAAACAATTCTCGACTTCACCTTCGACTTGGGAGTACCGGGCATTACATTAATGAAGTCCACGATAAACTCAGAATTGCTATGGGTTATAATGGCCAGGTTTGAATACACCCCTTCAGCTACTTCTTCGCTAATTTCAATATTCAGTTGTCCTGGTTTTTGTTCCTGTTGATCACTCATTTTTTCGGAAATAATACGTTTAATAATCCTGTCCTCAAGTATAACGAAAAAGCCCCTCTACAATTTGCAGAAGGGCTTTTTTTATTGTTGTAAAGTGTTATCGGATAATTAATCCAGGGCCACTTCGCTTTCTTTTGCACCCATTAGTTTTTCGTATTCCTCTTTGGATCCTACGATGTAATCTTCGTAGTCTCTCAAACCGGTACCGGCTGGGATACGGTGACCAACGATTACGTTCTCTTTCAAGCCAAGCAAGTAGTCTTGCTTTCCACGTACAGCTGCCTCGTTAAGCACCTTCGTAGTTTCCTGGAAGGATGCAGCTGAGATAAAGCTGTCTGTTTGAAGAGAGGCCTTCGTGATACCTTGAAGAATCGTTTGACCGATAGCAGGTTTTGCTTCACGTCCCACGATTGGCTTCAACTCTTTACGAGTCAAAATCGCGTTTTCATCCTTCAAATTCACACGAGTGATAATTTGACCAGCTACGTACTTTTCAGAATCTCCGGCATCTTCTACCAGCATCTTTCCGAAAATCTTATCGTTTTCTTCGATGAAATCGGTCTTGTTTACGATCTGGTTTTCCAGGAATCGAGTATCACCCGAATTCTTGATCTCAACCTTACGCATCATCTGACGTACGATTACTTCAAAGTGCTTATCATTAATTTTTACACCCTGTAGACGGTAAACTTCCTGAACCTCGTTTACGATGTATTCCTGAACGGCTGTAGGGCCTTTAATGTTCAAGATATCAGTTGGAGTGGTAGCTCCATCAGAAAGTGGAGTACCAGCCTTCACAAAGTCATTTTCCTGAACCAGGATATGCTTAGACAAGGAAACCAAATACTTTCTGATATCACCGGTACGAGTCTCTACGATAACCTCACGGTTACCACGCTTAATCTTACCGAATGAAACCACACCGTCAACAGCTGATACCACAGCTGGGTTAGATGGATTACGAGCTTCAAACAGCTCAGTTACCCTTGGAAGACCACCGGTAATATCCCCAGTCTTACCACTCTGACGTGGAATCTTAACCAGAATCTTACCTGCTTCTACCTTATCACCTTCCTCAACGATAATGTGAGCACCTACTGGAATGTTGTAGGAACGCAATACCTCGTTCTTAGAGTTCTGAATAATAATGGTAGGGTTCTTCTTCTTATCACGGTTTTCGATGATTACTTTTTCCGTAAATCCGGTTTGTTCATCGGACTCTTCCTTATAAGTAATACCTCTAATGATGTTTTCGTAAACTACTTTACCATCAAATTCGGTCAGGATAACGGCGTTGTATGGATCCCACTTACAGATAAGCTCTTCCTTCTTAACCTTGTTACCAGACTTCTTGTAAAGCTCAGCACCGTAAGGTACAATGTTAGTCGCTGTTACACTTCCGGTTTCAGGATCAATGATTCTCATCTCAGCAGAACGGCCAATCACTACTTCTACCTCTTTGCCCTCGTCGTTCTTACGCTTGATGGTTCTCAACTCGTCAATTTCGAGTTTACCAGCATTCTTAGCGATAATACTTGATTCAGCAGCAATGTTAGATGCAGTACCCCCTACGTGGAAGGTACGTAGTGTAAGCTGTGTTCCTGGTTCCCCGATCGACTGTGCAGCAATTACACCAACTGCTTCACCTCGTTGAACCATCTTACCAGAGGCCAATGAGCGACCATAACATTTGGCACAAACACCACGTCTGGTTTCACAGGTCAATACCGAACGAATTTCTACTTCTTCGATTCCAGCATCTTCCACTCTTCTGGCGATATCTTCAGTAATCTCAGCAGTTGCCTCGGCAATTACCTCACCGCTTTCAGGGTGAACGATATCGTTAAGAGAAGTACGACCCAAAATGCGATCGTAAAGAGATTCAACGATCTCTTCGTTGTTTTTAAGAGCCGTAGCCGTCAAACCTCTCAAGGTTCCACAGTCATGCTCAGTAATAACAACATCTTGAGATACATCTACCAAACGACGAGTTAGGTAACCAGCATCCGCCGTTTTAAGGGCCGTATCCGCAAGACCTTTACGTGCACCGTGAGTAGAGATAAAGTACTCAAGAATCGAAAGTCCCTCTTTAAAGTTAGAGAGAATCGGGTTTTCAATAATTTCCTGACCTCCTGATGATCCGGATTTACGAGGCTTGGCCATCAAACCACGCATACCGCTTAGCTGACGAATCTGCTCTTTAGATCCCCTCGCACCAGAGTCAAACATCATAAAGATGGAGTTGAAACCTTGGTTGTCATTTTTCAGACGGGTCATCAAAGCGTGAGTCAACTTGGAGTTGGTGTGCGTCCAGATATCAATGATCTGGTTGTAACGCTCGTTGTTGGTAATAAGACCCATGTTGTAGTTCATCAACACGTCTTCTACCTGAGCATTCGCATCGTCCAATAGGATTTCTTTCTCGGGTGGAATTACGATGTCCTGAAGGTTGAACGATAGTCCACCTTTGTAGGCCATGTAGAACCCAAGTTGCTTAATATCATCCAGGAATTTCGCTGTTTTAGCAAAACCAGTTTGCTTTAATACACGACCGATAATGTCTCTAAGCGATTTCTTGGTCAACAATTCGTTGATAAAACCAGCTTCTTCCGGTACTACTTCGTTGAAGAGTACGCGACCACAAGTGGTTTCAATTGTATGGAATACAGGCTCTCCGTCAACGCGATCGTGAACTTTCACTTTGATCACAGCGTGGAGATCCAATTTTTTCTCGTTATAAGCGATAATTACTTCCTGAGCGGAGTAGAAAGTCATTCCCTGACCTTTCACTACTCTGTCTTCTGACGTTACTCTCGGCTTGGTCGTATAGTATAGACCCAAAACCATATCCTGAGAAGGTACTGCAATCGGAGCACCGTTTGCAGGGTTCAGAATGTTGTGAGAAGCAAGCATCAAAAGCTGAGCCTCAAGAATAGCAGCATTACCCAATGGAAGGTGAACAGCCATCTGGTCACCATCAAAATCCGCGTTAAATGCAGTACATACCAGTGGGTGCAACTGAATCGCTTTTCCTTCGATCAATTTCGGCTGGAAGGCCTGAATACCCAAACGGTGCAGTGTTGGAGCCCGGTTAAGTAGTACAGGGTGTCCTTTCAATACGTTTTCAAGGATATCCCATACAACTGGTTCTTTCCGGTCAACGATCTTCTTCGCAGATTTAACGGTCTTTACAATACCACGTTCAATCATCTTACGGATGATGAAAGGCTTGTACAATTCAGCCGCCATACTTTTTGGAAGACCACATTCGTGAAGCTTCAATTCAGGTCCAACTACGATTACCGAACGAGCGGAGTAGTCAACACGCTTACCCAACAAGTTTTGACGGAAACGACCTTGCTTACCTTTCAAGGAATCAGAAAGGGATTTCAATGCACGGTTTGATTCAGTCTTAACAGCTGAAGACTTTCTGGAGTTGTCAAACAGGGAGTCAACCGCTTCCTGAAGCATACGCTTCTCGTTACGAAGGATAACCTCTGGTGCCTTAATCTCCAACAAACGCTTCAAGCGGTTGTTACGGATAATCACACGACGGTAAAGGTCATTCAAGTCAGAGGTAGCAAATCGACCACCATCCAATGGCACCAATGGGCGCAATTCTGGTGGAATAACAGGTACTACCTTCACGATCATCCACTCAGGACGGTTTTCCATACGGCCATTGGCCTCACGGAAAGCCTCCACTACCTGAAGTCTTTTGAGAGCTTCATTCTTACGTTGCTGAGAGGTTTCAGTGTTTGCTTTGTGACGCAATTCGTAGGACAATTCGTCCAACTTCAAGTTTGCCAACAATCCGTAAAGTGCTTCCGCACCCATTTTGGCGATAAACTTGTTTGGATCATTATCGTCCAGATACTGGTTATCTTTAGGTAGAGTGTCAAGAATATCCAGGTATTCTTCCTCTGTCAGAAATTCAGAAACGTTTAATGGTTCACCTTCTGCATTGGTAGCTACACCTGGTTGAATGACAACATAACGCTCGTAGTAAATGATCGAATCCAATTTCTTACTTGGAAGACCAAGCAAGTATCCGATCTTATTAGGCAGTGACTTGAAGTACCAGATGTGTGCAACTGGAACCACCAAAGAGATGTGTCCCATACGCTCACGTCTTACCTTTTTCTCGGTTACCTCAACACCACAACGGTCACAGATGATTCCTTTATAGCGGATTCTCTTGTATTTTCCACAGTGGCACTCAAAATCCTTGATAGGACCGAAAATGCGCTCGCAGAACAACCCGTCGCGTTCCGGCTTATAAGTCCGGTAGTTGATGGTTTCAGGCTTCAAAACCTCACCACGAGAACCCTCGAGGATCATTTCTGGAGAAGCCAGGCTAATGGTAATTCTCTTAAAGTCGCTGTTTACTTTGTTGTCTTTCCTAAGAGCCATATTTGAAAGAAATTATTTAAAGTCAATAAGACAATTCAAAAATTAATCCAGGGTGATGTTCAGACAGAGTCCTCTCATCTCATGCAGGAGTACATTAAACGACTCCGGAATACCCGGTGTCGGCATGTTCTCACCCTTAACGATCTTCTCGTAAGCCTTAGCTCTACCGATCACATCATCCGACTTAACGGTAAGGATTTCCTGCAGGATGTTAGATGCTCCAAAGGCCTCGAGTGCCCATACCTCCATCTCACCAAAACGCTGACCTCCAAACTGGGCTTTACCACCCAATGGCTGTTGCGTAATGAGGGAGTATGGTCCAATCGATCTGGCGTGCATCTTGTCATCAACCAGGTGGTGCAGTTTAAGCATGTAGATCACACCTACAGTAGCAGGTTGATCAAACATTTCACCGGTACCTCCATCATAAAGGAAAGTACGACCCATGCTTGGGATATCAGCTTGCTCAGAGTAGTCATCGATCTGCTTCAAGGAAGCACCATCAAAAATTGGAGTTGCGAATTTCTTACCCAACTTCAAACCTGCCCAACCTAATACGGTTTCGTAAATCTGCCCCAAGTTCATACGTGATGGTACCCCAAGTGGGTTCAACACGATGTCTACTGGAGTTCCGTCTGCCATAAATGGCATGTCTTCCTGGCGAACAATCTTGGCTACAATACCCTTGTTACCGTGACGTCCAGCCATTTTATCACCCACTTTCAGTTTACGTTTCTTGGCTACATAAACCTTAGCCAATTGAACGATTCCTGGTGGCAATTCATCTCCAATAGAGATTTTGAATTTTTCACGCTTCATTACTCCGATCAACTCACTCACTTTTACGTGGTAGTTGTGCAACAAACGCTTGATCAATCCATTCTTTTCATCATCGGTGGTCCATCCTGAAGCGCTGATATCTGCATAGTCAACAGAAGTCAACAACTTAAGTGTAAACTTGGTTCCCTTAGGAATAACTTCTTCTTTGAAGTTGTTGTTCACACCTTGAGAAGTTTTACCGCTAACGATGGTAAACAGTTTTTCAACCAGGCTCGATTTCAAATCGGCCATTTTCTTGTTGTGTACTTCGTCTACCTCTTCGAGCAATTGCTTCTCTTCCAGTTTGGCTTTACGATCTTTAAGCTTGCGAGAGAACAACTTCTTATCCGTTACCACACCAACTACTGATGGTGGAACTTTCAAGGAAGCGTCTTTTACATCACCTGCTTTATCACCAAAGATGGCACGGAGTAATTTCTCTTCTGGAGTAGGATCTGTTTCCCCTTTAGGAGTAATCTTACCAATAAGAATATCTCCTTCAGAAACGTGACATCCTACACGGATCAATCCGTTTTCATCCAGGTTTTTAGTAGCTTCTTCGCTCACATTCGGGATGTCAGCAGTAAGCTCTTCCAAACCTAACTTAGTATCTCTAACTTCCAAGGTGTACTCGTCAACGTGTACGGAAGTGTAGATATCGTCTTTAACAACGTTTTCGGAAATAACGATCGCATCCTCAAAGTTGTAACCTTTCCAAGGCATGAATGCCACCATCAGGTTACGTCCCAGTGCCAATTCACCGTCTTGAGTTGCATATCCTTCTACCAGTACTTCACCTTTTTCCACACGTTGGCCTCTTCTTACGATAGGCTTGTGGTTAATGGTAGTAGCCTGGTTTGTTTTCGAAAACTTAGTCAGTGTGTATGATTTGAAGGCATCTCCAAAGTTCACCAACTCGTCCTGCTCATCGCGGTCGTACTTGATGGTTACTTTGGTAGAGTCAACGTACTCAACAGTACCGTTTCCTTCAGCCTGAATCAACACACGCGAATCTTTGGCCAGTGGCTCTTCCAATCCAGTACCCACAATCGGAGATTCCGGACGCAATAGAGGCACGGCCTGACGTTGCATGTTCGATCCCATCAAAGCACGGTTTGCATCATCGTGCTCCAGGAATGGAATCAAGGATGCCGCGATAGAGGCAATCTGGTTAGGTGCAACGTCCATCAAACTTACCTCTGCTGGTGGCACAACCGGGAAGTCACCTTCGTATCGGGCTTTTACTTTATCAGATTCGAATGCACCATTATCTCCAATAACCGCGTTGGCCTGAGCAATGGTCATTCCGTTTTCTTCTTCAGCAGCTAAGTAAACTACATCGCCTTTCAGATCTACTTTACCCTCTTCAACCTTGCGGTAAGGAGTTTCGATAAATCCAAGCTTGTTTACCTTAGCATATACACACATAGAAGAGATCAAACCAATGTTTGGTCCTTCCGGTGTTTCAATGGTACACAAACGACCATAGTGGGTGTAGTGAACGTCCCGAACCTCAAAACCGGCTCTTTCCCTCGAGAGACCGCCAGGGCCCAGTGCAGACATTCTACGTTTGTGAGTAACCTCAGAGAGTGGATTCGTTTGATCCATAAACTGAGACAACTGGTTTGTTCCAAAGAAGGAATTGATCACAGAAGACAAGGTCTTCGCGTTGATCAAGTCAATTGGAGTAAATACTTCGTTGTCACGTACGTTCATACGCTCACGAATAGTTCTGGCCATACGAGCCAAACCAACTCCAAATTGATTATACAGCTGCTCACCAACCGTTCTTACACGACGATTCGACAAGTGGTCAATATCATCCACATCAGCTTTTGAGTTGATCAACTCAATCAAATATTTGATGATCTCGATGATATCCTCTTTCGTCAGAATCTTGGTATCGATATCGATGTTAAGATCCAACTTCTTGTTGATCCGGTAACGACCTACTTCTCCCAAGTCATAACGCTTGTCGGAGAAGAACAACTTATCGATAATACCACGAGCTGTTTCCTCATCTGGTGGCTCAGCGTTACGCAGAATCCGGTAGATGTGCTCTACAGCTTCAATTTCAGAGTTTGAAGGGTCTTTCTGAAGCGTATTGTAGATGATCGTGTAATCAGCAGCATTGGTATCTTCTTTGTGTAGAAGAATAGATTTTGAACCAGAATCCAGAATCAGATCAATGTGTTCCTCTTCCAGAAGGGTTTCACGATCAACAATAACCTCGTTACGTTCGATGGATACTACCTCACCAGTATCTTCATCCACGAAGTCCTCAAACCAGGTTTTCAATACACGAGCAGCCAACTTACGGCCTTTCGCTTTTTTCAATTGGGTCTTGTTTACCTTAACCTCATCGGCCAGGTTAAAGATCTCCAAAATATCTTTGTCACTCTCATAACCGATCGCTCTCAAAAGCGTGGTTACAGGTAACTTTTTCTTCCGGTCGATGTACGCATACATGACCGAGTTAATATCGGTAGCAAATTCAATCCAGCTTCCTTTGAAAGGAATAACACGAGCTGAGTAAAGCTTTGTACCATTAGCATGGAAGCTATGGCCAAAGAATACACCTGGAGAACGGTGAAGCTGAGATACTACAACACGTTCTGCACCGTTAATAACGAAAGCTCCCTTAGGAGTCATGTAAGGAATAGTACCTAAATACACATCCTGTACAATGGTTTCGAAATCTTCGTGCTCTGGATCCGTACAATACAGTTTTAGTTTGGCCTTAAGTGGAACACTATAAGTAAGACCGCGATCAATAGTTTCTGCGATGGAATAACGAGGAGGGTCTACAAAGTAGTCCAAGAACTCCAAGACAAAGTTGTTACGGGCATCAGTGATTGGAAAGTTTTCACTGAATACACGGAATAACCCTTCGTCTTCCCGATTCTCGGGAGTCGTTTCCAATTGAAAGAAGTCCTGAAAAGACTTCAGCTGAATATCCAGAAAGTCCGGGTATTCCAGTTGGTTTTTGGTGGTACCGAAATTGATTCGTTTCGATTTCTGCTGCTGAATCATGGAACAATTGAGGGAATTAATTAAACAATCACACAGCTATATACGCACAAGGGTTTAGACCCACATTGGGGTCTAAACCTTGCGCAATAAAGATCAATGTAAAGATTACTTGAGCTCAACTTCAGCTCCAACTTCTTCGAGCTGAGTTTTAAGAGCTTCAGCTTCGTCTTTTGCAACACCTTCTTTCAATGGAGAAGGAGCTCCGTCTACGATAGCTTTGGCTTCTTTAAGTCCTTGACCGGTCAATTCTTTAACCAGCTTAACGACTTTCAACTTGTTAGGTCCACCAGCTTTCAAGACAACGTCAAATTCCGTTTTCTCTTCAGCGGCTGCACCACCGTCACCACCAGCAGGTCCTGCAACTGCAACAGCAGCAGCAGCTGGCTCGATGCCATATTCGTCTTTAAGAATTTCTGCCAGTTCGTTCACTTCCTTTACAGTCAGGTTTACCAATTGTTCTGCAAAAGCTTTCAAATCAGCCATTTTTATTGAGTTTTAATTTTTTACTAATGAATTGAATTAATTAACTAAACAAATTACTTTGTTTTACTCGGCTCTTTCCGAGAGTGTTTTAACTACACCAGCCAGGGTTGATCCACCCGAGTTAAGTGCAGAAATAACGTTTTTAGCAGGCGATTGCAACAGGGCAACCACGTCAGCGATAAGTTCATTTTTAGACTTCAAGCTGGCCAGAGTTTCCAACTGGTCATCACCTACAAATACGGTTTCCTGTACCCAAGCACCTTTAAGGATCGGAGTTTCTGATTTTGCTCTGAATTCCTTAATCAGCTTTGCTGGGGTATTACCGAATTCAGCGATCATGATCGATGTGTTGCCTTTCAACACGTCGTACAATTCGCTGTAGTCATTTCCTTCCACTTGATCCATGGCCTTACGCAAAAGCGTATTCTTAACCACTTTGAAATTCACTTCGCGGTTGAAGCACAACCGGCGCAATTTCGCAGTGTTCTCGGCATTCATGCCGGCCACGTCAGTGAGGTATAATACTTCTGTACTTGCCAGTTTATCGGCGAGTTCCTGTATAACGTTGCTTTTTTCTTCTCTTGTCATTGCTTTACTTCATTTAAGAGATACCTTACGACTGAACCGATTTAGGGTCTACCTGAATACCAGCGCTCATAGTGCTTGAAAGGAAAATGCTTTTCACATAGGTTCCTTTAGCAGCAGCAGGCTTCAATTTGATGATGGTAGACAACAACTCGGAAGCGTTATCGTAAATCTTATTAGCATCAAAGGAAACTTTACCAACGGCAGCGTGAATGATTCCGAATTTGTCGACACGGAAGTCGATTTTACCGGCTTTCACTTCGTTTACCGCTTTGGCGATATCCATCGTTACTGTACCTGTTTTAGGGTTTGGCATCAATCCACGAGGTCCCAAAATACGACCCAATGCACCAACCTTACCCATCACAGATGGCATAGTGACGATCACATCCACGTCGGTCCAACCACCTTTGATCTTGTCAACGTACTCGTCAAGACCAACATAGTCAGCACCGGCTTGCTTTGCTTCTTCCTCCTTGTCAGGAGTACACAGTACCAAAACTTTTACGTCCTTACCAGTACCGTGAGGCAAAGTAACCGTTCCACGAACCATTTGATTCGCTTTACGGGGATCAACACCTAAGCGTACAGCAACATCAACAGAAGCATCAAACTTAGTGGTGGAGATTTCCTTTACCAGATCAGCAGCTTCTTTCAAAGAATAGCTTTTGTTCTGGTCGAGCTTAGACAGAGCTTCTTTTCTCTTTTTTGTCAAAGTAGCCATTATTCTAATTTTTTAAGATGACGACTATCCCTTCACTGTAATTCCCATACTGCGAGCAGTACCGGCCACCATTTCCATGGCGGATTCTACGGTGAAACAATTGAGGTCAGGCATCTTGTCTTCAGCAATTTTTCTAATTACGTCTCTACTTACAGAGGCCACTTTTTTCCGGTTTGATTCCGAAGAACCAGACTTGATTTTGGCGGCTTCTTTCAGCTGTACTGCAACCGGGGGAGTTTTAACGATAAAATCAAAAGACTTGTCGGCGTATACTGTAATAATAACAGGTAATACTTTACCGGCTTTGTCTTGAGTTCTGGCGTTAAACTGCTTACAAAACTCCATAATGTTCACCCCTTTCGCTCCCAGTGCGGGACCTACGGGTGGCGATGGATTTGCAGCACCTCCTCTGATTTGCAACTTAATCAGACCACTTACTTCTTTTGCCATTGTTTTTAATTTAACCTTGTTCTTACGAACTTTATATTAATGCTTGGAAGCAGACATTACTCCTTTTCGACTTGCATGTAGCTCAACTCCAATGGTGTCTTTCTTCCAAAGATTTTCACCATTACCTTCAACTTCTTCTTCTCTTCGTTGATCTCTTCGATCACACCGGTGAAAGAGTTGAAAGGCCCGTCAATAACTTTAACGGTTTCGCCAACGATGAACGGAATGTTCAATTCTTCATCGCTTTCAGCAAGTTCATCAACTTTACCCAAAATACGGTTCACTTCTGACTGACGCAGAGGCATTGGATCGCCCCCTTTTTCAGCACCCAAGAAACCAATTACATTGGGAATATTCTTAATAATATGGGGAACTTCACCAATCAAGGCAACTTCCACCAAAACATATCCAGGAAAGAAGTTACGCTCCTTGCTTACCTTCTTACCGTTGCGGATTTGAAATACTTTTTCGGTTGGGATCAGGACTTGAGAGATGTAATCTTTCATATTCATACGATCGGCTTCAAGCTCGATGTACTCCTTCACCTTCTTTTCCTTTCCGCTAATGGCACGGATTACATACCACCGTCTTTTAATTTCTTCAGCCATGAAAATTGACAGGATTAATTGTTGCCAAAAATGTTGGTGTACAAAAAGTCCATGGCCTGACCAAATGCGAGGTCCATGACATAAATTACAGCAGCGAAAAGAAAAGTAGCGAACAACACAACCACCGCACTATTCTGTAAGCTCTTCCAATTTGGCCAGCTCACTTTGTGCACCATCTCGTCGTAAGACTCCTTGATGTATTTAGTTACTTCACTCATTGTTTTCCTTTCTTAGTTGCACGGGTGGTAAGATTCGAACTCACGACCTTTGGTTTTGGAGACCACTGCTCTACCGACTGAGCTACACCCGTGTTTGGTAGTTAGTTTCCCTTTTTTTCTTTTCAGATTGAAGCGGGATCTAACACCCGTTTTGTAAAAACGAAGGAAAGGTGCCCGCCTTCGACGGACACCTTCCTTAGTAGATTTATTCTAAACGAGGATTACTCTACAATCTCAGTAATCTGTCCAGCACCTACAGTTCTACCACCTTCACGGATAGCAAACTTAAGTCCTTTGTTAACAGCTACTGGAGCAATCAAGTGTACTTCAATAGTAAGGTTATCACCTGGCAATACCATTTCGCGGTCTGCTGGCAATACGATCTCACCTGTAACGTCTGTAGTTCTCAAGTAGAACTGAGGACGGTACTTATTGTGGAATGGAGTGTGACGTCCACCTTCTTCTTTCTTCAATACGTAGATCTCAGCCTTAAACTTCAGGTGAGGAGTGATAGATCCTGGCTTGGCAATTACCATACCTCTTCTGATCTCAGTCTTCTCAATACCACGCAACAACAAACCAACGTTGTCACCAGCTTCACCACGGTCCAAAATCTTACGGAACATCTCAACACCAGTTACGGTAGACTGCAATTTCTCAGCACCGAAACCAATGATGTCTACTGGGTCACCAGAGTTGATAACACCTGTCTCGATACGACCGGTAGCAACAGTACCACGACCAGTAATAGAGAATACATCCTCTACAGGCATCAAGAAATCTTTGTCAACATCACGCTCTGGAAGTGGAATAAACTCATCTACAGCAGCCATCAATTCCATAACTTTCTCTTGCCACTCAGCTTTACCTTCCAATGCACCCAAAGCAGAACCTTGAACAACTGGAGTGTTGTCGCCATCGTATTCGTAGAAGTCAAGCAATTCACGGATTTCCATCTCAACTAGCTCAAGAAGCTCCTCATCGTCAACCATATCCACTTTGTTCATGAATACAACGATACGAGGTACACCTACCTGACGAGCCAAAAGGATGTGCTCACGAGTTTGTGGCATAGGACCATCAGTAGAAGCTACAACCAAGATAGCGCCGTCCATCTGAGCAGCACCAGTTACCATGTTCTTAACGTAGTCAGCGTGACCAGGACAATCTACGTGTGCGTAGTGTCTGTTGGCTGTTTGATATTCAACGTGTGAAGTATTAATAGTAATACCTCTTTCTTTTTCTTCTGGAGCGTTATCGATAGAATCGAAATCGCGTTGCTCAGCCAAACCGGCATCTGCAAGAGTTCTCGTAATAGCCGCAGTCAAAGTAGTTTTACCGTGGTCAACGTGACCGATGGTACCGATATTTACGTGCGGTTTGGAACGATCAAAAGTTTCCTTAGCCATAGCTATCTAATTTTCAAAAATGTATATTGAGTTCTATATTATATACTCACTAATAGAGCCGTTGACGGGAATTGAACCCGTGACCTCTTCCTTACCAAGGAAGTGCTCTACCTCTGAGCTACAACGGCCTAATAATATTTTGATTAGAGCGGGAGACGAGATTCGAACTCGCGACCCTCAGCTTGGAAGGCTGATGCTCTACCAACTGAGCTACTCCCGCTTATCAAAATATCCAGTGGGGAGAGGAGGATTCGAACCTCCGAAGTCGAAAGACAACAGATTTACAGTCTGCCCCATTTGGCCGCTCTGGAATCTCCCCAAAAGAAAGGAGCCGGTGGAGGGATTCGAACCCCCGACCCGCTGATTACAAATCAGCTGCTCTGGCCAACTGAGCTACACCGGCATCGAAAATATTTAAAAGAACTTCTTTTTCTGGGCTGTTGTGATGCCCTCAAAAAAGGTTTGCAAATGTAAGCAAAGAAAACCTTCTCCACCAAAGAAAATGAGTAAAAAAAATTTGAGTGTGAAAATTGTCGGAAATTTGGTTGTATATCAGGCTGATTTTTTGAGGGTTATATTTCAAAAAAAAACGGCAACTAATGTTGCCGTAATTTCTCCTTGTATTTCTTAATCTGCCTCCTGAGGGCATCTACCGCCGTATCGGTGGCCTCCTCAAAGGACTTGCACTGCTTCTTAACAAACAGTTCGTTTCCCGGTAACGAGATCTTGATTTCAGCTACCTTATTCTCTTTGTTCTCAGCCTTATCTAACTTCAGATAGACTTCCCCGTCAATAATGTTGTCAAAAAACTGGTCAAGTTTATTCACCTTGCTATTGATGTATCCTTCCAGCTTTTGGTCGGCATCGAAATGAATTGAATGAATTTTAATCCTCATAGCAATCACTTGTTTTTACGCTCTGGGGTGAGCTTGTTTATAAATGGATTTTAATTTCTCAAAGGTGTTGTGGGTGTAGATCTGTGTTGCCGACAGATTTGCATGCCCCAACAACTCCTTTACAGCATTTAAGTCTGCCCCATTATTAAGAAGATGGGTGGCAAACGTATGCCTCAGTACGTGTGGACTCCTTTTTTCCCTCGAAGAGACTTTTTCAATGGTACTCCTCACTACCCTGTATACTAATTTAGGATAAACTTTGTTACCACGAGCGGTCAAAATCAAAGAATTTTCCGTTTTCAGGGCTACAGTAGGCCGTATTTCTAGATACTTAACAATACTTGCTTTAAGCGCCGCAGAAATAGGGAGTATCCTTTCCTTGTTCCGTTTTCCCAATACCTTAAGCTGGCCGCTTACCAAATCCACATCATTGACCTGAATTCCAATTAATTCAGATAATCGCATGCCGGTATGGTAAAACAAATCGAAGATCAACTGGTCTCGGAGCGCCTCAAATTCACTTTCGGCCGATTCATCCTGAGCTTCTACCGGATTTTCTTGAATTTCCCGAACCTTTTGCTGATCCAGAAATTCTGGTAATCTTTTTTCTGTTTTAGGAGCGGTAACCTTCGCCGCAGGATTAGTCTCAATAACTTCGCTTTTCAGCAAGAATCGGTAATAGGACTTTAAGGCAGATAGTTTTCGCCCAACGCTGCGATTGGATATACCCGATTGAACCAAACTCACCAACCAGGTTCGAATCATAGAATGACTGGCTTGATCAGGAGTAGTGTCCGGATAAAACTCGATTAGGAAATCAGAAAAGGAGGTAAGGTCGTTTTGGTAAGCGGTTACGGTGTGGCTTGAAGCCCGTTTTTCGGTTTGGAGATATTGAAGAAATTCTTCTATAGGCATAAAAAGAGAAACAGGCTATAAAGTTAAACTTTTATAGCCTGTTTCCTCTAAAAATTATCTTAAAACACAGTGAGGGCCTACTCCTCAGCTTGCTTCATTTGCTCTTTGTAGATGGCCTTCAAAATTTCCTCACGTCTCTTAATAGAGGGTTTGGTAAATTTCTGGCGGCTGCGCAATTCACGCATTACACCGGTACGTTCGAATTTCTTCTTGTACTTCTTTACCGCTCTGTCGATGTTCTCTCCTTCTTTTACCGGAATAATTAACATACCTATCTAAATTTATTTGGGCCGCAAAAATACAAATAAGATTGTATTAACCAACAATGTTATTCAATTTATTTAATTCCCTTAGTCTCTGAGAATTTCACGTGCGATAACCAACTTTTGAATTTCTGAAGTTCCTTCTCCGATGGTGCACAATTTAGAATCACGGTAGAATTTTTCTACTGGGAAGTCTTTGGTGTATCCATATCCACCGAAAATCTGAACGGCTTCGTTGGAAGTTCTAACTGCTACCTCAGAAGAATAGTACTTAGCAAATGCCGATTCCTTGGTCATCTTCTCCCCTCTATTCTTCATATCGGCTGCTTGAAGTGTTAGTAACTCAGCAGCTTCAATCTCAGTAGCCATATCGGCCAATTTGAAGGAAATGGCCTGGAAACTGGAAATTGGTCTTCCGAACTGTTCTCTTTCTTTCGCATACTTTACAGCTGCTTCATAGGCTCCTTTAGCTATTCCACAACCCAAAGCGGCAATCGAAATGCGGCCACCATCCAACACTTTCATGGCCTGGATAAATCCCTGACCAACTTCTCCAAGCATATTCTCTTTAGGAACCCGACAATTATCAAAAATCAGCTCGGTGGTTTCTGAGGCACGCATCCCTAATTTATTTTCTTTCTTACCGGCCGAAAATCCTGGAGTCCCTTTCTCAACAATAAAGGCAGTCATGCCATGAGAATCTCCTTTTTCACCAGTACGAGCGATGATCACAGCTACGTTTCCAGACTTACCATGAGTAATGAAGTTTTTGGATCCGTTAAGTACATAGTGATCTCCGTCTTCCTTAGCCGTGGTCAACATTCCTCCGGCATCAGAACCCGTGTTTTGCTCAGTCAACCCCCAAGCACCAATCCACTCCGCGGTAGCCAACTTGGGCAAATATTTTCTTTTCTGCTCTTCGTTACCAAACTGAAGAATGTGTCCAGTACAAAGTGAATTGTGCGCAGCAACGCTCAACCCAATAGAACCACAAACTTTTCCAATTTCAGAAACAACGGTGTAGTATTCCCGGTAACCAAATCCGGACCCTCCATACTCAGTGGGTACCAAAACGCCCATCAAGCCGAGTTCACCCAATTTCTTGAAAACCGGAACAGGAAATTCCTGAGACTCATCCCACTCCATAATATGAGGACGGATCTCTTTTTCACAAAAATCGCGAACCATATCTTGAATCATCTTTTGGTTCTCCCCTACCACAAATTCCATAGTCTAAATGTTTTAATCAGTAAGTAACTAAATTATAAATGTTGTCGGAATAGGTTTTGAGTTTCTCTACTCCTCCTAAAAAAGCAAGTTCTACCAAAAAGGCAAAACCAGCTACCTCAGCCTGCTGCATTCGGATCAACTCGGCCGCAGCTACAGCCGTACCTCCGGTAGCCAAAAGATCGTCATGCACCAAAACCCTACTACCGGGTAGCAAGGCATCCACATGCATCTCAATTTCGGCAGAACCGTATTCCAAATCGTATTTGTATGAAATGGTTTCGTAAGGAAGTTTCCCCTTCTTTCTAACCATGACAAACGGCACGTTCAAATGTTGTGCCAAGAGTACGCCAAAAAGGAAGCCTCTACTCTCCACACCTACAATGGCATCAATTTGTTTTTCTTTGGCCCAATTGGCCATATCAATAACCAAATCTTCCACGAGTTTTGGATCGTGAAGAACGGGCGTAATATCCTTGAAGTTAATTCCAGGCTTTGGAAAATCCGGAACATTCCGAATGGCTTTGTCTACTCTTTCTTGAAGCACCTTAGTCAGTAGTTAAATAAGGAAAAACCTTACTGTAAAAATCGGGCTCATAAAACTCGATTTTTTTGAGGTCCTGCAAAGATGAGAATTTTCCGTTATTGCGCTTGAAATCGAATATTTTTTCGACGTGATAGTAGTCAAAATAAGGATGTCTTAACATTTCCTTGAAGCTCACCTGGTTCAAATCCATCTTTTGAATCAAAGTGGAATCCACTTTCCACTGGTTTTGTTCAATGGTTTCAGAAGGTATTTTAGAAATTTCCTGAAGCTGATCGACGGAATAAAAACCTCCCAACCGATTTCGATAGCGCAAAATTAATCGGGCATAATAAGGGCCAATTCCCCTAACCCGAACCAAGGTCATACTGTCTGCTGAATTCAGCTCAACTTCGGCCAGGGTTTCAAATTTATGCTCTTTGGAATCTGCAGTATCCTGAGTTAGCTCAATGGCAACAAATGGTTCTAACTCCTGACTCAACTCCTCATTAATGGTGTACAGTCGGGACAAATCCTTGGCTTGAAAAAATTGTCCACCTGCTTTGCGGTAATTAACCAGATTCTTCACTTGCCGATCAGAAAGGCCAAGCAGTTTCAATGAATCTGCACTTAGTGTATTTGGGTCAAAAGCAAATCGAACGAGATCTTTCTTCAAAGACTTTTTCTCATGGGATCGAATGGGAATAGTTGGTTCCATAACCTCATCCAAATAAGCCCATTCATCCAGGTATGCTCTGGCCTTCTCAGGAATTACATAAATGCGGTCGAGCTGTTCTATGCTCTTAAAACCTCCAGCCTTTGTTCGGTACTTAAGGAGAACAGCGGTTTGTTTAGGCGACAACCCAATGGATAGCCAATCCAACGAATCGGCCTCGTTAATTCCAAATGGGCTCCCCTCTACTTCCTGGGACTCTGCCTTCTTTTCCCATTCGGCCAAAAGCTTTTCGTATCGGGTGGTATCGTAAGTGAGTGGTACATCCTGGCTGGCTACCCATTGATGAACGGCTATAGCGAGGCCAATGAGAATAATCATCCCTCCAATCCCCTTGCGTTCAACTTTAATGAAATACAGGAAATCCTTCCATCCGTCGGTCATATTAGTCTAAGGTTTGTTACAGGTTGCTGGCGGGGCGCTACTACTTGTAGCGCGTTATCTCACCGGTTCGAATCCGGTTAAAATAACTGATCATATCGGCTCTCACCTCTTTGGAAAGGAAAATGAGACCGAGTATGTTCGGGAAGGCCATTCCCAAAATCATCATGTCACTAAAATCGGTTACCGCATTCATCTGGCTTGCTGCCCCCACAATGATGAAGAAAAGGAAGATCAGCTTATAGACCAAACGAGTTGTTTTGGTGCGACCGAACAAATAAGTAAAAGCTTTTTGGCCGTAGTAAGACCAGGAAATCATGGTAGAGAAGGCGAACAGCAAAATGGCTACCATCAATACATACTTAAACCAAGGGAAAACACTCTGGAAAGCGGCAGAAGTTAAGTTAGCACCTTCCAAGCCTTCGGTATTGGTCGCATATCCCGTAAAAATCAAAACCAAAGCAGTCATGGTACAAACAACCACGGTGTCAATAAAGGGCTCTAACAAAGCCACAATTCCTTCACTAACGGGTTCGTTGGTCTTGGACGCCGAGTGAGCAATGGATGCCGATCCAACTCCAGCTTCGTTGGAGAAAGCTGCCCGTTGAAATCCTACTATCAATACACCGATAACTCCACCTTTCAAAGCACTGGCTGAAAAAGCCCCACTTAAAATAGCCGCAAAGGCGCCGCCGATTTCGGTGATATTGATACCAATAATGATGAGCGAAAACAATACGTAAAGGCCTACCATAAATGGTACAATCTTATCCGTTACTTTGGCAATGCTTCGGATTCCACCGATAATCACAATACCAACCAATACGGCCATTACCATTCCAAAGTAAACACCGTTACCCTGGAGGGCTGGAAACTCAGCAGACATTTGAGAAAATGCTTGGTTAACCTGGAACATATTTCCGCCACCAAAGGATCCTCCGATACATAGAATAGCAAATAAAATGGCCAGGATTTTTCCAAGACCTGCTTTATTCTGAGCAGCCAGACCACGACTCAGGTAATACATCGGCCCACCGGAAACGTGACCGTTGGAGTCAATAATCCGATACTTTACACCCAAAGTACATTCCGTAAACTTGGACGCCATTCCGATAAGACCCGCTGTAATCATCCAAAAGGTTGCACCAGCACCACCAATACTTACAGCGATCGCCACACCGGCAATATTTCCGAGTCCTACGGTAGCAGACAAAGCCGTAGCCAAAGCCTGGAAGTGGGATACTTCTCCTTTGTCATTCGGGTTATCGTATTTTCCCTGAACCAAATCCAGGGCATGTCTAAATCCTCGGAAATTGATAAAGCGCATTCTTATGGTAAAAAAGATGGCCCCTAATACCAACCAAACCACCACAAAAGGAATCGGTTTCTGAACAGGGGAACTCACAGGTGCAGTGCTCAATGCAGAAGCCAAGGGCTCTTTAACTTTCACCGAACCATCACTAACTGCCGCAACAGTATATACCTGATCGCTAATCACCACCCGATCTCCGGCACTCACCCCGGCCTTTCCATTGGGTGAAATTTGTAGATCAGAACTTCCTGCTTCACCTGAAACGGAAAATCCTAAATCTGAATCAACTACGGGCACACCTTCGTTGTAAACAACAGGGTCATATATCCCCAATTTGTCGAAGGGGTCAAAAAACAGAACTACATTTAAAGGTGCTACGAGGTAATTCCCGAAAAAGGCGTCGATCTTTTGATCCATAGAAACTGAATCGGCTGCCGTGGCATTTTCAGAAGATTGGGCGAAGCTATAAGAAGGAGTAGCTAAGAATAACACCCCGATCAGAACTAAAAGCAGGTTCTTTTTTAAACCCATGTGAAGCGAATATTATGGTTCGCTTCAAATATAGAAATTATGAAATATCCTCCACCGGACGTAAGGATGAATGGATCAGCTATTTTAAGGGGCTAATGCGTACTCTTTTTTGAGCTCTTCTACCAAGCGATGATCTCCTAAGACAAAGATCTTTTCTCCATTCTCTACAACCTGCTCTTGGTCGGGATTTAAGCGGTATTCCTGATCCAATCCTTTGATCCCGATGACGCGTAAAACACCTCCTCTAAACTCCTCAATTTCCTGAACCGTGTGGCTATTCTTGTTGCCCGCATGAAACACAAACTCATCGAGGTTGACGTCATGTTCGCTGTGGTAAATGGAAAGGCGATCCAAAAACTCATTCAAATCGGGTGTACTTACCAGAGAGGCCATATGGCTACCTCCTACATGGTCGGGCATAATTACACTATTGGCCCCAGCCAATTTTAGCTTGTTCTCTACCTTCAGTCCAGTAGCCCGACTAATGATCTTTAGCTTGGGATTAAGCTGGCGTGCAGTTAAGCATACAAATACATTATTAGCGTCACTTGGCAGGGTAGTAATCAAAGCCTTGGCCTTGTTGATTCCAGCCTCTACGATATTATTCTCATCGGTGGCATCACCTACGATATAAAGAGCGCCTTTGATGTGTTTAATCTTCTCGAGCTTTTCCTCATCCCGTTCAATCACTACGAAGCGTTCATGGTGTTTTATCAAACTGCTTACCGCTGCTTCTCCGTTGTTACCAAATCCACAGACGATGGTATGTCCTTTTAGGTTCGCGATCATTTGAGAGAGTTTATAGCTTTTGTAAAAGTTTCTGTAGTTACCACTTAAGAAGTTACGAGCGATGGTGGTTGCTGCGTAGGCAAAAGTACCAAAACTGCTCAGGATCAAAAAAGAGGTAAAGATCATTCCATCGGCATTCAGCTTCTTTACTTCTCCGAAGCCAACGGTACTCACTGTGATCAGGGTCATGTAAAATCCTTCCACAAAAGTGTATTGCTCCAGGTACATATAGCCATAAGTACCCAATAGCAAAATGCCTATGAGAAAGAGGATGGAAAAATAAAGGCCTTGGAAGTACTTCAGGGAAAGCCTAAACATAGAGCCGGATTACAAATCCCAAATGGAATGGTGATTTTGCCTAAAATATTTTTTGTTCTCCAGCAAAAAGGCCAGAATGAGGTAAATGATGACCGGTGAGCCAACTGCAATAAAAGAGCTGTAGATGAAAAATTTGCGAATCGACGAAGTGCGGATTCCAAATTTCTCGCCCATATACTCACAGACACCAAATGCCTGTTTTTCGAAGAATGCCTGTATACGATCGATCATTTGTGTAACAAGTATTTTCCTGAACTGCAAAATAAGCATTTTTTTTGCGAACAATAGTGTTCCTCCAATTCGAGTATGGCTTGCGAATCTCCAGCATGAGTTAGTGGCATAGCGAGCTTCTTCCATCTTTTGGTAATTCGGTTGAGCTCTGCCGGTAATTGAAAGAACTCCTGAAATACGGAATTTGAAACCTTCCCATGTTGATAAAGCCTAAAGCAATAAAGAATGGGGACCCAGGCATTAATGAGGAGGTGACTCTTGAGGCTTTTTGAATAGCTCCCACTACCTAAAAAGAAGGACACCCAATCGTCTAAATCGAGCTCGGAGCTCATGTCCAATAAGGGCTTACCAGACCAATGATGAGCGATTTCGGCGCATTGAAGAATTCGATGTATAGGACTGTTTTCGGGCCGAACTCCACCCGATTTCCATACCTTCTTCTCTATGGGAACGATGGAATATTTTCTTTGAGCATATTGAAACAGGGTAATGTATCGCTGCTTTTGTGGCGAATCGGATAGATGATCCAACCAACCCGACGCTCCTAAAAACCAAGCTTGAACTTCTTCGAGTGTAGCTCTCGATCGCCGGATCCATTGAATGGGTACCCGATTGGCCAATTGCTCCATGGCCTCCCCATTGGATGAATACCCCAATGAACGGGCCATAGCTATATGAAAAACCTGCCCCCAATCATAATTACCGGAAACCAACCAACGTTCAATTCGCTCGGACTTTCGTTTTAGTCGTTGATTGAGCAAGTCAAGCTTCCAATCTTCCCAAATGGATGAAGGCACCTGATCGATCTGCCTGGAGCAGGGAATGGACAACTTGGCATCCAAAGCTGAATGGGCAGAAAGGCTTTGCTCAGGCAAATAAGATTTGAGCTCCAAGGTCGGAATACCTCGTTGCTCGAGCTCCGGAATGGTTTTATCCTGATCGTATACTACATGTAGTACGATGCTCTGGTAGGATGGATCGTGATGGTGACCATGCCTAAACCAATCACTGGATTTGACGTGAATCTCTACTTGCCCGGCCCAGGTGTGGCCATCAAAGGCTATTCGGGCATTGGAGTAATCAGGACCGGAAAGATGATTTCGGGTACCGGGATTAAAAATGCGTAGTTGTTTCTGATCAAGGGTTTGTAGATTGGGCTGCAACAATCCGTATTCCCAAATACGGTAAAGGTCGGTTTCTTTCATCTTTGAAGGTTGGTTTCCTCAAAGATAACAGCTCTTCAAGTTCAATGCTGAATTTCGAATGCTGAATTTTGAACAACGATCGAAAGAGTCTCTTAGGTCAACCTATTACCTACGAATAGAAACGAAAAAAACTCAAAACTCACTTCTCTTCCGATGACAATCGGACCTCGAATCTGTCTAAAGGTAAACAGCCATTTTTTCCTGAAGCGCTTTTGCAGCCTGGCGACTTGCCTCTGCAAAGTTTTCATCCGATCCCGCATAGATGATGCCCCGAGATGAATTGATCAACAATCCACAATCTTCGTTCATCCCATACTTTACTACTTCTTCCAAACTCCCCCCTTGAGCCCCTACTCCGGGAACGAGGAAAAAGTGATTGGGGACCAGTTTTCGAACTGCAGCGATGTCTTCACCACGGGTGGCACCCACTACGTACATGGTGTTATCGGCAGTTCCCCATTGAGAAGAGGTTTCAATCACCTGCTCAAACAAACGCTTTCCATTAGCCAGAGGCAATTGCTGAAAATCGTTCGAACCCGCATTGGAAGTTAATCCCAGGATGACGACCCACTTGTTAGGATAAGTGTAAAATGGGGTAACAGAATCTTCACCCATGTATGGAGCTACAGTAATGGAATCGAAATCGAAGCCGGATTGCTCCTTATCGAAAACAGATTGGGCATATTGAGCAGCCGTGTTCCCAATATCGCCACGCTTAGCATCAGCGATAGTAAAACACTCTTCGGGAATGTGTTCAAGGGTTTTGCGCAGGCTTTCCATGCCGGATTCTCCCAAGGCCTCGTAAAAGGCGAAATTGGGCTTATAGGCCACACAGTAGTCCTTGGTAGCATCAACTATTGCCTTTCCAAATTCAAATACCGGATCTTCCAAATCCAACAAGTGCTTTGGGATTTTATTCAAATCCGGATCCAGGCCAACGCATAAAAAACTCTTTTTGGATTTGATCTGCTCAATCAGTACTGCTCTATTCATACCCCTTCTATTTCAACTACTCGTACTATTATTCTGGAGTCGTCAATTAAATCTCCATTCCTGCTTCAAGCTTCTCGGTGTTCTCAGCCATTCTCAACGAATCAACAATCTCGGCCATGTCACCACCGATAATACCGTCCAGGTTATACAAAGTCAAACCAATGCGGTGATCAGTTACCCTTCCCTGAGGATAATTGTAGGTCCGGATTTTAGCCGAACGGTCCCCGGTGGAAACCTGAGATTTTCTTTCTGCTGCTCTTTCCTTCTCTTGTTTTTCCAACTCCTGTTCGTAGAGTCTGGAGCGAAGTACTTTTAAGGCTTTGTCTTTGTTCTTATGCTGAGAACGACCATCCTGGCATTCCACAACGATACCCGTAGGAATGTGCGTCAAACGAACGGCGGATTCCGTTTTGTTTACGTGCTGACCTCCAGCCCCGGATGAACGATAGGTATCCACCTTAACATCATCCATTCGAAGTTCCACTTCCACGTCATCCACTTCTGGAAGCACGGCAACGGTGGCAGCCGATGTATGAACCCGACCTTGTGATTCAGTAGCAGGAACCCGTTGAACCCGATGTACACCACGTTCAAACTTGAGTGCACCAAAGACATCCTCTCCCATCACTGAGAATGAAATCTCTTTAAAACCTCCAACGGTTCCTTCATTCATGTTCATCATTTCGGTTTTCCAGCCCATACGTTCACAATACTTAGTGTACATACGGTACAGGTCACCGGCAAAAATACTGGCCTCATCTCCTCCGGTTCCAGCCCGAATTTCCATGATCACGTTTTTGGAATCTTCCGGATCGCGTGGAATTAAGAGGAACTTAATTTTTTCCTCTAATTCCTCTCTGGCAGGAACCAATTCATCCAACTCTTCTTTGGCCATATCCTTTAGTTCGGCATCCTCATCCGAATCCAAAATTTCCTTGGAGGTTTCTATATTTCCAAGAATGTCTTTGTATTCGTTATAGGCCAATACCAAAGGCTCTAAATCTTTGTATTCTTTGTTGAGCTTGACATAACGCTTCATGTCAGCTATCACCTCTGGGTCAACGATCAAATCGGCCACTTCGGCTCGCCTCTGCGCAATGCCTTCCAACTTATTTAATAATCCTGACATAGGGTTTCTTTCGATTAATACTCAAACGTTCCGTAAGGAGAAGTAATGGTAAGCTTTTTAGCTTCACTCGCTTCTACCCTGCCTACAATCTGGCTCTCAATACCAAAGGACTCAGCAATGGCCATCAAGGCATCAGCATGTTCAGGAGACGTGTATATTTCCATTCGGTGCCCCATATTGAACACCTTGTACATTTCTTTCCAATCGGTTCCGGATTGCTCTTGAATCATCTTAAACAAAGGAGGCACTGGGAACAGGTTATCTTTAATCACATGAACATCATCCACGAAGTGCAAAACTTTGGTTTGAGCTCCACCACTACAGTGTACCATACCATGAATGGCTGAACGATGACTCTCCAGCATTTTACGAATAACGGGAGCATAAGTCCGGGTTGGAGACAGCACCAATTTACCGGCATCCAATGGAGCTCCTTCTACTTCATCCGTTAATTGATAACCTCCGGTATAGACCAAATCAGATGGTACTTCCGGATCAAAGGTTTCCGGGTATTTCTCGGCTACACTTTTTCCGAAAACATCATGACGAGCTGAGGTCAATCCATTGCTTCCCATTCCGCCATTATACTCCTTTTCGTAGTTCGCCTGACCAAAAGAAGATAATCCAACGATCACATCTCCGGATTGAATGTTGTGGTTACTTACCACTTCTGAGCGCTTCATCCGAGCCACTACCGTAGAATCCACAATCACCGTTCGAACCAAATCGCCGACATCGGCTGTTTCTCCACCTGTCAAAGTAATGTTGAACCCTTCTTTTCTCAAGGTTTCAATGACTTCTTCGGTTCCATTGATAATGGCGGAAACGACTTCACCCGGGATCTTGTTTTTGTTACGTCCAATGGTGGAGGATACTAAAATTCGATCCGTTGCTCCCACACAAAGGAGGTCATCGATATTCATAATCAAAGCATCTTGAGCAATACCCGTCCAAACGGATAAATCTCCCGTTTCCTTCCAATAGGCATAGGCCAATGATGATTTGGTACCCGCCCCATCGGCATGCATAACTACACAGTAGTCTTCATCACCGGTTAAGTAATCGGGGACAATTTTGCAAAAGGCTTTTGGAAAGAGACCTTTGTCCAGATCTTTAATGGCCGCATGAACATCCGTTTTGTCTGCAGACACCCCTCTTTGATCGTATCTTGATTCCGTACTCATGACAGATAAAAAAAGGCGCCCCTGTTATGGAGCGCCTGTCTATAATGGGTTATTGTTTTATTCTAATTCTATCCCAACGGCTTGCTAGTTACCACCTTCAGAACCACCGGCTCCTTCAGTTCCTTCACCAGCACCTTGTCCTTCACCTTCTTCTTTAGGTTTAGGTTCAAAGTCGTCACGTAGTACAATAAATACTGTACGACGGTTTGCCTGGTGAGCAGCCTCTTTTTCTTCTTTCGTGGCTAAGCCATTAATGAAAGCTTCATCGTAAGATTGACCGTTAATTTCAACTGGAACATCTTCACCAAATCCTTTAGGCTCCAATCTCTCAGCATCAATTCCTTTAGAGATCAAGTAGTCAACACAAGTTTGAGCACGACGCTCAGACAGGTCTTGGTTAGCTTCAGCTGATCCACGGAAGTCAGTGTGGGCTTGAAGCTGAATAACGATGTTCGGGTTATCAACCAAAGTTTGATACAGGTCATCCAAACTATCAGCAGAGTTCACCTGATCGGTAATCATCAATTGATCATCACCCAATTTGTAAAGTACCGTCTTAAACTTGATCTCACCACAGTTGAAACACTGCAATTCAAAGTCATGAACGAAGGCAGTAGATTTACCAACACCTACTGTGGTTTCCTGACCTTTACTTCTCAAGTAACCTCTTCTCTTGAACTCTGTATCACCAGCAGAACAATCTGGGGCAACCAATTTCTCGGAAGAAGACTTAGATACGATAATGGTGTAGGAAGTATTTTCCAAAAGGTAACGTTCTGCGTTTTCCTTTTTGTCAAACAAATACTCACCGGCTTCATTAGTCAAGGTCTCAACAGAACTTCCATCGGTACCAATTAATTTTACAACCGCTCCGACAATCGGCTTCTTACAATCTTTCTGTACATCGCGAACGGTACCAGACAAGGTGTAAATCACCGGAGGCATCTTAAAGCTGTAGATATCAGATCCACCTTTTCCTTCAGGGCGGTTAGAAGCAAAGTATCCTTTGTTCTGATTTCCCAAGAAGAAGATTCCGTGATCGTGGCTTGCTGAGTTAATTGGAGGAAGCATGTTTTCCACATTGCCCCACTCGTTTTTACCTACTTGCTCTGCTTTGAAGATATCCATACCACCCATACCAGCGTGACCGTTGGAAGAGAAGTAAAGCGTTCCGTCATCTTTAATGAACGGGAACAGTTCGTCATCTGGAGTATTGATTCCAGCTACGTTTTGAGGAGCACCCCAAGCACGTTCAGTTTTGTCCCAAACGACAAACCAAATGTCCTTTCCACCTTTTCCTCCAGGAGCATCAGCGCTGAAAAACAACATCTGATCGTCTTTAGAAATAGAAGGGTGACCTACAGAAATGGTATCGGCAAAAAAGTCAACCTGTACGGGTTCAGCCCACTCGGTTCCTCTTTTTGTCGCCTTCCAGATTTTACATCCGGCGTATTTGTTCTTGTTAATTGGACAGTGGGTGTAGTACATTTCCTTGTCCTTTTTGGTAACCGTAACAGGACCTTCATTGTACTCCGTACTGATAGGTTCTGGCATGGCTTTAGGAATACTCCACTTACCCTTACGGTCCATTTCAGCCGTAAAAATATCGGTGAAGCCTTCTCCACTTCGCATGTCAATTTCGTTACCCGATGCATCAGGACGAGATGATACGAAGATGATGTCATCATTTTTCCGGCCAGTAATTACTGGGGAATAATCGAACTGCTTGGAGTTCAATTGAGACACATTTTCTACAATGAATGTGGATGGGTTGTCGGTCCATTTTTCAGCGAGCTCACAGCTCCTCACCCCTTCCTGACCGCGCGGGTCGTCGGGTTGAACCTCCATGTATTTCTGGTATTTTTCTTTGGCCTCGGTATACTTACCCTGGATTCGCATCACATCGGCCAGGTACAGGTAAACCTTGGTTTCCTGCTCTGTGTACTTGGCTCTTTCAGCCTTGCTCAACCACTCCTCGGCCAATTCTGCATTTTCAATTCTTCGGTAGCAATCCCCAATGCGGTATACGATCCGAATTTTTTCGGCTTTGTCTTTTTCCTTGGAGTAGGCTTTCTTGTACAGATCTACCGCCTCGTAGTAGGATTCGCTTTGGTAGGCTACATCGGCTTCGTTGGTAAAGTCTCTTTGGGCAAATAACCCTGTAGTAAACAACAGAGCAACGAACGTTAATAAAATAGCGCTTTTAGTTCCTTTCATAGATTCCAATAATATCGATCCGAGTCGAATGGTGGACAAATTAAACAATTATTTTATTGAATTCAAAGAGTTAAAATACAAGGCATAAGTGGCTCAAAAACAGAACAGGGGCGCTGCGGCAGGCCCCTGTTTCTGTACTTTTATATGATTTTCATAGGATATACACCCCATTAATTAAGGAAATTCACCCTCTCTATTTCGTAAACAACATCTCCCGGTATTTGGGTACCGGCCACAACTCATTATCAACGATAATCTCAAGATTATCCACATTATACCTGATTTCCTCAAAGAACTTCACCACATTATCGCAGTATGCTTTTGCTTGTTCAGCAGCATCTTCGATTTTGTTGGCTTCTTTACGGGCTAACCGCATTTCTTCTACTCGGGTTTGGAGAATATTTACTTTTTCAGAAATCTTTTCGAGGGTTTCAATTTGACTTGAGGCTACCCGCTTGAAATCATTTCCAAAAATTTCTTTCATTCCCTGAACGTTCTGCACCAGCTTGTTTTGGTATTCCAGGGCAGAAGGAATAATCTGATTCAGCACCATATCCTGCAAACAACGAGACTCAATTTGAATCTTCATGCGGTAGAATTCCTGAGCAATTTCGTAACGAGCTTCCAATTCAACTTCGGAGAAAACATTGTAGTTGGAGAACAAAGATTTCACCTCATCAGCAACTAAGAAATCCAATGCGTAAGGCGTTGTTTTTACATTAGATAGCCCTCTACTCTCCGCTTCTTCAACCCACTCCTGGCTGTATCCATCTCCTTCGAAACGAATCTTTTTAGACTCCACGATATAGGTTTTTAATACGTTAAAAATCGCATCATCTTTCTTCAATCCTTCGTTTTTAACGAGGGCATCAACATCCTTTTTGAATCGGGTCAATTGCTCAGCCATAATCGTGTTCAAAGCAATCATCGCAGAGGCACAGTTAGAAGCTGAACCAACTGCCCGGAACTCAAATTTATTTCCAGTAAATGCAAAAGGAGAAGTTCGGTTACGATCGGTATTGTCCAACATGATGTCTGGAATTTTCCCGATACGAAGTTTTAAATCCGTCTTTTCATCCGGGGTCAACTTTCCTTTTCCAACTTTTTCTTCAATTTCATCGAGAATAGCAGACAGCTGCGATCCGATAAAGGTGGAAATAATGGCCGGAGGCGCCTCATTGGCACCCAAACGATGATCATTACCAGCAGAAGCGATAATGGCTCTTAAAAGGTTCGCATGACGGTTTACGGCAGCAATGGTATTCACGAAGAAGGTCAAAAACCTCAAATTCGTCTTTGGGTTTGCTCCCGGGCTCAACAGGTTAATTCCGGTATCGGTACCCAAGGACCAGTTATTATGCTTTCCTGAGCCGTTCATTCCCTGGAAGGGCTTCTCGTGCATCAACACGTGAAAATTGTGCTTAGCGGCTACTTTTTCCAAAAGATCCATGATCAACTGGTTGTGATCTACAGCGCTATTCACCTCTTCGAACATGGGTGCAACCTCAAACTGATTAGGCGCTACCTCATTGTGGCGAGTAGTAACCGGAATACCCAATAACAATGATTCGGTCTCAAAGTCCTGCATAAAGGCCATGGCACGATCAGGAATGGATCCAAAGTAATGGTCATCCAATTGCTGTCCTTTAGAGGAAGAATGACCAAACAAGGTTCTTCCGGTCATCACCAAGTCAGGGCGAGCCATAAACAAAGCGGAATCTACCAAGAAGTACTCCTGCTCCCAACCCAAGGTAGGAACTACGCGAGAAACGTTTCGGTCAAAATATTTCATAACGGCCAAAGCCGCTTTTTCCACTGCAACGCTCGACTTCATCAAAGGAGCCTTGTAATCCAAAGCTTCTCCGGTGTAGGAAACAAAAATGGTCGGAATACAAAGGGTCTTCCCAATGATAAAAGCAGGAGATGTAGGATCCCAAGCCGTATATCCACGTGCTTCAAAGGTGTTACGAATTCCCCCGTTCGGAAAGCTCGAGGCGTCTGGCTCTTGCTGTACCAATTGTCCCCCACCAAATTTCTCAATGGCCTTGCCACCACCAGATGGAACGGCAAAGGAATCATGCTTTTCAGCAGTACGCCCGGTCAATGGCTGAAACCAGTGCGTGTAATGAGTTACCTTTTTGGATAACGCCCAAGCCTTCATTGCTGAGGCCACCTGATCGGCTATGTTGCGATCAATTCGAGTTCCCTTCTCCATGGAGTCGATTACACTGGTGTAAGCCTCACCTGAAAGGAATTGCTTCATTTTTTCTACGTTGAAGACATTCTCTCCGAAGTAATCAGAAATCAAATCAGATGGAGGGGTTGGCCAATTGGGTTCGCGGTTAAAAACCTGTTCAAGGGCCGAAAATCTGAGCGTTGCCATAGTATTTTGTTTAGATTTCCGGCAAAGGTGGGTATTTTTGGGGGCAAGTCGGTATATTTTGCAAAAAAATTACTCAAACCCCCTATTTTCATCTCAAAAAACTAACCAAAATCACATTTTCAAGAATCTAACCCCCTATTTTTTGAGTCACCAGGAGCCAAATGTAAATTTTGGCCATAAAAAAAGGCCTTCATTCAGGCCTTTCAAATTTTTTATTGGGGTTTGCGTGAAGAAACATTTTCTTCAATCTCTTTTTTCGTCTTTTCAATGTCCTCCTGAACATCTTTTACGCTATCGTGAATATCGCGCTGAATATCGTTGGCAGCATCTTTAAATTGCCTAATCCCTTTTCCAAGTCCTCGAGCAAATTCTGGAATCCGCTTCGAACCAAACAACAGAAGGATTACCAAAAAGATGATAAAGACCTCTCCTCCACCAATTCCATTTAGGAATAGAAATACCGCATTGTAAATCATGCCACAAAATTAAAATAAAAAGGGGTGCCAAAGCACCCCTTTATCTGGATCCCGATAAACGAGAATCCTATATATGTTTAAAGACTTAAGCGTCTTTCTTTTCATCCTCATCCTTGGTCAAGTCAATAACCGCAGGAGTTGCAACACATAGAGAGGAGTAGGTACCTACTACAACCCCAACCATCAAGGCAAATACAAACCCACGAATAACCTCACCACCGAAGGCGAAGATCATCAACAATACCAAGAAAGTACTCAAAGAGGTATTGATCGTACGACTCAAAGTACTGTTCAATGCTTCGTTTACCACTTGCTTGTAAGGTCTGTTTTTGTGTAGACCTACGTATTCACGAATACGGTCAAACACAACCACGGTATCGTTAATCGAGTACCCCACAACAGTAAGGATAGCAGCGATAAAGGCTTGATCAATTTCCATAGACCATGGAGCGATTCCATAGAAGATGGAGAAGATACCCAACACCACTAAAACGTCGTGCGCCATAGCAACCAAGGCTCCAACTCCAAACTGAAGTTTACGGAATCGAGCTACGATATAAGCGAAAATAGCGATCAAGGAAACCAATACAGCCCAGAAAGCAGACTGCTTAATGTCGTCTGCAATGGTAGGACCAACCTTTTGAGAACTCATTTTCTCAAACTTGTCACCCATGGCATTCAATCCCTGGAACATAATTTTTTCTACTTGGTCATCCGCATCTTTAGAATCCGAGTCGATCATGAAGTTGGTGGTAATTTTCACCTGATTAGACTCACCAAAAGTTTTCACTTCCGGAACGTCAGCTACTCCATTCTCATCTACAAATACAGCAGAAAGTGCTTTACTCACTTCAGATACATCAGCTGGGTTTTCGAAACGAACGATGTAAGTACGTCCACCTGAGAAGTCAACACCCAAATCAAATCCTTTAGTGGCCATAGAAACCACACCGGCAACGATGATCAATCCAGAAATGATGTAGTACGTTTTTCTCTTGGCTACGATCTGCCAGTTGATGTTTTTGAACGCACCATCCGTAATACTTGTAGCAAACGAGAAGTTGTCTTTGCTCTTCATCTGCCATTCGAAAATCAATCGAGTAATGAAAATAGCGGAGAACAAAGAGGTACAGATACCAATGATTAATGTCGTAGCAAAACCTTGGATAGGTCCTGTTCCAAACACGGCCAATACAATACCTGTCAACAAGGTAGTAACGTTCGCATCAATGAT
This sequence comes from bacterium SCSIO 12741, assembly GCA_024398055.1. Classification (NCBI taxonomy): domain Bacteria; species bacterium SCSIO 12741. The sequence goes on along the minus strand of CP073749.1, from coordinate 2,601,593 downwards.
CGAGCTATACGCACTGTTGTAACCATCAGCGATGGCCAGTTTAATTCCTTTTCCAGCGGCAAGTTCTTCCCGAATACGCTCATAAATCAGAACGTTCGCATCCACCGACATACCAATGGTCAATACGATACCTGCGATACCAGGGAGGGTAAGTGTTGCACCCAAACCGGTCAATACTCCGAATACAAAGAAGATGTTTGCAATCAAAGCAATGTCGGCAACAACCCCTGCACGAGCGTAGTAGAATACCATGTAAACAAGGATCAAAGCAAAGGCAATCAAGAATGACATGATACCGTCTGAAATAGCTTCTTCACCAAGCGATGGTCCTACAACTGCTTCTTCAATAATCTGAGCTGATACAGGTAGCTTACCCGCTTTCAATACACTGGCAAGGTCAGCAGCTTCCTGCTGAGTAAAACGACCAGAGATAGATGAGCTACCACCTTTAATTTCTTCATTTACACTTGGAGCCGAGTAAACCAGGCTATCCAACACAACCGCGATTGATTTCTTTTCCTCTGCTGCTTCACGGGTCATGGTACGCCACATTTTAGCTCCAGAAGGATTCATCACCAAGTTAACCTCAGGATTACCCATTTGGTCACTGGTTACTTTAGCATTGGTTACCGCATCACCTTCCAGGCGAGCAGTACCATCACGCTTCAATACACGAATAGCGTAAAGAGCATAGCTATCACCATCCTCAAACAAAGGCTGGTTGTCGCGATTCAAAGCAGGCTTAGCTGCATAGTAGAAGCGAATGTTTTTTGGGAAAAAGCGAAGTACTTTTTCATCTCTCAACAATTGCTTCAAGTCTTTCATGTTGCGTTCCAACACATAACCTACAACAGGCCCTTCAGCAACAGGATTACCTTGAGCATCTTGGTAGTAGTTGAAACGAACTTTAGAAATCAATGGATTTTTACGAGCAAATTCCGCATCCGTAAGTTGAGCATCCAGCCCTTCACTTGCCGTATCAGAATCACTGGCCAAAGCGTCCAACAGATTATCTTCTTCTGATGAATCCGCATCGGCAGTAGCCAACTCTTCGTTCAAATCAGCTTCTACAACCTGATTCGTATCAACCGAGTTAGAATCAAGTCCTAAACCTGCTTCAGCAGTTTCTTCAGGAGCTCCTTCCAATTCGATCAACCCTTTTAAATAGGTATTAGCCTGATCGAAAGATCCAAGAACTTCACCTACATCATAGGTTTCCCAGAACTCCAACTTAGCTGTTCCTTGAAGAATTTTACGAACCCGAGCAGGATCCTTAACACCAGGAAGCTCAACCACAATACGATCGGTAGCGCTCAGTCTTTGAATTTTTGGCTGAACCACACCCAAGTTATCGATACGCTTACGAAGTACCTCTTCGGTATTCTTCACGGCTGCTTCCGACTGCTCACGAATGATCTGAAGAACTTCCTCATTTGTCGCCGTACTTGGGAACATTTCCTTGTTCTGACGAGTTGAGAAAATTGAAGTCAGCTGAAAGCTTGGGTCAATCTTGTTAATTTCTTGTCCAAAAAGGGATACAAAGTTGTCGCTTCCACTTTTCTGGGCTTCTTTGGCGTTGTTAATGGCTTGACGAAAGGTCGGATCGTTGCTCTTGTCGGCTAGTTCTTCGATCAATTCAACTACGGAAACTTCAAGAGTTACGTTCATACCCCCTTGGAGGTCAAGACCCTTGTTCAACTCCCGTTGCTTACACTGACTGTAAGTATAGCCTAAAAGCGGATAAACCTCTTCGTTGTTTTTGGAGAAAAGGTAGTCGGACTCAAACTTGTTCAACAACATTACTGAATCAGCTGATGGCATGTCCGGGGTTTCAGCCAAGGCCGAATCCAACTTGCTCATCGCTACTTCAGCAGCATCCTTCTCCACACTGTTGGTCACCCAAGTAAACGACAATTCGCGTACACAAGCAAGGGCGAGTAAAACAGTAAAAATCCACAGAGCGGTTTTGTTCTGCATGTTTTATCCAGAATTTAGTTAAAATTTAAAAGGCTGCAAATATAGAACTTCAATTCTATTTTGCCAATTCGAATTTTCTTGGTGCAATTTGCTGGTTTATAAGTAAAAAGGACCGGTTGCTTAAATCGCGAACCGGTCCTCCTGTAGGTATTTTAACTGGATTAGATTTTCATTTCGACCAAGATTCCCCGAACGCCCCATACCACTGTGGCAGATTCGTTCAAGGAGACTCTCCAGCCTTCGTTCAAATCCAATTCTTTGATTGTTTCAATTCCGTTAAAAGATGGTTGTGCTTATCTAAAAATTTATTTCAGACGATTACAATGCTAACAAACCATTGGTTTTCTTAACGCCTTCGGCACTTTCTGCCATATGCGCTTTTTCAGCATCACTTAAAGGAACATCAACGATTTTTTCAATTCCCTTTTTACCCAAAATCACGGGAACTCCGATGCAGAGGTCACTTAATCCATATTCTCCATCTAACAAGGCAGAGCATGGAAACATCTTCTTCTGATCACAAGCAATGGCCTGAACCAAAGCAGAAACGGCTGCTCCTGGAGCATACCATGCGGAAGTTCCTAATAATTTAGTTAATGTAGCTCCTCCTACCTTAGTATCTTCTTTAACCTGATTTAATCTTTCTTCAGAGATAAACTCAGAAACATTAATACTGTTTCTTGTTGCATGGGAGGTTAATGGCACCATACCTTTATCGCTGTGTCCTCCGATAACCATTCCATCAACATCGCTAATGGGTGCTTCCAAAGCTTCAGCAAGTCTGTACTTGAAACGAGCAGAATCCAACGCGCCACCCATTCCAATGATTTTATTCTTAGGTAAATTGGTGGATTTGTGTGCCAAGTAGGTCATGGTATCCATTGGGTTACTCACCACAATTAAAATGGTGTTAGGAGAATGCTCTACAAGGTTTGCAGATACAGCCTTTACAATTCCAGCATTAATTCCAATTAACTCCTCACGGGTCATTCCAGGCTTTCTTGGAATCCCAGACGTAATCACACAAACATCGCTATTTGCAGTTTTGGAATAATCGTTAGTACTTCCTGTAATTTTAGTGTCAAAACCGTTTAGTGAAGCACATTGCATTAAATCCATTGCTTTACCTTCAGCAACACCTTCTTTGATATCAAGAATCACTACTTCAGAAGCAAAGTTCTTCATCGCAATATATTCGGCACAACTTGCTCCTACTGCTCCTGCTCCAACAACTGATACTTTCATTATTTTATGATTTAACTGTTAAAGTTTACGTTTTAAGAAAGCGCAAAAGTAACATTTTATGCTCCCCGGATTACAGGATGTTTTCCTGAAGCCCCAAACCCAACCTTTAAACTTATAAATGGTTAATTTTGAAGAGTGTATAATACACAGGCAACCTCAACGTAATATATGCGTCTTAAAGCAGAAGAATGAAGCTCTTGCTGAATGTGCACATACCGGATCTCATCGATGGATGTAAAAAAAGGGACCCTGAATGCCAGAAGAAACTCTTTGAAGTTTACTATGGTAAAATGATGGGAATCTGCTTTCGCTATTGCGGAAGTGATCGCGATGAAACACAGGATGTGGTTCAGGAAGGATTCATTAAGCTCTTTGACCGGATAGATAAATTCAACGATACCGGATCGTTTGACAACTGGATCAGAAGGTTCTTTATTAATGTAGCATTGGATCAACTTCGTAAGAAGAAGGTTCAGTTCATTAGTATGGACCAGGATGATTACTACCATGAATTAGAAGGCCAGGATGATGATACGCCAAACCGGGAAACGGAATGGGTGGAACTACTGGGCCGAGAAAAGATTCTGGAAGAAATACGTAATCTGCCCCCAGTTTACCGATCGGTATTTAATATGTATGTGTTTGAAGGATTTACCCATCGGGAAATTGCCGAAGAATTGGGGATTTCTGAAGGCACATCCAAATCGAACCTATCTAAGGCAAAGGCTAAGTTGAGAAAAGAATTGCAAAAAGTATTAAACAGAAAACATGCGTCCTGATCCATTTGAAGAAAGCATAAAAAATAGCCTGGAAGGTTTTGAGCCCGGAGGAGCCGCCGAAGCCTGGAATGCTATTGAAAGCCGTGTTTTGGCCAACAATGAGTCTCATCTCCGCCAAAACCGTAGACAGAATTATTCGAAAGCTGCATTGGCAGTTGCCGGTATCGGTATCGCTGTTGCTGCATGGTGGGTTAATCCATTTTCTGAAGGTTCCTCCGCCCAGAATTGGCTCAACCTGAAATAAACACTCCTACTCCATCGGAAAACTCTTCGGAAATGGCTGCGCTAATTCAGCCTAAACAGGAAGAGGATGGTACTACTCAAAAAGAAGAGTCCACTGAACTACAGGCCGCTGTGAAAGCTACCCCTCAAGTGGAGCAAAAAGCAACTAAGGCTGTTAAGGCGCCAACCCCTACCCCACCTCAGGATGATCATTTGGAAAAACCAGCTATTGCTGCTGCTAACTGGCAAGTAAGCCATCAAAAGGTTTGTCAAGGAGAAACAGTAGATTGGAGCATTAGCGCCGCTGATTCTAAAGATTTGATTGTGTTGCTTAACGATCGAAAGATTGACACCAAGAAGAAAAGCTTCACCTTTAATAAAGCCGGATCATTCGAATTGGCCCTGGCTCGCAAAGTGGATAAAAAATGGCGTAAGCTTGACACCAAGAAAATTACGGTTCATGCCAACGGTGGTGCAGATTTTACCTACGACAAGCAAAAGGACTACAAAGCTCCAGTCGTTGCGTTTAACAGCTCAACTTCTAACCCACAAAACAAGTGGTATATCGATGAAGAGTTGGTGAGCGAAGATGCTGAAACCAGTTACCTGTTCCGAAACAAAGGACGCTACTCCGTAAAACTCGTTACAGAAAACGAAAACGGCTGTAAAGACTCCAGTGTACAAACTATCAGGATCCTACGTGCCTACAACTTGATGGCTTCGGCGGTATTCAATCCAGAAAAGGAAAAGTGGATGCCAATTGGATTGAAGGGTAACAAAAACAAATTTGAACTCCAGGTTCTTAATCCTAACGGTGAAGTGGTATTTACGTCTAACGATGCCAATAAAGAATGGGACGGTTCAGACTTAAATTCGGCCAAACAAAAAGCGCCTAATGGCGAAATGTACCTCTGGGTTGCCCGAGTAACCGAAGCCAATGGAATGGTGATGGAATATGGAGGTAGTGTTTTGGTAAGCTACTACGATCAGGACTAATCCAACGATTGGCTTAGAGCTTGCCAAAGAGATTCTTGTGGCACTGGAGCCTCGATAACAACGGGCTCCTTTTTAACTGGATGAATAAACTCGACCCGGCGAGCGTGCAGGTGAATTGAACCACCTTTATTACTTCTGGGAAATCCATACTTCAAGTCACCTTTGATAGGCCATCCCTGGTTCGACAACTGAACCCTAATTTGATGATGGCGACCTGTTTTGGGTCTAATTTCAAGAAGGTAATAACGGTCTGACCGAGCCAAAACCTGATAATCGAGTTCCGAATACTTGGCTCCCGGCTTATCCTTTTGAGCGACAAAAGACTTGTTTTTTGCAGGATTTCTCACCAGATAATCTACCAGTGTACCTGAGGGACTTTGAGGGCAATTCTTGACTACCGCCCAATACACTTTTTGAACTTCCTTGTTTCGAAAAAGATCGTTTAACCGGCTCAAGGCCTTACTGGTTTTAGCAAACAGGACCAAGCCACTGGTAGGCCGATCTAAGCGATGGGGAACCCCCATAAAGACATTCCCAGGCTTATTGTACTTACGCTTCACCAGTGACCGAACCATTTCTGAAAGGGGTTCGTCACCCGTAATATCTCCCTGAACTATTTCAGAAGATAGCTTGTTGACAGCAATAAGGTGGTTGTCTTCGTAGAGAATCCGTTCTTCCAGGTTCACTAGTATTGTTCCTTTTCGTTGGGAAAATCCCTCCGTTTTACATCTGTTATATAAGCTCCCACTGCTCCGCGAATTTCTTCCGCCAAATTGTGGTAACGTCTTAAAAATCGAGGAGAGAATTCCTGAGTAATGCCTAGCATATCGTGAATCACCAAAACCTGACCATCCACACCAGAACCCGCTCCGATACCGATCACAGGAATAGACACTTCAGAAGCCACTTTGGTTGCAAGGTCGGCAGGAATCTTTTCCAAAACCAAAGCAAAGCAACCCGATTCTTCCAGCACTTTAGCATCAGATAACAGCTTATCCGCTTCGTCAGATTCTTTGGCTCTTACTACGTAGGTACCATATTTATAAATGGACTGCGGCATTAATCCAAGGTGACCCATAACTGGGATACCCGCTGAAACAATTCGCTCTACTGATTCACGAATTTCGACTCCGCCTTCCATTTTCACGGCATGGGCTCCACTTTCTTTCATAATGCGAATAGAGGAGTTCAGCGCTTCTTTGGAGTTACCTTGATAGGTTCCAAAAGGAAGATCAACCACCACCAATGCATTCTCCACTGCACGAATAACCGATGAGGCATGATAGATCATTTGATCCAGTGTAATGGGCAAAGTGGTTTCGTTACCAGCCATCACATTCGAGGCTGAATCTCCCACCAAAATAACATCCACCCCAGCCTGATCGAGCAACCGGGCCATACTGTAGTCATAAGCAGTGAGCATAGCGATTCTTTCGCCTTTGCTTTTCATCTCCATCAAAACGTGGGTGGTAACTTTTTTCACCTTCCCACTTACTGGTTTCAGCTCTTCCATGTTCTTTGATTTATCACCATTGACAAAGGGATTTTGCCCATTCGTCAATTTAAAAATAAGACCTTTCCTTTTTTGCTACTTTTGTGGCCCGAATTAAGTTGACAAATATAAATAGTTGTCGCTTGACCAAATCATTCTAATGAAAGCAAAAAAATTGGTTCGTTCACTTACCGTAGTTCTTGCAGCTGGGCTTGCGTTGTCCTCTTGTAAAAACGACTTGGAAATTAATGCCGATTACGACAAAACTCCTGTTATCTACGGGTTGATCAATCAGTACGATTCAATTCAGAGCTTTAAGATTACTAAAACCTTCATTGGAGACGAAAACCCAAATACCTACGCAGCCATTCCGGATTCAAGTTATTTTTCGGAAGTTTCTGCAACGGTAACGGAAGGATCTTCCAATCGCAAGTTTGATTTGTACCCACGGGTGGTCACTAATAAAGAGCCGGGAACTTTTTTCAATCCGAATCAGGTTATTTATCAATTTGCTCAACGAAACATTCAGAGCAACTACCAATACTTGAATCAAGAGTCTAAGTACTACTTCAACGCTAATTTGGATGGCGTAGAAGTAAGTGCTGAAACCGCTCTTCTTTTTGATGCCTCTCCGGGTTACTTCAAATCAAGAGGTTGGTTGGGTATCTGGAATGAGCACTCAACTGGACTTAGCTTTGCTAACGGTGAGAAACTTTTGGACATGACCATTGAAGGACGTCTTCCATACCGCTCTAAAGTGGCTCAACTAAAAATGATTTTTAACTACACCGACTACCTATTAGTAAATGGTCAACGTCAGGAAGAACAGCATACCCTTGTTTACGACTTTGGTCAGCTGATCTTTGACAACCCCATTACTGAGGCTACCGCGATGCAGGAATTTGTACTCACTGGTGGTCAGTTCTTCAATAAAATTGCCACCTCTGTTCCGGATGCTGCCAATACGCCGAACCTCGAATTCCGTATGGCTGGCCATTGTGACTTTATTTTCATCGCCGGAAACGAAGACTTTTACTACTACCGTCAGGTTACTCAGCCCTCTGATGACTTGAACCAAGACAAGCCTAACTTCACCAACTTGAGTACAGGTATCGGTATTATCGCTGCCCGTATGGAGTTGAGTCTGGTTGATTTCTTAGCCCGTAGTGGAGAAAACCTATACGAAGCAGGTCGATTGAGCATGAAGCTGAATCGGGCTACGCAGCATCACCTAAGCCGTGGATTGGAAGGTGGTACCGCAGCAAAAGGTTTTTGTATTGATCCTGAGGTGGCTAATACCCCGAACGAAGCTTGCCAGTTTTAAGGCAAACGACTACCGTTTTCCCCTCCATTTACTGCCGTTTACTTCTTTTTCGGAACTCCCCTATAAGTTTCCGATAAGCGATTCGTTTACCTTCTGGTTGGAAGTTTAACGTTTATATTCTGTTCGCTGCCAACCAATCGCCTATTTCAGGTGTTATAATCATTATATTTGTAGACTTCTTTTTTGGGGATGAGTTTGCGTTTAAAATACGGTCTTTTAGCAGGTTTGATAATCTGGTCCATCGGAGCCACGGCTCAGAAGGACACGACTGCGTCTTCAGTAAACCGATCTATTTATCGGAAAAGCTGGAATGCGGGCTTCATTCTTCACACACACGGAATAGGGGTTAACTTTCGGAAAGAACGTTACCGTACCGCGCTCAGAAAGAACTTCTTTACGGTGGAAATGTATAACTACCGTCACAACAAAGAGCAAAGAACCTATAATCCAGGTGGAGACGAATCGAACAGTTTTATTTACGGCAAGCTCAATTTCCTATTCATTATGAAAGGAGGAGTGGGTCACCAGCGTATTCTGTTTTCTAAAGATGTAATTCGGGGAGTTCAGATTAGTACGGTGTACAATGCGAACTTGACGCTGGGCTTCTTAAAGCCGGTCTATCTAGAGGTATTAACTGAAAGAAACGACCAGCAAGTTATCAGTACCGAAAGGTATGATCCGGGAGAACACCGCTACGATGAAATAGTAGGAAAAGGTCCTTTTCTAAGTGGGTTCAACCAAATGGAAGTGGTACCAGGACTAAGTGCTAAGTTCGGATTGAATTTTGAATTTTCACCCAAAGAAGATAAAATCAAGGCCATTGAAACGGGAATCAACGTGGATGCTTTTATGAAGCCCATGCCCATTATGGCACACAACGAGTATCATCAAATTCTGATGAACGTTTACATCAATTTTGTATTCGGAAAGAAAAGCTATCTGTAGAGGAGTTGTAGATGGAAGAACTTGTGGAGGAGAAAAAAGTGCCGGTTAAAAAACCGAGTTGGCTACGTGTCAAACTACCTACCGGGGAAAGTTACAAGCGTGTAAGAAGCCTGGTTAGTGAGCACAAACTTCATACAATATGTGAAAGTGGTAATTGCCCCAATATGGGCGAATGCTGGGGAGCCGGTACCGCTACTTTTATGATTCTGGGAAATATATGCACCCGGAGTTGTGGCTTTTGTAATGTATTGACCGGTCGGCCTGACCGAGTGGATCCATTTGAGCCACTGCGAGTAGCTAAATCGGTTAAACTTATGGGGGTAAAACACTGTGTTATCACCTCAGTAGACCGCGATGACCTAAAAGATGGTGGTTCAGAAACCTGGGCCGCCACCGTAAACGCCGTGCGTCGTTTGAGTCCCGAAACGACTATGGAAACCCTGATTCCGGATTTTGCCGGAAAATGGGAAAACCTTCAACGGTTAATAGATGTAGCTCCAGAAATTGTGTCTCACAACCTGGAAACCGTTAGACGCTTAACCAAAGAAGTTCGAATTCAAGCAAAATACGACCGAAGTCTGGAAGTATTGCGTCGATTGAAGAAGGGAGGAATGAGAACTAAGTCAGGAATCATGCTTGGCTTAGGGGAAACAGAAGAAGAAGTTATCGAAGCATTGGAAGACTTGCGATCAGTAGGCGTGGATATCGTAACCTTGGGACAATATTTACAACCTACTACGAAACACCTTCCCGTTCAGGACTTCATCAAACCGGCAAAATTTGCCGAATACAAACAAATTGGATTGGATATGGGCTTTAAGTATGTCGAGAGCGGCCCATTGGTAAGATCCAGTTATCATGCAGAAAAGCACCTGTTCTAACACGTTTAAACAAAAAAAAGGACCGGTTATTTTCTGTATAATACCGAACGAATAAATTGATTTTATTAAAAAGTTAAAATGACTTAACTTGCCCTCGATTTTTAAGCAGCAGATAAACTGTACATGGATATGAAAGTAAGAATACTCGCACTGGGCGCAATTGCTGGATCGGCAGCCGTTTTCTTCAGTGGTATTTTCCAACAGAAAGATGATCAAATTCAAGCTCACTACAAACCAAGAAGTGAGCAAAACACCTCTTACAATTCTGCAATTGTAGGTGCGCAACAATATATCGCCTCGATTCGTGGGGATATGAATACCGGCGTTGTGGACCCTGAGGTTTACCAAAAAGCATTGAATCAAGCTCGTCAGCATCAAGCTTCAAGAGCAGGTGCACTGGGCTTACAGTTTGGCCCAATGGGTCCGGCTAACATCGGTGGTCGTACTCGTGCTTTCGTTATCGATAACGAAGATCCAAATCGTCTATACATCGGTTCTGTATCCGGTGGTATTTTTGTTTCTACCAACGGTGGTAACTCCTGGACAACAAACTTTGATAATCAAGGATGGATTGGTATTTCTACCATGACTCAGTCTTCCGACGGCGTTTTGTTCGCAGGAACCGGATCTGATTTTGAAGTAGGTAGCCAGAAGGCAGGAGCCCCTGAAGGTGCTGGAAACGGAATTTACCGTTCTACCGACCGTGGTTCTACCTGGACTACGATCGCTTCTACTGATCCTGACAACAACGCAGACTTTAGATACATTAATGTTATGGTTTCTCACCCGACTGACCCTAAGATTATTGTTGCTGGTACAGGTCGCGGTTTGAAAATCAGTAAAGATGGTGGTGATACCTGGAATGGATTGACCGTATGTCTTACTCCTGGAAATCCTCTTCCAGCGAGTGTTCACAGTGTTGACTTTTCCAAAGATGGAAATGTTCTTTACGCTGGTTTTTCCAATGGTACATTCTACCGTTCAGAAGACTACTTAACCGATTGTTCTTTCGAGAAATCTGATGACGATTTTGTGATCGCCAACTATACTCGTATGACCATTTCGGCATCTCCTACCGATAACGATAAGGTTTACATTTTTGAAGGAAATACCGATCGTACTCCTAAAATTCACATTTCTATCGACGGTGGAAAAAACTGGAACGAGTTTAACCCACCCATGCCACAAAGTGCAACTCACTTTGACCTATTCGGTCAAAACCCGATCATCTACAACCAGTTGTTTAAGGCAGTTGTAAGCTCAAAGGATCCTACTCAGGATAACCTATTTGTTGGTGCTGTTCAGCTTTGGAGATATGATGGTAACTGGACCATGGCTTCTACTGGAGGACGTACAGCGAATCAGCACAACTCCACAGTGGTACACGTGGATAACCACCTTTGTGTTCAAGACCCAAACAATCCAAGTGTGATTTACTTCTTGAATGATGGTGGTGTTTACAAAACCTTAGATGGTGGTTACGAATTCTTTGACGTGAATAAAGGATACCAAACTTCGCAGTACTACAGTATAGACCACGCTAACTTCGATTACGCTATCGGTGGTACTCAGGATAACGGATGTATTTTCGTAACTCCATATCGTCCAGGTAACCCTGATTATGGTGCAGTTGTATTCAACGAAGGTATTTTGAACGGTGATGGATTTGACTGTGTTATTTCCGAAATCGTAGACTTGAAATATACCACCGCTCAGGAAGGTAACTTGGGTCGTGGAGGAATTACTTCCAGACAAGGTAGTGGAGCCTGTGAACCTTACTGTGGTTTCTCTGACTTCTACAGCCACGTTACTCTTTGGGAAAGCGCTAATGACTTGACCAGCCGTGACTACATTATTTTCAAAGTAGATACTACAGAAGACAATGTTGATTTAGGAACTGGAATTCGTACAACTTTCGAAGGAACCATCGTTCCTACTCAAGCCACAGCTAAGTTGGATTACGGTTCTATTTCTATCGGAACTTTTGACGATCGTTTGATTTACGATGGAAACGGTGGATTTACGGGTAACGGTTCTGGTACTTTCGATGAAACTACCAATGAATTTAAAGTAACCTTCAACGATGCACCTGCTCTTAACGCTCGTATCAATGCATACTATACTGTATCCTACGACGCTGGAGATTTGATCATCGTAGAAAGTGCTACGGACAATCGTCCAATTAACCACGTGTTGACTACAAACCTTGAGCCTGGAGATCAGGTTAGCATCCAAGATCCGATTCAATCTTTGGTAGCTATGCAGACTTACCGCAAGTGTGAGGAGCAAATGCAAGGTGGTAGTATCGTAGTAAACTGCGAAACTCAAAGCCCTGGTGTTATTATCGCTCGTAAAGCCATCATTTTGGGTACTAACCCTGAGTGGATGCACTTCGCTCTTGGAAACACTCGTGAAATGGTTTTCTCTGCTGATGGAAACGAGCTATTCTACAGTGCTAATGGTCGTTCTATCCGTCGTTTGAAAGGATTGAACGCGGTTTACAACCAAGATCAAGCAGATAGCTTAATGAATACAAATCCTGTAACAAGTGTATTTAGCTTGCCAGGACAAGGTATGATTACCAACTTGTCTTTCAATCCTAACAATCCTGATGAGATGATTGTAACAGTTGGTACTTACGGTGTAACCGATCACGTTTTCTTGGTAACCCGTAACTCTACTACCGATCAGTGGTCATTCAAAAACGTTCAAGGTTCAGGTCTTCCTGATGGAATGCCAGTTTACGATGCGATCTTCGCCGCTGGAAACGGAAGCCAAGTTATTTTGGGTACTGACCTTGGTATTTATTCTACCAATGACATCCATGCTACAGGAGCAATTAACTGGACTAAAGAAGACTTCGGAAATATTCCAGTATTCGATATCGATCAGCAGACAGGTGATCACACCAAAGCTGCAAACCATGGTGTTATTTACTTAGGTACTCACGGACGTGGTATTTGGAAATCGGAAACCTTGGTTGGTGTTGAAGAAATTGCTCACAACCGCGATCGTAAAGAATGGGAAGCTACATTGGATGTTTATCCTAACCCAGTTCGCGATAACCTGAACTTGAACTTCACCGTGAACAACGCTGAAGATGCTCAACTTCAAATCTTCAACTTGAACGGTCAAATGATGCAAACAATTAGACCTGCTATGGTAGCTGGAGAAAATACAGTATCCATCTCTACCAGCGAACTACCTAACGGTACTTACTTCGTAACTCTAAGAGACGGAAACTCTCAAAAAGTTGCCAAGTTCGTTAAGATTCAGCAGTAATTCAGAATCAGTCATAAATGAAAGCCCCTTGGTCTTGGATCAAGGGGCTTTTTTTATTTTAGGCCAAACCATTTAAATAAATGATACCACCGATCAAAAGGGATAGCCGCCCAACCCCACTACAAAAGCTTATCTTGAAGTAGTTCACTCCTACTTAAATTATGACGCCATGAAAAACCGCCTCTCGCTTTTTGCATTAGCATCCTTATCCCTGATTATCGGATTGGGAATGATCTATCAACAGTCTCATTCACCTTCACCGAAGTACACCCCGAGGGATCAAAACGTGGGTTCAAAAATCGAATCCTCCATTCAGGGTGCTCAAGAATACATAGCCTCGATTCGGGGAGATGTTCAAACAGGAGAAGTAGATCCCAAGTTGTATGACCAAGCCTTGAGCCGAGCCAAACACCAAGTCGCCATGCGAGGCGGGGCCCTGGACCTCAACTTTGCCCCAATGGGACCCAGCAATATTGGAGGTAGATCACGAGCCCTTGTCATCGATAACAAAAACTCAGATCGTTTATACCTGGGATCGGTAACCGGAGGCATTTTTATTTCTACGAATGGCGGAAACTCCTGGACATCCAACTTCGACAACCAAGGATGGTTACACATATCATCCATGACCCAAGCTAACGATGGAACCCTATTTGCCTCAACGGGCAGTCAATTTGAAATTCTCGGCACCATACCGCTCAAAGGTGGCACCCCTTCAGGACGAGGAGAAGGAATCTATATTTCAGAAGATCGAGGTGTATCCTGGAAAATCATTCCATCCACAGATCCAAACACCAATCCCGCATTTTGGTCCGTAAATGAAATTGCCTCTCACCCTACTCAATCAGACTTAGTGGTTGCAGCCACAGAAAAAGGTTTATTGCTCAGTACTGATAAGGGTAATACCTGGACGGATAAAATCTTGTGCAACGGAGGTGGAACTCCGATACTGGCCCCCATCTATAGCATCGAATTTTCGAAAGATGGAAAAGCACTCTACGTTGGGCTTTCCAATGGTGCTCTATTCTATTCGGATGATTATCTCAATGACTGCTCGTTTAAGCAAGTAACCCAAATTTCAGTTAATAGATTCAGCAGAATGACGTTATCGGCATCGCCTACCCATTCAGCAGGAGTATATGCCTGTTATGCTGATTCATCCGATAAGCCTACCCTCTTTCAATCTCTGGACTACGGAAAATCGTGGAAGGTGTTTAATCCACCAATGCCCTCAAGCGTAAGCCATTTTGATATCTTCGGTGGTAATCCTAAAACCTACAACCAGCTTTTTACAGCGGTGAAAAATCCCCAGGACCCAAATGAAGATATGCTCTTCGTAGGAGCGGTTCAATTGTGGCGCTATGATGGCAACTGGACCATGGCAGCGACCAGCGGAAGATTTACCAATGAGCATGAAGGAACCTATGTACATGCCGATCATCATTTCTGCCTGCAGGATCCCACAAATCCATCTACCATTTACTTTCTAAACGACGGAGGAATTCACAAATCCCTGGATGGAGGTTATGAGTTCTTCGATATCAATAAAGGCTATCAAACCACCCAATTTTACAGCATTCAGGCCGCCAACTTCGACTATGTCGTGGGTGGAACCCAAGATAATGGATGTATCTCCCTTTCCCCCTATCAAACCGGTAATCCTGATTATGGAAAAATAACCTACAACGAAGGAGTACTAAATGGTGATGGGTTCGATTGTGCCGTATCGTCTATTGTAGACTTAAAGTTTACAACTGCCCAACAAGGCAACCTGGGTCGTGGCAAGATCAACAGCTCGCAAGGAAGTGGCTGGTGCGAACCTTATTGTGGTCTTTCCGGATTCTATACCTATACCGCCTTTTATGAGAATGAAAACGATGCATCGAGCAAAGATTCGATCGAGTTTACCGTAGCCCTCGAAGAGGACAACTTTGCCCTGGGTTCAGGAACTCAAACCACCTTTAAAGGAACCATTACCCTGAACAGGCATCTGCCAAGATCGATTATTCCACCCTTAGCATTGGAACTGCCACCAACCGATTGACCTATGACGGGAATGGAAAATTTACCGGAGACGGTTATGGAACGCTGAACGAAAAGACCATGGACTTCGAAATCCATTTGAATACCGCCCCTCCACTTAATTCAAGGGTAAGTGCATTTTTCACAGCAACCTACGATGCCGGTTCGCTCATAGTAGTTAAAAGTGCCACGGATAATCGGAACATTCACCATGTACTGACCACCAACTTAGTTCCAGGTGATAAGGTAAAAATCCAGGATCCGGTTCAGTCCATGATGGCCATGCAGACCAATAGAAAATGTAAACCGAGTTTTACCGGTGGCACTTTGACCAATGATTGCACAGAATCTACTCCTGGAATTATCATTGCACGTCGGGCTTTGGTATTGGGTGAGAACCCGCAATGGATCCATTTTGGCGTTGGAAACACACGGGAAATGGTATTCTCAGAGGATGGCAACGAACTTTTCTTTATCCGAGACAGAAGGGTACTCAAAATCACCGGACTTCAGGATATTTATAGTCAGGAAGACGCCGACAATTCAAACTACCTAAAGGCCGTTTTTTCTCTACCAGCTTTGGGTACCATTACAGGCTTGGTTCTAAATCCTAAGAATCCGGATGAGCTTCTGGTGACCGTTGGAAATTACGGAGTTCAAGATCATGTTTATCTGGTTGAATATGATCAAAACATTCCAGGTTATAAATCCAAATCCGTTCAAGGGTCCGGCTTACCTGAATACATGCCGGTGTATGATGCCATTTTTGCAGCTGGAAATGGTGATCAAGTGATCCTGGCAACGGATCTCGGGGTGTATTCTACCTCCAATATTCATGCGAGTGACGTGGTGTGGAGTAAAGAGGATTTTGGCAACATTCCCGTCTTCGACATTGATCAACAAACCGGAGATCATACCCAGGCAAGCAACCATGGTGCGATTTATTTGGCCACCCATGGTCGAGGTATTTGGAAATCGGAAACCTTGGTAAGTACAGACGAGTACTACTCCAACGCTTCTTCTTCACCCGAATCAGGAATAAAATGCTTTCCCAATCCCGTGGCTGGCGATCTTCAGGTAGAACTTCAAGCAAACTCTGGAGAGCGAGTCACCCTCCGAATTTATGATCTTAACGGAAGAATGCATCAGGAACAAAACAGCACCTTGGCCGAAGGTGAGCAAATATTGACCGTTCCAACAGAAAACTTAACTCCTGGAACCTACTTAATATCAGTGGGCAATGGGCAAAGTGCACAGGTATCCCGATTTGTAAAAATTAGGCCGTAGCCCGAATAATAATTCGCAGCAACCCTGCCCTATCCTCGGATGGGGTGGGGTTTTTCGTTTCAAGCAATTTAACAGATCCAGCTGCTAATCTTAGCTAACTTTGGCCCAAGAATAGAGCTATGGGTACAACACGAATTGCGATTAACGGATTTGGTCGAATTGGAAGAAATTTTCTACGGGAATTGTTTCGCAGAAATGCGCAACAGGAAATCGAAGTAGTTGCGATCAACGACCTTGCACCTTCTGAAACTTTGGCTCACTTGCTCAAGTATGATTCGGTGCATCGAAGTTTTCCTGAATCTTTAGAAGTGCAGGAAGATCAATTGATCATTCAGGGTAAGGCAATCAAAATTTTGAATGAAAAATCTCCAGCCAATTTACCTTGGAAAGAACTGGAAGTAGATCTCGTTTTGGAATCTACGGGCCTATTTAGAACCCGGGAATTGGCCTCTCAACATTTGCGGGCTGGCGCCAAACAAGTACTGCTCTCTGCCCCGGCTCAAGATCGGGATATACCATCGGTAGTTTTAGGGGTGAATGAATCTATCCTTACCGGTAAAGAGGATGTAATTTCCAATGCTTCCTGTACCACAAACAACATCGCCCCGCTCTTCAAGATACTGGAAGACGAATTCGGAATAGAATCGGCTTACGTGACCACCGTTCATAGTTTTACTTCCGATCAACGGCTTCATGATGCCCCACACAAGGATTTGCGTCGGGCACGAGCGGCAACCCAGTCAATAGTACCTACCACAACTGGGGCGGCCAAAGCCATTACCCGCATTCTTCCACAATTGGAAGGAAAAGTGGGAGGTTGCGGAATTCGGGTTCCTGTTCCCAATGGATCTCTTTCAGATATCAGCTTTATTGTCAAAAAGAACACCACAGTTGAAGAATTGAACGCCTGTATAAAGCGCTATGCTGATGGCCCGATGAAAGGAGTATTGAAATACGAGACCGATCCAATCGTATCAGTTGACATTCTGGGGAACCCCTACTCCTGTGTTTATGATTCTTTGCTGACTTCGGTTATTGGTCGAATGGTAAAGCTGGTTGGATGGTACGACAATGAAATTGGTTATTCCAACCGTTTGATTGATTTACTGCTCAAGTTGAGAGCCATGAGCTAAGCAAGCCTACTTTTCGTATTTCAGCAATTTCAACTCCTTTCCGTCAAACACGGCATAGGTGTTATTGAAAACCCATTCTCCTAAATTGATGTAACGGCTACCCTGCCCCACCTCAATATCCAGAGGCAAATGGCGGTGACCAAAAATGAAGTAGTCAAAATACTCCTCTTTGAGCTTATCCTTGCAATAGGAAACTAACCATTCGTTTTCTTCACCCAGAAAAATCTGATCTTCCATTTGATTTGCCTGGCGGCTACGACCACTAAAAAAATTGGCCAGTCCAATGCCAATATTGGGATGAATCCACCCAAAGGCCCATTGTAAAAATGGATTCGCAAAAACCTTCTTGATGAATTTATACCCATGATCACCTGGACCTAAACCGTCACCATGTCCTACTAAAAACTTCTTACCTCCAAAATCGAAGGTGGCATTATCGCGGTACATTTTTACACCCAGCTCTTCCTCAAAATAGCCGAAAGCCCACATATCGTGGTTACCAATAAAGAAATGGACCGGAATTCCGGAGTCGGTAATTTCAGCAATCTTACCTTGAAGCCGAGCAAAACCTTTGGGAATTGCCTTTTTGTATTCGAACCAAAAGTCAAACACATCGCCCACAAGAAATATTTCCTGAGCGTCTTTTTGGGCCTCGTCTAACCAACGAATAACCCTTCTCTCCCTTTCCAAACTGGAGGCCTTATCCGGCACACCCAGATGAAAATCCGAAGCAAAATATATTTTCTTTCCCGGCTCCACTACCTAAAACAATTGCTGAATAATCCGATAAGGATTAACTGCCGGCAAATTTAGTGTAAAGCGGATACGCTCGGCGTAGGGTCTATCAATTGCATCGTATTCATCCAAAATATTCTGTGACCAGAACAAGGGGAAATAGACTTCCATAGCATCGCGAATTACCCTAAAATACAATCCACCGCTTGCCATAAAATCTTCTGAGCCCGATGTTCCCAAGTCCACATAACCACCAATAGGAACAACAATAGGTGCTTCAAGCTTGACATTGGCAGCCAGAAGCCAGTATTTGGATTGCCCCACGGAGGTTGGCGTTTTAAACCCTCCCATATTATCATTCATCTGCTGGCTCCATACATCATGGGTTTGTCCACGATCGAGGAACACCTGACTAAAGGTAAAATCATGCCAGCCCGACTGACCATCCATTCTCCAATTGTAGCGAGGATTGTTGGTGTTGTTATACAAGGAAGTACCACCAAATAGCTTGACAGACACTCGATTTCTCCGCTCATTGTACCGATAAGAATACCGCAAAGTACCTGATAACATGGAAATATCTTCATCCGTCAACGAATATGCGGTAAACCCTAAAGAATGGAGGGCCGTTCTTCGACCAATGCGGTAACGGATAGTGGCATAGGTCTTATCCTGTTCCACATTAGGAGCACCTTCCCGGATAATATCTTCCTCCACAATGATGGCCCCCAATTGCAGATCATGATAGATCGGTGAATTCGCATTTTTAGGTTTGAATTGGAAAGATACTTTGGGGTAGTAACGATTGAATACCGTTGGATTTCCTGCATAAGGATGATCATAGCTAAACCTCATCCAGTTGAAGTTTACGGTCATTCGACGGACGAACTGTGGGAAATAAAAATGATAGCTCAAATCAGTAATACCAGTCAATTCTTCCCGTTTGAAAGAATACATAGGGCCCAAAAAGAACTCAAAAGGCTTTTCAGTAAAGGATTTGTTGTGAACACCAAGCCCAAGCATGAATTGATCACTGGTATTCCATCCTACCAAAGGAGTAACGAATAGCTGTGTTTTTTGAGGATTCTCTGTACTGGTTAATAGCCGTAACTGAAGAGGCTCCATTTTCTTAAACAACCCTCGGTCTTTGATGGTGTTGTTTCTTCTGTTGATGTCCAGAATGCTACGTTCCCCATCGATTCGGTATTCGGTAGCACCATCTTTTTTGAGGGTAAACGTGTTCTTTTCCCCTTGAGCAAGCAATCCAAATTGGTAGGTATTCAAATCTTCTCCATTGCTCCGGGTAGTTACCAAAACAGGTGTGGTAAGCTTACCGGTGTTCTTTACGGTCAACTGAACGTTATCCCCATCTTTTTTAATTTTCTTTACCTTCAAATCGGCCTTATCCGTCGAATTGATCAACCTTCCATAATACCAGGATAAATCCTGACCTGATACCTCTTCCATTACCTGGCGCCAATCATCGGGACCCGGGTGTTTAAATTTCCATCGTTCAAAAAAGGTTTTCATTCCCTTATCGAAAATGGAATCCCCCAAATGGGCCCTTAAGGTTTCCACGGAAATGGCGGTTTTCATGTAAACGATGTTTCCATAGTTGGCAGAAGTGTATTCATCCGCGGGAATCGTCATAGGCTGATCCGTATTGGATCGTGCTGCGCTCAAGTAGGCAAAATGGTTGATATCCCGATGGGCAAAATGATGGAAATTAAGCCACTTTTGAAGAAATGGCGAAGAGACAATATCATCGGCCATACTGCGATCGGGGTAGCGCGTATCCATGTACCTTAACTCGTAGAAGGAATTGATACCCTCATCCAGAAAAGGATAACGTCGTTCGTTAAATCCCAAGATTCCATAAAACCAATTGTGCCCAGTTTCGTGAGCAATAACGTTATCAAGTAGAGAAGCACTTCCCGCTTCAGCAATAACCGTTACATTGGGGTATTCCATTCCACCCCAGCATTCAAGGCCCCTTGAACGGCGGTCATTTGCTTGTAAGGGTAATTTCCATTCCACAGCGAATAGTAGTAAATGGATTGGTTGACATAAGGAATGGCATCCTTCCAAAGGTCGGCTTCCAAATTGGTGTACATCACCCAAGTCTCTACCGAATCGGTTGAATTGGGCAATTGTACCGATCCTCTTAATACGTGATAGCGCTTATCAGCAAACCAGCCAAAGTCATGAATGTTGTTCTGCTTGTAACGCAAGGTCTTGGTTTCCTTAGAAGAGGCTGGAAACTCACGGTCTTCACCATAGCTTGTAATGGCTTCGGTTTTCTTTACCTTTTCTAAAAGCCAATCCCGCTCTTCTGCATTTTGAAGGTCCCCAGTGGCCCCTACCACATAGTTGGACGGAAGTGTAAGTCGGACATCAAAAGATCCGTACTCCGAATAGAATTCTCCCAAGTCAAGATAGGGCATAGCATGCCAACCTTCGCGATCGTATACCGCCGGTTTGGGATACCACTGTGTAATTTGATAAGCCTGATCATCGTGCCCCAACCGGGAAAACTTACCCACTGGAATTTTGACACGAAATGGGGTCGTAATTTCGATGGATTCTGATGGAGCCAATGGTTCGTTTAGGATGAGCAAGCAAATATCCTGGTGCTCCGGATGATATTCCCAGCGAACTCGTTTGTCGTCCACCAAAAAATCGAGTGAGTCAATGTAACCCAGGTCCGATTCTTCTGAAAACTGAAATACGGTATTCGAATTTTGGTAGAGTTGCTTCGCCAGAGCCGTTTCCTCATTTTTATAGGCATTGGGCCAGAGGTGAAAATACAGCGTATCCAAAGTGGATCTTGAATTATTGAGGTAGGTTATTCGCTCAAAAGCCCTTAGCTCATGCTTTTCATCATCGAGCGTTACATCAATAACATAGTCTACTTGTTGCTGAAAATAGGGCCGTTTCTCTTGTGCAGAGGTGCTCATTGCCCATAAAAAAAGGGCTGTAGCCAGCCCTGTAATAGGAAATATTTGATTGATTCTATTCTTCATATATCTTTTGAATGAGATCGGCATATTTGCTCAATATTACTTTTCGCTTCAATTTGAGGGTTGGAGTCAATTCTTTGGTATCCACTGACCATTCATGATCAATAAGCTCAAATTTCTTGATCTGCTCCCACTTCCCAAACTCCGCGTTAAACTCTTCCACTTCCCGAGCCACCCGATTGGCAAATGCCTCTAATCGAATGACCTCTTCTTTGGAACCATAAGTATGCCCTTTGCGAGCGCACCATTCTTCCACGAATTCAAAATTGGGAACAATCAAAGCGGCAGGATGTTTCTTTCCTTCACCGATCACCATGATTTGCTCAATGAATCGGCTCTCTTTGAACTTATTCTCCATTACCTGGGGTGCAATATACTTACCTCCTGAAGTTTTAAAGATTTCTTTTTTACGATCGGTAATTTTGAGAAAGCCATCGCCTACCATTTTTCCGATATCACCGGTATGGAACCAACCGTCCTCAGTCAGCACTTCACGGGTTTTCTCGGGCTTTTTGTAATACCCTTGCATCACATTGGGTCCTTTGATCAGGATTTCTCCATCAGCGGCAATCTTTACTTCTACCCCATCAATGGGTCGCCCAACGGTTCCGATCATCAATCCCTTTTTGCCTTCGCAATTCACAGAAGCCACAGGAGAAGTTTCGGTCAATCCATAACCTTCCATCACTGGAATTCCGGCGGCATTAAACACCCGAGCCAGTCGAGGTTGCAGAGCGGCACTACCCGAGGCAACGGCTTTTACATTACCACCCAAGGCTTCCTGCCATTTACTAAAGATTATTTTTCGTGCGATTTTTAATTGGAATTCATACCAGCCTCCATTGGCACCATAAGGTTCATATTTTTCTCCTAAGGCCAAGGCCCAAAAGAAAAGTGCTCT
Source organism: bacterium SCSIO 12741 (assembly GCA_024398055.1). Taxonomy (NCBI): domain Bacteria; species bacterium SCSIO 12741. The sequence continues at coordinate 2,579,352 of CP073749.1, read as the reverse complement.
TTTAATGCCGGTAAGCTCCGCTCCTTTATTTACAATCTTGTCATATACCTTTTCCAATAGACGTGGAACCGCGGTAAACACATCCGGTTTTACTTCCCGAAGGTTATCCCCAATGGTCTCCATGGATTCGGCAAAGTAGACCGAAACACCAGTTAACAGATAGAGGTAAATAAGCATCCGCTCGTAAACGTGACATACGGGAAGAAAACTCAGCGATGTAGCAGTAGAATCCACCGGAAGGCGTTCTTCACAGCTCTTGGCGTTGGAGGCAATGTTTTTATGAGAAAGCATTACTCCCTTCGGCACTCCAGTTGTACCTGAAGTATAGATTAGGGTAGCCAAATCGTCTTCCGTAATTTCAGCCATAATGGCCTCCACCTGATCTTGAGTGGCTGTTTGATTCTGAGAAACAAACTCCGACCAATGTTTCACTCCGGGTAACTGATCGAATGAATACACTTCCTGCAGGGTTGGAACCTGATCGCGGATGGAATTAACTTTATCATACAATTCCTGATCGCTCACAAAACAGAGCTTAACCTCAGAATCGTTGAATATGTACTTGTAATCTTCTTCAGAAATGGTGGGATAAATAGGCACATCCACTGCACCTACTTGCAAAATACCGCAATCCATAATCACCCATTCGGGGCGGTTGTTGGATATCAAAGCAATTTTATCGCCTTTACCAATACCCATACTCAGCAAGGCACGGCTCACCTGATTGGCCTGATCAACGGTGGATTCAATACTGGTAGTGACCCATTTACCATCAATTTTTGCCCCAAGGGCATCACTTTTCGGATAGTGTTTTAGCTGGTAACGGTGGACATCAAACAGTCTTTTAACCTCATCAAACATAACGGCACATTTTGCAATTCAACCAAATATAAACTAAAATCGCTCCAGGTGACGGAGCCGATTTCTGGACGTACAAACGGATTTTCTCCCGGTTTATTTACGACTGGAAGAGTAAATGGGTTTACCGCCGACAAAGGTTCGACGAATTTCAATTTGAGTTAGCTCTTCCAAGGGAGCATTAAAGGGATCTCTATTGGTGATGATAAAATCGGCCCAGTAGCCGGCTTCTAATCGACCGCATTGATCCCAACCGGCCAACAATGCCGGGTACCGACTCAAGGCCTTGTAAGATTCATTGCGATCCAGGCCGGCCTGTACCAAATGAACGTAGGCTTCCATGGGGTGTTGTGGAATCATTCCGGTAGAACCCGCTGCTAAAAAATGATTGGCCTTCCATAGCGCTAACCAATCTACTTTTTCAGGACGAAAATCAACTGGAGCAATTAACGGCAAAACCGAGTGCTTTTTCAACCACTTTGGCGAGACCCTATCCGGTGAATAGGAAGTAAGGGACCAACGCTTGTCATTCACTTCGGCCAACACCTCAGCATATACCCCTTGAGCCATTTTATATAGAGAATCTGAGTGTACCCCCAGGTTAACCCAACAGTTCATCTGATCCAGTACATCTGCAATTTCAGCAATCGACACTTCAGCGGAAGAATCGAAAAAAACACCGGTAGTAGTTTCACTCCAGTCCATAAAGGATAGACCGTTCAGCTGAATTAAAGAATCGGGCAATCCTCCATTTCGATTCAGCCATTGCCAGTTCAACGAATCCGCATGCAACATTAGGTTCATCCTAACCGGAATGGAATCACGATTCCACTGATCCCGATAGTTAGCATTGGCATCCATTAATGTTATTCCGGTATAGCCCAGGCTACTCCACTGGTCAAAAAGTCGAGTCCAGGATGTATCATGAACTTCACGTTCCAGGTTTTGAAAGTATTCAAAATGGGCTCTGGATGCCGCATCCACAAACCCAGGTAAAACCGGACGTTTTCTTAAATCCAGAAATTCATCAGCATGGTACTTGTTCAAAATTTGATGCTCTGGGCCAATCTCAACAATTCGCCCTTGACGAATAGCCATAGCGCTGAATACTTCGTTCTGATCATTCAGGGTAAAGATGGAAGCATTGTGTACCACCAAATCAACTTCTTCTGTACTCACGCAAGAAGCCAGACCAGTGGCAATCAGCACGACACAAAAGATTCCTCGAAGGACGGATTTCATAGGCATTAAAATTAGGCGGTGTAAAGGTAGAAGATGGTTTTGAATGCCCATGAGAAAATACCTAACTGTAGGTAGCTATCAGGGTATATTTTGCGTTAATTTCGCAGCTAAGTTAGAATGATTCTAAACAATATTGAAAAAGGATTCGTTCCATTATAATCTCGCCAATGCTCCCCAACAGAAAATGTTGCGGGTTACTCGCATTGAAGATTCAGAGTTAGCCATCAAATTGCTGGAATTCGGGCTGGGGCAAAATCGCCATTGCCGAGTTATTCGTAAAGCTCCCTTCAAAGGACCTTTAATGATTCAGTGTGATCGTTATCAGTTTGTGATTCGGCGAGAAGAAGCCCAATTGGTACAAGTAGATTTTGAGTAGTACATCTCCTATAGAAGTGGTTTTGGCAGGTAACCCGAATTCGGGAAAAACCTCCTTATTTAACCGGTTGACCGGAATGAATCAGCGGACTGGGAATTATCCTGGAATCACCGTAGACCATCGTTCTGGAAGTTTTGTACATCAGGAGCAAACCATTCATGTTACCGATCTTCCTGGGATATACAGCTTATACCCCGGAAGTGATGATGAGCGTATTGGAGTAGAACGCATTCTTGAGCATCACAAAGAATCGCCTGACACCGTTTACGTCTGCCTGGTAGAATGGAAGAATCCGCACAAAAACCTGCTGATCCTTTCCCAATTGTTGGATTTAGGTATTCCGGTAATCGGAGCATTCAACTACCGCAAGAAGTCGGACATACAGGAAGTGAAGCACTGGATTGAAATGCTGAAAAAGGAGTTTGACATTCCTTTTATTCCCTGCAATGCTGAAACCGGCGAAGGAGTCAACGAGCTCAAGAATGTTTTGAGTAAATCCAAACAAACGCCCATTCCAGCTAAAAAGGAACTCGAATTTCAATCCGGATCGATCCCTTCGATGAAGGAGCCCATCGCCTATTCGGATTGGGTTGCCATGTGCCTGGCCTATCGCAAAGAGGACAGTAGACCGCCCAAAGAAGTTACGCTCAAAATCACTCAGGATTTACGAGATAGATTGGAGCGTATCGACCTTTTAAAAACACCGGAGGCTATTACTCGGGAAGAAAAGCCTTTTGATACCAGATCCAATCGATTGGATAAACTTTTGGTACACCCTTTTTGGGGCTATGTCCTGTTTGGGGTTTTACTGCTTTTGGTTTTTCAGTCGGTATTTTCCTGGGCCTCCTACCCGATGGATTGGATCGACGCCGGATTTGCATGGCTGGGAGAATGGTCTGCGAAAACGCTACCCAGCAACTGGTTTACCCGAGCCATTACCGATGGAATCATTCCTGGAATTGGTGGCATTGTCATTTTCGTTCCTCAGATAGCCCTGCTCTTTTTATTCATAGCCTTGTTTGAAGAATCCGGTTACATGAGCCGGGTGGTCTATTTAATGGATCGATTGGTTAAGCCTTTTGGGCTCTCAGGAAGAAGTGTAGTTCCACTCATATCCGGATATGCCTGCGCTATTCCTGCGATTATGGCCACACGTACCTTAAAACATCCTCGGGAAAAATTGATCACCATGTTGGTCATCCCGTTTATGACTTGTTCGGCCCGGATACCTGTATATGCCACGCTGATAGCCTTGTTGGTGTCTCCAGAAGCCCACTTTGGCCCCTTCAATATCCAGGGACTTTTACTACTTGGCCTCTATTTCTTTGGCGCCTTCATTTCTTTTCTAACTGCATGGATCATCAGCAAATTGATGAAAAGTGGTGGACGCTCGATGCTTCTTTTGGAACTTCCCGACTACAAAGTTCCGGGACTTAGAAATGTGACGCTTACCATGTTTGAAAAGAGTCGATCTTTTGTGGTTCAAGCGGGTAAAGTCATTCTGATTGTTTCGTTGATTCTATACATCATGTCGAGTGTAGGATTTAACTCGACCTTTCAGAAAATCCAAAACAACGACCCCGAGTTAACGGCTCAGTATAACGAACAGGAACTGGCTCAACTTAAATTGGAAAACAGCTTAATAGGACAGGCCGGAAAGTTTATCGAACCGGCGATCAAACCCTTGGGTTATGATTGGAAAATTGGCATTTCGCTGATCACCTCATTCGCTGCTCGCGAAGTTTTTGTGGGAACGCTGTCCACCATCTACGCCCTGGAAGATGCAGGTGATGATGTAAGTCCCATTGTAGAAAAACTGAGGGAGGATAAAAATGAAGCAGGCGAACCGGTTTATTCCCTGGCCGTTATTCTTTCGCTTCTTGTGTTTTATGCCCTGGCCATGCAATGCATCAGCACTCTGGCTGTGATGAAAAAAGAGACCGGTGGTTGGAAATGGCCTATGATTCAACTGGGATTTATGACCGCATCAGCTTACGTACTTGCGTTGATTACTTTCCAAGTATTTTCCTAATTCCTTCCTGCAAACGTTTTTGATCGACCAGTAAGTAGAGGCTCACCAAAAGGAAGGGTAAACCCGGAACTTTGTACCTAACCAATGCTCCTGAAATGGGCGTAACCCAGCCTACTACCAAAAACAAGATCAATACAAAGAGTACAGAAAAAACCAAGAGTTCCTTTCGCTTTCCAATTTCACGGGAAGGGAAAATAACGGCCAAAAAGAGCAATACCAAAACCAACAGATTCTCGATCGCCGGAATCCAGGAGATCAGATTGTGGGCATTCCAGGGCATTGGTCTTGAGAAGGTATTCCATAATGCTTCAGGTGCATGAAGCAAAAGACTTGTCCAGTTTGGTTCAAGGGCGAAGGATTGGAAAAAGCTTCCCGATTCTGGAGCAAGGAGCAGAAAGTCCTGCTGTTTTTGGTAAATGTTATTCGGTACATCTATACCAACCAGATCGAGCAGAAATAATCCTGCAACGCCAAGCACAAAAACGAATACCAAAGCCTTCCCAAGACCCAACTTAGGAAAAGCCCGGTTAAGCACGACGGTTAAACTTCCAGGAATCATACAAAGCAATACGTAGGGCTTAATGATTAGTCCCAAAGCAAAACTCAGGGCAAACACCAACACATAGCGCCAGGCAAAGGATCGGCCAATCCATTGGAAAAACACAAAAACATAACCTCCCATGGCCATAAAAAGCAGCCCCTCTTTCAACAGACCTGAAGACCAAAGCAACACTTCAGGAAATAAGAATAGCGCCACCAGTACCTGGTGATTTCGAATTCCATTCTTTTCAAAAGCCCGGATTAACCCCATGATTCCGAACAGGGATAAAAAATTGACCACAGCTGTGTGCACCGCAATATTTCCTCCGGTAAAGGGATAGAGCAAGGCATTGAACCGCACAATGGTCATGTTATCATTGAAGAGACCGTAATGATGAACCCGAGACCAATGATTCAGGTTTTGTAAGGTGGCCTGTACCTCCGGCGACTGCATATCAACGGAGAGCAAAATCTTAAAGTAGGTCAAAGGATCTTCGAAGAAAACCTGACCTATAATAATACCATCACTCAAGTACCGATGGATATCCGAATTGCGGTAGTAATAATGGTACAAAGCTGCCAGGACCAATCCCGTAGCTACCTTAACCAAATAAATGAGCTGAACCAGGCGTGGAGACAAAGAGGAATTGCGGACTACTCGGAGTCTTCCGGTAACCAAAAAAAGCATCGCCGTTGCCGACAAAAAATAGATTCCCTCCCAGAAGCTCATAATCGCGTGGCAATGTTAATAATAATCGGAGTAAATGTAGAGCCTGTCAGGGCTAATAATTACTTTTGCCTCTTCTAAAAACAGACGTATTCGTTGTATGATCCTTCGGGATAGAAAACAAGGAAAAACAATACGATTTATGATTCAGTTCTTCGCTTCCGATTCCACTAAATTTTACGCAGTGGGTCTCTCCGGAAAATTATCAGAAGCCGACCTCTCCAAACTCACCTGGCTTTTTGGAAATGCTACTCCCCTCGATACCGAAACGGTAGAAGGTTTTTTTGTAGGCCCACGCCGGGAGATGATTACCCCTTGGAGTACCAATGCAGTTGAAATTACCCAAAACATGGGTGTTGAAGGAATCGAACGAATTGAAGAATTCTTTCAGGTGGAAAATGAATCGGCAGACCATGATCCGATGCTGGAAGTTCTCTACCAAAACCTGGATCAATCCCTGTTTACCATTGACAAGCAGCCTGATCAGGTTGAGTATATTGAAGATATTGAAGCTTACAACAAGCAGGAAGGGCTGGCCCTTAGCGGCGAAGAAATTGCCTACCTACGTGATGTAGCTGAACAACTGGGCAGAAAATTGACCGATAGCGAGATCTTTGGATTCTCCCAGGTTAATTCAGAGCACTGCCGTCATAAAATATTTAACGGTCAGTTTATCATCGACGGTGAAGAAATGCCTTCTTCTCTATTCAAACTGATCAAGAAAACCTCGGCCGAAAATCCGAATCGAATTGTTAGCGCCTACAAAGACAATGTAGCCTTTATCGAAGGACCCAAAGCCGAGCAATTCGCCCCTGAGCGCCAAGATGAGTCTTCCACTTTCGTTACCTCAGAATTTGATTCTGTGATTTCGCTCAAAGCGGAAACCCATAACTTCCCAACAACCGTTGAGCCCTTTAACGGGGCTGCAACCGGAAGTGGTGGAGAGATTCGCGATAGAATGGCCGGTGGAAAAGGATCTATGCCTTTGGCCGGAACCGCCGTATACATGACTTCCTATTCCCGCCTGGAAAATGACCGGAACTGGGAAAACATGGATGAGAGAAAATGGTTGTACCAAACTCCGATGGATATCCTGATTAAAGCATCTGATGGTGCTTCCGATTTTGGAAACAAGTTTGGCCAGCCGTTGATTAATGGATCGGTACTCACCTTTGAACACGAAGAAGGCGAAAAGAAATTCGGATTTGATAAGGTAATCATGCTGGCCGGTGGAATTGGATACGGTAAAAAGCAAGAAGCCTTAAAAGATACTCCAGATGCTGGCGATCAAATCGTAGTTATGGGTGGAGACAACTACCGCATTGGAATGGGAGGTGGAGCTGTGTCTTCAGTAGCTACCGGTGAATTTTCCAGTGGTATTGAACTAAACGCCATTCAACGTTCGAATCCGGAAATGCAAAAACGGGTTTACAACGCCATTCGAGCCATGGCCGAATTGGAGAAGAATCCGATTGTATCCATCCATGACCATGGAGCTGGTGGACACTTGAACTGCTTGTCTGAATTGGTGGAAGAAACCGGTGGAATCATTGACGTAAAGAAACTTCCTGTTGGTGACCCTACTCTATCTGACAAAGAAATTATTGGCAACGAGTCTCAGGAACGAATGGGACTTATCCTCAAAAAAGAGGATCTTGAATTGCTTCAAAAAATTGCAACTCGTGAGCGTGCTCCAATCTACGTAGTTGGAGAAACTACCGGAAAACACGAGTTCCGATTTGAAAATAAAGAAAGTGGCACCAATCCGATGGATTGGGATCTCACCCACATGTTTGGCTCATCGCCTAAAACCATTTTGGAAGATAAGCGCCAAGCCAGCAATTTTGATGCGGTAAGCTACCAGGCCGAAAAACTCTCTACTTACCTCAATGCTGTTTTGCAATTGGAGGCTGTAGCTTGTAAAGACTGGTTGACCAATAAAGTAGATCGCTGCGTAACCGGTCGCGTTGCCAAACAGCAAACAGCTGGTCCTATCCAACTTCCTCTGAATAATGTGGGAGTGATGGCTTTGGATTACCGCGGAAAGAAAGGAATTGCAACTTCTATCGGGCACGCTCCAGTATCAGCTTTGATTGATCCGATTGCGGGTTCTCAAGCATCCATTGCCGAAGCCCTTACCAATTTGATTTGGGCTCCTATCCAAGATGGGATTAAAGGAGTATCGCTTAGTGCAAACTGGATGTGGCCTGCCAAAAATGAAGGTGAAAATGCCCGACTATACGACGCTGTTCAAGGAGTAAGTGATTTTGCTTGTGAGTTGGGACTCAATATTCCAACCGGAAAGGATTCTCTTTCCATGGCTCAGAAATACCCGAACGAAACGGTATACGCTCCAGGTACAGTAATTATCAGTGCTGTGGGTGAAGTTTCTGATTTGAGACGAATCGTAGAACCGGTTGTTCAGCCTGTTGAAGGATCCAGCTTAATCTATGTCGATCTTTCAGAAGACGATTTCAAATTGGGTGGAAGTAGTTTCGCTCAGGTAGTTAATAAAATTGGTTCTCAAGCTCCTGCCATTTTGGATGCTAAGAAATTTGCAGCCACGTTCAATGCGGTTCAAGGGTTGATTAGCGAAGGAAAAATCCTGGCAGGTCATGATATTTCAGCTGGAGGTATGATTACCGCTTTGCTCGAAATGACTTTTGCTGAAACAAATTCAGGTTGGAACTTAGACCTATCCGAAATTCCTGCTGGTGACGACATTCAATTGTTGTTCTCTGAAAAAGCAGGAATCCTGATTCAAGTAGATGCGGCTCAGATGGATGCCGTAAGTGAAACATTGAATCAGATTAATGCGACCTGGTACAAAGCAGGAAGCTATCAAGCCGGAAGTGAAGTAGCGATAAAAACCAAAGGCAACGACTACCGCTTTGACATTAAAAGTTTAAGAGACACTTGGTACAAAACTTCTCATCTGTTAGACAAGAAGCAGAGTGGAGAATCATTGGCTACTGAGCGTTTCAACAACTATAAAAACCAAGCTTTGGAATTCCGCTTCCCAGCAGATTTCAAAGGGCAATACGACGTTCTTGGCTTAGATCCAGATCGTAAAAATAAAACTGGAGTTAAAGCCGCTATCATTCGTGAGAAAGGTGTGAACGGTGATCGGGAAATGGCCTATGCCATGCACCTGGCCGGTTTTGATGTGAAAGACATTCACATGACTGATTTGATTTCGGGAGCTGAAGATCTTTCGGATGTCAACTTCATCGCATTTGTTGGTGGATTCTCGAATTCAGATGTACTCGGTTCAGCGAAAGGTTGGGCAGGAGCATTCTTGCACAATGAAAAAGCAAAAAAGGCTCTGGATAATTTCTATGCCCGTCCGAACACCCTGTCTCTTGGAATTTGCAACGGTTGTCAATTGATGAATGAATTGGAGCTTTTGTATCCAGATCATGAAAATCATCCGAAGCTACTGCACAACGAATCCGGAAAATTTGAATCTGGTTTTGTAAACGTAGACATTCCCGAAAACAATTCCGTAATGCTTGGATCTCTATCTGGAAAGCGCCTTGGAATTTGGGTAGCTCACGGTGAAGGGAATTTTGACCTTCCACAGTCGGAAGCAGATTACAACATCATTGCCAAGTACAGCCACACGGGCTATCCTGGGAATCCAAATGGATCTGACTACCACGCTGCTGGAATTGCCAGTGCCGATGGTAGACACCTATCCATTATGCCTCACTTCGAGAGATCGGTATTTCCATGGAACTGGGCTCATTACCCAGCAGATCAGCGCGATGATGTGCTGAGCCCTTGGATCGAAGCCTTTGTGAATGCACGCAGCTGGGTTGAAACGAACGCCTAAGGCAGAATATTAGATTCATCCATTTTTTGGGAAGGCAATTCTCCAATCGGATACTTGCTGGTGGTAATCACGGTGACTAAACTGTGAATGACCATTAGTCCGGAAAGCACCCAGAGAATGGCATCGGAAATTTGCTGGTAGAAAAGAAGGGCTGGAAATAGGATTCCAAAAACGAATCCCCAAATAGACAGCCCCCATAATTTTCCTTCAGACATTCCTCCTAAGGCAATTGTTCCTAAAAAGATGATGGCAAATAATCCCGCCTGGTCAATTACAGGTACCCTACCTTCAATGGAAATGTAGAATAGAAGCAGGCCAAAAAGTAAAAGCCCACCCGTTCCGATCAAGTAATCCGATACCCGATAAATGAAGGATTGGGGCTTACCGTTCTCGTTTCTAATCCCCAACAATTTGAAGAAGGGCAGGTTATTTGCCCAAAGGACATTGTAATTGGTTTTATAATCCTTCACACCAAATTCAATGGGCACAGAATTTATCTCGGCCTGAAAAGTTCCAAAGAGCTTATCCCAAATCACCAGAGTTCCGCCAAAATTCCGATCCAAGTACTCCGGATTTTTTCCGTGGTGCACCCGATGATGGGAGGGAGTAATCATGATTTTCTCTAACCAACCGCTCTTCCCTACCACCCGATTGTGGTTGTAGAATTGAATAAAATAATGAATGCTTGAAGTAGCAATGAAAATTTCCACCGGAACTCCGATCAAGGCGAGTGCCACAAAAAAGGGAAGTGAGGTTAGGGAGGAATACCAGGAATTTCGAATGCCGAGCGACAAGCTAAAATGCTCTCCTTCGTGATGGACAACGTGTACCGCCCAAAGCAACGGAAATTTATGATGAAGTCGATGAAGCCAGTAAAAACAAAAATCCCAGGCAAGAAAAGCAAATACCCATTTCAAGACATAAGGCCAGCTTTCAATCCAGGAAAAACTCCAGTGCTTGGCAATGAATAGAAAAGCCGAAATCTCTATTCCACGGAGAACCCACATAAATATATGACCACTATTTAGGTTAAAGACCACCTCTTTCCAAGGGACCTTTTCTTTCCGGACAAATAGAAGAAAGCCCAACTCTACTAAGACCAGCACGAGCAGCATTCCATTGGCCAATACCAAATTCATGTCCGGGTATATTTAAAGAGTAATCCACCTATCGAAACTCCGGCAGCAGTACCCAATAGAAAACAAGTATCCCCTTCCTTAAGTCTCTGATTCTTTATGCTCGTCACCAAAGCAATGGGAATCGATGCCGCAATGCAGTTTCCATGATGAGCGAGATGGTCAAAAATGTTGTGCGAAGAACCGTTATTCAAAGATGCCAACATACGCAACCCCAGTTTACTGGCTTGGTGAGGAACGATGAGATCAACATCGGGTAAAGAAAGATTCAACTTCCCAAAAAAATCCTTGAGGTATCGGGGCAAAGTTTCCATAGCACACTTGAGCAACTTGCTACCTTGCATTTTAAAGGAGTACAACGATGAATCGTAAGGAACCTCCTGCGGATGATTCTCATTTCCGCCCCCTTCAATAATGGTGTACTTCGCACCCTCACTATAGGTCTTCCAGGAGTGTTTGATCAATCCCCCTTCTCTGGCCGAATTCAGAATAACAGCTGCCGCACCATCTCCAAAAAGGCCGAATGTTTCAGCATCATCTGGGTTCAATCCCTTCAAGCTGCGCTCAGAGCTGACGATAGCTACATTCTTATAGGTCCCGGTAGAGAGTAAAAAAGAGGCATAATCCAGAGCAGAGATAAAACTGGTGCAAACCGTATTGATATCAATACAGGGAAAATCAAGGCTATTTGCTTCCGGAAATTGATGTTTGATCATCGAACTCCGATTCGGAATGATGTAGTCGAATGTAGCTGAGGCTCCAATAAGGCAATCAATATCGCCGATGGTCATGTTGGCATCGGCCAATGCGGCCCTCAACGCCTGCTCTCCCATGTAGGAATTTGACTCTACCCGAGCTTTATGACGCACCTCTACACCCACATTTTTATAGATGTATCCTTTGGGCAAGCCCAATTCATCTTCAATCTCGTGACTATGCACCGAGGTTTTCGGCAGGTATTTCCCTACCCCTTTTATGCTAAACGTTCTTTGAATATTCATTTTTCACCCTTTTGAATTTGTTCATTGGATTGTGATTCAAATCCGCTTTAATTATTTCCATGCCCTCTATTCCATAAGTGGAAAACAGGACTTTCAATTCTTTTTGCACCCGTTGAAATAGCATTTCCCGCTTTTCTGGCTTTAACACCTCCAGAAATACGCTCAGTTTTTTTTCACCTATTCGGGTTACCCGGTAGTTGACGATATCTTCAGAAGCCAACAGGACCGATCTTCGAATGAAATCCGGATAAATATCGACAGCCGCATTTCCTTGTTCAAATCGAAAAACATCATCCGATCGACCTTCGATTTTACTCAGTACTGTCGATTTCGAACCGCAACTGCAGGGTGGTCCTTCGTGCAATATGTCGTTGAGTTCATACCGAACCACAGGTTGAGAGCTTCTTAAGTAATCGGTAATGATGGGATGAAAACGAGTCTTCGAATCATCCAAATACCTTTTTTCAATTTCCAGCCAATCCTCATTTAGGTGCAAGTGCCCTTCCCGGCAGGTGTATGCCAAAAAGCCTTCGGTACATTGATAGACCTGACTTATGTTGCACCCAAAAACCTGAGTCAAAAAATCTCGTTGATCTTCTTCCAAGACTTCAGCCACTGAAACAACCTTCGTAAAGTCCGCCTTCTTTCCAATTCGCACGTAATGTTGAGCCAGGGCGACCAGTACAGAAGGCTGCCCTACCAAAATATCAGGATCCAGATCTATCAGATTTGGAAAGTGGTTGGTTAGAGGAATCTTGATATCGAAAAAATGAAAGGCCAGTAATCTGGATTGGACCGCTTCATAGAGGTTATTATTCGCTCGAAGAAAAAAGGCTACCTTCCGTTTCTTCCAGGAAATTCCAATCACCCGATCCAAAACGGCTGCTACCCATAACTCCTTCTCCCGCTTACTGGTTAAAAATATTCCACGATTTCCGCTGGTTCCGGATGAAAGACCGATACTAATACCCCGAATGGCTGGAGCAAAATCCCTGGATTTTTCACTTTCTTGAGCAAGGGCAAAAGCTTCTTCCTTTTTTATTCCCACCGTATTGATAGAATCGAAGTTCTCCATAAAGAGCTCCTTATTCATCAATGGAAATTCACCCGAGGATACAAGAGAACTATAGAAAGGTGACCTCGAAAGGTTTTTCTTCCATGTTTTCTTCCTGGCTGATCCAACCCAATTCGATCTCATGAGACGAGAAAGGCGAAAGGTTAGGAAGTGTTTGATGATGGCTGGTTTGGATAGTTTCATGTTTTTCCGGTTATCCTTCTAAAGGTTTGTTCGCAATGACAGGGGATAATCTCAGTTTCCGGATTCCTCTTGTGGTAGGCATGAACACGGTAAAGACTCTCTTTGTAGGCACGCCAGGAATGAAAAAACAACCGCACCATGGGGCTGGGCAGATGCAGGTCTTTGTAATTCTCCGTCAACCAGGCAGCGTCAGAAATAAGCAGTATCCGTTTTTCCGCTTGAAGCAAGAGACCAATTTGCCCTTTGACGTGTCCGTTAAGCCGACAGATTATCAGAGAATCATCCCCAAAAAAATCAATCACATTGCCCAGACCATATACCTTCTTGGTGGCTCGATCGAAGGAAACGAAATGAGCTCTTTCCGAAAAATCATCGGGAAGGAGGTTAGGAACGAAGCCTCTTCTCAAAGCAGAGAAGCCCGTTTTTCCAATCACATCTTCAAAGCCCTCCTTGGAGCAAATAAATTGAGCATTAGGAAAATCCTTGAGGCCTCCGATATGGTCGGCGTGAAAATGGGATACAATTATGTACTTAATTGCGGCTGGATCAATGCCACTTTCTTGCAGCGCATTTTTCGCCTCTTCTTCCTCGGTGATGAAAACCTTAGTGACGTTGGCGTATATCTTTAAAGGAAGTTCTTGAGTGCCTTCATAAAAACGGCGGGTATATCCCGTATCAAATAGGATGTGTCCATGAACCGGATGTTCAATGTGAGCATAGGTAGCATAAAACTTCATGGGATTATTGGGCCTACCTCTCAAAGCCTGTGATTCTTTGGCTTCGCAATAACCTGCCGATCTCAATTCAAACTTTACTTCTACCATGTTGTTTTGCTAAATACCATTGAACAAATTCATTCATCGCCTCTGCTGTGGTTTGTGTCGGACGATAACCCAGTTTTTCCCGAGCCTTTCGAATATCAAAAACGAAGGAGGTAGCCAATACGCCAACCGAGTACTTGGTTAATACTGGCTCACGCCCACCCCACACTCGGGCTTTAAATTCAAGCAAACCAGCAATCCACAGCAAAGCTTTATATGGAATGCGCTTGGTGGGCTTTGGAATTCCGATAGCTTCTAAAACTGAAAAAATCGAATCCCATAAATTCACCGGTTCACCGTTAGAGATGTTGTACGATTCATTGACATGCGGAGTCTTGATGGCAAGTTCCACCGCTTGTACCATATTAAGTACCGATGTTAAGTCCACCACGTTGCGACCATCCCCCACCATTTTTAATCGCTTTTCTTCACAAGCCCTCACCAATCGTGGCATAATTACCGTATCTCCACGACCGATTAATCCTCTGGGGCGCAGAATCACAAAGGGTAAATTGGATTTTCGCAAAAGGCACTCCGCCTTCCACTTAGTTTCGGCATAGGCATTTACCATTTTCTGTGGCAAAGGCGAATCCTCTACCAATCCCATCGCATCCTGAAAGTTGAAATAGATACCCGGAGTAGATATATAAACGAAGCGCTCTACATCCGCCACTTCACTCATGGCAATCAAATGCTCCTGTGTTTTCACATTTGCTGAGTAAAAAGCCTCCTCCTCTCCCCATGGAGACGAAAGGCTTGCACAGTTGACCACCACGCTGATGTTTTGCAAAAAGAGGGATTCCACAAAAGATCGGTCTGACAAATCACCCAATACATACTTGACCTTGGAATGATCCACCCGATTGTTGGAAGAGAACTTTCGGCCGGTTGCGATCAAATGATCGAATTCACCTGAGCCGGCAAAGTACTCCACGATTCGAGATCCCAAGAAACCTGTAGCTCCCGTGATTAAAATCGTTCTCTTGTTATGGTTTTCCAATTTCACTTTATCTGAATTAAAGGGATTTACGTGATGACATTCCCTTTCGGTGTCGAATCAAATGGAATGAAAACTCAGAGCTTTTAAGCTCCGAGTCTTACAATTCCTGGCTAATTGGGCCCAGCTTGTCGTCATAAAATCGAAGATGGAAGAACGGGAAGGGCTTTAGCCAAGCATTGTCTATGATCCCAGTAGGTATTTTCCCTTCTCCATCATCGATGGGTACAGGTCAAAGGTTTGAATAATTAGGGGCGATTCGATTTGCACAAATCACCATCAGCTCTATGGCCAAATGATCAATCTCATTTCTCGCAAGGATTGCATCATGCCGGACGACATTTCTCCCCCATGTGGATGAAAGTCTCAAATTTCGTAACCGAGGGTTTTGCATTTTTCGCAATCTTTGAACTCGATCACACGATTGATTGCGATTTTTGCAAATATTTTTTGATAATAAGTAATCCCTAATCGCGAATGACATCAAAATCGAAGGAAAATCAATTGGCTTTTTTAGCTCGATTGGAACAAATTATTCCTGATAATCAGAAACTATCGGAAGTTTTAGCTCAAAATTTGGGAATTAGCATCCATGGTGCTTACCGCAGAATGAACGGTAAAAGTGACTTGTCTTTTGAAGAAGCCGCCATTCTCAACGAAAAGTACCAGGTTTTTCCCTCAGCTCCCAAAGAGGATGTTGCCATTCCTTTTTCTCGGAGAAAAATCATTCGAAACTTAGAGGATATTAAAACCAACTTGGGCGACATGTTAATGATGATGAAAGCCCAACTCCAATTTCCTGATGGTCGTGTGTACTACTCCACCAAAGACATTCCGGTACTTTATCATTTTGCCTATCCCGACTTAGCTGCCTTCAAGGTATTCACCTGGCTCAACTCGGTTGGAGCGTTGAATGAAGAGAATAAACATTTCAGACCAGAAGAATTTATCGACTTCTTTCAGGATCAATGGAAGGGTATGATGGACAGTTTTTCTCAAATTCCAGGAATTGAGATTTGGTCCGAAATAGCAGTTCTCAATTTTATTAGACAGTTGGAATATTATTTTGATGCTCGATTGATCCGAAACAAACAAACCGCCCTAAACATCTGCGAGCAGTACAAGGCCCTGTTTGAAGTGATCGAAAAGCAAGCCGTCTATAATTGCAAGATTCACCCCAATGATCCGGTAAAGTTGACCAACATCCCATATGAGCTCTATTTTAATGAGCTATTGGTCATGGAGAATTCAGCTCTTCTCGTTCAACCGGAAAGAAAAATATTCTTCCAAAGCTTCGCTTACTTCAACTTCACCACCACAACCGATCCCGAATTTTGCGACGAAATGGACTTTTGGTTCCATGCCCAAATTCAGAAATCCATAAACCTAAGCAACACCCGTGAAAAGGAGAGGAATCAATACTTCGGAAAAGTGCAGCAAGAACTAACTAAACTGATGGACCGGATTGTAAAAAATGATCTGTACTGATCTCCAACAATTAGTAAACAAGAGACAAGTACAAGATTAGGATCGTTGACACGAGTACCGTCGTTAAATAGCTTACCGTTAAAAAGAGGGATTTTAAGATGAGCTTAAAATTACTCTCGTGGTAAAATCGCTTGCTCGCCAACCAAAAATAGACAGGGATAGTAAGGAGTAAGTACCATTCGGGTTGAAGTTCCCAGCTCACTACAAGTTGGATTAGTACGATTACAGCAAACACGGCAAAGAGAAAAGTGTGTACCGATAAGGAGAAAATCAAATGCCCGATGTACAGTCTCCGCTTCTTGCGAAAAACCAGCCAGAGCAAAAAAGCATAAAAGGGCATTAATAAGAAAAAAGACCAGGACAGGTAACGCACAAACTTCGAAAAGAACAATTCCGGATAGTCAAGTACCCGAAGCACTCTTCGATAAAACACTTGCTGCGAGCGGGACAGGTTTTCCTCCCTCAAACTTTTCCGAATTTCTTCCTTTACGAGTTTTGCCCCCATCGGCTCGTTGCCTACATTAAACGAAATCGAATCAGCGGCAATTTCAAGGTAAGCCGAATCCAATTGGATAGAATCAATTCTCGCTATGGAATCATTGGTGGTCTGGACAGGTAGCTCACTATTTTCAAAATCTGAATCATCTATAATCTGATTACCTCTTATAGATAGAAGTAAAAAGAAAATGAAACTGGCAAATACAAACAAACGGAAAGGAGGTACGTGTTTGGCTCTGCGTCCGTCCAAAAGATCTTCAGGATACCTTCCCGGTTGAATGAATACCGTTTTAGTCGTATTCAATAATCGGGTATCAAAAGCGAATAAGGTTCCGACCAAGTCATAGATCAAAACACTTAAGGGACGATTTAGATCTTTTGATGACTGGCCACACTCAGGGCAGAAATTACCCTGGTATACATGACCACAGTTTTTGCATTCCTCCGAATGGCTTTCCATTATATAGGATTGATCTACTTGGTTAGCCTAAATTCCTACGGCAAAACCTACCTGGAAGTAGGGATTGGAATAAAAAGAGTTTTCGGTTTCGTTCAAATTGTATAGAATCATGAAGAATGCACCCGAGTTGCCACTGAATCCTTGGTAGAAACCACCTCCCAGATAAAAGTTGAATGCATCAACCCGTTCCTCAACCAGTTCATACTCTACCGGAGAAATAGAATTCGCCTTCCAATAATAGGTAGGCAAGTTCATCCACTCTGGCTCTACATGAGCAAACAATCCTTTAAACAAAACATACCGGGCAAATACACTGGTTGCATAAATATTACCACTGTAGTTATGCTGACGACCGCGAGCATCCCATGCTCTCCCCCACTGATACCAATAGGTAAATCGAACAGCGGTTTGCAAATTCTTAGTCACATTATATCCCACCATGGGAGAAATATTGATACTTCCGCTATTAGAGGATATCCCCAATCCAATTCCGCCACCCAAAAAGACCTTTTTATAATTAGCCTTCGGCTTCTTTTCCTTTTGAGGTTCCTGTACATAAGTGGAATCCGATGCCTCAGGAGCCTGAGCAACAGCGGTAAATGAAAAACTCATTACAACAAAAAAAGTAAACCAATATTTCATACTAACAGGTATATATGTTCTGTGTATCCCCAAAAGTAGGCTAAAAGAGGCTCCGCTATTTGGGATAGAATTAAAATTTTCCAGGTATTTTTTAAGAAAAGCTTGTTCAACTAAAAAACCTTCTTACTTTTGCCGCCCCGTTCGAAACGGGTATCGTTCTTAAACAAATCGGCAGACAAAAAATATTTCTCAAAAGACAGTTGGTGATTAAAAAAACCTTCTTACTTTTGCCGCCCCGTTCGAAACGGGTATCGTTCTTAAACAAATCGGCGAAAAAAAATATTTTTAGAAAGTTACTTGGTTATTAAGAAAACCTTCTTACTTTTGCCGGCCCGTTTAAGGGGAAACGTTCTACGAAAGATTAAGACACACAACACAGCTGAAGATTGAGAGATTGATTGAGGCGAGAGAATTGAATTGAAGAGAAAGGGTTGTGTAGATTGATATAAGTGAACATTTCTGGTTTTCGAATCAGAAGAAGTTCTTTGAAAAAGTTGAATAGCACTAGATAGCGAATCATTAGGATTCTCTTATCGATTTCTTGAGGGAGTCAGTTTTAAACACTTTTATACAATGAAGAGTTTGATCCTGGCTCAGGATGAACGCTAGCGGCAGGCTTAACACATGCAAGTCGAGGGGCAGCATAATCTTCGGATTGATGGCGACCGGCGCACGGGTGCGTAACGCGTATGCAACCTACCTGTTACAGGGGGATAGCCCGGGGAAACTCGGATTAATACCCCATAATATTACGAAATCGCATGGTTTTGTAATTAAAACTTCGGTGGTAACAGATGGGCATGCGTAAGATTAGATAGTTGGTGAGGTAACGGCTCACCAAGTCAACGATCTTTAGGGGGCCTGAGAGGGTGAACCCCCACACTGGTACTGAGACACGGACCAGACTCCTACGGGAGGCAGCAGTGAGGAATATTGGGCAATGGGCGAGAGCCTGACCCAGCCATGCCGCGTGAAGGAAGACTGCCTTATGGGTTGTAAACTTCTTTTATTTGGGAATAAACCCGTCTACGTGTAGGCGGCTGAATGTACCAAATGAATAAGCACCGGCTAACTCCGTGCCAGCAGCCGCGGTAATACGGAGGGTGCAAGCGTTATCCGGATTCATTGGGTTTAAAGGGTGCGTAGGCGGCTTAATAAGTCAGTGGTGAAATCCCGGGGCTCAACTCCGGAACTGCCATTGATACTGTTAAGCTTGAATCTATTTGAAGTGGGCGGAATACGACATGTAGCGGTGAAATGCATAGATATGTCGTAGAACACCGATTGCGAAGGCAGCTCACTAAGTTAGTATTGACGCTGATGCACGAAAGCGTGGGGAGCGAACAGGATTAGATACCCTGGTAGTCCACGCCGTAAACGATGGTCACTCGCTGTTGGCAACACACTGTCAGTGGCTGAGCGAAAGCATTAAGTGACCCACCTGGGGAGTACGTTCGCAAGAATGAAACTCAAAGGAATTGACGGGGGCCCGCACAAGCGGTGGAGCATGTGGTTTAATTCGATGATACGCGAGGAACCTTACCAGGGCTTAAATGTAGAATGACAGGCTGGGAAACCAGCCCTTCTTCGGACAATCTACAAGGTGCTGCATGGTTGTCGTCAGCTCGTGCCGTGAGGTGTCGGGTTAAGTCCCATAACGAGCGCAACCCCTATTTTCAGTTGCCATCGGGTAATGCCGGGGACTCTGGAGAAACTGCCTGCGTAAGCAGAGAGGAAGGTGGGGATGACGTCAAATCATCACGGCCCTTACGTCCTGGGCCACACACGTGCTACAATGGCCGGTACAGAGGGCAGCTACCCCGCGAGGGGATGCGAATCTCAAAAACCGGTCTCAGTTCGGATCGTAGTCTGCAACTCGACTACGTGAAGCTGGAATCGCTAGTAATCGCGCATCAGCCATGGCGCGGTGAATACGTTCCCGGGCCTTGTACACACCGCCCGTCAAGCCATGGAAGCTGGGGGTACCTGAAGTCGGTGACCGAAAGGAGCTGCCTAGGGTAAAACTAGTGACTGGGGCTAAGTCGTAACAAGGTAGCCGTACCGGAAGGTGCGGCTGGAATACCTCCTTTTTAGAGACAAATACTCTTTCAAAAAGGATAAGAACAATGAATTCCAATGAAAGAGCTGTCTGGTGCTTATTTAACTTTTTAAAATTTTGGTGCAGAGTGAGCCAAGCTCCCACCGGAGGGGTTACACTCTTTTTAGAGTCCCGTAGCTCAGCTGGTTAGAGCACTACACTGATAATGTAGGGGTCGGCAGTTCAAGTCTGCCCGGGACTACAATCTCAGCAGCGAGATAAGAGAAAGAGAACGAGGAAAACCTCGCACTCGAACTCAAACTCGATACTGATTGTCCGGGGATTAGCTCAGCTGGCTAGAGCGCCTGCCTTGCACGCAGGAGGTCATCGGTTCGACTCCGATATTCTCCACAAAAGGTCATTAAAGATGGCCGAATAGGTTGTGAGATGATAAATCAAACAACGAATGTTCTTTAAATAACAGAATTTGCTGGTGCAAACAACAAGGTTCGATTCCTTGTAATTCAACTTTTAGTTTAGCCGTTAGAAAGGCTTACTCAGGAAGTGATCAATAACTCTATTCTTTCTTACACATCACGGAGTTATAGGCGCAGAGAGGGAAGCTGCTAAACAAGAAGTTCTTTGACATATTGGACGAAAGAAGAGAGAAGCTAAGTAAAAACAACGAGTAACAAGAAAACAATTAGATCAAGGCTTTAGGATATATCGCCAATTGCGGAGAAGAGAAGTAATTAAGGGCGTATGGTGGATGCCTTGGCTCTCAGAGGCGAAGAAGGACGTGGTAAGCTGCGAAAAGCTACGGGGAGCTGCACACGAGTGTCGATCCGTAGATTTCCGAATGGGGCAACCCAGCTGGTTGAAGACCAGTTATCCTTTCGAGGAGGCAAACCCGGGGAACTGAAACATCTAAGTACCCGGAGGAGAAGAAAACAAAAGTGATTCCCTAAGTAGTGGCGAGCGAACGGGGACTAGCCCAAACCCAAGTTGTTTCGGCAATTTGGGGGTTGTAGGACTGTAATGTGGACTTAAGTTGTATAATAGAATTACCTGGAAAGGTAAGCCATAGAAGGTGATAGCCCTGTACATGAAATGCAATTTATACCTAACAGTATCCTGAGTAGCGCGGGGCACGTGAAACCCTGTGTGAAACTGCCGGGACCATCCGGTAAGGCTAAATACTCCTGAGAGACCGATAGTGAACAAGTACCGTGAGGGAAAGGTGAAAAGTACCCTGAATAAGGGAGTGAAATAGTACCTGAAACCATACGCTTACAAGCGGTCGGAGCCTTCGGGTGACGGCGTGCCTTTTGCATAATGAGCCTACGAGTTACTCCTCACTGGCAAGGTTAAGACTTACAGAGTCGTAGCCGAAGCGAAAGCGAGTCTGAATAGGGCGATTCAGTCAGTGGGGGTAGACGCGAAACCGTGTGATCTACCCATGACCAGGTTGAAGTTGCGGTAACACGCAATGGAGGACCGAACCAGTAGATGTTGAAAAATCTTTGGATGAGTTGTGGGTAGGGGTGAAAGGCTAATCAAACTCGGAAATAGCTCGTACTCCCCGAAATGCATTTAGGTGCAGCGTTGAGTTAGAGTGTCATAGAGGTAGAGCTACTGATTGGGCTAGGGGGCTTCACCGCCTACCAAACCCTGACAAACTCCGAATGCTATGACATGTTTCTCAGCAGTGAGGGCATGGGTGCTAAGGTCCATGTCCGAGAGGGAAAGAACCCAGACCATCAGCTAAGGTCCCAAAATGTATGCTAAGTTGAAAGAACGCGGTCGGATTGCATAGACAGCTAGGATGTTGGCTTGGAAGCAGCCATTCATTTAAAGAGTGCGTAACAGCTCACTAGTCGAGCGATCTGGCATGGATAATAATCGGGCATAAGCATACTACCGAAGCTATGGACTTATTTATAAGTGGTAGGGGAGCATTCTGGTTGCGCTGAAGTTGTGTCGTAAGGCATGGTGGAGCGGCCAGAAAAGAAAATGTAGGCATAAGTAACGATAAGGCAGGTGAGAACCCTGCCCACCGCAAGACTAAGGTTTCCCGGCTATGCTAGTCATCCGGGGGTTAGTCGGGACCTAAGGCGAACCCGAGAGGGGTAGTCGATGGCAAATCGGTTAATATTCCGATACTTGCTTTAGCAGTGATGGGGTGACGGAGCAGTGAAAGCACCGCGTACTGACGGAATAGTACGTTGAAGAATGTAGGTATACGCCTGGTAGGCAAATCCGCCGGGTGTGCTGAAATTCGATAGTACCACAAGACTTCGGTTGAGTGGATAGTGTGCCTAACCATACTTCCAAGAAAAACCTCTAAGCTTATGTTAAAGCAACCCGTACCGTAAACCGACACAGGTAGTCGAGGAGAGTATCCTAAGGTGGACGAGTTATTCATGGCTAAGGAACTAGGCAAAATAGACCCGTAACTTCGGGAGAAGGGTCCCCCATTTAGGTGGGGCGCAGTGAAAAGGCCCAGGCGACTGTTTATCAAAAACACAGGACTCTGCTAAGTTGAAAGACGATGTATAGGGTCTGACACCTGCCCGGTGCCGGAAGGTTAAGTGGAGATGTTATCTTCGGAGAAGCATTGAAATGAAGCCCCGGTAAACGGCGGCCGTAACTATAACGGTCCTAAGGTAGCGAAATTCCTTGTCGGGTAAGTTCCGACCTGCACGAATGGTGCAACGATCTGGGCACTGTCTCAGCCATGATCTCGGTGAAATTGTAGTAACGGTGAAGATGCCGTTTACCCGCAGCGGGACGGAAAGACCCCGTGAACCTTCACTACAGCTTCACATTGACTCTGGGTAAACGATGTGTAGGATAGGTGGGAGGCTTTGAAGCTGATACGCTAGTATTGGTGGAGCCGTCCTTGAAATACCACCCTTCGTTTATCTGGAGCCTAATCCCGTAAGGGAGACAGTGTGTGGTGGGTAGTTTGACTGGGGTGGTCGCCTCCAAAAGAGTAACGGAGGCTTTCAAAGGTTCCCTCAGCACGCTTGGTAACCGTGCGTAGAGTGCAATAGCATAAGGGAGCTTGACTGTGAGACTGACAAGTCGAGCAGGTACGAAAGTAGGATATAGTGATCCGGTGGTTCCGTATGGAAGGGCCATCGCTCAAAGGATAAAAGGTACTCCGGGGATAACAGGCTGATCACTCCCAAGAGCTCACATCGACGGAGTGGTTTGGCACCTCGATGTCGGCTCGTCACATCCTGGGGCTGGAGAAGGTCCCAAGGGTTGGGCTGTTCGCCCATTAAAGTGGCACGCGAGCTGGGTTCAGAACGTCGCGAGACAGTTCGGTCCCTATCTGCTGTGGGCGTTGGAAGCTTGAGAGGACCTGACTCTAGTACGAGAGGACCGGGTTGGACGAACCTCTGGTGTATCTGTTGTGGCGCCAGCTGCATCGCAGAGTAGCTATGTTCGGATGAGATAAGCACTGAAAGCATCTAAGTGCGAAACTCGCCTCAAGATGAGGCTTCCTTTAAGGGTCGTTGGAGATGACGACGTTGATAGGCTGCAGGTGTAAAGTCAGTGATGGCAAAGCCGAGCAGTACTAATTACCCGATGACTTCCCTTCGCAGCGAAATATTCTATAAGCTAAGATCTGGGTTCTTGTAACTCCTTTATTTAGCCTCTCTTCAAAACGTCCAGTGTGTTATTAAAATACTGACGCTAAGTCAAACGATTTACGGTGACTATGGCGGTGGGGATCACCTCTTACCATTCCGAACAGAGCAGTTAAGCCCACTTGCGCCGATGGTACTTCTTTCGAGGGAGAGTAGGTAGTCGCCGACCTTTAAAAAGCCCGTCCAATTCTTGGTCGGGCTTTTTTGTTTTATACCCCTACAACTACCTTTCAATCTTCAATATCCAATATCCAATCCTCAACTCTGAGCGTAGCGATCACCGTAGGTAATCTTCAAATCTGAGCCAAACGTATTCCGGACGTAATTCTAATCCTGAATCCTGAACGTTGAATGTTGAATGTTGAATGTTGAAAATTCAGAATTCGAAATTCAACATTCAAAACCCCTCCTTGCCTTAAAAATTTAAAATTCAGGAATTAAAATTGACATTCTTCCTTACTTCGTTGCCCTGCTCTGCTCTACCCTTCTTAAATTTGGCGCCGCAAAGTGATACGTTTGAAACTCCATCCATTTCTACTCCTATTTCTGGGGATCTTTCCTCAGCTGCTTCTTGCCCAGCAAACGACCGATACCACGGCACAAGCGCAACGGGGTGAGAAACTAAATCAATTCAACTACTTTACACACCAAAACTTTCAAACCGACACCACCCTACTCAGCCCTATTGACACTTCCCTGGAAGACTTTTACTACTACGCCCCACAGATGCGTAATTTCAAAATGAATCTTGGAAACAACGGTACGGCTCAAATCAACCTTAGCCCTAACGATAGTTTGCCTATCGGGCTTAAAACCCAATTTGACCAAATCGACGATTTTCGTTTTCATACCAATACCAATCGCTTCTACGATCTATCGCAACCCTACGCCAAGATTTTTTACATCAACGGTGCGCAACGAGAAGAGGGAATCAACATCAAGTTTTCGCAAAATGTTAGTCCCGGATGGAATACGGGAATCGAATACCGGAAAACGGGAAGCGAAGGATTTTACCAGCGACAAAAAACTTCGCATAACAACTTTGGTTTCTTTCAAAGTTTTAGAAGTAAGAACAATCGCTACGGCGCCTTAGCCAACTTTAACTACAACGACACCTACAACGAAGAAAACGGAGGAATTAGATACGACTCTCTATTCACCGATCTTCCCAGGGCCGAACAGATCACCAGAAAAAGTTTTGAAGTCAATTATCTCCAGGCCAAAAACCTCAGTAGATCTTATGGACTTGGCTTTCGCCAGTTTCTCAATTTTGGCACACGTAGAATCAAATACTACAAGGATGAGAATGACTCCGTCTATGTGGATTCCATCATCAGCGAAAAGATCCTGCCCCGCATTTCATTTGAGCACCAGGTTAATTACCTAAAGCAAGAACTCATTTTCGAGGATCAAGATGTTCAGGCCAGAAACTATGTGTTGGGAAATTTGGCCGATACCAGCTCCAACATCTTTGACCTCACAGTAGTGAACACGGTGGACAATCAATTTGGGGTTATCCTCTACCCTTTTCCATCCCATATTTCAAGCCTAAGTGATGTTCGACTTCGACTCTCTTCCGGAATACAATATGGAGAATATGCCCAGCACGGCATCATCGATCAGCAGAACCGGTTGCTCACTGACAATTACTACAACAACTGGTATGGAGGAGTAGAGCTGCGCAATTCAGTCTACCGCAAGCATCAGTTTCACTTGCAACTCAAAACCGTATTTGCCGGACATGACCAAAACGATCTCATCTTTAAGTTCAAAAGTCTACACCAGCTTGGATCTTGGCACTTCATGCCGAAGCTGACTTTGGAGACCCTTAACCCAACACTTTTGGAGGAAGAATTCGCTTCTTCAGCTTATCAATGGAATACCAGCGACCAACCTCTGAATAAAAGAAACAACCTAAAGCTCGAGCTTAATATTCACCAACCAAAATTGGGGTTCTCCATCGGTGGTCGTTACCAGGCCTTGGGCAATCATATCTACTTTGACGCCCTGCAAAAACTCAATCAATACAATTCGACCATTACATTATCTCAAATCTGGCTGGAGCAAAAGTTTAAGTTATCCGTTTTTCACCTTGACTTGAAGCTGCAATACCAATTCGTTGATCAGGCTGGCATCATCAATGTACCGGAGTTTCTTTCCTACAATTCTTTCTACATCCAGCATGAATTGTTTAAGAAAGACATGCTCATGCGTATTGGGGTAGACCTATACTACACGACAGCTTATACGGGTGATGGATACAATCCGGTAACACGTCAATTCTATTCTCAAACGCAAACAAAGCTTGGCGAATTTCCATGGCTGGAAGCCTTTCTTATGGTTAATGTGGACCGCGCTTACTTCTTTGGTAAACTGAGCAACGTTATGGAAGGGATTCCTAACTACAACTACTTTGCGAGCCCAGGATACCCGCTCAATGATCTGGCCTTTAAGTTTGGGGTTAAGTGGGAGTTTGTTAACTGATATCAGACGATACCCTTTCCACTTCGGTTTTCAATTCATTGAATCGAGCCATCTTATCTTTCTTCTCTTTCCAAATAGCACTGTGAAGCGCCACTCCATCAAAACCTGTTCTGCGTGCCAGCTCTACCCGACCAACCCGGATTCCACCCAGGGCAAAAACCTTGTGATGGGTTTTAAACAAAACACTTCTCAATTGCTTCTCCGAAAAAGCAGCACTAAACTCTTGAATGTCGTGACGATCGAAAACGGGACTTAGGAATACATATTCATACTTCCCCTTATCATTGATCAAACTCTGGATGGAATGAAATGACTTACTCACCTTAAGACCTGGAGTAAATACCTTGGCATACCAAAAGGAAATGGCTCTTAACACATCGCTCTTCCGTCTCTTGGATTTGGACAAGTGAATACCTTTCAATCCAAACTTAGGCGCCAGGTCATAATGACTGTGCAAAACCAATTGCCCATGATATTTCCGAGGAATCATTTGAAGGTAGGCCTTCATCTGTTTTCTGGAAAAGTCACTTTTCTTAATGTGAAAGACTTCCAATCCAGCTTCGAACAAGCCGATTATGTGGCGAATTTCAGATTTAGATTTATTCGGACTTGAAATAACAATGAGCTTCACTAAAAATTCCATTTTACCGCACCCAATTCTTCGATGAGTGCATGGTCGTGTTCTATAGCATTACCTACCACGGCAACATCTGCCCCAGCCTGGTATACTTCTTCCAATTGTTCGGCAGTTCGGATTCCTCCTCCAACAATAAGAGGGATGTCCACCGATTTTCTTACCGACGAAATGAGCGCAGACGGTACTGGGTTAGAAGCGCCACTGCCCATGTCTAAATAGAGCATGCGCAAACCGAGCATTTCACCCGCCATGGCCGTAGCCGCAGCAATTTCAGGTTTATGTGGAGGTAATGGTTTAGTTTGTGAGATATAAGTTGCAGTGGTTTCCCGGTCACTGGCCACCAACATGTAACCCGTTGGCAAGGTTTCGATGCCCAGCTTCTTGATATAAGGAGCTGCAATCACCTGATTTCCGATTAGGTAATCCGGATTGCGACCAGATATTAATGACAGGAACAAAACGGCATCTACCTCCGAACAGATTTGCATGGGACTTCCAGGAAAAAGAATAACCGGTAAGTCACAATGCTGCTTGAGTGTGACAGCCACCTCGTTGGTCTCGTTTCCCATCACCAGGCTTCCTCCTAAGAAAAGATAATCTACCCCCGATTGTTTTGCCAAACGAGCTCGCTCCACCAATCCAGGTAGGTCACTGTGATCCGGATCGATTAACACGGCTAAGGACTTCTGCCCTTTCTTTCGGTTATGTTGAATACCTTCTAATACCACAGGTACAATATTAATCAATCACAGAGATAAACATGGACGTAGCCATGCTCGATAAAATAAGAAAGTTGATGATCTCCCTGAACCTTCGTTCCATGAACTTGAGCACGGAAGAAACCTTTTCCATTTATGGGTTCATCTATAGCAATAGTCATTTGCGATTTAAACTCCAGGCTCTCAATCACAGAATACTTTTTGTACAGCACCTCCTTAGCTCCCCAAACAATGGTCATCGTCTCTGCATCCTGATCCGGCAACTTGGATATTTCGCTTGGAGAGGAGAATTTATCCTGAATCCTAAAGATCTTTTCCCGAACCAATTCAACATCAACCGCAATCTCTTCCTTTTCTGACAGTCCAATAAACACTCGATCGTGACTG